>NZ_CP117445.1:5542500-6237476 GCF_030687715.1 Pseudomonas sp. FP2196
GATCAAACTCTTCAGTTCAAACATCTTTGGGTTTTTAAGAAACCCTAAACTTGGCTCAGCAATCGTTGGTTACATCTTTGATTTCTCGCGGAGTAACTTGTGATGCTGATAATCTTGTTGACTATCAGTCTGACTCCACAAGCACCCACACGAATTGCTTGATTCAGTTGTTAAAGAGCGGTTGGTTAAGATCTTTCGTCTCAACCGAGGCGCGCATTCTACAGCAGCCTCATTTGCTGTCAAGTGATTATTTTCAGAAGTTTTCGAAGAATTCTTCAACAACTTCAACCACTTGCGCTTCCGATCTCTCGTTAGCGGGAGGCGAATTCTACAGCGTTACTCGCTGTTGTCAACACCTCTTTTTCTCCGCTTTCGACCGAGAAGATCGAACCGTTAAAAGAGCCAAACATCACCGCTCTTTCAACTCCTTCCAGGCTTCGATGAACTGAAGCAACCCGCTCTCGAAACCTACTTAACTCATTGAATCTCAAGGAGTTTTCCGTTTCGACTGCGCCGGAAGTGGGGCGAATTATAGACTTCCAGAATCTGCCGTCAACCACTAATTTCGACTTTATTCAGATTTCAGCGTGATGCGTGCAAAAGCCTTCTTGCCAGCCTGGCAAACATGGGTCGCACCCACTACGCATATAAAGGAACGATCAACGACCTCACCATCTACACGCACACCACCGGAAGCGAGCAGATCGCGCGCCGCCGCAGAGTTCTTCACCAGCCCTGCTTTATTAAGGACGGCAGCGATCGGCATATCCTCAGCAGATGCCAATTCGATTTCCGGCAGATCATCCGGCAACTCACCATCCTTCATACGGTTACCCGCTGCACGATGAGCATTAGCCGCAGCCTCCTCACCATGGAAGCGCGCAACGATCTCTTCCGCCAGCTTGATCTTGATGTCACGCGGATTAGCACCCGCCTCCACATCAGCGCGGAACGCATTGATCTCATCCATGGAGCGGAAGCTGAGCAATTCGAAGTAGCGCCACATCAGCGCATCCGGAATCGAAACCAGCTTGCTGTACATGACGCCCGGAGCTTCCTGAATGCCGACATAGTTGCCCAACGATTTGGACATCTTCTTGACGCCATCCAGCCCCTCGAGCAGCGGCATGGTCAGAATGCACTGAGCTTCTTGACCATAACCACGCTGCAGCTCGCGCCCCATCAGCAAGTTGAACTTCTGATCGGTACCGCCCAACTCGACGTCCGCACGCAGAGCGACCGAGTCGTAACCCTGAACCAGCGGATAGAGGAACTCGTGAATAGCGATCGGCTGATTGGTGGTGTAGCGCTTGTCGAAGTCATCACGCTCAAGCATACGAGCGACAGTGTATTGCGAAGTCAGACGAATGAAGTCCGCCGGCCCCATCTGATCCATCCAGGTGGAGTTGAAGGCAACTTCGGTTTTCGCCGGATCAAGAATCTTGAAAACCTGAGTCTTGTAGGTTTCAGCGTTTTCGAGAACCTGCTCGCGAGTCAGCGGAGGACGAGTTGCGCTTTTGCCACTCGGATCACCGATCATCCCGGTGAAATCACCTATAAGGAAGATCACCTGATGCCCCAGATCCTGGAACTGGCGAAGCTTATTAATAAGCACGGTGTGACCCAAGTGCAGATCCGGAGCGGTTGGATCGAAACCAGCCTTGATACGCAGCGGTTGGCCACGCTTGAGCTTTTCGATCAGCTCGGACTCAACCAACAGTTCTTCCGCACCACGTTTAATCAGCGCTAGCTGCTCTTCAACCGACTTCATAACAGACCCGCAAGGCTCAGATTCAAAGGGAACCAACCATACAAGATCGCGCACCAATTACAAGTTTTGCCCGGCGCACGGACACCAATCCACAGACGTGATGTCTGTAGACTTGCTTCAGAGATGATTTGGTTATATTTTATACAGTTATTTCATCTTCATCATGTCATTCATCTTTTCCAATTCATCACTTTTCAAAGTCAAAATTACTTATGACCACT
Organism: Pseudomonas sp. FP2196; assembly: GCF_030687715.1. Taxonomy (GTDB): domain Bacteria; phylum Pseudomonadota; class Gammaproteobacteria; order Pseudomonadales; family Pseudomonadaceae; genus Aquipseudomonas. The sequence continues at coordinate 5,544,493 of NZ_CP117445.1, forward strand.
GAACCGTCTAAAGCGCCACCGCTTTACCCGAAGACCCACCTGCTCGCCGCAAGTGGTATCGCCGCCCTTCTCAGCCTGGCGCTCCTGGTATTTCCTTCCAGTGATGTTGAAGCCAAAAAGACGACCCTGAGCCTTGAACTGGAAAGTCCTGCTGAACAACTGACACAAGATCAAGACGCTGCTGACGCCGCTCAAGCCACAAATGAGCCAGTAGCCTCACCGTTTGCACAAATCGAAAACACCGAAGAAAACGCTCCGCAAACCGCAGAAGCCAAACCTGCTCCAGAACCTCTCGCGGAAAAACCGAAAGCTCCAGGTCACCGGGAAGTCGTCGTTTCCAAGGGCGATACGCTTTCGACACTGTTCGAAAAAGTCGGCCTTCCAGCCACAGCCGTGCATGAAATACTGGCCAGCGACAAGCAAGCCAAACAGTTCAGCCAGCTCAAACGCGGCCAGAAGCTCGAATTCGAACTGAACCCGGAAGGCCAGCTCACCAGCCTGCACAGCAAGGTCAGCGATGTTGAAACCATCACCCTGACCAAGAATGACAAGGGTTACGCTTTCAACCGGGTTACTGCAAAACCTACTGTTCGCACTGCCTACGTCCATGGCGTGATCAACAGTTCGTTGTCACAATCCGCCGCGCGTGCTGGCCTATCGCACAGCCTGACCATGGATATGGCCAGCGTATTCGGCTACGACGTCGACTTCGCACAAGACATCCGCCAGGGTGACGAATTCGATGTGATCTACGAACAGAAAGTGGTCAACGGTAAAGCTGTTGGCAATGGCCCGATCCTGTCCGCCCGCTTCACCAACCGCGGCAAGACTTACACCGCCGTGCGTTACACCAACAAGCAAGGCAACAGCAGCTATTACACGGCCGACGGCAATAGCATGCGCAAGGCGTTCATCCGAACGCCGGTGGACTTTGCCCGCATCAGCTCGAAGTTCTCCATGGGCCGCAAACACCCTATCCTCAACAAGATCCGCGCGCACAAAGGCGTCGATTACGCAGCCCCACGCGGCACGCCGATCAAGGCTGCCGGTGACGGTAAAGTACTGTTGGCCGGTCGCCGCGGCGGTTACGGCAACACTGTAATCATTCAGCACGGCAACACTTACCGTACGCTATACGGCCACATGCAAGGCTTCGCCAAAGGTGTGAAAACCGGCGGCACGGTCAAGCAGGGTCAAGTAATCGGTTACATCGGCACGACAGGGCTGTCCACAGGACCGCACTTGCACTATGAGTTCCAGGTCAACGGCGTACATGTCGATCCACTGGGCCAGAAGCTGCCAATGGCCGATCCGATTGCCAAGGCCGAACGCGCCCGCTTCCTGGCTCAGAGTCAGCCGCTGATGGCGCGCATGGACCAAGAGAAGGCCACCATGCTGGCCTCGAGCAAGCGCTAAGACATGGCCCTGTATATCGGTGTGATGTCCGGAACCAGCCTCGACGGTCTGGACATCGCCCTGATCGAACAGACCTCGCCGATCAATCTGCTCGCCACGCACTACATTCCCATGCCTGATTCCCTGCGCGCCGAGCTGCTTGGCTTGTGCGCCAGCGGCCCTGACGAGATCGCCCGTTCGGCGATTGCCCAGCAGAACTGGGTGAAGCTTGCCGCGCAGGGTATCCACACCCTGCTCAATCAGCAAAACCTCCAACCTGAAGCCATTCGTGCGATCGGCAGCCACGGCCAGACCATTCGCCATGAACCCGCTCGCGGTTTCACCGTACAGATTGGTAACCCTGCCCTGCTGACCGAGCTGACGGGTATCACAGTGGTCAGCGACTTCCGCAGCCGCGATGTCGCTGCCGGCGGTCAAGGCGCCCCTCTGGTGCCCGCCTTCCATGAAGCTTTGTTCGAAGAGCGTAGCGGTAACCAGGCGGTCTTGAATGTGGGCGGTTTCAGCAATCTCAGCCTCATAGAGACGACAAAACCTGTAGCCGGTTTCGACTGCGGGCCGGGGAATGTGCTGATGGATGCCTGGATTCACCAGCAACGCGGCGAAAAATACGATCGTGACGGCCAGTGGGCAGCCACCGGGACAGTTGAGCCATCCCTGCTGAAGGCATTGCTCAGCGACCCCTTCTTTGTGACTAAAGGCCCGAAAAGTACCGGGCGAGAAGTCTTCAACTTGCCTTGGCTGGAGCAGCACTTGTCAGGTCTGCCGGCCTTCCCGTCTGAAAACGTACAGGCCACGCTGCTGGAGCTGACGGCGCTGACTATTGTCGAGTCGCTGCAAAGCGCTCAAACGGACACTCAAGAGCTGCTGGTCTGCGGTGGCGGCGCACACAATGCCACGCTGATGAAGCGGCTGGCCGATCTGCTGCCGGACGCTAAGGTAGCCAGCACCGCCACCCACGGCGTTGATCCTGACTGGGTTGAAGCCATGGCGTTCGCCTGGCTCGCCCATTGCTGCCTGGAGGGCATCGCCGCCAACCGGCCGAGTGTCACTGGAGCAAAAGGCCTGCGCGTACTCGGCGCCATCTACCCCAACTAACCCAAACGTCGCCAACAAAAAACGCCGCAGAACCAAAGGCTCTGCGGCGTTTTATTGTGTGCAGCGAAGTGCGATCAGATCGAGAACGAAGATCCGCAACCACAAGTCGTGGTGGCGTTCGGGTTCTTGATCACGAAGCGCGAACCTTCCAGACCTTCCTGGTAGTCCACTTCGGCACCAGCGAGGTACTGGAAGCTCATCGGATCAACCACCAGGCTCACGCCTTCGCGCTCGACGATGGTGTCGTCCTCGGCTACATCTTCATCGAAGGTGAAACCGTACTGAAACCCTGAACAACCGCCGCCCGTAACGAATACGCGCAGCTTCAAGCGATCATTCCCCTCTTCATCGACCAGGCTCTTCACCTTGTGCGCAGCACCGTGGGTGAATTGCAAAGCCGTGGGGGTGAAGGATTCGACGCTCATGCTGACTATCTCCCGGCGTTACGCCGCCATAATGCGTGATGACGCGCATTATCCGCTTGTCCGAGAAAATCGGTCAACTATTGTTACGGTATATCAATAAACCCGACCAGCTGTTCAGAATGCAAAAAGGCCCGTTCGACGGGCCTTTTTGCTGTGCCGGATAATGTGTTACGGCAGCATGCCAGCATGGGAAAGACCAAAACGCTCGTCCAGCCCAAACAGGATGTTCATGTTCTGCACAGCCTGCCCCGACGCGCCTTTGACCAGATTGTCGATCACCGACAACACCACTACCAGATCGCCATCCTGCGGACGGTGAACCGCAATACGGCAAACGTTGGCGCCACGCACGCTGCGGGTTTCCGGATGGCTGCCGGCTGGCATTACATCGACGAACGGTTCGTTGGCATAACGCTTTTCAAACAGCGCCTGCAGATCCACCGAGCGATCAACCACGGTCGCGTAAAGCGTGGAGTGAATACCACGGATCATCGGCGTCAGATGCGGGACGAATGTCAGACCGACATCCTTGCCGCCCGCTGCGCGACGCAGACCCTGGCGAATTTCCGGCAGGTGACGGTGACCTTTCACCGCGTAAGCCTTCATGCTTTCCGACGTCTCCGAGTACAGGGAGCCTACAGCCGCACCGCGACCAGCACCGCTGACACCGGATTTGCAGTCGGCGATCAGACGCGAAGCATCAGCCAGACCCGCTTCAAGCAACGGCAAGAAACCCAACTGAGTAGCGGTCGGATAGCAGCCTGGCACCGCGATCAGGCGAGCCTTTTTGATCTGCTCACGATTGACTTCCGGCAAACCGTAAACCGCTTCGTCCAGCAACTCCGGCGCACCGTGCGGCTGACCGTACCATTTGGCCCACTCCTCAGCGTCTTGCAGACGGAAGTCCGCCGACAGATCGATAACCTTGGTGCCCGCCGCCAGCAGTTCACCTGCCAAAGCGTGAGCGACACCATGCGGTGTGGCGAAGAACACCACGTCACAGGCGCCCAAGGTCTTGATGTCCGGCACGCTGAAGGCCAGACCGTCGTAGTGGCCGCGCAGGTTGGGGTACATGTCAGCCACGGCCAGACCGGCCTCGGATCGGGAAGTGATCACCACCACTTCTGCCTGCGGATGCTGTGCCAACAGACGCAGCAGTTCGACACCGGTGTAACCCGTGCCGCCGACGATACCGACCTTGACCATAAACCTGCCCTCAACGAACCCACTGGAAAGCCGTCGATAATAGGGGCCACGCGGCCCTGCGACAACCGTCAAGGTGACGCGCGGACGCTCAAGCCTCTACTATCCGGCTTACCGTGAATCAGGGAATAACTAAAAATGCTCTATCTGTGGATCAAAGCGTTGCACATCCTCAGCGTCGTTTGCTGGTTTGCCGGCCTGTTTTACCTGCCGCGACTGTTCGTTTATCACGCGCAAAGTGAAGACACGGTCAGCAAAGAACGCTTCAGCATCATGGAGCGCAAGCTGTATCGCGGCATCATGGGCCCGGCAATGATCGCCACGCTGATCTTCGGCGGCTGGCTGATCTATCTCAACCCGGGCATCTTCAGCATGGGCGGCTGGATTCACGCCAAACTGACCCTGGTCGTCTTGCTGATCGGTTACCACCATATGTGCGGCGCACAGGTAAAACGCTTTGCCCGTGGCGAGAACACCCGCAGCCATGTCTTTTATCGCTGGTTCAATGAAGTGCCGGTTCTGATATTGCTGGCTATCGTAATTCTGGTCGTGGTCAAGCCGTTCTAACTTCAACAAGTCAATCACTTCGGGGTACTTCCAATGTCGCTGCCCGCTTTGCTCGAACAACGTCTGCGCCTGCCTGTGGTGGCGGCGCCGATGTTCCTGATTTCCAACCCTGAACTGGTGCTGGCCTGCTGCAGTAATGGCGTGGTCGGCAGTTTTCCGGCGCTGAACCAGCGCGAAAGCAGCGGGTTCAAGGCTTGGCTGGAACAGATCGAAGCGGGCCTCGCGACGCTGGACAACCCCGCGCCGTACGCGGTGAACCTCATCGTGCACAACAGTAATCCACGCTTGCAGGCGGATCTGGCGATTTGCGTGGAGCACAAGGTGCCGATCGTTATCACCAGCCTCGGCGCGGTGAAGGAACTGGTCGATGCAGTGCACAGTTATGGCGGCCTGGTCTTCCACGATGTCACCACCCGCCGGCATGCCGAGAAGGCAGCCGAGGCTGGTGTCGACGGCCTGATTGCAGTAGCGGCCGGCGCCGGCGGCCATGCCGGCACCTGGAGCCCGTTTGCGCTGATCGCCGAGATCCGCGAGTTCTTCGACAAAACCCTGCTGCTTGCAGGATGTCTTAACCACGGCCATGAGATTCTCGCCGCACAGATGCTCGGAGCGGATTTGGCCTACTTCGGTACGCGCTTTATCGGCACCACCGAAAGTCATGCACCTGACGCCTACAAGGAGATGCTGCTCACAGCCAAAGCGGCCGACATCATCCATACTCCAGCGGTGTCGGGAGTGCCGGCCAGTTTCATGCGCCAAAGCCTGGAGGCGGCCGGTTTCGACATGGCAGCGCTACAAGGTAAGGGCGAAGTGAATTTTGGCGACAAGCTCAAACCGATCAGCGATGAAGCCAAAGCCTGGAAGACCGTGTGGTCAGCCGGGCAAGGCGTGGGGCAGATCGACGATCTGCCAGACGTGGATCAGTTGATCGCTCGACTCGACGCTGAATATCGTCAGGCACAGGAACGCGCAGCACAGCTGCCGAAACGCTGGCCCAGGTAAAAATCAAACCAGTCGCTTATGGACTGGCCTTACACTAACGACCTTCATTCTCTTCGCGACAAGGATGCCTCGGCCATGAGCGAACCCCGTTACAAGATCGTCTTCGACGGTGCTCTACAGCCCGGTGTCGATATCACCACTGCCAAGCTCAATCTGGCGGATTTGTTCAAAAGCGATGTGGCAGCCATCGAGCGACTGTTCAATGGCAGCACCGTGGCGCTTAAGCGTGATCTGTCGCACAGCGATGCGCAGACTTATCTGCAGGCACTGAGCAAAACCGGGATTGACGCACGGATCGAATCTGACACGGCCATCGAGCTGAATCTGTCGGACGTCCACGAGCATTCCCCCGCGCCCGCCTATGCGGAACCGAGCTCACCTTATGCGCCACCCCGCGCCAGCGTTGGTGAAAACCTTCCGGCATTCGCCGTGCTCAAACCGTTAAGCGTCGAAGGCCGGATCGGACGTCTGCGCTTTCTGGCCTGGACGATGGTCGTGACGCTGGTAAGCCTGCCAATTCTCAGCATTTTCGCGCTGATCGCCGTCGGCCTTGTCAGTTCCGACTCCACCAGTGGCCTGATCATCGGCGGCCTCATCGCTGCCATTCTGGGTTTGGCGCTCATCATCATCAGCATTTTGTTCACCGTTCAACGCCTGCACGATATCGGCTGGTCCGGCTGGCTCTGGCTGCTGAATCTTGTCCCGTTGGTGGGCAGCATCTTTCCTTTTGTGATCATGGTTGTGCCGGGCAATACCGGTGCCAACCGCTACGGGCCACCACCTCCGCCCAACAGCACAGCAGTCAAGGTGCTGTGCTCTCTGTGGATCGTATTCATCGGGCTGTTTTTCGTAGGTGGAATGCTCGGCGGAATCTCCGCCATTCAGCAGGAATACGAAACCAGCCTCGAAAGCAGCTACGACAGCGGCTCGGTAACTACCGATGAAATCGACGTCGAGGTCGAACCGGCAGCGAATTCCGCCGACGATGCAGCCGAAGCGGCGCAGGCCCCTGTAGACTCTGCGAAAGAATGAACAGCGCTCCCCGCCGTGACACCTGCGTCGCTGGCGCGGAGCTGTTGCGATGGAGAAGTGCATGACCCGTTACGCTCTGATCACTGGCGCCTCAAGCGGCATCGGCCTGGCCATGGCCGAAGCGCTGGCCCGGCGCGGCCGCAGCCTGATTCTGGTGGCACGCCAGCGTGATCAGCTGGAAAGTATTGCGATCGAGTTGACCCAGCGCTTCGGCGTCGAGGTGCTGTTTCGCGCCTGCGACCTCGGTGAGCCGTTGCGCTTGTCCGGTTTTTTGCTGGAACTGGAAGAAGGTGACCGGCAAATTGATCTGTTGGTGAACTGCGCCGGCATTGGCACCTGTGGTCCATTCCTGGCTCAGGACTGGATGACCGAGCAGGATTTGATCGAGGTGAACATCCTCGCCCTCACCCGTTTGTGCCATGCGATCGGCAATAGCATGGCGTTGCAAGGCGGCGGGCAGATTCTCAACGTTGCCTCGGTAGCGGCGTTCAATCCCGGCCCGTGGATGAGCACCTATTACGCCAGCAAGGCCTATGTGCTGCACTTCTCCGAAGCACTGCGAGTTGAACTCAAACAGAGTGCGGTTAAGGTTTCAGTGCTCTGCCCCGGCCCGACCCGCACGGCGTTTTTCCGCACCGCGCAGTTGAACAGCGACAAACTCAAAGACAGCAAATTGCTGATGAGCCCCGAAGAAGTCGCGCTGTATACCGTACGTGCGCTCGACAAGAACCGCGCAATCATTATTCCGGGACGACGCAACCGCTGGTTCGCGTTTCTGCCGCGACTGGGTTCGCGTTGGCTCAACCGCACCATCGTCGGCATGGTCAACAAGGCTTACTGCCCGCGCTGAACTGTCCTACGGCAAAACACTGGGCGGGTTCTTTACCCGTGAGTACACTCAGACCAGCCCACACCACGGAGAAAACAGCAGTGGATACTCTGTTCACCAAGATCATCAACCGGGAAATCCCGGCCAAGATCATCTACGAGGACGACCAGGTTCTGGCGTTCCACGACATCGCACCCCAGGCGCCAGTACACTTTCTGGTGATCCCGAAAAAACCGGTGCGTACCCTCAATGACCTGACCGAAGACGACAAGGCATTGGCCGGGCACATTCTTTTCACCGCTCAGCGTCTGGCGTTGGAGCTGGGCTGCGAAGACGGCTTCCGGGTGGTGATGAACTGCAATGAGAAAGGTGGGCAGACCGTCTACCACATTCATATGCACGTACTCGGTCAGCGCCAGATGAACTGGCCGCCGGGCTGATCCACTTCAAGATCGGTGGGAGCGCCCTGCTCCCACATGACCCAGCGCAAACGCTCCCCGGCCGATTCGGTTAAACTGGCCGCCGAGATTCTTCCCGGAGGTCAGCATGACTACCCAACGTCACTACTCGCCGATTGACCGTCTTCTGCTGCAAGCCGATGCCGCGATGCGTACCTTGCTGCCCTTCAGCGGCCAGCCATACCGTCCGTCGCCAGCGATTCTGCAGCCAGACACGCAGATGAGCGACGAAGACACCCGTCACGTCGCCGGCTTGATGCGTATCAACCATACCGGCGAAGTCTGTGCCCAGGCGCTGTATCAAGGGCAGGCCCTGACCGCCAAGCTGCCGCAGGTGCGCGAAGCCATGGAACACGCGGCCGAAGAAGAGATTGATCATCTGGTCTGGTGCGAACAGCGTATTCACCAGTTGGGCAGCCACACCAGTGTGCTCAATCCGCTGTTCTACGGCATGTCCTTCGGGATTGGTGCGGTGGCCGGGCTGATCAGCGACAAGGTCAGCCTTGGATTTGTCGCTGCGACCGAGCATCAGGTGTGCAAACACTTGAACGAGCATCTGGAACAACTCCCCGCCGAGGACGAGAAGTCCCGGGCGATTCTGGAGCAGATGCGTATTGATGAAGAGCATCATGCGGAGAGCGCGCTGGATGCTGGCGGTTTCCGTTTTCCGGCGCCGGTGAAGTTCGGGATGAGTCTGTTGGCGAAGGTTATGACCAAGAGTACTTATCGGATCTGAAGCTTCAGAGTCTTTAAGGGCCTCTTCGCGAGCAGGCTCACGCCTACAGGGTTATGTGTTTGCGCAATAAAAAAGGCGACTACCGCTAAGTAGTCGCCTTTTTTGCGCTTGGATTTCTTACGTCGGCATGTTGCGCGCGTAGAAGATTTCGAGCATTTCGTGTTTCACACGTTCAGTCACTTGAGCGCGCTGCTCAGGAGACAGGCTGCTGGTAGCATCGCCGAACAGGTAGTTGTCCAGTTCGAAGTCCTTCAGCAGCATTTTGGTGTGGAACAGATTTTCCTGGTACACGTTCACGTCGGTCATCTGGTACGCGTCGCGGGTGTCTTCGGACAGGTAGTTCTGGATCGAATTGATCTCGTGGTCGATGAAGTGTTTGTTGCCTTCAACATCACGGGTGAAGCCACGCACACGATAATCCACAGTCACGATGTCCGAATCGAACTGGTGAATGAGGAAATTGAGCGCTTTAAGCGGTGAAATGACACCACACGTCGACACATCGATGTCCACACGAAAGGTGGCAATGCCGTCGTCCGGGTGGATTTCCGGGTAGGTGTGCACCGTGATGTGGCTCTTGTCGAGGTGAGCCAGGATGATTTCGGGCAACGGGCCCGGGGACTCTTCAATCTGGCTTTCAGTCGGGGTTACCGGCTCTTCAGAAATCAGAATCGTGACGCTGGCGCCCTGAGGTTCATAGTCCTGACTGGCAATGTTCAGGATGTTGGCACCAATGATCTCGACAACTTCGGTGAGAATCTGCGTCAGACGTTTCGCGTTGTACTCTTGATTGATGTACTCGACGTAAGCCTGCTGGTCTTGCGGGGTTTCCGCGTAGCAGATGTCATAGATGTTGAAGCTCAAGGTCTTTGTCAGGTTATTGAACCCGTGGAGCTTGAGTTTGCTTTTCACCGTTGAAAACTCTCTGTGTATGCGGCCCGGCCGCGTGATCAAGCATGCCCGTCAAGTGCGAACAACGCACCTGCGTAGGACGGTCAACACCTCTTCGCGATGGCGATTTTGGTTATCTGTTCAGGCGGATGACACGTCGGTTGACCGATCACCGCCCTGAAAAAAGTCGCGCATTATGCAGACGTCAGGAGGGGGATCCCCAGAGTCTGCACTGCTTTTATGATAGTTGAATGTCGGTTCAACCGAGTTCGATGATTTCGTAATCGTGGGTGATCGCCACGCCAGCCGCACCGAGCATGATCGAGGCCGAGCAATACTTCTCGGCGGACAGTTCGATGGCGCGCTTGACCTGGGCTTCTTTCAGGCCACGGCCCTTGACCACGAAATGCATGTGGATCTTGGTAAACACTTTCGGATCTTCGGTTGCGCGCTCGGCTTCGAGGAAGGCTTCACAGCTTTCAACAGCCTGGCGCGATTTCTTCAGAATGCTGACCACGTCGAAGTTGCTGCAACCGCCGACGCCCAGCAGGAGCATTTCCATCGGGCGAACACCCAGATTACGACCACCGGCGTCCGGCGGACCGTCCATGACCACGACATGGCCACTGCCGGATTCGCCGAGGAACATGGCTTCGCCAGCCCATTGGATGCGTGCCTTCATCGCCCAGACTCCACTGTAAAAAAAGGGTCGCCAGCTTAGCACAGGGTTTTGCTCTGAAAGCGCGGCTGTTCCTAGGACGGATGCTCCAACTGCGTAGGTAATTTCTCGAATTTTCGACGAAGTGTCTGGTAAGCTGGCGCCAATTCGCTGGCGCCCCATGCCAGCTGTGTAGCGACCGCCTTCAGCGCCTCATAAAAAAATCAAACATCACCGTGCAGTCTTTTCGGGATACAACCATGGTTGCTATTACCCCCACACCCAAAATCAAGAACCTCGACAAGCTGTTGATGCATTGCCAACGTCGCCGCCATGCGGCCAAGAGCAACATCATTTGCGCTGGCGATCGTTCGGACACGCTGTACTTCATCATCAAGGGCTCGGTAACGATCCTGATCGAGGATGACGACGGCCGCGAGATGATCATCGCGTATCTCAACGCCGGGGATTTCTTTGGTGAACTTGGACTGTTCGAGCAGGCTGGTCAGGAGCAGCAGCGCAGCGCCTGGGTGCGGGCCAAGGTCGAGTGTGAGACTGCGGAAATCAGCTACGCGAAATTCCGCGAATTATCGCAGCAGGATCCGGACATTCTTTACGTGCTCAGCGGACAAATCGCACAGCGTCTGCGCAACACCACGCGCAAGGTCGGCGATCTGGCGTTCTTCGACGTTACCGGTCGCGTGGCTCGTTGCCTGCTGGAACTGTGCAAACAGCCGGACGCGATGACCCACCCGGACGGCATGCAGATCAAGGTGACCCGTCAGGAAATCGGGCGGATTGTCGGGTGTTCGAGGGAGATGGTCGGTCGCGTTCTCAAGGATCTTGAGGAACGCAACCTGGTCAATGTGAAGGGCAAGACCATGGTGGTCTTCGGTACACGTTAGACGAGAACGCTTAAACGCTGTACATCTGCGCCAGCATTGAACGAAACAACTCATCGAGACGCGCCAAGGCCTGTGGTGCGTTGAATTTTTCATGCAGGGCAATGTGGCTTTGCGCGCGTACCCGCTGCTCCAGACCACAGGCTTCGTTGAATCGATTGACCGCTGCCACCATCGAATCCCGCTCGTTATCCACCAGCATCGCACCGTGCACCAGCCCTACCGGACGCTGTCCGCCCTGACTCTGGCGCCAGCGCTGAGCGGTGCCGACCATTTTGCGGCCGTCGAGGTTGACGTTGAAGCGACCGTCACAGAACGCGCCTTCAATTTCTCCCAATGACGAAGTGCCGCCCAACTCATCCAGCAATTGGCAGATCGGATCGCACAGACGGCGGTAGCCGGTTTCGATACGGTTGAGATCGCCTTCGCTGCGTGGCGGGGCGTAGACCAATGCAATGTTGATAGTTGCTGCTGATTGCGGGACGGGCTCGCCGCCGGTTTCGCGCAGGAGGACCGGCCAACCGGCAGTAGCGGAGACTTCGCAGGCGTGGTCGAAACCCGGCAGACGATTAAGGCGGCGCGGCATGACCAAGGCGCGATCGCTGGGTTGCCAGAACAACAGGCCGAATTCGGCCTCGCCGGCGCAGACCGAGGCCAGCAAGTCTTGTTCGGCTTGCAGGCCGGCTTCGATGGTCAGCGGGGTTGGCAGCGACATGGAGGGCTCCGGCAGATTGAATCTCTTTAGCGGATTTCAGGGCCCCATCGCGAGCAGGCTCACTCCTACAGGGGGAACGCATTCCAAGTGTAGGAGTGAGCCTGCTCGCGATGGTCTCGACTCGGTCTAGAGCGAATCAGTCGAGGGTCGAACCGCTGATCGAAGTACCACGCTCCGGGAAGAACAGGCGCTGCAGTTCAGTGCCCGGGTTTTCCGCGCGCATGAACGCCTCACCGACCAGGAACGCATACACGTCGCTGATTTCCATCAGTTCGACATCGGCACGATTGAGGATGCCGCTCTCGGTAATCACCAAGCGATCACGCGGAATACGCGGCAGCAGATCGAGGGTGGTTTCCAGGCTGACGTCGAAGGTATGCAGGTTACGGTTGTTGACCCCGACCAGTGGCGTGTCGAGGGTTTTCAACGCGCGCTCCAGCTCATCACCGTCGTGCACTTCCACCAATACATCGAGACCAACGCCTTTTGCCACGGAAGCCAACTCGGCCATTTTCACGTCGTCCAGCGCGGAGACGATCAACAACACGCAGTCGGCGCCCAGCGCACGGGCTTCGACGATCTGGTATGGATCGATCATGAAGTCCTTGCGGATCACCGGCAGCTTGCAAGCAGCACGGGCCTGCTGCAGATAGGCATCGGCGCCCTGGAAGTAATCGATATCAGTCAGTACCGAGAGACAGGTCGCCCCGCCCTTCTCGTAGCTTTTGGCGATGTCGGCGGGAACAAAGTTCTCGCGGATCACGCCTTTGCTTGGCGAGGCCTTTTTGATTTCGGCAATCACCGCCGGTTGTTTTTTCTTGGCCTGCGCCAGCAAAGCCTGGGCGAAACCACGGGGTGCATCGGCCGCCTTGGCCAGACTTTCCAGCTCGCTCAGGCTGACACGAGCGCTACGCTCGGCGACTTCCTGAACTTTGCGCGCCAGAATGTTTTCCAGAACCGTCGGTACACTCATCCCTCATTCTCCACTTTGAATACCGCGGTAAAGGCACCCAGCTCCTCGAGTTTTTCCCGAGCAAGACCCGTGTGCAGGGCGTCGTGCGCAAGCTCCACGCCCTGTTTCAAACTGCTGGCCACGTCGGCGGCGTACAGCGCTGCACCGGCGTTGAGCACAATCATCTCGGCAGCTTTCTGGCCGTTTTCAGTCTTGCGCTTGCCCAGCGCATCGCGAATCAACGCCAGCGAAGCTTCCGGGCCGTCGACCGACAGACCGTGCAGGCTCTGGCTCTTCATGCCCAGATCTTCCGGCTCGACCCAATACTCAGTGATCTCGTTGTTCTTCAACTCGGCAACAAAAGTCGGCGCCGCCAGACTGAATTCGTCCAGACCGTCCTTCGAATGCACCACCAGCACATGCTTGCTGCCCAGACGTTGCAAAACTTCAGCCAATGGGCGGCAGAGCGCCTGATTGAACACACCCACCACCTGATGTTTGACACCGGCCGGATTCGTAAGCGGGCCGAGCATGTTGAACAGCGTACGCAGGCCGAGATCGCGGCGCGGGCCGGCGGCGTACTTCATGGCTTTGTGGTGTGTCTGGGCGAACATGAAACCGATGCCGACGTTGTCGATGCAACGGGCAACCTGCACCGGCGTCAGGTTCAGGTAGATGCCGGCAGCTTCGAGCAAGTCGGCACTGCCACTCTTGCCCGAAACCGCGCGGTTGCCGTGCTTGGCCACGGTGCAACCCGCTGCCGCCACAACAAAAGAAGAAGCAGTGGATACGTTGAAAATATTCGCACCGTCACCGCCGGTACCCACCACATCGACCACGCCGTCGAGGGTCTTGAGTTCGACCTGATCGGCCAGCTCACGCATTACCGATACGGCGCCGACAATCTCGTCGATGCTCTCGCTCTTCATGCGCATGGCCATCATGAACGCGCCGATCTGTGCCTCGGTGCACTGGCCGGTCATGATTTCGCGCATCACGTCACGCATTTCATCGGTGCTGAGGTCGAGGTGATCGACGATACGGCTCAGGGCTGTCTTGATATTCATGGGAAGTCCTTAGCGCGTGCCGCCGGTTTGTTTGAGGAAGTTGGCAAACAGTTCATGGCCCTGTTCGGTCAGGATCGACTCGGGGTGGAACTGTACGCCCTCAATGTTCAGGGTCTTGTGACGCAGGCCCATGATTTCGTCGACCGAACCATCATCGTGTTGGGTCCACGCGGTCAGCTCAAGGCAATCGGGCAAAGTATCGTGCTTGACGATCAGCGAGTGATAGCGGGTAACGGTCAGCGGATGATTCAAGCCTTGGAAAACGCCCTTGTCCTCGTGGAATACCGGACTAGTCTTACCGTGCATCACCTGGCGGGCACGCACCACATCACCACCAAAGGCTTGACCGATGGACTGGTGGCCGAGGCAGACGCCGAGGATCGGCAGTTTGCCGGCGAAGTGCTTGATGGCGTCGATAGAGATGCCGGCTTCGGTCGGCGTGCAAGGGCCTGGGGACACGACGATGCGCTCGGGCTTGAGCGCTTCGATTTCAGCAATGGTCAATTCATCGTTGCGCACGACTTTGACCTCGGCACCCAGCTCGCCGAGGTATTGCACAACGTTGTAAGTAAAGGAGTCGTAGTTGTCGATCATCAGCAACATGGCGTTTCGAACCTCTTGAATTCTGACTTGAAGACAGCCTTCGGATGACTTGCCCGCAGGGCGCTGCACGATGTCGGACGCGCAAGTGGCGTCGGCAAAGCGGCATTTCAAACGGGCAAGGAAGGCAAAGCGATACAGATCCGGCCAGGCCGGCAGAAAAGATTCAGGCGCGCCAACGCCAGCGGGCGTGTGCCTTGATGACTTGATCCAGAAGTTTGCTGGTGATCAACACGGGGAAGGTCTCGTTCATACGTTCCGGCACAGTAACTTAGCTGGGCAGAGCGTGCAATATGGCCGGGGCCACGGGGCGTAAAACTATCGGAGGGTTCGCGACCGATGGCAAAAGGCCGAAAGTTTTTGGTACTGTCGTTTCGTTCACCTACAACAATAAATAAAACGGACTTGCTCATGATCAAACAGACGTTGTTTGTACCGCTGGCAGGCTGCTTGCTCGCACTGGCCTGTGCCCAGGCGAATGCGGCGCCCAATCCCTATTCGAATTTCATTGTCTTCGGCGACAGCCTCAACGACGCCGGGACCTTCGCCGATAGCGGCGGCCCGGCGGGTTCTACTGAACGCTATACCAACCGTACCGGCCCGGTCTATCTGGATGGCAGCGGTGAGCTGTATTCGCTGAACTCCACCCAACTGCTGGGCGGACGCCTCGGCTTTACGGCGGATCAGACGGCCTCTTCCAGTTCGGCAGTGCGCGCCGACAATGGCCAGCCCGACGGCAATAACTGGGCGGTCGGCGGCTACCGCACGGATCAGATCCTCGATTCGATCACCACGCAATCAGCCACCGGTGAACGCACCCGCGCCGGTTACCTGCCGTCGAACGGTTTCCGTGCCGATCCGAATGCGCTGTATTACATCTCCGGTGGTGGTAACGACTTCCTGCAAGGACGTATTCTCAGCCTGCCCCAAGCCAATGCGGCGGCAGAT
This sequence comes from Pseudomonas sp. FP2196, assembly GCF_030687715.1. Lineage (GTDB taxonomy): Bacteria > Pseudomonadota > Gammaproteobacteria > Pseudomonadales > Pseudomonadaceae > Aquipseudomonas. Next base: position 5,559,989 of record NZ_CP117445.1, read on the forward strand.
CGACTGGCCGATAGCGTGCAAACCCTGCAAACCGCCGGCGCCAAATACGTGATGGTCTGGCTGTTGCCTGACGTCGGCCTGACTCCGGCAATCAACGGCACGCCTTTGCAAGCGTTCAGCAGTCAACTTGCCGGCCAGTTCAACAGTCAGCTGACCACCCGCCTGCAAGGCATCAACGCCGAAATCATTCCGTTGAACATTCCGGTGCTTCTGTCCGAAGTGTTTGCCGATCCAGGCCGTTTCGGCCTCGCCACAGACCAAAACCTGACCGCAACCTGCTTCAGCGGCAGCAGTTGCACGGAAAACGCCCGTTACGGCATCAACAGTGCAACACCGGATCCGAGCAAGCTGATCTACAACGACGGCGTGCACCCGACTGAAGCCGGGCAGAAACTGATTTCCGATTACGCCTATTCCCTGTTGGCTGCGCCTTGGGAATTGACGCTGCTCCCGGAAATGGCCCACGCCACCGTGCGCGCGCATCAGGATGAACTGCGCAGCCAATGGCAGGCGGACTGGGAAAACTGGCAAGCGGTCGGCCAATGGCGCGCCATTGTCTCCGCCGGCGGCCAACATCTTGATGTCGACAGCCAAAGCAGCGGCGCCAGCGCCGACGGCAGCGGTTACAACCTCAACGTGGGTGGCAGCTATCGTCTCAATGAAGCTTGGCGTGTGGGGGTAGCGGCCGGTTTCTATCGGCAGAATCTGGAGGCCGGCCATAACGATTCGGACTACAAACTCAACGGCTATCTGGCCACAGCGTTCGCCCAGTTCCAGCAAAATCGTTGGTGGGCTGACGCCGCGTTGACCGGCGGCAAGCTCGACTACGACAACCTCAAGCGCAAGTTCGATCTGGGCGCCAGCGAGGGGGCGGAGAAAGGTGATACCGATGGCCATCTGTGGGCATTCAGTACCCGTGTCGGCTACGACATCGCGCAGCCAGGCAGTGAATGGCATCTGTCGCCATTTGTCAGCGCCGATTACGCCAGTGTCGACGTCGACGGCTACTCGGAAAAGAGCAACCGCGCCACCGCGCTGACCTTCAATGACCAGACCCGCGATTCGAAGCGTTTGGGCGTCGGTATTCAGGGCAAGTACAACATCACCCCGCAAACCCAGGTGTTCGGCGAATACGCCCACGAGCGTGAGTACGAAGATGACGTGCAGAAGGTCAACATCGCGCTCAACACCCTGCCGGCCAACGACTTCACACTTGAGGGCTATACACCGCAGAGTCATTTGAACCGCTTGAGCCTGGGCGTCAGCCACAAGCTCACAGCGGATCTGGCGCTGCGTGGCGGGTACACATTGCGCAAGGATGATGACTTTACCCAGCAAGGGGTTAACGTCGGAGTGGTGCTGGACTTCTAGATTGCAGGCACAAAAAAGCGGCGCCCTCTCAGGCGCCGCTTTTTCTATGGCTGAACACAAATCCCATTATGGGAATCAACTTTCCGGGGTTTGCTCGGCCAGGGCCACGGCGCGGAACATCGCCCGACGCTTGTTCAGGGTTTCTTCCCATTCCAGCGCCGGTACCGAGTCGGCAACGATGCCGCCACCGGCCTGCACGTGCAGTTCGCCGTTCTTGATCACCGCCGTACGGATGGCAATCGCGGTGTCCATGTTGCCGTTCCACGCGAAATAACCCACCGCGCCGCCATACACGCCACGCTTGACCGGTTCCAGTTCGTCGATGATTTCCATCGCGCGAATCTTCGGTGCGCCCGACAAGGTGCCTGCCGGCAAGATTGCCCGCAGCGCGTCCATCGCTGTCAGCCCGGCTTTCAACTGGCCGGTGACATTGGAGACGATGTGCATCACGTTGGAATAACGCTCGATGACCATCTTCTCGGTGAGCTTCACCGAACCGATTTCCGAGACGCGACCGGTATCGTTACGACCGAGGTCGATCAGCATCAAGTGCTCGGCGATCTCTTTGTCGTCCGACAGCAGATCTTCTTCCAGCGCCAGATCCGCCTCTTCGGTCGCACCCCGCGGACGCGTCCCGGCAATCGGCCGCACAGTAATCAGGTTGTCTTCGACCCGCACCAGCACTTCCGGCGAACTGCCGACGACGTGGAAGTCACCGAAGTTGAAGAAGTACATGTACGGCGTCGGGTTGAAGCAACGCAATGCGCGGTACAGATCGATCGGCGCAGCCTTGAAGTCGATCGACATACGCTGCGACGGCACGACCTGCATGCAGTCACCGGCAAGGATGTACTCCTTGATAGTGTCGACAGCTTTTTCGTAATCGTCCTGGGTGAAACTGGAACGGAACACCGGGTCAGCCGATTGCTGCTTGCTGAAGTCCAGGCCACGACGCGGGGTGATCGGCTGGCGCAGTTTCTCCAGCAGACCCTGCAATTGCGCCTGACCTTGCTCGTAGGCATCGGCCTGCGCCGGGTCGGCCAACACGATTGCGTGCATCTTGCCGGCGAGGTTGTCGAACACCACGACCGCATCGGAAACCATGAGCAGAATGTCCGGCACGCCCAGCGGATCAGGATTCGGGCATTTGCCCAGACGCTTCTCCACGTAACGCACGCAGTCATAGCCGAAGTAACCGACCAGACCGCCATTGAAACGCGGCAGACCGGCGATGGTCGGCACGTTGTAGCGGGCCTTGAAGGTTTCGACGAAAGCCAGCGGGTCTTCAACATCGTGGCTTTCAGTTTCGACGCCATCAACGGTGATGTTGACGTGATGGTCGTGAACCCGCAGCACGGTGCGGCACGGCAGACCGATGATCGAGTAACGGCCCCACTTCTCGCCGCCCTGCACCGATTCGAGCAGGTAGGAGTTAGGCTGGTCAGCCAGTTTCAGGTAGATCGACAGCGGCGTGTCGAAGTCGGCCAGGGTTTCGCAGGCCAACGGAATGCGGTTGTAGCCATCAGCGGCCAAGCGCAGGAATTCTTCGCGGATCATGAGGTGCCTCGTGGTGTGAGGTGCTAATCAGTCAGGTAGGCAAACGTGCCGGCAGGCCGGCCAGGAACAAGTCAGGCGCGCCAACGCCAGCGGGCCAGGGCCTTGATGACTTTCATCCAGAGTTTGCGAGTGACCACCACGATGGCGTTTCCAGCAGGGGGTTGAACAGCGTCGGGCAACGTTATCCCACCGGCCAGATCCAGGCAACCGGGAATTAGCTTGCGCAGGTCGTCGATCACCAGCGCCGGGGATTCTTCGGCAATTGGCCGGCCATGGTTATAGCCATAACTCAGCGCCACGCATTTGACCCCCGCCGCTTTCGCCGCCAGCACATCGCTGCGCGAGTCGCCGACGAACAGCGATTGCGAGGCCGGAATGTTGGCCATTTTCATCACGAAGAACAGCGCCGCCGGATCAGGCTTCTTCTGCGGCAGGGTGTCGCCACCAATGATCCACTTGAAGTAGCGGCCGATCTTCATCTGATCCAGCAGCGGTGCGACGAAACGCTCCGGCTTGTTGGTGATCAGTGCCATCGCCACGCCCTGCTTGTGCAGCCATTTCAGGGTGTCGCGCACGCCGGGATAGACCACGGTCAGCTCATGGCTGGCGCCATAGGCCTCCATGAACACTTCCAGCGCGCGCTCGGCCTCGACGTCGTCGACGGCCGAGTGATCAATACCGCCGGCCAGCGCACGACGCACCAACACTGGCGCGCCGTTGCCGACCCACTCGCGCACCGACTCGATGCCCGCAGGCTGGCGGCCGAGGCTGAGCAGCATGTTGTCCACCGCCGCCGCCAGGTCGGGAACCGAGTCGATCAGCGTGCCATCCAGATCGAACATCACCAACCGTGGCAGTTTGCCCGGAAACAGCTGCTCAAAACCGCTCATGGGCGTGCCAGTGCCAGTTCGGAACGCATCTTGTCGATGACTTCCTGATAGTTCGGCGCGTTGAAGATCGCCGAGCCGGCAACAAAGGTGTCAGCGCCAGCGGCAGCGATTTCACGGATGTTGTTGACGTTGACGCCGCCGTCGATTTCCAGACGGATGTCACGGCCCGACGCATCGATGATCGCCCGCGCTTCACGCAGTTTGTCGAGGGTGCCGGGAATGAACTTCTGCCCGCCAAAGCCTGGGTTGACGCTCATCAGCAAGACCATGTCGACTTTGTCGATCACGTACTTGAGCACGTCCAGCGGGGTCGCCGGGTTGAACACCAGACCGGATTTGCAGCCGCCCTCGCGGATCAGCTGCAACGAGCGATCAACGTGCAGCGTGGCTTCCGGGTGGAAGGTGATGTAAGTAGCGCCGGCCTCGATGAAGTCGCCAACGATGCGATCCACCGGGCTGACCATCAGGTGCGCGTCGATCGGCGCGGTGACGCCGTACTTGCGCAACGCGGCGCACACCATCGGACCGATGGTCAGGTTCGGCACGTAGTGGTTGTCCATGACATCGAAGTGAACGAAGTCGGCACCGGCGGCGAGGACGTTGTCCACTTCTTCGCCGAGGCGGGCGAAGTCGGCAGAGAGAATCGACGGAGCAATTACGAAGGGCTGCATGACGCACCTTTTCTGAGCTAAATCACGATGGCGCGCATTGTATACCTCAAGTTTCCGCGCGCGCACCGTGACCGCGATGATCAGTAGGCTGCGCGGTAGATCTTCTCGATATCGATGGCGCTGAGCTTGCGCGGGTTATTGCGCATCAAGCGCTCGATTCCCGCGGCCTCCACGGCCATGGCCGGGATCGCGTCTTCCGGTACCCCGAAACTGCGCAGGCCGACGGGAATTTCCACCGCCACACACAGGTCGGTCATCGCCTGCACGGCTTTGTCCGCCGCTTCGCTGGCACTCAGATGAGCGGTCTTCACCCCCATGGCCTCGGCGATATCCTGCATGCGCTCGACGCAGGCCATCTTGTTCCAGGTCATGACATACGGCAGCAGCAAGGCATTGCTGACGCCATGGGCGATGTTGAAACGCCCGCCCAGTGGATAGGCCAGCGCATGCACCGCGCCGACACCGGCGTTGCCGAACGCCATGCCGGCCATCAGGCTGGCGGTGGCCATGTCTTCGCGGGCTTGCAGGTTGGCGCCGTTGGCGTAGGCCTTGGGCAAGGCGTTGGCGATCAGTTTTATTGCGCCGATGGCCAGGGAGTCGGTGATCGGCGAGGCATTCACCGACAGATAGGATTCGATGGCGTGCACCAGCGCATCGACGCCACTGGCCGCAGTGACACTGCGCGGACAGGTCAGGGTCATTTGCGGGCTGACCAGCGCCACGTCCGGTAATAGAAAGTCGCTGACGATGCCTTTCTTCAGTTGCGCAACTTTGTCGGAAAGGATGGCGACGTTGGTCACTTCCGAACCGGTGCCGGCGGTGGTCGGTATGGCGATCAGCGGCGGGCCTTTGCGTGGCACCTGTTCGACGCCGAACAGATCTTCCAGCGCGCCGTGATAACCGGCATAGGCCGCGACACTCTTGGCGATGTCGATGGCACTGCCGCCACCGAGACCGATCAAGCCGTCATGCCCGCCCTCGCGATAGACACGCATGCAGTCTTCGACGATGGCGATTTCCGGATCCGGCAGCACCCGGTCAAAAATCTCGTACTCGCGCCCGCCCAATTGGCACAGCGCCAGCTCCACGGTGCCGGATTTGACCAGCGCGGCGTCGGTGACGATCAGCGGGTTGTCGATGTCGAGTCGCGTCAGTTCGGCTGCCAGTTGCTCGATGGCCCCGGCGCCGGTGATCAGTTTGTGAGCGATTTTGAACTGGGAAAGACTCATCGTGCGCAGCCTCTTATAGATGTGGGAGCTGGGCACAAGATTAGCTGGGGATTTGGGGTTGTCTGCTATTCACCTCATGAATAACCGCCAGAACACCGACCGGATGCGGAGACGATCACTCACATGTAGGAGCTGCCGAAGGCTGCGATCTTTTGATCTTGAACTTAAAAAACAAGATCAAAAGATCGCAGCCTTCGGCAGCTCCTACAGGGGCGATTTCAATTCGAGACGTTCGTCAGACCTGAGCAGTACGCAGTTTTTCGCTGCGGCCGCGCAACCATTCCAGCGTCAGCAACAGGATGACCGAGAACGCGATCAGCAACGTGGCTGCAGCGGCAATCGTCGGACTGAGGTTCTCTCGAATCCCGCTGAACATCTGCCGAGGCAACGTCGCCTGCTCAGGCCCGGCCAGAAACAACGTCACCACCACCTCATCAAACGACGTCGCAAAGGCAAACAACGCACCGGAAATCACACCCGGCGCAATCAGCGGCAACGTCACCCGACGGAACGCGGTCAACGGCGAAGCGCCAAGGCTGGCTGCGGCACGCACCAGGTTGTGGTTGAACCCCTGCAACGTCGCCGACACGGTGATGATCACAAACGGCACACCCAGCACCGCATGCACCACGATCAACGAGAAGAAGCTATTACCTAGCCCCAGCGGAGCAAAGAACAGGTAACTCGCCACACCAATAATCACCACTGGTACCACCATCGGCGAAATCACCAGCGCCATCACCAGTGCTTTGCCGGGGAAGTCGCCGCGAGTCAGGCCGATCGCCGCCAGCGTGCCGAAGATCATTGCCAGCACCGTCGCGGCCGGGGCGACGATGATGCTGTTCTTCAGCGCGCGCATCCATTCCGCCGAGGCGAAGAAGTCGTGATACCACTGCAGCGAGAAGCCTTGCAGCGGGTACACCAGAAAACTGCCCGAGTTGAACGACAGCGGCACGATCACCAGCACCGGCAAAATCAGGAACAACAGAATCAAGCCGCAGAGGATCCGCAAGCTGTAGAACCACACCCGTTCAATGGGCGACATGTAAGGACTCAGCATCTCAAATTCCCCTTAGCTCAGGCGCAGGCGACTGGCGCCCACCAGCCAGCTGTAAATCAGATAAAGCACCACAGTCGCCAGCAGCAACAGCCCGCCCAGCGCGGTGGCCATGCCCCAGTTGATGCTGGTGTTGGTGTAGAACGCGACGAAGTAGCTGACCATCTGATCGTTCGGGCTGCCGAGCAACGCCGGGGTGATGTAGTAGCCGATGGCGAGGATGAACACCAACAGGCACCCGGCGCCGACACCGGCATAGGTCTGCGGGAAATACACGCGCCAGAAACTGGCGAACGGATGGCAGCCCAGCGAGATCGCGGCGCGCATGTAGGTCGGCGAGATGCCTTTCATCACGCTGTAGATCGGCAGGATCATGAACGGCAGCAGGATGTGCACCATCGAGATGTACACGCCGGTGCGGTTGAACACCAATTCCAGCGGTTTATCGATGATGCCCATCGCCAGCAGCGCACTGTTGATCAATCCACCGGATTGCAGCAGTACGATCCACGCCGCGACCCGCACCAGGATCGACGTCCAGAACGGCAGCAGCACCAGAATCATCAGCAGGTTGCTTTGCCGCGACGGCAGGTTGGCCAGCAGGTAAGCCAGTGGATAAGCGAGCAGCAGACAAATCACGGTGATGACCAGGCCCATCCAGAAGGTGCGGGCGAAGATATCGAGGTAGATCGCCTGATCCGGGGTGGCCGGAGCGATTTCACCGAGGTCGTCGATGCGGTGATCGACTGCCGCCAACAGGTAATACGGCGTGATGCTGCTGGTGTTGCGTTTCACCGCTTGCCAGTAGGCCGGATCGCCCCAACGTTCGTCGAGTGCTTCCAGTGCTTCTTTATAAGAGGCCGGTTCGCTGGCAAATGGCAGCGCCCGGGCGGTTTTGGTCAGCAGGCTGCGATAGCCGGCCAACTCCATGTTCAAGCGCTTGGACAGATCGCCCAGCGTCTGGTTTTTGCGCGCTTCGGCGAGGTCTTCGCCGGCCGCTTTGTACACCGGTTCAGCGGGCAGGCCACGGCCGTCCCAGCTGGCGATGGCCGTCACGGTGCGCGGCATGCCGCCGACCACTTCGGGGTTGCCGACGCTTTTGTAGAGCAGCGCCACGATCGGCACCAGAAACACCAACAACAGAAACAGCACCAGCGGCGCAATCAACGCCTGGGCTTTCCAGCGGTTGACCCGCTCGGCGCGCTTGAGCTTCTGCTTCAAGGTGGGGCTGGTGCCCTCGTTCAGGGGAACGGCGATGGCCATGACGTACTCCGCAAATCTTTGATCGTTACAGAGGTGGCGAACCACCTCTGTTGTGTTGAAACACAGCTACCTGTGGGAGCGAGCCTGCTCGCGAAGAGGTCAGCAAATTCAACATCTATGCTGGCTGATCTACCGCTTTCGCGAGCAGGCTCGCTCCTACAGGGGTAGGCAAGCCCACCATCACCAGGCCTTGCTTATTTCGCCGCCCAGGAGTTGAAGCGCTGCTCCAGTTGCTCGCCGTTGTCAGCCCAGAAGCTGACGTCGATCTGCACCTGGTTGGCGATGTTTTCCGGGGTGGTCGGCATGTCCTTCAGGACATCCTTGGCGAGCAGCGGCACAGCCTGAGTGTTGGCCGGGCCGTAGGCGATGTTTTCCGAGTAGGTCTTCTGCTGCTGCGGTTGTACCGAGTAAGCGATGAATTTCTTCGCCGCTTCGGCACGCTTGGCGTCCAGACCTTTCGGGATAGCCCATGCGTCGAAGTCGTAGATGCCGCCGTTCCACACCACTTTCAGGTTGGATTCTTTCTGCACGGCAGCGATACGGCCGTTGTAGGCCGAGCTCATGACCACGTCACCGGAGGCAAGGTATTGCGGCGGTTGCGCGCCGGCTTCCCACCACTGAATGCTTGGCTTCAGCTCGTCGAGTTTCTTGAACGCACGATCCTGACCACCCTTGCTCGCCAGCTCTTTGTAGACGTCTTTCGGCGCCACACCATCGGCCATCAGAGCGAATTCGAGGGTGTACTTGGCGCCTTTGCGCAGGCCACGTTTGCCCGGGAATTTCTTGGTGTCCCAGAAATCGGCCCAGCTGGTCGGTGCGGTTTTCAGCTTGTCAGCGTTGTACGCAAGCACGGTCGACCAAACGAAGAAGCCCACGCCGCATGGCTGAATCGCGCCTTTGACGTAGTCTTCAGTCTTGCCGAACAGTGCCGGATCGAGTTGTTCGAACATGTCTTCGTCGCAGCCACGGGACAGTTCTGGCGATTCAACTTCCACCAGATCCCACGACACGCTCTTGGTGTCGACCATGGCTTTGACCTTGGCCATTTCGCCGTTGTACTCGCCGGCAACAATCTTGCCGTTACCCGCCGCTTCCCACGGTGCATAGAAGGCTTTGACTTGCGCTGCCTTGTTCGCCCCGCCAAACGACACCACGGTCAAATCCGGGCCAGCGGCCATTGCGCTGGCCGCCCCCATCAGGCCCAGGGTCAGGGCGGTGAACTTCAGGGATCTCAACATTTATTGTTCTCTCCACGTGCAGGGTTGGTGTTGGTATTGCCGGGGCGATTAATGCGCCTCTAGAAGTGGGTCGAGCGCTCGAACGTGCTCGACCTGCCAGCCAAGCGGAACCACGTCACCGACCGCAAGCCCGGGATCGAGCTCCGCAATCGGTTGTTTCACGAAGAAGTCGGTCTTGCCGCAGACTTCCAGGCGCACCCGGACGTGGTCGCCCAGATAGATGAATTCCGCCACCCTCCCTGAGAAGCGGTTGACGCATTGGTCGCTGGAGCCATTGAGGCTGACCCGCTCAGGGCGAATCGACAGGGTCACTGGCTCGCCGGTCTGGCCGACGTTGACCGCCAGTGCCTCGACCTTCTCGCCACGGCCCAACTCGACCACACAACGCTCACCGCTCTGGCTGAGCAAACGTCCGTTGAGGCGATTGTTCTCGCCGATGAAGTTGGCGACGAAGGTGTTCTTCGGCTCTTCGTAAAGCGTGCGCGGCGGCGCGATCTGCTGAATTTCGCCTTGATGGAACACGGCGACGCGATCGGACATGGTCAGCGCTTCACCCTGATCGTGAGTCACGTAGACCACGGTCACGCCGAGACGCTGGTGCAGGTGTTTGATCTCCATCTGCATGTGTTCACGCAGTTGCTTGTCGAGGGCGCCAAGGGGTTCGTCCATCAGCACCAGTTGCGGCTCGAACACCAACGCACGGGCCAGGGCCACACGCTGTTGCTGACCACCGGACAACTGCGCCGGGTAACGCGAAGCGAACGCGTCGAGCTGAACCATGCTCAGGACTTTCTTGACCTTGTCGCTGACGTCGCTCTTGTTCAGGCCACGCACGGTCAGCGGGAACCCGAGGTTTTCCGCGACCGTCATGTGCGGGAACAGCGCGTAGTTCTGGAACACCATGCCAATGTCGCGCTTGTGCGGTGGCACGTTGTTGATCGCGCGCCCGGCCAGGAGGATTTCGCCGGCGGTCGGCGTTTCGAATCCGGCGAGCATCATCAGGCTGGTGGTCTTGCCGGAACCGGACGGCCCGAGCAGGGTGAGAAATTCGCCTTTGCGAATGTCCAGGTTGAGGTCTTTGACGATCAGGTTCTCGCCGTCGTAGCTCTTCTGCACTCCACGAAAGCTGACCAGCACATCACTGGCCCCTGCGTTTGTATCGACCTGGCTCATACCCACACCTTTGTTGTTGATGACTGCTTGTGTACCAAGCCTAGTGGCTGGCGGCAGGCACGCAAATCGGGGTGCAGGAGAGAATCGCCTCAGCGGGATGGAAGGTTGGGGGTAGGGATTGCCCTACAAGGATGGCGCGCATTGGCAAGCGAGCCAAGAGCGACAAGCTGCGAGCCGCAAGAACCAGCAAAAGCGGCTGTCGCTAACAGATATGCCCACACCCCCCCCCTGGTAGGAGCTGTCGAAGGCTGCGATCTTTTGATCTTGTTTTTTAAGATCAAGATCAAAAGATCGCAGCCTTCGGCAGCTCCTACAGAGGATCGCGTTCAGGTTAGAGGAGTTTGTGTTCCATCGCGTATTTCACCAGTTCGGCCAGCGAGGTGATGTTGAGCTTCTGCATCAGCCGCGCCTTGTGGGTGCTGATGGTCTTGCTGCTCAGGGCCAGTTGCTGGGCGATTTCGTTGACGTTGGCACCCTGGGCCAGACGTTCGAACACCGAGAACTCGCGCTCGGACAACAATGAGTGCAGCGGCCGCGTGTCGGTGAGGCCGACTTCGAAGACCATGCGGTCGGCCAGATCCGGGTCGATGTAGCGCCCACCCGCCGCGACTTTACGGATCGCCGTCAGCAACAGCGCCGGGTCGCTGTCCTTGGTCGCATAACCCGCAGCGCCAACCTTCAAGGCGCGAGCAGCCATTTGTGCCTCGTCGTGCATCGACAACACCAGAATCGCCGGCGGATTGTTCAGTGCGCGGATTCTCGGGATCGCTTCCAGACCGTTGACGCCAGGCATGGAGATGTCCAGCAGCACCACTTCGCAGGGCACATGGCGCAGGGTTTCGAGCAGTTGTTCGCCGTTGCTCGCCTCTCCCACCACTTGCAGATCCTTGGCCAGGCCAATCAACTGCTTGATGCCTTCACGGACGATGGTGTGGTCTTCGGCTACCAGTACACGGATCACGTTGTTCTCCAGATTCAGTCAAACCTCATCCACCGGCACCCAGACATTCAGACTGGTGCCCTCCCCCGGCTCACTCTCAAGCACCAGGCGCCCACCCATGATCAGCACCCGTTCACGCATGCCCACCAAGCCAAACGAAGTCGGCCGACCGGCAGCGGCGACAAATCCTACGCCATCATCGCTGACCGTCAGACACAATTCATCGCCTTCCAGCGCCAGCGTCAGTTCCACAGTATGCGCCTGGGCATGACGCATGACGTTGGTCAGCGCCTCCTGCAGGATGCGGAACAGGCCAATCGCCTTGGCATCGCTGAGCGGCGGCAGATTGTCCGGCACCTGCACCAGACACGGAATTTGCGTGCGCGCCTCGAACCGCCGGGCCTGCCACTCAATCGCTGAAGCAATCCCCGCATCGAGAATCGGCGGCCGCAATGCGGTCGCTACATCACGCACCAACTGGAACAACTGGGCGATCAGGCGCTTCATGCTGTTCAACCTGTCGTGCAGGCCGGGGTCGAGTTGCGCGTAGGCCAATTCGCACATCGACGTCTCCAGTTTCAGCACGGTCAGCATCTGCCCCAACTCATCGTGTACTTCCCGGGCAATCCGCGCTTTCTCTTCTTCGCGCACGCTCTCAAGGTGTGCCGACAGCTCGCGCAGTTGCTCGCGCGATGCCGCCAGTTCCAGCTCGATGCGTTTGCTCTCGCTAATGTCCCAGACGATGCCGTCCCAGACATAAGCGCCATCCTCAAGCTGCCGGGTGATCGCCTTGATCTCGGCCCAGCGCTGCTCGCCCTGTCGCGTGAGGATTCGCCCCTGCCACGACCAGTCGCTATCGGTGTCCAGCGCCTGATCCTGGGTGCGGTGATAACTGGCCTTGTCATCCGGGTGCACCAGACTGCGCAGCCCCATGTCGCGGTGGGCAATAGCGGCCGGCGCGTAGCCGACCAGACTTTCGCTGCCCTCGCTGATGTAGGCAAAGTCGATCTGCCCAGTCACCGGTGCGCGCTCCAGGCGGAACACCAGGCCCGGCACATTGGCGGCGATGCCTTGCAGGCGCGCTTCACTTTCCTGCAACGCCGCGAGTGCGCGACGGCGCTCGGTGACGTCGTTGAGATAGACCACCAGATACTCGCTGTCGCGAAAACGCAGGAAACTCAGCGATACATCCGCAGGCAAAATACTTCCATCGGCGCGCACACAGCTTGTCTCAAAACTCAGCGGCCCTTCTTCACTGGCACGCGCGCGCTTCCACAGATTGAGCCAGCGGTCCATGTGCAGACCCGGTTCGAAATCAATCAGCGGTCGTTCGATCAGCCCACCCGAGGGGTAGCCGAGCATGTTTTCCGCCGCCCGGTTGGCGTAGCGCACATGGCTGTCCCAGTTGACCCAAAGGATGCCGACGGTGCTTTGATCGATGGAAAACTGCGTCAGGCGCAGCGCTTCTTCGCTGGCGGCGCGCAAGGCAATGTCTTCACGCGCGGCGAGCAGGCGTTGTTCGAGGCTGTGCTGCTGGCGCCGCTGCCAGAACACGATCGCCACGCAACTGAGCAGCATGACCGCGAACAACAGACTGAGGTTCTGCCAGAACCCCGGCGATTCCGACAACCGTGGATATTTGGGTTGCAGCCATTGATTGTGCAGGCGCTCGAGATCCTTGGCCGGGATCGAGCGCAGCGCGCTCTGGACGATGCCGGCCAGCTCAGGCCAGTCCCGGCGCGAAGCGACTCGCAACAATTGCGGCAGGCCGATATCGCCGACCACTACCAGCTCAGCGAACTCCGGTTCTGCCGACAACCGCCCGAGCTGCGCCTCATCAACCACCGCGTAAGACGCCTGCTGACTCAGCAACAATTGCAGCGCTTGACGTTCCAGCGGCACGCCTTGCAGATTCAGGTGTGGATAATTGCTACGCAGATAGTCGGCGGTGGTGCTCGGCATACGCACGGCGACGCGGGTCTGGCCATCGAGTTTTTCCAGATCCACCACCCCCCCGGCCTTCTGGTCGCTGACCACCAGTTGCGGCACGCGCATGTACGGATCGGAAAACTGCCACAGGCGCAGCGCGCTCGGTGTCTGGGTCAGACCAGGAGCGATGTCGATCTCGCCATCGCGCGCAGCCGTTTCCAGTTGCGCCAGATCCTGAAAATTGCGCCAGTTCAATTCGACATTAAGGGCTTTGGCCAGCAATTTCATCAGCTCGACGTTGGCCCCGGACAGTCGCTGCAAGCGCCGGTCGTATTGCGCATACGGCGCCTGCAACACCAGACCAACGCGCAATTCGTTGTGTTGCGCGAGCCATTGCTGCTCGTTCGCTGACAACTGCGCAACGTGTGCGGGTGGCGCAGGTGCCGCCCGGCCCATCAAGGGAAGCCACAAACAGCCGATAACCCACAGGCAGCAAAATCGCTTCATTGAAGTCTCATAAACTGACAAATTCTGACCAACCCATTAGGCTGCCGGGATACTTTCTGGCCTGGAATAACCGATGCCCTCTGTCTACCGCCTGGCAATGCCAGCATTGTGCCTGTCGCTGATCCTGCCTTGTGCGTTTTCTGTCCAAGCGGCCGACCCGGCCCCTGCCGCCCCTGCGGAAAAATCCGCCGAAGAAAAACCGGCCGAGCGCCAACCACTGCTTGAGCGTAGTCAGGAAGAGGCCGCAGCACTGGAACGTAAAGTCCCGGCGCAAGAACAGCAACAACTTCAAGCCGGCAGCGACACTTTCCTCGCCTTGTGGAAACCGGCCAACACCGCCGAACCGAAAGGCGCGGTGATTATCGTCCCCGGCGCTGGCGAAACCGCTGACTGGCCGCAAGCAATTGGTCCATTGCGACGCAAATTGCCGAACGCCGAATGGAGCAGCCTGAGTATCACCTTGCCCGATCTGCAAAGCGATGCCATCGCTCCACGCGTCATTGAAGCCGTTGCCGCGCCGAAAGCCCCCGAAACTGGCAGCAAGGACGCCACCACCGCGCAGCCGATCGAACAGGCAGCAGGCGGTGAGGCCGAAGTCGCCGATCAGGTGGTTGCCGAAACGACTGAAGAACAAGCCAAAGCCGATGCCGAACGCATCTTCGCGCGCATCGATGCCGCCATTGCCTACGCCGAACAGCAAAGTGCGCGGCGCATTGTCGTGCTGGGTCATGGAACCGGCGCGTATTGGGCTGCGCGTTTCTTGAACGAGAGGCAAACGGCACAGGTGGAGAAATTCGTCATGGTCGACGCGCAAGCACCGGCCAAGGCCAAACCGCCGCTGGCGGAGCTGACACCAACGCTGAAGCTGCCGACGGCTGATATTTTCTACATGGACAAACCGCTGGATCGCAACGCGGCGCTGGAACGCATGCAGGCGAGCAAGCGCTTGAAAACGTCGGCGTTCAGCCAGGTGGCGCTCAAGGCATTGCCGGATAACAAGGCTGAGCAGGAGCAACTGTTCCGTCGCGTGCGAGGCTGGTTGAATCCGCAGAACACGGACTGACCCAAAAGCCAAACATCGCAGCCTTCGGCAGCTCCTACATGGGCTTGATGTACACCCTGCAGGAACTGCCGAAGGCTCGGGCCGCGATCGGACGATCTCTTGATCTTAAAACCGCCTATCGAAAATCCCGCCGCTCACGAATCAACGTATAGGCGTTGTGCAACTCGCGGGTTTTATCGGTCGCCTCTCGCACCTGCATCGGCGTCGCACCACTGCCGGCAATCTTGTCCGGGTGATGACGGCTGAGCAGACGTCGGTAAGCCCGTTTGATCTGCGCCGGTTCGCTGCTCGCCGACACGCCGAGCAGGCGCATCGCCTCCTGATAGCTTACCGCCGCGCTGACGATGGGCCGTTTGCCGGGCTCGTAATCACTGGCCAACGCCTGCACTTGATGCGTCGTCCAGCCCAGCCATTTACCCCATTGCGCCAACAATTCCCGCTCGCTGACGCCGGCACGACCATCGGCCCAGACCATCCGCCAACACGCGCGCAACACGCCTTCGGCCGCATGCGGCTGCGCACTCAAACGCCGCAGATAACCGCGAAGATTATCGCCCCCGGACTTGCCGCGATTGAACGCCGCAATCGCTCGGCGCGTCGCCGGTTCGCTCATCTCCAGCGCGCGCATCTCGTTGCGCGCCTGCTGGATGTGCCCGTCCATGACCCGTCCGTCACTCTTGGCCAGACGCCCGAGCAACACGAACAATAGTTCGTCGTTGCGCAGCATCGGCCGACCACCGAGTTTCTCCCGCAGATGTCCCCAGCTCTGCAAATGCAGACGCCGATCCAGCGCCTGCCCCAACAAAGCCCCAAGCATGGCCCCCGGAATGCTGGCAATCGCAAAACCCGCTCCGGCTCCAATCAGAGTCCCTGGCCACAACATGTCAGCGACTCGCTTCTATCAAGGTTTCAGCTTCGGCCAGACGCTCATGCGTACCGACATCCACCCAATGACCTTTCAGGCGCTCGCCCGTCACCTGCCCATCCGCCATGGCCTTGCGCAGCAGCGGTGCCAGTTTGAAAGCGCCGTCGGCGCAGCCGTCGAACAGTTGCGGATGGATGACGGCGATGCCGCTGTAGGTCAGGGTGGCGGCAGTCGGCTGGCCGTCGATGACCTGACCGTCTACCAAAGAAAAATCCCCTGTCGGGTGATGCGCCGGATTATCCGCCAGCACCAGATGCGCCAGACCGGTGATCGGCTGGTGCAGCACGCTGAAATCGTAATCGGTCCAGATATCACCGTTCACCACCAGGAACGCATCGTCGCCGAGCAATGGCAGCGCACGGAAAATCCCGCCGCCGGTTTCCAGCGGCTCGCCTTCCGGCGAGTACTGGATGCTCAGACCAAACTGCGAACCGTCGCCCAGGTAATCCTCGATCTGCTGACCGAGCCAGGCGTGGTTGATCACAATCTCGCTGAAACCGGCTGCCGCGAGGGCGCGCAGGTGATATTCGATCAATGGCACACCGCCGGCACGCACCAGCGGTTTCGGCGTAGTCAGGGTCAGCGGGCGCATGCGCTCGCCTTTGCCTGCCGCCAGAATCATTGCTTTCATGCCGTCGCTCCACCACGCAGGCTGGTGAACAGCGCTTGCAGTTCGGCCAGCTCAGGACGACGGGCGATCACTGCTTCTATATAGGAGAAGAAGCGCGGTACGTCGGCGAGGTAACGCGGTTTGCCATCCCGATGGCAGATGCGCGCGAAAATGCCGATGACTTTCAAATGACGCTGCACGCCCATCAAATCGCTGGCGCGCAGGAAGTCTTCAACGTCTGCCTGCACCGGGATGTTCAGGGCCGAGGCTTGCTGCCAGTAGCTTTCCAGCCAGCCACGTACGCGTTCTTCAGGCCAACTGAGGAAAGCGTCCTTGAACAGACAGGTCACGTCGTAGGTCACCGGACCGTAGACCGCATCCTGGAAATCCAGCACGCCGGGATTGGGCTCGCTGAGCATCAGGTTGCGCGGCATGTAGTCGCGGTGCACCAGCACTTTCGGCTGGGCCAGGGCGCTGTCGATCAACAGGTCGCTGACGTGTTGCCACTGTTGCTGTTGGGTCGAATCGAATTCGATACCCAATTCACGCTTCACGTACCACTCGGGGAACAGTTCCAGTTCGCGACGCAGTAATGCAACGTCGTAACTCGGTAACGGTGCGACCATCGGCAACTGCTGAAAAGCCAGCAGCGCTTGCAGTGCATCGCTGAACAATGCGTCGGCATTTTCGCCATCAATCACGTCCAGATAGGTCTTGTTGCCCAGGTCATTGAGCAAAAGAAATCCGCGTTCGAGGTCTTCGGCATAAATTTTCGGCACATTTATTCCGGATTTCGCCAGCAAAAAGGCGATATCCACGAACGGTTTGCAGTTTTCCTGGGGGGGTGGCGCGTCCATTACGACGAAGCTGCGACCCGCGCCTTCCCAACGGAAGTAACGTCGAAAACTCGCGTCGCTGCTGGCCGCGGTCAACGTGGCCGGGGGCACGGCGCCCCAGCCTTGATCTGCAAACAGGATTGCCAACTGCTCATCGAGCCAAACTTTCAGGTGTTGCAAGCGTACATCTTGGTCAGGCATTGCAAGGGTCTCCGACGGCGCTAGCCGTCAAGCGGGTCATGCTTTATTATCCAGCATCTTTTTCAGACCATCGAGAGGCGTGCGGCCCACACCGCGGGCAGATGGCACGCAGGAAGCCCGGACTAATAAGATGGCATTGAAATCCCCCGCGTTTCGTAAAAAATTTCCGTTGTTGGTAACCGGCAGTCTGCTGGCTATGCAACCTCTGGCCAGTCAATTCGTTGTTGCCGCCGAGCAGTATGACTGCTCCGTCTCGGCTTCGGGTGGTTGGGACTGTGCGCCCAAGACGTCGGCGGCTGCATTGCCACCGCGTCCAGTGCATGACGGCAGTGCCGTCAGCGCCACCGGCGAAGCCCCGAGCGACAATGGTTCGGTTGCCGACACTGGCGCCAAGCCAGCGCTGGTCACCGAAGCCAAAGGCCGTGGTTTGAAATCCCGTAGCGAAGACTTCAGTCACCTCGACTGGGTCCCGCGCGAGAAGCTCACCGCCGCCCAATTGGCCGAGACGGGTCCTTACTGCTCTGGTGCTTATATCGAACCGATTCGTCCTGGCATGAATGACAAGACGAATAAAAGCGATGCTCCGACCTTTATCGGCGCAAAAGCTTCGCGCTATAACACCGATGATCAAGTCGGTACGCTGGCCGGTGATGTCGTCCTGCGTCAGGGCAGCATGCAGGTCGAGTCCGACGAGGCGAGCCTGTACCAGGCCGAGAGCCGCGCCGAACTCAATGGCGACGTACGCATCCGCGACAACGGCGCATTGATCGTCGGCGACCACGCCGATGTGCAGCTCGACACCGGTGAAGCCAAGGTCGACAACGCCGAATACGTGATGCACAAGTCGCGCATTCGCGGTAACGCGCTGTACGCCAAGCGTGCCGAAAACGCGATCATCCGTTTGAAGGACGGCACGTACACCACGTGCGAACCGAACAGCAACGCCTGGCAGCTCAAGGGCAACAACATCACCTTGAACCCGGCCACCGGCTTCGGTACCGCGACTAACGTGACGCTGCGCGTAAAAGACATTCCGATCCTTTACACGCCATACATCTACTTCCCGATCGATGACCGTCGCCAGTCGGGCTTCCTGCCGCCGACCATCGGCAGCGGCACCGACACCGGCTTCATGCTGGTCACGCCGTACTACTTCAACCTGGCGCCTAACTACGATGCCACGTTGTACCCGCGTTACATGAGCAAGCGCGGCATGTTGGTGGAAGGCGAGTTCCGTTACCTGACCAAGTCCAGCGAAGGCCAGTTCGGCGCTGCGTACCTGAACGATGACGACACCGAACGCAGCAAGCAGACCGACTACGAAAAAACCCGCTACATGTACAACTGGCAGCACAAGGGGGGTCTCGACTCCCGCGTGCTCACCGAAGTCGACTACACCAAGATCAGCGATCCTTATTACTTCCAGGATCTGCAGACTGATCAGATTGGTGTGAAATCCAGCGACTTCGTGAATCAGCAGGGCGCGGTTACCTATCGTGGTGACAACTACACCGCTCGTTTGAATGCTCAGCAGTACCAATTGGCGACCGTTTCGAACATCACGCCGTATGGCCGTCTGCCGCAGATCACCTTCAACGGGAAGCTGCCCTATCACCCGGCAGGTTTGAATTTCGATTACGAGACCGAGATTGTGCGGTTTGATCGTGATCTGAAAACCGGCGACTTCATTGACGAAAATGGTACCGCGTCACCGCGCCTGGATACCAACGTTGCAGGCCTGGCACGCGCGAACGGCGACCGTCTGAATCTTAAGCCGGGCGTCAGCCTGCCGATGAACTGGACATATGGCTTCCTGAAGCCATCGCTCAAGTATCAGTACACCCAGTATCAACTGGACCTGGACGGTACCGGCAAGTCGCAGATCGTCGCCCAGCAGAACGCAGCAACTGCGGCAGGTACTGACTACGTCGGCGGCGAGTTCGGCAGCAATCAAAACCGTGGAGTGCCAATCGCCAGCATCGACAGCGGTCTGTACTTCGACCGCAACACGTCGTTCTTCGGCAAGAACTACCGCCAGACCCTGGAACCGCGCCTGTTCTACCTCTATGTACCTGAGGAGAATCAGGAAGACATTCCTGTATTCGATACCAGCGAATACACCTTCAACTATGCATCGCTGTTCCGCGACAACCGCTTCTCCGGCTCCGACCGTGTCGGCGACGAGAACAAACTGTCGCTGGGCGTAACCAGCCGCTGGATCGAGGACAACGGTTTCGAGCGTCAACGTATCAGTGTCGGCCAGGCTCTGTACTTCAAGGATCGCGAAGTACAACTACCAGGTATCGATGCAAAAACCCGTGACGACGCGAAATCCAACGTTTCGCCGTACGCACTGGAATACGAATACCGCTGGAACCGCGATTGGCGCACCACGGCCGACTACAACTGGGATCCGGACAGCCGCAGCCCACGCTCCGGCAGTGCGATGTTCCACTACCAGCCTGAAGACAACCCGAACAAGGTCATCAACGTCGGCTATCGCTATCGCAATGACCAGATTCGTTACGACCAGAACACCGGTAAATGGTCGGTGGGTGGTGGTGACTACGGCACTCCAGGCACGCCTGGCTACGTGAAGGACTACTACAAGATCCAGCAGCACGACTTCTCGGTGATCTGGCCGATCGTGCCGCAGTGGAACGCCATCAGCCGCTGGCAGTATGACTACAACCGCAACCGTACCCTGGAAGCCTTCGGTGGTTTCGAGTACGACAACTGCTGCTGGAAACTGCGCCTGATCAACCGTTACTGGGTTTCCTATGACGAGTTCAGTCAGGAAGCTCCGCAAAACGAAAAAGGCGACCATGGCGTCTTCCTCCAAATTGTTCTGAAGGGACTCGGTGGCCTCACTGGCTCCAAAGTAGAGAGCTTCCTCGACAAAGGCATTCAAGGTTATCGTGAACGTGAAGACCAAGCTTTCTGATTGTCTGCGCCCGCTGATGCTGGGCGCGCTGTTCCTGGGTACTGCGGCCAACGCCGCAGTACAGTCCATCGATAAAGTGGTAGCGATCGTCGACAACGACGTGGTCATGCAGAGCCAACTGGATCAGCGCGTCCATGAAGTTCAGCAGACCATCGCCAAGCGTGGCGGCGGCTCGCCACCTCCAGGCGTACTGGATCAGCAGGTGCTCGAACGCCTGATCGTCGAAAACCTGCAATTGCAGATTGGCGAACGTTCCGGCATTCGTATCACCGATGAAGAACTGAACCAGGCTGTCGGCACCATCGCACAGCGCAACAACATGACTATTGACCAGTTCCGCGCCGCTCTGGCTCGCGATGGCCTGTCTTACGACGACGCCCGTGACCAGATCCGTCGCGAGATGATCATCAGCCGTGTGCGTCAGCGCCGCGTAGCCGAACGCATTCAGGTGTCCGAGCAGGAAGTGAAGAACTTCCTCGCCTCCGACCTGGGCAAGATGCAACTGTCCGAAGAACTGCACCTGGCCAACATCCTGATCCCGACCCCGGAAAGCGCCAACTCTGAAGCGATTCAGAATGCTGCGCGTCAGGCTATGGAGATTTACCAGCAGCTCAAGCAAGGCGCCGACTTCGGTCAATTGGCCGTGGCCAAATCCGCCAGCGACAACGCACTGGAAGGCGGCGACATGGGCTGGCGTAAAGCTGCTCAACTGCCACCGCCGTTCGATCGCGAGTTGAGCAGCATGGCAGTCGGAGACGTGACTCAGCCGGCACGCACTCCAGGTGGTTTCATCATCCTGAAGTTGCTGGCCAAACGCGGTGGCGAGGCCCAGACCCGTGATGAGGTGCATGTGCGCCACATCCTGGTCAAGCCGAGCCCGATCCGCGACGAAGCCAAGACCAAAGCCCTGGTTCAGTCGTTGTATGAGCGCATCGTGGCAGGCGAAGATTTCGCCACCCTGGCAAAAAGCTACTCCGAAGACCCGGGCTCCGCGCTTAACGGCGGCGATCTGAACTGGATCGACCCGAACGTATTGGTGCCGGAATTCCGCGAAGTGATGGCCAAGACCCCACAAGGTCAGCTGTCCAAGCCGTTCCAGACCCAATACGGCTGGCACGTTCTGGAAGTCCTTGGCCGTCGCGCCACGGACAGCACCGAACAGGCTCGCGAGCAGCAGGCCATGACCGTACTGCGTAACCGCAAATACGACGAAGAGCTGCAAACCTGGCTGCGTCAGATCCGTGACGAAGCTTACGTAGAGATCAAACTCCCTGGTGCAGACCAGGCAGCGCAGTGAAACCCAAGCGTTTCGCGCTGACACCCGGCGAACCAGCCGGCATCGGTCCCGACCTGTGCCTGCTGCTCGCCTCGCAAGCCCAGCCTCATCCCCTGATTGCCGTCACCAGCCGCGACCTGCTCCTTGAGCGTGCCGCCCAGCTGGGGCTGGCTGTCAATTTGCTGGACGTCGGACCTGATCTCTGGCCAGACGTCCCGGCGCCTGCCAACAGTCTTTACGTCTGGGACACACCGCTCAGCGCCCCCGTGGTCGCCGGGCAACTGGACAAGGCCAATGCCGCGTTCGTCCTCGAAACCCTGACCCGCGCCGGCAACGGCTGCCTGAACGGCGACTTCGCCGGGATGATCACCGCTCCGGTGCACAAGGGCGTGATCAACGACTCAGGCATCGCGTTCTCCGGGCACACGGAATTTCTCGCCGACCTGACGCACACCACACAAGTGGTGATGATGCTCGCCACCCGCGGTTTGCGCGTGGCCCTGGTCACCACTCACCTGCCCCTGCGCGAGATTGCCGATGCAATCACAGCGGAGCGGCTTGAGCGGGTCACGCGGATTCTGCACGCCGACCTGCAAGACAAATTCGGCATCGCCCAGCCACGCATCCTGGTGTGCGGGCTCAACCCGCACGCCGGTGAAGGCGGACACCTGGGCCATGAAGAAATCGACATCATCGAACCCACCTTAGAGCGCCTGCGCGGCGAGGGCATGGACCTTCGTGGCCCGCTGCCTGCCGACACTCTGTTTACCCCCAAATATCTGGAGCACTGCGACGCAGTGCTGGCGATGTACCACGACCAGGGCCTGCCCGTGCTGAAGTACAAAGGCTTCGGCGCCGCCGTCAACGTGACCCTCGGCCTGCCGATCATCCGCACTTCGGTCGATCATGGCACCGCCCTGGATCTTGCCGGCAGCGGCAAGATCGACACCGGCAGCCTGCAAGTCGCCCTGGAAACCGCCTACCAGATGGCCGAGACCCGTTTATGACCGAGCAATACCAACACAAGGCGCGCAAACGCTTTGGCCAGAACTTCCTGCACGATGCCGGCGTTATCGACCGCATCCTGCGCTCCATCAGCGCCAAGTCCGAAGACCGTCTGCTGGAAATCGGCCCGGGCCAGGGCGCGCTGACCGCCGGCCTGCTCAACTCCGGCGCTCAACTCGACGTGGTGGAACTGGACAAAGACCTGATCCCGATCCTCAACCAGCAATTTGCCGGCAAGAGCAACTTCAACCTGCATCAGGGCGATGCGCTGAAGTTCGACTTCAACACACTCAACGCCGCACCGAACAGCCTGCGCGTCGTCGGCAACCTGCCGTACAACATCTCCACACCGCTGATTTTTCACCTGCTGAACAATGCCGGCATCATTCGCGACATGCACTTCATGTTGCAGAAGGAAGTGGTCGAGCGCCTGGCCGCAGGCCCCGGTGGTGGTGACTGGGGTCGCCTATCGATCATGGTTCAGTACCATTGCCGCGTAGAGCACCTGTTCAACGTTGGCCCGGGCGCGTTCAATCCGCCGCCGAAGGTGGATTCGGCCATTGTCCGTCTGGTGCCGCACGCAGTACTGCCGCATCCGGCCAAGGATCACCGCCTGTTGGAACGTGTCGTGCGCGAAGCCTTCAACCAGCGCCGCAAAACCTTGCGCAACACGCTCAAGCAATTGATGACCACTGCCGAGATCGAAGCGGCCGGTGTCGATGGCAGTCTGCGCCCCGAACAACTGGATCTGGCCGCCTTCGTGCGCCTCGCCGACAAGCTCAGCGAACAAGTCCCGGAAACTCCAGCCGCCGACTGACCGGCGATGAACGCTATCGGGCAGGACGCCACTCTGGTTTACTGCCCGATACTTGCCTAGACTGAATCCCCATCAGCTACGCCCCGCGTTCCGCTTCGTTTAAGGCCTCTTGCATGTCCGATTCCCGTTACCAGGTCGATGTCAGCGTCGTTACCCGCTATCTGGCAGACCAATCGCAACCCGAGCACGACCGCTTCGCCTTCGCCTACACCATCACCGTGGAGAACAACGGCGAGATTCCCGCCCGACTGATGTCGCGGCACTGGGTGATCACCGACGGTGACGGACATAAAGAGGAAGTTCGCGGCGCAGGTGTTGTCGGCCAGCAACCGTTGATCGAAGTGGGCAAAAGCCACACCTACAGCAGCGGCACAGTGATGACGACCAAGGTCGGCATCATGCAGGGCACCTACGAAATGGTCGCCGACGACGGCAAACATTTCGACGCAATCATCAAACCGTTTCGCCTTGCTGTCCCCGGAGCCTTGCACTGATGACGACGTACGCCGTCGGCGACCTGCAAGGCTGCCTCGAACCGCTCAAGTGCCTGCTCAAGCAAGTCGCATTTGATCCGGCGCTCGACCGGCTCTGGCTGGTGGGCGACCTGGTCAACCGCGGCCCGCAGTCTCTGGAAACCCTGCGTTTCCTCTATGGCATGCGTGAATCGCTGATCTGCGTGCTCGGCAACCATGACCTGCATCTGCTCGCCGCGGCAAAAAACATCGAGCGCCTGAAGAAATCGGACACCCTGCGCGAGATTCTCGAAGCCCCGGACGCCGCCGATCTGCTCGAGTGGCTGCGCCAGCAGAAACTCATGCACTACGACGAACAGCGCGATGTCGCCATGGTTCACGCCGGCATCCCGCCGCAATGGTCACTGCGCCGCGCCTTGAAATGCGCCGCTGAAGTTGAAACTGCTTTGCGCGATGAAAGCCTGCTTCCCGCCTTCCTTGACGGGATGTATGGCAATGAACCATCGAAATGGGACAACGACCTTAAAGGCATCGCCCGCCTGCGCGTTATCACCAACTATTTCACCCGCATGCGTTTCTGCACCGCCGAGGGCAAACTCGATCTCAAAAGCAAAGAAGGCCTCGATACTGCGCCGCCCGGCTACAAACCGTGGTTCCAGCACAAGGAGCGCAAGACCCGGGGCCTGCGGATCATCTTTGGCCATTGGGCT
Source organism: Pseudomonas sp. FP2196 (assembly GCF_030687715.1). Classification (GTDB taxonomy): domain Bacteria; phylum Pseudomonadota; class Gammaproteobacteria; order Pseudomonadales; family Pseudomonadaceae; genus Aquipseudomonas. The sequence continues at coordinate 5,584,674 of NZ_CP117445.1, forward strand.
GCTCTGGAAGGCAATATCCATGAGCCGGGCATTTCGGCGCTGGACACCGGTTGTGTCTGGGGCGGCAGCCTGACCCTGATGAACGTCGACAGCGGCGAACGCGTGTCGTGCAAATGCGATGAGCACGGTGGCTTAGCACCGACAGTCACACCACCTACCCCCGAAACTTTGCCGGTCAACGCCCCGCGTTAGACTGTGCTTTCAGCCGAGCTACAGGAACCCGCCATGAGCGAATTCAAACGAATCCCCCCGGAACAGGCCCAGGCCCTGCGCGAGCAAGGCGCCGTGGTGGTCGATGTACGTGATCCTGCCACTTTTGCCGCCCTGCACATCAGCGGTTCGAAACACTTGGACAATCATTCCCTGCACGCCTTCATCCAAGGCGCAGACCTCGATGCTCCGACGGTTGTTGTCTGCTACCACGGCAATTCCAGCCAGGGAGCAGCGGCCTACCTCATCAGTCAGGGCTTCTCCGACGTCTACAGCATGGACGGCGGCTTTGAGCTATGGCGTACGACTTATCCTGCGGAAACCGCCCAAGGCACGTCGGAATAATTTTTTTGTCACGCGCAGGCCCCGGCTTCCGCGGGCCTGCGCGCGGCAGACGAACGGTCTGCCACAACTAATTACGTATCTCGCCTTTACCTCTCGAATTCCCAACTATCCTTAAGCCCAGGCCATCCAAAACAGGGGAGAGCCGGTACACCGGCGCACGGGTCATCGGGAGTGACTTTCACGGTTGTCGACCGCGAAAGTGTTCTGGGGGGTAAACAAGTGGCCACAACGGCTGCTTGCCAGCATCGACTGAGTGACCCGGCGTCGGCTCCACGTATCGAGCGAGGTGACGTCATGAGTATCTTTAGCCACTTCCAACAACGCTTCGAGTCCACACGCCAGGAAGAACTCTCTCTGCAAGAGTACCTGGAGCTGTGCAAGCAGGATCGCAGCGCCTACGTTTCCGCCGCCGAGCGTCTATTGCTGGCCATCGGCGAACCGGAACTGCTCGACACCTCGACCAACTCCAGGCTGTCGCGCATCTTCTCCAACAAGGTGATCCGTCGCTATCCGGCCTTTGAAGACTTCCACGGGATGGAAGAATGCATCGACCAGATCGTCTCGTATTTCCGCCACGCCGCCCAAGGCCTGGAAGAGAAGAAACAAATCCTCTATCTGCTCGGCCCCGTCGGCGGTGGTAAATCGTCCCTGGCCGAGAAGCTGAAACAACTGATCGAGAAAGTCCCTTTCTACGCGATCAAAGGTTCGCCGGTATTCGAGTCGCCATTGGGTTTGTTCAACGCCACCGAAGATGGCGCGATCCTGGAGGAAGACTTCGGTATTCCACGGCGCTACCTGAACACCATCATGTCGCCATGGGCGACCAAGCGCTTGGCCGAATTCGGTGGCGACATCAGTCAGTTTCGCGTGGTCAAACTGTATCCGTCGATCCTCAATCAGATCGCCGTGGCCAAAACCGAGCCGGGTGACGAGAACAACCAGGACATCTCCGCACTGGTCGGTAAGGTCGACATCCGCAAACTCGAGGAATATCCACAGAACGACGCCGACGCCTACAGCTACTCCGGTGCGCTGTGTCGGGCCAACCAGGGCCTGATGGAATTCGTCGAAATGTTCAAGGCGCCGATCAAGGTGCTCCACCCACTGCTGACCGCCACTCAGGAAGGTAACTACAACAGTACCGAAGGTCTCGGCGCGATTCCGTTCACCGGTATTCTGCTGGCCCACTCCAACGAATCGGAATGGCACACCTTCCGTAACAACAAGAACAACGAGGCCTTCATCGACCGGATTTACATCGTCAAGGTGCCGTACTGCCTGCGGGTCAGCGATGAAGTGAAGATCTACGACAAACTGCTGTTCAACAGCTCTCTGGCCAAGGCGCATTGCGCGCCGGACACTTTGAAGATGCTGGCGCAGTTCACCGTCTTGTCGCGCCTCAAGGAGCCGGAAAACTCCAATATCTATTCGAAGATGCGCGTGTACGACGGTGAGAACCTCAAGGACACCGACCCTAAAGCCAAATCGATTCAGGAATACCGCGACTCGGCAGGCGTGGATGAAGGCATGAACGGCCTGTCGACCCGCTTTGCGTTCAAGATCCTCTCCAAGGTGTTCAACTTCGATCCGCACGAAATCGCCGCCAACCCGGTGCACTTGCTCTATGTCCTGGAGCAGCAGATCGAGCAGGAACAGTTCCAGGCTGAAACCCGCGAACGTTATTTGCGCTACCTGAAGGAATACCTGGCACCGCGTTATATCGAATTCATTGGCAAGGAGATCCAGACCGCGTACCTGGAGTCTTACAGCGAATACGGCCAGAACATCTTCGACCGCTACGTGCTGTACGCGGATTTCTGGATTCAGGATCAGGAGTACCGCGATCCGGAAACTGGCGAAATCCTCAACCGCGTCGCGCTGAACGAAGAACTGGAGAAAATCGAAAAACCGGCCGGCATCAGCAATCCGAAGGACTTCCGCAACGAGATTGTCAACTTCGTGCTGCGCGCCCGGGCCAACAACAACGGCAAGAACCCGACCTGGCTCAGCTACGAAAAACTGCGGGTGGTTATCGAGAAGAAAATGTTCTCGAACACCGAAGATTTGCTGCCGGTCATCAGCTTCAACGCCAAGGCGAGCAAAGAGGATCAGCAGAAACACAACGACTTCGTTACACGAATGGTCGAACGCGGCTACACAGACAAACAGGTAAGGCTTCTGTCCGAATGGTACCTACGGGTCCGGAAATCGCAGTGAAGCAGCTGCAAGCTAACAGCTACGAGCTGCAAGAAAAAAGCGCATGAGCCTGACGTTCAGGTAATGGCGTCTACTTGCAGCTTGCAGCTCACAACTTGAAGCTGCCCGGAGGGCCACGTATGAGCTATGTGATCGACCGACGTCTCAATGGCAAGAACAAAAGCACGGTAAACCGCCAGCGGTTCCTGCGGCGTTACCGTGACCACATCAAGAAGGCTGTCGAAGAGGCGGTCAGCCGGCGCTCCATCACGGATATGGAACACGGCGAACAGATCAGCATTCCCGGTCGCGACATCGACGAACCGGTGCTTCACCACGGCCGTGGCGGCAAGCAGACCGTGGTTCATCCCGGCAACAAGGAATTCACTGCCGGCGAACACATCGCCCGCCCACCGGGAGGCGGCGGCGGACGCGGACCGGGCAAGGCCGGAAACTCCGGCGAAGGCATGGATGAGTTTGTCTTCCAGATCACCCAGGAAGAATTTCTAGAATTCATGTTCGAAGACCTCGAACTGCCGAACTTGGTGAAACGCAACCTGAGCGGCACCGACACCTTCAAAACCGTGCGCGCGGGGATCAGCAACGAAGGCAACCCTTCTCGCATCAACATCATCCGCACCCTGCGCTCAGCCCACGCACGGCGTATCGCCCTGTCGGGCAGCAGCCGCGCGAAACTGCGTGAAGCCAAAGAGGAACTGGCGCGCATCAAGCGTGAAGAGCCTGACAACTTCGGCGATATTCAGGAACTCGAGGCCGAGATCGAAAAACTCAGCGCGCGCATTCATCGCGTGCCGTTCCTCGATACCTTCGACTTGAAATACAACCTGCTGATCAAGCAGCCTAATCCTAGTTCCAAAGCAGTGATGTTCTGCCTGATGGACGTCTCAGGCTCCATGACCCAGGCGACCAAGGACATTGCCAAGCGCTTTTTCATCCTGCTGTACCTGTTCCTGAAGCGGAACTACGACAAGATCGACGTAGTGTTCATCCGTCACCACACCAGCGCCCGGGAAGTGGACGAAGAGGAGTTTTTCTATTCGCGGGAAACCGGCGGGACCATCGTTTCCAGCGCCCTGAAACTGATGCAGGAGATCATGGCCGAGCGTTATCCCAGCAACGAGTGGAACATTTATGCGGCTCAGGCTTCCGACGGCGATAACTGGAACGACGACTCGCCAATCTGCCGCGACATCCTCATCAACCAGATCATGCCGTTTGTGCAGTACTACACTTACGTGGAGATCACCCCGCGCGAACACCAAGCCCTCTGGTACGAATACGAACGCATCGCCGAAGCCTTTTCCGACACGTTTGCCCAGCAGCAACTGGTCTCGGCCGGGGATATCTATCCGGTCTTCCGTGAACTCTTCCAGCGCAGGTTAGTGACATGACCGCCAAAGAGCAGAAACGCCAACCCATTTCCACCGGCTCCGAATGGACGTTCGAGCTGATCCAGACCTACGACCGCGAAATCGCCCGTATCGCGGCCGGCTATGCGCTGGATACTTACCCCAACCAGATCGAAGTGATTACCGCCGAACAAATGATGGATGCGTACGCCTCGGTCGGCATGCCGCTGGGCTACCACCATTGGTCCTACGGCAAACACTTCCTCAGCACCGAGAAGTCCTACAGTCGCGGACAGATGGGCCTGGCGTACGAGATCGTGATCAACTCGGATCCCTGCATCGCCTATCTGATGGAAGAGAACACCATCTGCATGCAGGCGCTGGTGGTGGCTCATGCCTGCTACGGTCACAACAGTTTCTTCAAGGGCAATTACCTGTTTCGCACCTGGACCGACGCCAGTTCGATCATCGATTATCTGGTGTTCGCCAAGCAGTACATCATGCAATGCGAGGAGCGCCACGGCATCGATGCAGTCGAGGATTTGCTCGACTCCTGCCATGCGCTGATGAACTACGGTGTCGACCGCTATAAACGCCCCTACCCGATTTCCGCCGAGGAGGAACGGCGGCGGCAAAAAGATCGCGAAGAACATATGCAGAAACAGATCAACGACCTGTGGCGCACTATTCCAAAAGGCGCAGACAAATACAGCGACAAGGACAATGCGCGTTTCCCGGCCGAGCCGCAGGAAAACATCCTGTACTTCATCGAGAAGCACGCGCCATTGCTCGAGCCGTGGCAGCGGGAAATCGTGCGAATTGTGCGCAAGATCGCCCAGTATTTTTATCCACAGCGCCAGACACAGGTGATGAACGAAGGCTGGGCGACGTTCTGGCACTACACGCTGATGAATGACCTGTACGACGAAGGCCTGGTCACTGACGGTTTCATGATGGAGTTCCTGACGTCCCATACCAGCGTGGTGTTCCAGCCGGGTTTCGACAGCCCCTACTACAGCGGCATCAACCCCTACGCGCTCGGTTTTGCCATGTACCGCGACATCCGGCGCATGTGCGAAGAGCCCACCGAGGAAGACCGTCACTGGTTCCCGGAAATCGCCGGGACCGACTGGCTGTCGAGCATCAAGTTCGCCATGAGCAGCTTCAAGGACGAAAGCTTCATCCTGCAGTACCTGTCACCAAAAGTGATCCGCGACCTGAAATTGTTCAGCATCCTCGATGACGATCAAAAGGATGATCTGCTGGTACCGGCGATCCATGACGAAACCGGCTACCGAATCATCCGCGAAACCCTGGCAGCGCAGTACAACCTCGGCAATCGCGAACCCAACGTGCAGATCTACAGCATTGATCGTCGCGGCGACCGCTCATTGACCCTGCGTCACCAGCAACATGATCGCAAACCATTGGGCGATTCCACCGAAGAAGTCCTGAAACACTTGCATCGCTTGTGGGGCTTCGACATACACCTGGAAACCCTGCAAGGCGACCAGATCATGAAGACCCATCACGTACCGCCACGCAGTGAACACAGCGAAGGGGATTACGGTCGGCTCGATCTGGCCGTCATTCATCTTTGATCCGGTTCTGGCCTCCGAAAGTCCGACGCAAGGGTTATCCTGTCGGGCCAACGGAGGTTTTTATGCAGATTTATAAGGTCGGCGGCGCGGTGCGTGATCGCTTGCTGGGCAAACCGGTCACTGATATCGACTGGGTGGTAGTAGGCGCTACTGCTGACGAGATGCTTGCCAAGGGGTTTCGTCCGGTGGGTGCGGACTTCCCGGTATTTCTTCATCCGAAAAGTGGCGAGGAATACGCCCTCGCCCGCACCGAGCGCAAAAGCGGTCGCGGCTACGGCGGTTTCACGTTTCACGCCAGCCCCGAGGTTACGCTTGAAGAAGACCTGATCCGCCGCGACCTGACCATTAACGCCATGGCCGAGGACGATCAGCACAACCTGACTGATCCGTATCATGGCCAGCGCGATCTTGAGGATCGGGTTCTGCGTCACGTATCCCCGGCATTCGCCGAAGATCCCCTCCGAGTATTGCGTGTTGCCCGCTTTTCCGCTCGCTATGCCGGGCTCGGGTTTACCGTAGCACCAGAGACACTGGAACTGATGCGCCAACTCAGTGAATCCGGCGAACTGGAAGCTTTGACGGCTGAGCGCAGCTGGAAAGAAATCTCCCGCGCGTTGATGGAGGATCAGCCACAGATGTTCATTCAAGTGCTTCGCGATTGCGGCGCGCTGAAAGTCCTGATGCCGGAAGTCGACGCTCTGTTCGGCGTGCCACAACCCGAAGCCCATCATCCGGAAATTGATACCGGCCTGCACACCTTAAGCGTGCTGGAGCAGTCAGCCCTGCACAAACAACCGCTGACCGTGCGCTGGGCCTGCCTGCTGCATGACCTCGGCAAAGGCCTGACGCCGGAAGAAGAGTGGCCACGGCATATCGCCCATGAGCACACCGGGTTGAAGCTGATCAAAGTGGTCAACGAACGCTTCAAGGCGCCGAAGGATTGCCAGGAATTGGCCCTATTGGTCGGCAAGTACCACACGCATGGTCACCGGGCGCTCGAGTTGAAAGCCTCAACATTGCTGGACCTGCTGCAAAGTTTTGATGTGTATCGCCGACCGCAGCGGTTTGAAGAGTTTATCGCCGCATGCGAGATGGATGCACGCGGGCGCAAAGGCCTGGAGCAGAGAAGTTATCCACAGGCGGATTATTTGCGAGGTGCGGCGAAGGCCGCGCGGGAGGTCGCGGTGCAGCCGTTGCTGGAGAAGGGATTCAAGGGCCCTGAGTTGGGCGAAGCGCTGAAGCGTGAGCGACTTAAGGCGCTGAAGGCGTACAAGGAAAACAGCTAAAGCAAGACCAAAAGATCGCAGCCTTCGGCAGCTGCTGCAGAGATATTTGGGTTTCCATGCAGGAGCTGCCGAAGACTGCGATCTTTTGCTTTATAGATTCGCAGGCGTGAGCTGCTCGCCCCGCCACTCAAACCCAACCGGCGCCAACACCTGATCAATCTGCGCCTCCGCCCACAGCGTGGCGAAGCTTTTTCCCACACCGGGATGTACCCGATCCGGCGCAATCAACGACAGCGGCCACAACACAAAAGCATTTTTCAGAATTTCAGCTCGCGGCAAGACCAACCCGTCGAAGTTTCCCACCAGATCGCCGTACAGCAGCACGTCGATGTCCAGCGGCAACCCCTTGCGATCCGGCGCATAGCGACCGTTATCCGCCTCGATGAATTTCAAGCGCCGATCCAGCTCCATCAACGGCAGGTCGGTATACCCGGACACCACAAAGTTGAAGAACAGCCCACTCTTGATCCCCACCGGCTGGCTTTCGAACACCGCCGAACAGCGGATATCCACCAGAAACGTCGCCAATGCATCAAGACCGGCGCACAAATGGGTTTCACGCTCGATATTGCTACCAAGCCCGAGATACACCTGAGTCAGCGACATCCGCGCTCGATCTCCACGCCCACGCCACCCTTGGCAGCCGGCACGGCGCCGGGTTTGGTCAGCTTTAAACGCACCCAGGTGATGTTGAATTCAGTCATCAGCACTTCGACCAGGCGCTCGGCGAAAGTCTCGACCAGTTGATACTGCGCCTGCTCGGCAAACGCCTGAATCCGCGTGGAAACGCTGGCATAGTCGAGCGCCAGGGTCAGGTCGTCACCGGCGGCGGCCGGGCGATTGTCCCAGGCGAAGTTCAGATCAAGACGCAGGCACTGTCGGATGCCGCGCTCCCAGTCGTAGGCACCAATCACGGTGTCAACTTCCAGGCCCTCGATAAACACTCTGTCCAAGCACTTTTCTCCGCTGCACGACAAGGGCGCAATGCGCCGTTAGAATCAGGGCGTCCTCGCCCGGAATAGTTAGCATGTTTTGGTTACTGGCGACTCTCGCCTACCTGCTCGGCTCTCTGTCCTTCGCCATTTTGCTCAGCCGCCTGACCGGAAACCCGGATCCACGAATGAGTGGCTCGGGTAATGCCGGCGCGACCAACATGCTGCGCCTGGCCGGCCGCAAACTCGCGATCCTGACCCTGCTGGGTGATCTATGCAAAGGCTTGCTGCCGGTGCTGATCGCATCGGCTGTCGGCCTTTCGCTGCAGGATCAGGCCTGGATAGGCGTATGCGCCGTGATCGGTCACCTGTTCCCGCTGTACTTCCGCTTTCGCGGCGGCAAAGGCGTCGCCACTGCCGCCGGCATGCTGCTGGGCCTGTATCCGCCGGCTGCGCTGTTAGCGGCGTGCGCATGGCTGCTAACGTTTTACCTGACCCGTACCAGCTCACTGGCGGCGCTGATCGCCACGCCACTGACCCTGCCGCTGCTCGCCTGGCAAGAGCCAAAGGCTTTGCTGCCGATGAGCGCCTTGACGCTACTGATCGTCTGGCGCCACCGCGGCAATCTACGCGACCTGTTTGCCGGGCGCGAACGGCATTTTTAAATGCCGGTCTTCAGCGCTGCTCATTACAACGCCGACAACTGCTCCATCGGCCAGCGCGCCTGCACGCTGATCGCCAGACTTTCCTGCTGACCGGCTTGCAAACGCTGGCAACCGGCAAACGCGATCATCGCGCCATTGTCGGTGCAGAACTCGGGACGGGCGTAAAACACATCGCCCTTCATGTCGCCGAGCATTTTCTCCAGAGAAACACGCAAAGCCTTGTTTGCGCTGACGCCACCCGCGATGACCAGACGCTTCATGCCCGCCTGTTTCAGGGCACGCTTGCACTTGATGGTCAAAGTCTCCACCACGGCCTGCTGGAACGCCAGCGCGATGTCGCAACGGGCTTGCTCGCTGTCGTCCCCGGCGCTGACGCACTGCTGCCAAGTGTTGAGGGCGAAGGTTTTCAGACCGCTGAAGCTGAAATCCAGCCCCGGGCGATCACACATCGGACGCGGAAAAGTAAAACGCCCTGCAGTGCCCATCTCCGCCAGCTTGGCAATTTCCGGTCCGCCTGGGTAATTGAGGCCCATCATCTTCGCGGTTTTGTCGAACGCTTCGCCGGCAGCATCATCAAGCGTCTCGCCAAGCAAGGTGTATTGGCCGATGCCATCGACCTGAACAAGCTGCGTATGACCGCCGGAGACCAACAAAGCGACGAACGGGAATTCGGGTGGCTTTGGCTCCAGCATCGGAGCCAACAAATGACCTTCCATGTGATGCACGCCGAGTGCCGGGATGCCCCAGGCAAACGCCAGCGCCTGAGCACAGGAAGCACCCACCAGCAGAGCGCCAACCAGGCCAGGACCCGCGGTATAAGCGATCGCATCGATCTCAGTCGGCACACAGTCAGCCTCGGCCAACACCTGACGAATCAAGGGCAGCATGCGCTTGACGTGGTCACGCGAGGCCAGCTCAGGCACCACACCGCCATACACGCGATGCAGGTCGATCTGACTGAACAGTGCGTCGGCCAGCAGGCCGCGCTCACTGTCATATAATGCGACGCCGGTTTCGTCGCAGGAGGTTTCTAATCCCAGTACTAGCATGGGTTTGCGCCTTGTTTAGGCTGAATTCGAAGGCGCGCATAATAGTCGCCGCGTGATGCCCCGGCCAGCGGTTTTCGATCAGAGGCTTTGCATTCCGAGCGATGAGGGGTTAACATCCGCAACCCTTAAAAACCGACGTCTTCAAGTGCTCTTTTGCCGCGAGGATGTTGACCCCGGTAATGAATGAAGGTAGCTCTGGATGCCAGCCGTCAAAGTTAAAGAGAACGAACCCTTCGACGTAGCTCTGCGTCGTTTCAAGCGCTCCTGCGAAAAAGCCGGTGTACTGGCTGAAGTTCGTAGCCGCGAATTTTACGAGAAGCCAACTTCTGAGCGTAAGCGTAAAGCAGCAGCCGCTGTTAAGCGTCACGCCAAGAAAGTTCAGCGCGAACAGCGCCGCGCCGTTCGTCTGTACTAATACACAGACGTTCGTAGCAAGCTTCTTGCCTAAGCCCGGCTCTCAGCCGGGCTAATGGCATTTGCGTAAAACGCTTGATGCTTCACCGTCAAAGCCGCACATGCGACCGAGACAAAATCTGCTTCACGCGTCAGACCTGGCTCTTTTGCCAGCGGTGCACGTCTTTTCTGACGAGCCTTTCAAGGCTACTGACGAGCACACCCACTGATTCCTCTCACGACGATCAGCCCAAGGCACCTGCATGCGTGCCCGCTTTATTGAGCTATCCGAGGCCATTAACCGGCCGTCAGCGGATTCAGCGCAACACTTTCAAATAGTCGAAGGCTGATTGGTACTAACGTCAGTGGATTTTCGGCAGATACACTTCCCGACAGCGATTACGCAGACGACACCGGTCGAGCCGCACATTTTGCGTGCTTCAAACAACGACCCGCGTCCGGCCGCCCTTCGCATCGGACTCATTACAGCGCAGACGACGAGAACGCGATGGCCGGGCTGATTCCCCAGAGCTTTATTGACGACCTCCTGAACCGCACCGACATCGTCGACGTGGTCAGCTCGCGTGTGCAGCTAAAAAAAGCAGGCAAAAACTACACCGCCTGCTGCCCGTTTCACAAAGAAAAAACCCCGTCGTTCAGCGTCAGCCCCGACAAACAGTTCTATTACTGTTTCGGTTGCGGCGCCGGCGGTAATGCGCTCGGCTTCCTCATGGATCACGACAACCTGGACTTCCCCCAGGCAGTCGAAGATCTGGCGAAAGCCGCCGGCATGGAAATCCCCCGCGAAGAAAGCGGCCGCGCGCACAAACCGCGCCAACCGACCGATTCGCCGCTATACCCTTTGCTCACTGCCGCCGCCGACTTTTATCGGCAGGCACTCAAGAGCCACCCAGCACGCAAAGCCGCGGTGGATTACCTCAAGGGCCGCGGCCTGACTGGCGAGATCGCTCGAGATTTCGGCCTCGGCTTTGCGCCACCCGGCTGGGACAACCTGTTCAAACACTTAAGCAGCGACACCTTGCAACAGAAGGCCATGGTCGACGCCGGCTTGCTGATCGAGAACGCCGAAACCGGCAAACGCTATGACCGCTTCCGCGATCGCGTGATGTTCCCGATCCGCGACACGCGCGGGCGCATCATCGCTTTCGGTGGCCGCGTGCTGGGCGATGACAAGCCGAAGTACCTGAACTCGCCGGAAACTCCGGTTTTCCATAAAGGCCAGGAGCTTTACGGCCTCTATGAAGCGCGCAAGAACAACCGAAACCTCGACGAAATCATCGTCGTCGAGGGTTACATGGACGTCATCGCCCTCGCCCAACAAGGCTTGCGCAATGCCGTCGCGACGCTGGGCACCGCGACCAGCGAAGAACATTTGAAACGTCTGTTCCGCGTCGTTCCGAACGTATTGTTCTGCTTCGACGGTGACCAGGCTGGCCGCAACGCCGCATGGCGCGCACTTGAAGCGACGCTATCAAGCCTGCAGGACGGACGCCGTGCGCGATTCCTGTTTCTGCCCGAAGGCGAAGACCCGGATACTTTGGTCCGCGCCGAAGGCACCGATGCCTTCAAGGCCCGAATCAATCAGCACGCGCAGCCATTGGCGGATTATTTCTTTCAGCAACTGACCGAGGAAGCCGATCCGCGCTCGCTCGAAGGCAAGGCCCACATGGCCACCCTCGCTGCACCGTTGATCGACAAAGTGCCGGGGGCCAATCTGCGCATTCTGATGCGTCAGCGCCTGACCGAAATCACCGGTCTGAGCAGTGAAACCGTCAGCCAGCTTGCTCAAAACGCGCCGCAGGAAGCACCGCCCGCCTACGATCCGGGCATTGATTACGACGCAATGCCGGACTACAGCGACTACCATCAGCCGCAGGCACAGGACATGTACGTGCCGCAGCAGGAATGGACGCCAAAAAAACCCGGTGCCGGCGGCAAGAAATGGGACAAGAAGCCTTGGGACAAGAACGGCAAACGTGGCGGCGATCGCGATCAGCAACGCCCCCGAACCCCGATTGGCGTTGAGTCGCCAACCCTGACAGCCCTGCGCACACTGCTTCATCACCCGCAATTGGCCGAGCGCGTCGAGGACGCCGGGCACATAGCGGACGAAAATCAGACCAACGCGCAGCTGCTGGTAGCGCTGCTCGAAGCCGTACAGAAGAATCCCAAGCTAAACTCATTTCAACTGATCGCGCGATGGCACGGCACTGAACAGGGTCGATTGCTCAAGGCGCTGGCAGAAAAGGAATGGCTGATTGATGGAGATAACCTTGAACAACAGTTTTTCGACACCATTACTAGCTTGTCAGCCCGCCAACGCGAGCGAAATCTGGAACAGTTGCTCAGGAAAGCGCGTCAAAGCGAACTGAGCATTGAAGAGAAAAATCAACTGCGCGACCTTCTAAGTCGCAATGTTTCCGCATCAAACCCGACCTCAACTGGCGCGTGAGGTCATAGCTCAGGTATAATCCTCGGCTTGTTTTTTGCCCGCCAAGACCTTCAGTGGATAGGGTGTTATGTCCGGAAAAGCGCAACAGCAGTCTCGTATTATTGAGTTGATCAAACTGGGTCGTGAGCAGAAGTATCTGACTTACGCCGAGGTCAACGACCACCTGCCCGAGGATATTTCAGATCCTGAGCAGGTGGAAGACATCATCCGCATGATTAACGACATGGGGATCCCCGTACACGAGAGTGCTCCGGATGCGGACGCCCTTATGTTGGCCGACGCCGATACCGACGAGGCCGCTGCGGAAGAAGCAGCAGCCGCGCTGGCAGCGGTGGAGACCGATATCGGTCGCACCACTGACCCTGTGCGCATGTACATGCGTGAAATGGGTACGGTCGAGCTTCTGACTCGTGAAGGCGAAATCGAAATCGCCAAGCGTATCGAAGAGGGCATCCGTGAAGTGATGAGCGCAATCGCGCACTTCCCTGGCACGGTTGACCACATTCTCTCCGAGTACACTCGTGTCACCACCGAAGGTGGTCGCCTGTCCGACGTCCTGAGCGGTTATATCGACCCGGACGACGGCATTGCGCCGCCTGCCGCAGAAGTGCCGCCGCCGATCGACCCGAAAGCCGCCAAGGCTGACGACGCCGAGGACGACGACGAAGCCGAATCTTCCGATGACGAAGAAGAAGCCGAAAGCGGTCCGGATCCGGTTATCGCTGCCCAGCGCTTTGGCGCTGTGTCCGATCAGATGGAAGTCACCCGCAAGGCTCTGAAAAAGCACGGTCGCAACAACAAGGCAGCGATTGCCGAATTGCTGGCTCTGGCCGAACTGTTCATGCCGATCAAACTGGTACCGAAGCAATTCGAAGGCCTGGTCGAGCGTGTCCGCAGTGCCCTGGATCGTCTGCGTCAACAAGAGCGCGCGATCATGCAACTGTGCGTACGTGATGCACGTATGCCACGCGCCGATTTCCTGCGCCAGTTCCCGGGCAACGAAGTTGACGAAAGCTGGTCCGACGCTCTGGCCAAAGGCAAGAGCAAGTACGCCGAAGCCATTGGCCGTGTCCAGCCGGATATCATCCGTTGCCAGCAGAAGCTGACGGCGCTGGAAACCGAAACCGGTTTGACCATCGCTGAGATCAAGGACATCAATCGTCGCATGTCGATCGGTGAGGCCAAGGCCCGCCGCGCGAAGAAAGAGATGGTTGAAGCGAACTTGCGTCTGGTGATCTCGATCGCCAAGAAGTACACCAACCGCGGCCTGCAATTCCTCGATCTGATCCAGGAAGGCAACATCGGTCTGATGAAAGCGGTGGACAAGTTCGAATACCGTCGTGGTTACAAGTTCTCGACTTATGCCACCTGGTGGATCCGTCAGGCGATCACTCGCTCGATCGCCGACCAGGCCCGCACCATTCGTATTCCGGTGCACATGATCGAGACGATCAACAAGCTCAACCGCATTTCCCGGCAGATGTTGCAGGAAATGGGTCGCGAACCGACCCCGGAAGAGCTGGGCGAACGCATGGAAATGCCTGAGGACAAGATCCGTAAGGTATTGAAGATCGCTAAAGAGCCGATCTCCATGGAAACCCCGATCGGTGATGACGAAGACTCCCATCTGGGTGACTTCATCGAAGACTCGACCATGCAGTCGCCAATCGATGTCGCCACTGTCGAGAGTCTGAAAGAAGCGACTCGCGAAGTCCTGTCCGGCCTCACTGCCCGTGAAGCCAAGGTACTGCGCATGCGTTTCGGTATCGACATGAACACCGACCATACGCTCGAAGAAGTGGGCAAACAGTTTGACGTAACACGTGAGCGGATCCGTCAGATCGAAGCCAAGGCGCTGCGTAAGCTGCGCCACCCGACGCGAAGCGAGCATCTGCGCTCCTTCCTCGACGAGTGATACCAGAACCCCCGGCCCAGGCCGGGGGTTTTGTTTATATGGCAGATTAAATTCCTCGCACCACCCCTCCCCCGCATACCCCGTCTACACTCGAAACAATCACCCCCATGCCATAACGAGAGCGTTATGCCCAGACTGGCGTCCGTGCTTTTTTTGCTGTCACTGATGATCTGGACCGCAACGGCTGACGCGCTGACTCTGACCGATGAAGAACGCAGCTGGCTGGCGGCTCACCCGGATTTGCGCCTGGGCGTGGATGCGTCGTGGCCGCCCTTTGAGTTTCGCGACGATCAGGCCCGCTATCAGGGATTGGCGGCTGACTATATCGACGTGATACGCCAGCGACTGGCTATCAAACTTACACCCATCGAGCCATTGAGCTGGACGGTGGTACTGGAGCAGGTCAAACAGGGCAAGATCGACTTGCTGCCGGGGATCATGTCCACACCCGAGCGCCAGACCTACCTGTCGTTTACCCGGCCCTACCTCGACTTCCCGATCATCATCCTCGCGCACATCGGTGGCGCGCAACCGCGCAAACTCGACGATCTGTACGGCCTGAAGATCGCCGTGGTGGAAAACTACGCGCCCCATGAACTCCTGCGTACGCACCACCCTGACCTGAATCTGGTTGCCATGCCCAACGTCAGCTCAGCCTTGCAGGCACTGGCGACCGACGAAGTGGACGCCGTGGTCGGCGACCTCGCCTCTAGCGTCTGGAGCCTTCGCCAACTCAAGCTCGACGGCCTCTACGTCAGCGGCGAAACCCCGTATCGCTATCAACTGGCGATGGCGGTGCCGCGTGAAAACAAAGTGCTGGTGGGCATTCTGGACAAAGTTCTGGCAGACATGCCCCCTGCTGAAATCAGCAGTATTCAAGAACACTGGGTCGGAAACGTCCTCGATCATCGGACATTCTGGAATGATCTGCTGGTTTATGGTCTACCCGGCTTGCTGTTACTGATGATCGTGCTGGCTGTGGTGATCCGCATCAACCGCCGCCTGAGTTCGGAAATTGCGCGACGCATAGACCTCGAACAGGAACTGCGCAGCAGCGAGTACCACTATCGGGGCCTCGTGGAGAGCCTGTCCGCCATCGCGTGGGAAGCACGGATGAGTGACTTCACTTACAGCTATGTGTCGCCGCACGCAGAAGATCTGCTCGGTTATCCACTGTCGCATTGGCTGATTCCGGGCTTCTGGCGCAACATCATTCACCCGGCGGACCTGACCCGCGCCCAGAGTTTCTGCGATCACGAAGTGCTGGCCGGGCGCGATCACAGCCTCGATTACCGGGTGATCACCGCAGATGGTCGCTGCCTGTGGGTGCGAGACATCGTCAGCCTGATCGAACACGGTCATGAACCGGTGATGCGCGGGTTGATGATCGACATCAGCGAAACCAAGCGCACCGAAGAAGCGCTGCGACTGTCGGAACAGAAGTTCGCGTCGGTATTCCAGCAATGTCCGGACATCCTGGTGATCGCGCGCTTGTCCGACGGCTGCCTGCTGGAGGTCAACAAAGCCTTTGAAGAACAGATCGGCCTCAAAGCCGAAGACGTCATCGGCCAGACCGCCACCGACCTGAATATCTGGGGCATACCCGGCGTCGGGCCGGGGCTGTTGCAGCGCTTGCAGGCCGGCAGCATTCGTAACCTGGAGATGCCCTTTCGGCGCAACAATGGCCAGGTGTTCACCGGCCTGATTTCCGCCGAACCGTTTGACCTCGACACCACGCCAGCGTTGGTCGTAGTCGTGCGCGACATCACCCAGCTCAAAGAAACCCAACAGCAACTGCAAACCTCGGAGGAGAAATTCGCCAAGGCATTTCATGCCTCGCCGGACGGCTTGCTGCTGTCGCGCCAGAACGACGGCTTATTGCTGGAGGTCAACGAGGGTTTCAGCCGCATCACCGGGTTCAATAGTGCCATGTCGGTGGATCGTTCGACGCTGGATCTGGGAATCTGGGTCAACCTCAACGAACGCAAACAGATGCTCGACCTGTTGCACCGCGATGGTTTCGTCCGCGATTTCACCTGCCATATCCGCCGCAGCGACGGACAGATTCGGCTCTGCGAAGTGTCCAGCCGCCCGCTGCCGATCGGCGAAGAAGACTGCATGCTGACCATCGCCCGCGATATCACCGAACGCCACCTGATGCAGGAAAAACTGCAACAGGCCGCGACCGTATTCGAGAGCACCGCCGAAGGCGTGTTGATCACCGATACCCAGCAGCACATCAGCGCGGTCAATCGGGCCTTCACTGAAATCACCGGTTACAGCGAAAGCGAAGCCCTCGGCCACACCCCGCGCCTGCTCGCCTCGGGGCTGCACGACAGCGCATTTTATGCCGCGATGTGGCACCAACTGACCGATGAAGGCCACTGGCAAGGCGAAATTTCCAACCGGCGCAAGAACGGCGAGCTGTACCCGAGTTGGCTGACCATCAGTGCCGTGCGCAACCGGGACAAATTCATCACCCACTTTGTCGCGGTGTTCGCCGACATCTCCAGCCTCAAACACGCGCAGGCCAAACTCGACTATCAGGCTCACCACGACCCGCTCACCGGCCTGCCGAACCGCACGCTCTTCGAAAGCCGCTTGCTGATGGCACTGAACGGTCAGCAAGAGAATGGCGGTCAGGGCGCAGTGCTGTTTCTCGACCTCGATCGCTTCAAGCACATCAACGACAGCCTCGGCCATCCGGTTGGCGACCTGCTGCTCAAAGGCATCGCCGTGCGCCTGAAAGAACAGTTGCGTGACATCGACACCGTCGCCCGACTGGGCGGCGACGAATTCATCATTCTGTTGCCCGGCCTGCAACAAGCCAGTGACGCCGACAACATTGCGCTAAAACTGCTCAACTGCTTCGGTGCGCCGTTCCAGGCAGGCGAACACGAGTTTTTCATCAGCGCCAGCATCGGCACCAGCCTCTACCCACGCGACGGTTGTGACGTGGCCACCTTGGTGAAAAACGCCGATGCGGCGATGTATCGCTCCAAAGCCAAGGGCCGCAACCGCGTCGAGAGTTACACCCGCGACCTCACCGCCCAGGCCAGCGAACGCGTGGCACTGGAGCACGAGCTCCGCCGGGCCATCGAACGTGACGAGTTGCGCCTCTACTACCAACCGAAAATAAGCCTCGACGACCACAGCCTGGTCGGCGCCGAAGCGCTGATACGCTGGCGTCATCCGACATTTGGCGATGTTCCGCCGGAGCACTTCATCCCACTGGCCGAAGAAAACGGGATGATCCTGCAGATCGGCGATTGGGTGCTGGAAACTGCGTGCCGGCAGATGTTTGAGTGGAACCAGATCTACGAAAGCCTCGGGCCGCTGTCGGTCAACCTCGCCGGCGCCCAACTGCGCCAGCCGAATCTGCTCGGGCGCATCGAGCAACTGCTCAAGGAAAACCGCCTCAGGCCGGATTTACTGCAACTGGAAATTACCGAGAATTTCATCATGAGTCAGGCCGAAGAGGCCCTGGCGGTGTTGCACCAGCTCAAACACCTCGGTGTGCAACTGGCCATCGACGACTTCGGCACCGGCTATTCCTCACTCAGTTACCTCAAACGCCTGCCGCTGGACATCCTCAAAATCGACCAGTCTTTCGTCCGCGGACTGCCCGACGACCCCCACGACGCGGCGATTGTCCGCGCCATCATCGCCCTCGGCCGGAGCATGCAATTCACCGTGATCGCGGAGGGCGTGGAAACCCAAGCGCAACAACAATTTCTAGCGGCAGAAGGCTGCGAACAGATCCAGGGCTACATCGTCAGCCTGCCGCTTCCGCCGGAAGAATTTGCCGCAACGTTTCTGCGTATTGCCGTATCGGATTTTTCGGATAGCACAGCCGAGAAACCGTCGCTATAATCCGCGGCCTACTGAGGGCCTATAGCTCAGTTGGTTAGAGCAGAGGACTCATAATCCTTTGGTCCACGGTTCTTATGTGGTATGAATGTCGGTGTGGCATTTGAACCTCATTTCTGGTAGTTTTGCATCACCTCAGCGCCACTGTAGCTCAATTGGTTAGAGCAACCGACTCATAATCGGTGGGTCGCGGGTTCGATTCCCGCCGGTGGCCCCATCTCCTTGTATATCAAGCACTTCATGAATTCTGCACAACTTCTCTGGCAACGCTGTCGGAGTTTTTCGCGTGCTAAAAAATCCTCATTTAAAGACTTTTGCTTGACATGGCAAGTGCAACACCGAAAGCTAGATGGGTGTTGTATTTGGAAATGCGCTCGTGAAAAATTTCATCTTGGTCGAGGCACCGCTCACAAGCGAAGCTAAACACCTATTGCTTCACCTTGACCCGGATATGCCCGACGAGCTGCGGGAATTCAAGCCTTTTACCCACTACACCATCTGGCTGGCACGTAGGGGTTATGCCCCCAACACAGCGAAGCTTTATGCCGAGCACGTGGGGCGGTTTGTGGATTACGTGTATGAAGCATCAAAAACCCAGTTCGCGGCGGATGTCGACGTCACAATTGAGACCGTCATCAACAGCTACCAGGCGTATCTGCTGTTCGGTAAGGGCGCTGCGAACCCGATAGCATTGAAATTGGCTGACAGCCTAGGGAAGGAGAAGCTCACAGGCCAAAACTCCCTAGCGCAGACCATCGAATCGTCGATTAAATGGTTTCTTGATGTATCGGAAACTAAGAACAGAATAGCGCCAGACCAGTTATTCAGCGCGTTCTACACAAAGCGAGCTGAGTACCGCAGCCAGTATGAGATTTCGGCGCACAAGGCCAATTCTTGGTTGGCCGCAGTCATTCGTGACTCGATTAAGTCGGTGATGCCTAAGCGCAAGGGAGACAAACTATTTCCCCAGGCAGCACGCAGGGACAGGAAGAACGACCAAAAACCGTTCAAGACGGTAGCATTTCCCATCGAACGATCCGTGGATCTCATCAGGCAGTCAAAGCCAGCGAAGTCCAAAACTTTTTATAGAGATATGACCCTCTATTCCCTACTCGCGGCAACAGGCGCTCGTTCGAGCGAGGCCCTGCAGGTGAGGATGCCCGATATCGACGATGATGAGTTCGCAGTTTTCCTCCGCGACCCTTTTGCACGCAAAACGCCTGGAATTACAGAGGATGAATACCAGTTTCTTGCCTGGAAGGGACGGGTGACCGAAATGACGTTCATGATCGAACCCTTTGCCGGGATGTTCTGGGAAAACCTTGAGAAGTATTTGACCCGTGAGTACAACTCGAGCGTCGACCATGACTTCCTCTTTCAAAACCTCGATGGCAGGCCATTCTTCGCTAGCGACCGAAGCAGTCGAGACAAAACCTTCAAGAGCTACGCCCAAAAAGCAGGGGTAGAGGACGTCACAGGCATTAGCGCTCACTCGCTGCGACATATGTACGGAACCTACACTCTTAATTACTTGCCAATTCCCGGACAGAGCATTCCAGGACTGCCTCTAGCGTATGTAAAAATCCTAATGGGTCACGCTAGTGCCTCTTCTACCATGAAGTACGCCAAGCACGACACTGACATAATTGAAGCCTATATCCAACACGCCAATCAGTACGTATCACAACGTGGCGAAGCATCTTTCAGGACGATTCGAGCAGACTTCCACTACCGGCAGTTAGAGTTACTCGAGGAAGAAGCCAAGCGTATTGAAGGAGAAAAAAATGATTAATCTCACCAAAGATATTCTCATTATCAAGTCAGGAGAGAACTTGGAGAGATCGATCAAGGAGGCTATTGCCAAAGCTAAGGCATGTGTTTCAAAGGTACTTTTTGAGTCCAAGCACATCGCTCCTAGCAAAATCTCAAGCGGCTCCGTTAATGAGTATTACCAGGCCTCCGTCCTACGTTTCTTTAACGACCACTTGGATCCGGTTAACGCCCCGGTATACGATGAAGATTGGGTACACAATCTCCATACCTGCACGAAGAAAACTCCGGACGCGAAAATTGCCAAGCAGGTGGTTCCGAAGACCGCACACGACTGGATTAACAAGTCTTCACTGGAAAGGCTTGCTAAAGATTCAATATTGATTTTGCATTTTCTCTGGCAGGAAAAAGCCGTACTTCTTCCGTTAGATACCAAGAAGCCCACTGGCAGCAACGAAACTAAGAAGAAGCATTTCGAGTTTGCTGCAGCTGACTACACTGAAGTTCTCGCCTTGGTCAGCAAGCCTTTCGTTCCTCATGTCACATACGAGAACATTCTTGATATAACTACTGTTATGAAGCCGAGTGCCATCAAGAATTTCGAGTGGTATGCGTGGCGGATGATTCGCGCCACCGACTGGCACCAAATTGAAGACATCAGGCCGGTTGACATCTCTGATCTTATTGAACATCTAATTAAAACACGCCGTGGCGAAATCGACTGGTTCATGTATCCAATTGCCCCTGCGGCTTTTCTGAGCTACGTCCAGAAGCTATACCCTGAAAGGTGCCAGCAAGCCACTACCCCTCCAAAAAATGATAAGACAGCCAGTAAAAAGGCATTAATCTCTGGTGAATTCAACATCCCTGCTGAACACCAAAAAAGCGTCGATCTCTGGTTGAAATATCAAGGCAAGTTTATTCAACTGCTAAAAACCAAAGGAATGAAGACTTTTAGGCACTATGAAAGCAGCTTCACGGTGTTCAACACGTTCCTATTTAGTGAATATCCTGGAAGAACTGGTCTACTTCCACCAGGGCCTCGAGATCTCAATCGTACACACATCGAAGGAGACGGCCAGGTTGGTTTTCTCAGTTATCTTCGCAAGGGTCGGTCGGGCACAGCCGTTCAAAAGTCCCTGTATCACTTGGAAGCTTTGTTTGACTACTTGATAGTCAACTCTAGCGCCGATGAGGAACTATCTGGCTTCGTTAATCCGATTTCCCACATCGATTATCCAATTGTAAGCAGAAGCTCTGGCACCAACAAGCCAGCTTTCGAATCCGAGCACTTTCCCATTCTGCTGCAATACTGTTACGCAATTGAATCTTTCTCAACGCACCTTGCCGACAGGGTTCATGAAGAGCAGATCAATCTGTATGACAAAAAATTCAGGGCAGATATACCCACAAAGAACTGGAACGAAGCCCAGAAAGTTATTCAAACTGAAAAACTCGGGTACGTACCGGTTGTTTTCTATCGCAACCCAGACTTTGACGCCAGTCAGCCAAAGTCAGATATCAACCGCCCGATGAAATATGAAGCTCTACACCTTCTCCCTAGGTTCGTAGTGCCCATTATCGAACACAGTGTCGAAAGGAATAAGCAATGGGTTTTCTATCCCCAACTGAACTACATTCGACACAACATCGTAGCGCTGGAAACCGGCGTTCGAAGCATTCACATTCGGTGGCTGGAAAAGCTAACCTATGATATGCACATTGATCGATCTAGACCGCTACCGCCTCTTTGTAAGTTGCGAATCAACACAGACAAGGCAAATGGCGCTTGGGATTCCACTGTTTCCAGAAACGTAATTTATGTTTTAGACCGCCAAAAGGCCATGATTAAATGGTTCAACGATCCGTCAATGGATGTCCCGGTTTGGTACGACTACCATGAAGAAAGCCCATTTGGAAAAATCACCTCCCTGTTCCCTAAGGGCGAAACTCCTGGTGTACTGACAGGAGAAGCCTATGGCAAATACTTCAAGAGGCTTGTCTATTCTTTTGATTTGTTCTGCCGATTCCAGCTGGGAATTAATACTACGAACGCGATGCCAGAAGCTGTGGGTGACCTAGAGTCAATTGATGCGCCTCTCGATTACTTGGCGGCACTGAAACTCGAAGCACAAGCCTGTAAGCTCATCGAGCATACTCCGCACTCTTGTCGAGTTTCAGTAGTATCCGAATACATCAGGGTATTGCCGCCACATATCATAGGCGCGTTCATCACGGGGCAAGCCACTGAAGAACACGTCATGTATTACGCGAAAGTCGACCCTGCATACCTGAAGTCGGTAGCCCAGTTTCAGAAGATGAGTGTCGAGCAGGGCTGGCTCATTGATCGTCCAGCAATGTCCAATATTAAAGCCGAAGATGTCTCCTCAAAGCTCCAGCAGGCTTTCCGTCGAGACAAGGAAAAGTCTCTGATTGATTTCGGCGCCATCTCCTTTGACCGCGAGATGAAGGACGATGTCGTATCAGGCGTCAGGGCCGCAAAACAGCGCCCAATTGATTCGCTGGCTTTCATGCCCACACACATCTGCCCGTACGGCAATCACTGTCCAGCGGACGTGGTGAAAGACCTGGGTGCCATCCCTGGACTGAGTACGCCATGCGGTGGTTGCTACTACTCAGTCAAAACTGTCGACCATCTGCCTAGGATTCACGGCCATATTCGAGCTTTAACTGATGAATGCAGCGAGCTAGAGGCGTACATCGCAGAGGCCAAAAGGAATGGTGCATCGCTAGAAAGCCTTGTACAGAAAGCCAACCGTCGCAAATTCCTGGCTACGGAGATCATCTCCTGGAGCGTCACAGCACACTGTCTCGAACAAATGTATAGCGAGATTAAAACGCGTGAAAGTTTCTTGGTAGAGAAGCCTGAAATCGTGTCAGAACATCTGGAACGTCTGGAGCTGAAAGAGCACTCGCTCTCCAATCTCATCGCCCGCACTGCTGAAGCCAAGTCACATGCAGAGTATTTCACTCCACAACTGAACCAGCAGCTCAAGGTAGCCAGGAACAAGCTGCTGGCGTTCACAGGAGACTTCAACCGCATGCTGGAAGAAGCCCCGACTGGTTTCACGTTAATCGATGAATTCAGGGGACTGATTCGATCTGCCTGTGAAGTCCTCGGCATTTCGCTACACGAACTGAGCGATGCAATGACCAAGCCTATGGCTTTGAATCGCCCTGATTCGATTCTGAAGCTAATTTCGAGCCCTGGGAGTGTCCCAGCATGAGCAAGGGTGCAAAACCTGGCCAAAATCGCTTTGCAGGCTCCCAGAAGAGAAATCGCGAGTTCAGGATCAGCCGGATAAAGGATGAAGTTGTCCCGCGACTGAAGACGTTTGTGGGGAAGACATCTTTTGACGGCATTACCCCTTTTTCCAGGTTTTGTGCAGAGCTTTACAACGCCGATCTGCCCGTAAACGAGAAGAAGATAGGCTATCGCACACTGGTTCAAAGCACCGATTATTGGGCATTGATCGGCCCACTGTTCCATAGATATTGGGACTCCGCCGGCAACATGGAATCCACGAAGAACAAGCTAGTCGAGAAGCTATCAGCGCATCGGGCAGATGGGCTCCAAGCAGAGACAGAAAGGCTGAAGAAAGAAATAGAGGCTCTCAAATCAGCGCTTCGTACTCACGGGGCCACCCTGGCTCCCATTTCGGATTCAAAGCACAGCGATCAGGCCTTCATGACGAAGTTTGATAAGACCTGCCGTGCCCTTATGCTGGTGCTCAAAGCGAGCGACGGCATGTTCGTTGTTGACATGAAGGCCGGAAAAATCACCTGCACATTTGATGATCTCGAACCTGCTGAAGGGCTTGTTCCAAAAGATATTGCCGAACCCTTCGTCCTTTGGATGAAAGCCAAGGAAAGCACTAATGGCGACCGGTGATCAAAAGCGCTCTCCGTACGACCGCTACAGGGACTATGTGCTGCAGCTTGAACAGGCTGGAAAAAAGTTTCCTGTGAATCAGTTTGGCGCCGTCAACTTCAGCAAAATCGCTGATGAATGTGGTAATCGTAGGCAGTGGTTTTCTGAAAGCGCCAAGAAGATCTTTTGCTCACAGGGCAAAACCCTTGAGCAGGTCATCGCGAAGGACATTCGCCGCATAGGCAGTGAGTTTGTCGCGGCCAAAGATCCTGAGTCTCTGGCGATTGATATGGCGGATTCGAAAAGTCGCGAAGCGAATCGGTTGCGAGTAATGCTTGAGCAAAAGTCGAAGGAAAACGAACTGCTCCGCGAGCAAGTTGAGCAACTCTCTGCCGAGCTGCGGTTGCTTCGCACATCTGCACAGGAAATCAGTAGCCAGCAGGACTTGATGATCGACTCCGGGCGGTCATTCATCCTATGAGCAATCTGTCGAGCGTGATCCAGGTGAGCTCGGTGAAGCCAGGCAGTTTTGGCGGTGCAGTCTTTTCCGGGCGCATCATTGGCCAAAACAAAATTTACACATGCAGAGCAAGCTATAAAGTCATCACCCGCATTCCTCAACCCGGTGAATGCTGGCAGTTCAAAGGCTCGATCACAGGGCATGATCAGTACAGGGATTTCGTTCTGATCGAAAGCTGTCACATCGTAAACCTGCCCATAGCGGCATATGTGGAACGATTGCTGATAAAGCATCCTGCATTTCGCGGGCTGTCATTCGGCAAAGCGAAAGTCTCGAAACTGGTCAGGGCATTTGGCGCAGAAAACCTTGCTCAGGCATTGACTGCAGGCAGAGTCAGCCACCTGGCGGAACTGATTAATCCTGATCTCGCCCAAAAGGTCGTGGATGCCTGGAGGACACTGCAGGATGAGATTTCAACAATTGAATTTCTCATGGAGCACGACTTCGATCCTGGGCTCGCCAAAAGCGTTCTCAAGGTTTGCCAGACGGATACGGTAGAGCGCCTGAAGCTTAATCCGTACAGCCTCATTGCGTTTCAAGGCATCCACCCAAACATGTGGAAAATCGTAGACGCCGCAGCAGCCAAGCTAGGCATACCTCGTGATGACCCACGCAGGCTGGCCGGCCTTGTGGAGAATTTGCTCTATGTGCGCTTGGATCAGGGCCATACCGCTTACGAAATAGAAGAGCTAAAAGCCGCCCTGATGCAGAAGCTTCCATCCGCCAGACTGGTAGACCAAGCTATCGAATGCGCCCTACAAAGGCGTGCTGTGTGCGTTAAGAAGGATCAAGGGACGACGCTTATCCAGCCACTGGGAGCGGCCCTTGTCGAAAGTAAACTCGAGCAGCGAGTCGCGAGTCTACTGTCCGCTCAGGCCTCATTGCTTCACGGTTCTCCGCAGGAACTGGAGCAAGCGATTGAAGATTACTGCGCACACGGTGAGAGCGTGCCTGGACACTCACTCACCCGAGACCAGAAAAGCGCAGTGCTGATGGCGCTTACTAATCGCATCAGCACGCTGACTGGATTTGGCGGTACGGGCAAGACAACCGTGCTGAAAGCCATCGTTGATATAGCCTCTCAGCACCGCCCTGTGCATGTCTTAGCACTGAGCGGAAAAGCCAAGGAGCGCGCCAAGGAGTCTGTTGGCCGAGACACCTACACGATCCACAGTTTCTTGATCAAAATCAGCACTGCAAGCTCAGGGCTCAGCACTGGAGGCGACCCTCTGGTAATCATCGATGAATCCAGCATGGTAGACATCGCCTTGATGCTGAAACTGCTGAATGCCTTCGCGAAGAAAGAACTGTCTCTTTTGCTAGTAGGCGATACCGGTCAGCTATCACCGGTTGGTTATGGAATCTTCTTCCATGCACTGGCCAAATCTAAGGCGATACCGTCGACCCACCTGATCAAGGTTCACAGGTCAATCGGCAACAGCCACCTTCAGAACATCGCCATGAAGATTAGATCGGGTCATCTGGATACCCTGCCATTCTGGAATGGCGAGCGCGATGGGGTTTATCTAATCCCCTGCACAAACACGCAGGACATGCTGACACACCTCGCGAAGATCAAGCAGATCATCCCTGACGCTCAGATCCTGACGCCACACATGTCTGATCGCATGCCGGATTCTGGACACAAGATAAACAACTATCTGCAAAGCGCCCTCCAGCATACAGACGAGACGCTGGGCATTTGGATGGGCAAATACTGGCTGCGAGTTAACGACCCCGTCATCGTCACCCAGAATAGCTACGAGCATAATCTGTTCAACGGCAACACCGGGATCATGACTGGCGTCACGTCAATCGATGGCCAGACTTCAGGTGTATTCTTCTTCAATGGGTTCGAAGTCACCCTGTCCAGGATGGACTTGTTCGGGCTGGGAATGAAGCTTGCCTACGCCATTTCCATTCATAAGGCGCAAGGCAGCGAGTACGAGACGTCGATCCTTTGCACTCTGAGTCAAAGCGAATTTGTGGAACGAAGCATGCTGTACACAGCCGTCTCCCGATCTAAGCGGCTGGCTTTGATACTAAGCACGCAGAACATCATGCAGCAGGGGGTAGCTCGCCCAAACCGAAGCGACACCCTCTGTGTTGGCTTCTCGGTTTGAATACCAAACAGGTCGTTAGCCCTACAATATTGTGGGCAGGGCTTTCGCTTCAGGCGCCTTACCCTCCTTGTATGATCGCAGGATCCGCGCCCAATGCCTCAAGGTAGGAGAAAGTCATTGAAGTTGCTCACAACGCTTTGGAGCGTCATCAGCCCCGACCGTCGCCCCGAGTGGGAGAAAGCGCGTGAACGCGATTTCATCCTGGCGGCAAACTCCTTGAAGACCCTCAAGGTGACACCCGAGGGTGGGATGTCCATCGATCCTGAGGAGCTTCGCGAACAGATCGTAGCTTCGCGTGAGCAGCTGAAGCACATTGTCCACAAACCAGGAGCGCCTAGCCGGTCATTCAAAACAGTAGGAGACGGCCAGGTGGAACAGGAAGCGAATCCCGCCGTAGTGGCTCCAGTGAGCACCATGGACTGTATCGAGGTGGTGGCTTGGCGTCAGTTACAGACTGGCGCTGTAGTGCGCTACGTGTGCCTCCAGTCAACGAAGACGGACAGATTTGCGGTTGCGACAGCCCGGCTGTTCTCCAGGAGCGAGCAGAGCCTACCGTCTTGGATGGAAGCCAATACAGACATGCAGGTTGCCAATGCCATTCAGAGCTCCGAGCTCCGGTGGTTTTCGACCGTGAGTGACGCCATGGACGCTTGGGATGCAGAGCTCGGATGTCCCTGCACTTCCAGTTAGGGCGTGCCCCTGCGGGTAGCGGCTGTCGTGAACCGAGCCTTGCAAAGCCTGCGTCTCGGCCCTTCGGGCTTCGATCCCGCACGCCTGCGCTCCGCTTGCCACGGCTACTCAGCATGGATGGCGACTAGACATCGTCCTGCTCGACGCCTTAGGCTCCAGCCATGGCAGATGATCTTCCTAGACGTCGCACCAACTAATCGAGAACGGAGTTTCGAATGACGACTCAGGAGCCCTCACTGGACTTTGCAGCGCTCTCCATCGACAGCAATATTTTGCGCGGGCAGCGTTACAACTTTGATGGCGGTATTCTGAAGCAGCTTGAACAATTTAAAGGGAGCCCTGTACAGATTCTTCAACCAGACGTTATCCACTCAGAGGGCATCAAGCATCTGGCGTCTGAAATCACTGATGCGCTAAGGGCAGCAAGGAGTAACCTTCGGACTCTGGCAAAATATGCCCTGTTTGATAACATTCAGGATTTTACCGAAAACTCGCTCGGCCCCGTCTTGAGCGCACCTGCACTGGCTGAAGCGAAGCTAAATTCTTTCTACGAGCGGATCAACGCTCGCGTCATTTCAAGTTCATCAGTTCAGATCCAAGATTTGATGCAGATGTATTTCAACACTGAGCCTCCGTTCGAAACCGCCTCTGATAAAAAGCATGAATTCCCTGATGCGATAGCATTGTTGGCACTCAAAGCTTGGGCCGTAAGTGAGAACAAACGGACGGTGGTTGTCAGTAAGGACAAGGGGTGGCATGCGTTCGCCCAAAACTTGCAGCACCTCCATGTCGTAGGTGATTTAGCAGAGGCACTGGCCCTGTTTCAGCCCCATACAAAGGTCGCAAGGCTGATAAGCCTGTTGCAGGCTGAAGGAATGCTCGAGCACGATAGCCACCTCTTTTCGAGCATAACCAATGCGATTGCAATCCACACTACCGAACAAACGCCAGAGATCGAGGCGAATGCCGTATTCAACTATGAGTATGATGACTTTCAGATCGTCTATCTTTCCCATAAGTTTGCGAAGCCTGAAGTAGGCGAGAAACCAAGAATCAGGATCGTGCTCATTAAAGACGACCTCGTGGTGCTCAGCCTGTCTGCGTTGGTTTCGACTGAGGTGATGGCAACATTCTCGTTTAGTCAGTACGACTCTATCGATAAGGATTATGTCTCACTAGGTGGCACAATCGAGGAACGTCCAGTCAGTTATGAGGCCGATGTTCTTATTCATTTCCGGGGCGATTGGAAGCATCTAGATCAAGGTCTGAAACCTAGCAAGATAGAGATCGTCGGAACGATGCAGCAGATACATTTTGGAGACATCGGGCCAGATTATTCGAATGACAGGGATGACGATATTCAGCTGGCCTGGGAACAGGAACAGGAGTACCAAAGGCGTCGAGATGAGGACTTGGAGCGCTGGCGGTAAACGGTTGCGCTTATACCTACTGCTCGTGCGATGCTTCCCATCGTTCGAACCAGTCTTCACTCTACTGCCAGCCAGTGCAGCTCGGTGATTTTGCAGATGCTGCATCTCACGCACCCATTCAGTCAGAAATTTATCCCAGTCTGAGGCGTATGGCCCATCAAGCAACCTGGTCGAGCCGATACTTGCTTGATTGAAGCGCTCCCTCCATGGCTGCGGGATAGTCTGCTCCAAGATGATGTCGATGCCGGAATGGTGATGCTGCAGCGTGACACAATGCCGAAGCTGGTTGAGCTCAAGTACCTTGTCAGCATGAGGGGAGTCTTTTCGCTCTTGAAGAACAAGGTCATCAAGGATGGATAAGGCATCGAACGCCTTCGAATCGCCTGGAGATATGTTCGCAAGCATCCACAAAGCCTTTCGTCTCTTGGCCTCCAGTTCGCGGAGTTCATCGTCGGGCATTTGAGTTACCTCTTGTTGGCGTTGATGGCGTGCCGCCTGCGGCGTCAGGCTGCCGTGAATCGAGCCCCGCCAAGCCGTGTCTCGACCCTACTGGCTCACATCCCTCACGCCTGCGCGCTTGGTGTTTGCGCCTGTGATACATAGATTGTAACGCACCCTCCCTCGTGACTCGCAGCGGAGCATCGCTATTTAGAGCGTTCTGTTATCGTTCTAAAAGTAGTTTAGTCGCTCTTATTCATCGGCTTTCAGGGGGGAGGCGCGAATGGACACAACTCGACGTGTACCAAGCAGAACCTACCAAGTCGCTCGTGATCCTGAGCGCCTGCTCATTGAAGAGCGCGCCGAAGCTCTCTCAGCCGCAGGATATCCGCTGCCAAATGATGATCCGGCTATGTACGCTGAGCAGAGGCTCAAAGAGGCCAAGGAGGCTCGTTCAGCGCAAGTTGTTGGCGTTCCCGAACAAGCTTCAACTCAGAAAGATTTGCGAGGTACGTGAGAAGTGATCTTCGGTCGAAGTAGCCTAAAAATACGCTTTAACTAGAATGTAAACATTCCTGATTCTGCACACTGGGAGACCGAAATGGACTTGCTAAAGCCCTTGTACGAACAGGACAGGCTTCATCCACACTTTCGCACCATATCTGACGGACGACCCGGCAGGCTTTACCAGCGAGAGGAGCTGCAACGCTGGCTTGATGGATTTCCAGACAGGGATAACAAATTCGTACGTGAGTTTCAGACCACGTTTAACTCAAGCTTTTGGGAAATCTATCTTCACGCAGTGTTCCGCGAGTATGGCTTTGCTTTCGACTGGACTTATCCAGCCCCTGATTTCCTAGTTTCGTCAGCAGACATTACGTTTACGGTGGAAGCAACCACTGCCAACCATTCCATTGAGGCTACCCCGGAGTGGGGTAGGCCCATGACAGCGGAGTTCTTTGAAGACGTTGATTTCAATGCGCTCAATCGGGTCGCGATAATCAGGTTGGCCAACGCGTTCATGAGCAAATCACAAAAATTCCAAGATAAGTATCAGCATCATCCGCATGTCCAAGGACGCCCATTTGTCTTAGCAGTAGCACCGTTCGAACAGCCGGGTTTCAACCTCCAGGCCTACCGGGCTATCGAAGCCCTGTTATTCGATTACTACGTAGATGAAGCGGAATACCTGGCTAATCCGGAGCGCTTTCCTAACGGATTAGAGGGGAAATCTTTGGGAAGCGTACAGAAAGATAACGGTGCTGAAATCGAAC
Source organism: Pseudomonas sp. FP2196 (assembly GCF_030687715.1). Classification (GTDB taxonomy): domain Bacteria; phylum Pseudomonadota; class Gammaproteobacteria; order Pseudomonadales; family Pseudomonadaceae; genus Aquipseudomonas. The sequence goes on from NZ_CP117445.1 coordinate 5,615,116, forward strand.
TGGGGTTTTTCGATTGCTTGCGCTTTAGCCACATTAGCGCCGTGATATTCAGTAATCTGGCCACTTGGGGAAAAGTTGATGCCATGTGCGGAAATCCGGATGCGATCATATCGTCTGTCTGGTCGCTACCGAATGGCGAGATGAAGCGCACTGTGTCCAGAGGAAACGAAGCCTCAGAAGGGATCACCGATGGGCTGCGTATCTATCACAACCCTTTTGCTACAACGCCGTTGCCGCTTGAAGTATTTCGACGAGAAGGTGTGATGCAGATGTGGGCTGATCCTTACGCTCGATCACTCATAAGTGAACAAGCCGAGAACTGCTTACAGTCCAGGACGGCTATGACTTTCTTCGTAAAGGATGATGATCCCTCTTGCGAGGGCTTATCTGAGAAAATTTAGCGGTGCGCTCTGGCCAATCCGGCTAGGCAGCAATTCGCCCGTTGATTGCTTGATATCCTCAAGGAATACCGATGCAGACCTTGCTCGACCAATCGAAGTCGTGACGGATATGTCAAAAAGCCGTGCAATGGGCTCAACCGCCTACCACGCGAGCGATCAAGCATTTTTTTGTGTTGGGGCAAACTGAGGAATATGCGCTTGATACCCTAGGTCATCCCAGAACACATATGCTCAGATGATTTCAGGGAGAAGGAAAATGGCAAGTGAATACTCGCTATCAGATGTGCTGGAAAGGATGTACCAAAACCAGCTGGCCCTTGAGGCTGCGCTCATGGAGCTGACCCTCCAAGTGGAAGCCCAGGGACATGCGGAAGTCGGCGACAACGTCCGTGGTGCGCTTTACACAATTGGTGAGAACGCTGGTCATATCAAACAGGGGCTGGCCCGGCTCAAAAAACTCCCATGAACCAGCCGCTTTTCGATTTTGATCTCAAACGCGTTTCCCGCACCCACTACATCACTGGCAAGGCTGCGATCAACTTTCCGCACGCTGGAAGCACTACAGGTGGGTGGCATTTCCTCTCCTACTTCGACAGCGATTCGGGCGTAGCGAAAGTGTCCTTGGCAGGTTTTCATTATCCAGATACGACCGATTTCTTTGGAGACGCTGGAGTCATCGACGTAACCGACGAGCTTGCGATGCGAGGCTGGTCAAAAGACGGCAAAAGGCTGTTCATGGCGGATCACTACAGAGCCGCAGCTGACATGGTGATGAAATGGGTGCTAAGTGATTCTAAGCACTGCAACGTCGAGGTCGCTGATTGGTTTCCCTCTTCCGAAACGAAGCAGCGGCTTTTTGAGATCCTGAATTCGGGAAGGCCCAAACTTTTAGATTTTGACAAGCTGCAAAAAATGGAAGCTTGGCTAAGCTCGCAGTAGTCCGAAGGAAAGGTCTGCATGGCAGCCGGCGTATTGAGTCTTAAGCGGGAGCAATGGAAATGCGCAAAAACTCCCAGTCGTGGTTTATACCGCTCCTGATTCTTTTTGCCGTCCTATGGGCAATGGGAAAAAAAGACACGCCTCAAACCCCGGTAGAGCCGAGCACTCTGAGCACGCTTCTATCAACCACGCCAACGTCTCCATCCCCACCCACGCCGACCTCCGCAACTGAGCAGTTCGTGAGCGCTGACAACCTCAATGTCCGGGATCAACCAAGCGGAAAGGTCATCTCAAAACTGAAGCGCGGGGAGAAGGTTCAAGTTTTTGAGACCCGAAAGGATTGGGCGCGCATCAGCATTGATGGTCAACCTTCAAAGTGGCTTTCGTCCAAAAGCCTGTGTAGCGGCTCAGACTGCTACGTCGTTTTGAAGCCAAGAACAGCGATTCAGCCGAAACAGCCGGCTCGCCAACAGACCCCAGCTTACGGTTCATCCTGCCCTTGTTCCTCTGGGAACGTGTGTATCGGGCCTCGCGGTGGTCGATATTGCATTACCTCTGGCGGTAACAAACGATACGGTGTCTGATCTGCTGTTCACCATTGAGAAAATCTGCAACGATCACACCTAGTTACAGTCCAAAAGGACACATATGCCAGCGTTCAGAGGATGCACTGATGAAGGTGTTCATAAGCTCCGTAGTAAGAGGATTCGAGCAGTTCAGAGCCGCCGCCAAAGACGCGGTGGAGACACTGGACATGAAGCCGGTCATGAGCGAGCACTTCGGAGCGCGAACCTATTCCTCGGAGCACGCCTGCCTGACAGAGGTCGACCAGTGCGACGTTTATATACTGATTCTTGGCGCTAACTTCGGCTATGAACCTCAGCCAGGTCTCTCGGTTACGCAGCAAGAATTCCACCAGGCAGTGAGCAAGCGTAAACCGATTTTGGTTTTCATCCAGCAGACTGACTTTGACGCGAAGCAGGCCGTGTTCGTCAACGAGGTGTCTGACTACAAACAAGGTTTTTTCAGAGCCTCATTCTCAGACCCCCAAGAGCTGTTGAAAGCCATTGTCCAGGGCCTGAGTAGAATGGAGAAATCCAAAAGCGCAATTTCTGAGAAAGCCTTTCACGAGCGCATTACAGATGCATCAAGCGCTCGCTCCTACGGCGGTCACTCCTATGCGCCACAGCTTGAGTTCGCGTTTCTGCCACAGCCCGTTGAGCAGCACGCTGTGCACGGAGCGGCCCAACGCCGTGATGAGATTTTCCATAGCTTCCATAATCTCGGCTTGGCGAAGTTCAAGCAAGGTTACGAAGACTGGGATGACAAGTTGTTCACAGGACTGAAGTCCGGAGACACGTCTTGGCGCGTTTTTGACGACGGGCTCGTCCTTTTGGAAACTGACGCAAGTGTGCCAGTCGAGGGGCGTACGGCTGGTCTCTATTTCGTGTCTCCGACCAACCTATCAAAGTTAATTATGTCCTGCTTCGAGGTGGCCGGATTCAACAGCGGTTGGTATCGCATTACCTTGAAGAATTTAGACATGGCGAAGATAGAAGAGCCGCCAGCGACTGCCCCCAGCAGCTATTCGATGCCTATGCGCCGTGAAAAGCTCGTTAGTGAGTCACGACTTTTCATCCCTGCCACACGGCCCATCGTGGAGCAATGGATACAGGAAAGCATCGTAAGAATGGCCAGAAGTTTGGCTTATTGATCAGTGACACCCGTACCTCTGTCACTTTGAGCCGATGGGGGCTTTTAATCGTCAACGTGCCACAGGCGCCCAACAGTGCTTCTGGGTAATTCCAGGTGCCGGCAGACCTCTGCCTGAGAAAGACCTTCTGCCTTGAGTTTGCGTACTGCCTCGAGCCTTTCTGCGGCTGCGATTCTCTGAGGCGTGATGATCTTCTGCGGCTCGGCAGGCAGCGCTTCATCAAGAACTCCTAGCCGCATGAGTTCTATCATCGACTCATTCAAGACAGAGCGTGCTGTCTTGCCCTCGTCGGCTGCGGCCACCAGTGTGAGCAGCGACAGAGGCGTTAGGCCCAACGCATGAGCCAGATCCGCACTCAGATCAATAGTCGGTGTCGTCGTCGCAGCCTCCAAGCGGCTTATGTGAGCTTGGTCAGCTTGATGCTGGAGGTCTACTTGCGATAAGCCATTTCGAATCCTCAACCACTGTAGCGTCGCCGCATAAGCCTTCCGCAGGGACATCCAACCTACCTCTCCAAAAAGAGACGGTATGACCCGTTTGATAGATCCCACACAAATGCATATAATCATATCGATGGGATTTCTGGCTTGTTGCCCGGTATTTTGCGTGTTCGCAGAGCCTGATTTTTGGATTCGCACCATGAGGATCATCAATTTATGGGTAATTCTTCGGAGCATGAGTTGCTCCGCGAGGGAGAGATATCGTCCTTTGGAACAGAGCTGCCTCAAGCCGAAATAGAGGCATTGGTGGCGGATCGTTTCGGTCGGAAACCCTACTGTTTGGTCGAGGATTGGCTGATCTTTCATGTGGACGAGCCTCCTGAATCGCTCGCCAGGGTGCGCGCCATAGGCCTGCAGACAATGTTCCTTTATTCCCATTGCGTCACCTACGACAGCCAGGGCCGGTTCCCTCCAGGGGGCTGGGTACGCTCGACCCTGTGCAAGTCGTTCGACGGTGTTTGCTTGTTCGAGACCCGTAATACGGTGTATGCCCTAGTGGGCAAGGGGCGTGAGATGACCGCATCGCTCAAGACAATATTCGGCTTATGTTAATCGCAGGCGCTAAGCAGGCCTGCTCCACACGAGATACGCGATGTTCAGGATTAGCATGCAAGACCAGGCCGGCCCGATGGGTATGTTCGGGGACGGTCTCGCTCACTTTCACGCCATGTCGCGATCCTTGGTTACTCATTGGTATCACGTAAGCCTCAAACGCCGACATGAGGGGCGGTTCGTAGCTTATGAAGAGATGCTGAACGATGAGCCTCGCTTGGTGGAGCTGCTGGTCTCCCAAGACGAGAGCATGGTCATTCAAGATGTCCAGGTTGTTACCCCGGCATGGATGAACAAAGGGTCAGGCTGGAAGATGGAAAAGCTGAAAACACTTTCCATGGGGTTCAACCGGGCAGAAGTGCCAATCTGTGTTCTGCAGGTCGAGAGTGGTGATGTGTACGTCAATACCCATCAGCGCGACCTGGATGTTGATGCCTTGGTTGGGGTCAGGGAGCTATATCGGCGTAGTGATGCAGCCACCGGCGTAGCCTCAGCGACGGAGGCTCTCTAGCTATGGACGACATCAATACCGTCGCAGTCGATTTACACGAAAAGCGCTACTCGGACTTCGACCTCCTTCGCATTGCCAAAGCAGTGAGTCAAGACTACAACGGGCTGGTCACAGCCTATCTGGTGAATGTCCATATTCATTCTTGCAGTGCCGTTGGTGTGGTGTTCAGTCACATTTGCCCTGGGCCGTACCAACGATTTGCAGATGGTCGGCTCATTCGGACATCCGACATTCAGTCCGTAACGAAGGAGGGCAGGTTTTGGGTGGTCAATACGGTCAACTCGAAGTACGTCATTGCGACGTTCAGGCGTGATGTCGGACGGCGTAGTCTGCGTGAGTTCATGCGCATAGCGGGAGACAGGTATCTGCCAACGCCTGATCGCCTCCAATGACTGCGGCGCAGGTCATATGTAAGTTTGGATATGAGTATCAAGTAAACTGAAAGGAGGAGCAGTTACTTACGCTCCTCCTGCAATTTTTAAGCTGCTGCAGGCCAGATTCCTCCCGCGATTCTCTGTAACGTCGCACATGCAGGAACAAAGCCTTGGAAATTTTCATCATAGGAAATTCCAAATCTTGCCCTGAAGCCGTCTCTGACTCTTTTGATCATAAACTTTCCCTTGCGCTTATCACTAGGAAGAGGCATGGCTACTCCCATTAATTCCCGTGTATCAGGGGCTGCGTCTCGATTTCGTTTGTGGATGCGCTCAAAAATTTCGTCCCGCTTACGTGTAAACTGATGTTGGATGTCCATATGATGATGGAAGGCCACCTCATCAAGCCAAGTGACAACCTCATTCGGATCTTCAATTCCAGCCATAGAGGCGAGGAAGTCTGGCAGAATAAAATATGACTCGATATCGCTGCCCGCTGTGATGAATGGAATCGCCTGTTCTTGATTAATCCGACCTTCAATACCTGCAGACTCCTCATCGGTCATGAAGTCCCTATCTCTGTGGATCATAACCTGAATCCCCGGAGACACGTTTTTCAGAAAATCAGTGAATAATGAAGCAGACTCTAAATTTGACGAGGTTTTGTAGCTGTAGATTAATGTCCTCCCCATGTTGAAGCCGTTAAGTTCGAGCAGCCTCTCCAGGTATCGTGTTTTCCGATCTTCTGTTAGTACAATCAGATCAATCTCGTTATTTCTCAGTCGATCAAAGTCATCAAGTGCTCCTAAGTCAAGAAGCATGGGTAAGCGGTCGAGATTGCTTCCTTGCTCTTGGATCTCACCGTTCCTCATCCACACAAAATGAGCATCATCTGCTAATGCATCCATCATATGACGGCTATGAGTAGACAGAAGAACTTGTGTCCCAGTGCTCTCGGCTATGTAGGAAATGGCGTTGCAGAGCGCTATTTGATTATTTGGATGAAGATGAGAATCAGGCTCATCGAGCAATAGAAGTTTCGGATTGAAGTAGGTTATATAGGAATAAATTTGTAGAACTTGCAAAAGTCCGGTTCCGCAAAGTTCTATTAGGTTTCGCGTGCCATTATGCGCTGCAAAAACTTTGATCCTGTGATCACGCTGCTCGTCAAACTCAACCTCGATCAATGTATCCGGAAAGATGGTGGCAAGCCGTTGATTTAGGGTATTTAGCTCGCCGGCAATATGAATATAATAAATAATGTTACGCAGGTACAAATTCGCATCACCGCTCGCTACGCCCCGCCTTACAATCGCTCGAGCTCGAAGCTCTTCATATTGTGAGATACCAGCTAGCCCAGGAACATAAACACTATAGAGATCCGTAGCGCTCGTTACTAAATTCCCTATTCGTTCATAGTCACCTTCCCTATTGCAAGCTATATTACCGTGATTCCTTCCCTTGCTAATCTTTATGTTATAGTGTATTGCTTCTTCTGCATGCACTCCGTCGTCGCCATGAATATCGACGCTAGAATAAAGTGTTAAATTGCTCTCTCCTGCCCCTGTATGATTGAGGTAAGGAGATCCATTTCTCAATACACTAAAGTCCGGTGTGGGATTGTAGTGCAACAGCTCAGTCGAGAAAGTTTTCTGCCCTTGCTGGCGGGACGCAACTGCTGCACCAATAGCGAAATGGATGCCTTGAAGAACGCTACTTTTGCCCGCATTGTTGCCACCCACAAGGACATTTACTGATCCCAATGAAATTTCGGCTCTCACAACCTTTTTGTAGCGTTCCAGCAACAATTTGTTAATTCTCATAAAGCATTGTCCTTAAGCTTGAGTTTAGGTGTGTAGCGAGCATCACCAAAGGCAAAACGACGACTACTGAGTTGAAGTCCCTGTTCGGCGAGCCCTACGCCAAGAGTGCTGTCAGCGAGACTGACGAAAAGTGGATCTACACCTACACCAATGGCTCAGCCCATGCCCAAAGCTACGTGGTCACCATGAAGGTGACGACTACGGGCACTCAGAAAACTCGCGACGTCTTGATCCGAAATGATGTGGTCATCAACTACACGTTCAGCGAAGGCCCCGCTCCAGGCACTACCACTGCGACGAACTGAGACTGCCATCCTGCAATAGGCCACCTACTGATCTCAGTCAGTTGGATGGAGCGCTCAAGTCAGAGGAAGTCACCGATAGCCTAGGAGAAGCCTCATGTGCCGATAGCTTCAGGTATGAGTTGATCACCTCGCGCGTTGAGACAGGTCACTCCCTTTCGCGAGTAACCTGCGATTCATCGCGGTTGACTATTTCTTCCTAGGCTTTCCAGCGTCATCACGCTTATCGCGGACTTGGCCATCTTGATTCCGAGAGCGAGGTTGGACGCCACCTCCCGGCTTCGGAACTGTTACGTTTGGATTCAAAGGTCGTCTATCGGTCATGCTGTCATCCTTGTTTACCTACACGGTGAAAGATGGCTCAACCATGAACATTTCTTGTGTCGCAGGCATCTCGAAAATCCACAGCGCCGTTGCTGAGCGTAGACCACGAGCACGGCGAGAGAAGAGGTTGTGTTCAAAATTGCTTGCCGTCGAATGAGCGATGCTAAAACTCTTCGCTTGGCGGGCAATGGAGCGCTCAGACCTTGGTTATCTGTGCCATCAAGACAAGGCTTAAGCTGAGTCGATTCTTGGTAAAAGTCTTGTAGCGTCCTTCATTTGGCGCGGTCGTAGGAGGCGTGGTTGAAGCCTTCCACATTCCCAGCACAACGACCTCATCGTCATGCTCTATCCCTTTGAACCATGCTGTCTGACGAGACCAAATACTGACCTCGAGGCCCACGCCGTTGTCGGGCTTTTCGGAGTCCGCACGGTACTTGTTCATCCTGAGATTCAAGACATTCTTGTTTTTATCATCGCCCACACAGCGCCGAACACTTTTGACGTACCCATGGATGGCAATGGGATGCTGGGTGGTGTTTTGGGATACGGCATGGAACGCCTCCATGTGCCGTTCCGTTTCGAAATAGAACTGGCGCCAATTGACAACCGTATTGCCTTCAAACACGAGCTCTAAGTGCTGCTCAACGTCGCTATCACTGGCGCACAGTGCTCGTAGTTTGAGGGCTCGCTTGGCAGAGTTGATATATGCAGGCAGTTTGCCAGGAGTAGATACATAGGTTTTGCTGGATCTGGCGTTGGAGCCGTCGCCATTTTGGTTTGTAGGTGCTGCGCCACCCTCCAGGGCCTCTTTGATCATTACCAGGCGCATACGATACTGATTACCTTTGACACTCTCGAGAAGGCCTTGCGACTCTTTGGCAATTTCCGAGATTTCCTCCTGCACTCCGTATTTGCAGTTGGCTGCATGCTCGCCACCAGGCAGAAGCCTGAAGTACGCAGAGACAAACACCGACTTGTCGTGTAGCTCTCGTGTGTAAGACGGATTGTGGGTCACGCCGATACTGCAAAACCGGCATTTGAGCGGCTCTGCCCCCATACCTTTTTGATACGTATCGGCTTGCCATTCACTGCCTGTGCGATCCAGAGCACTGCCCATCTTGATGCCCATACGAACTCCTTTCCTATAGATAAATCTAGTCTACGCAAACTCGTTTTCGCTGCAACCGCAGTCATGAGGATTAAAGGCTTCGGTTCTTTTTCTGCCCATACTGTCGGGCACTTGAGTCCGGTGCATCCATGGTGTCTACTCGGAGCTTGCTCGATCTTTCCCTCTCGCTTCCGAGCGTCGTCGACACCACTGCCTAAAGGATGATGGCCTTGATAACCCAGATCAAGATTCGTGGTTACCGCATCTATCGAGACTTCACCCTAAGACCTAACGCTCGACTCAACATCCTCGTCGGTGGTAATGACGCGGGAAAATCAACCCTGATAGAAGCTATCGCCCTAGCGCTCAACGGGCGGATCGGCGGACGAGGCGTGCTAGAAGAGTTGAACCCTTACTGGTTCAACACCGACATGGTCGAAGAATTCGTGGCTCTGAGGAAGGCAGGAAAGAAAGTCGCCCTCCCTGAAATTTTGATCGAGCTCTATTTGGATAAGCGAGACGATCTGCAAGGGCTCTGCGGGGCAATCAACACCGATGTTCCGACTAACGCCTGTCCCGGCGTCTCCCTGAGAATCTTCCCAAACGAAGAGTATCGAGACATGCTCGACGAGTGGCTCAAGTCTCCGACTGCGCTGCTGCCCGTCGAATATTACACCTATGAGTGGCGGAGCTTCGCTGACCAAGAGCTTACCAGACGTCCCCGAGCCCTCTCAGTCGCTGTCATTGACTCCCGCACAGTGAGATCCACCAGCGGAGTTGACTACCATCTGCGCCAGATCCTCAGTGATCATCTCGAACCAAGCGAAAAGGCGTCAATTTCGCTGAGCTACCGTGAGGTCAAAGCATCCATGACGGAGAGCGCTCTTTCAGACGTCAACACGCGCCTCGCATTGCTTGAAGCCTCCCTTGAGAATGAGCCTATGGCATTGGCCATGGATCAAAGCTCCAGATCGTCGTGGGAAGGCTCCGTGACCCCCCATGTAGATGATGTCCCATTTTCGATGGCGGGGCAGGGTCAGCAAGCAGCAATCAAAATATCGCTTGCGATGAAACGCCACTCAGCGAAGGCAAGCATAGTAATGATTGAGGAGCCGGAAAATCACCTCTCTCATACAAGCCTAGCTACGCTGTTGTCTCGCATTGAAGCATTGGCAACAGACCAGCAACAGCTTTTCATCTCAACTCATAGTACATATGTGCTGAACAGGCTTGGGCTTAATTCGTTGCTTCTTTTGAACCGCAACACGGCCTCCAAAATAACTGAACTGACGCCTGACACCGTTAGGTACTTTCAGCGATTACCAGGTTACGACACGCTAAGGATGGTTCTAGCCAAGAAAGTTGTGTTGGTAGAGGGGCCGTCCGACGAGATCATTTTCGAACGAGTTTTTAAGGATAAATATCGGATTACACCAATGGCGTCTGGCATTGACGTCATCAGCATGCGAGGACTTGCACTGGCTCGATGTTTGGAGCTTTGTGCCGCTATCAACAAACAGGTCGCTGTGATGCGCGACAACGACGGAGTAGAGCCAGTTAAGCTGAGAGAACCAGTGGAGAAATGGCTCGATGGCACTCGGCGAGAGTTATTTATCGGCGACGTTAGTGACGGTAAGACGCTCGAGCCTCAGCTGATTCATCATAATGGTGAAAAAAGGTTGCGAACGATTCTGGGTATTACTGTTGCAGCCGACCTTGAGACTTGGATGATACGAGAGAAGACCGAGGGGGCTTTGAGAATCGCTGAGTCCACTGATGCATTGATCCCTCCAGCGTATATGGAAGCCGCAGCGAAGTTTATCCATGGCTAACCATTTGACCTTAGCCGTTGCCGGAGGAAGGAAAACTCAGGGGCTCGTGGAACACTGCAAATCTCTGCCAATTGACCGTCGAGTGTTAGTCGTCACCTTTACGCAAACCAACCAGCTGGAGCTCCGCCATCGACTCGCCTCCCAAGCCGGCGACTTGCAGAACTTAGAGGTGATGGGATGGTACACATTCCTACTTCGCCATTTCGCCAAGCCGTTCCTACCATTCATTTTAGCTAGCGAAAGGGTTGGCGGATTCGACTTTGAAGGAAGGCCCTACTTCAAAGCGGTCGGCAAGGCCAGGTATATGAATCGAAAAAACGAGGTCTATGCCTCCGAGTTGGGAAGGCTTGCTTTCGAAGTAATGCAGTCCAGTGGTGGTGTGCTCATGCACCGACTCGAGTGTCTCTATGACGAGATTCTCTTTGATGAGGTGCAGGATCTAAGTGGCTACGATTGGGAAATAGTCCACCAGCTACTTTTGTCCAAAATAGATGTTCGAATGGTGGGTGACGTCCGGCAGTCTGTTTTGTCCACCAACCCTCGTGGTCAGAAGAATAAAAAATATGCGTACGCCGCTGCGATTGAATGGTTCCGGGATCGCGAAACCTCGGGGTTATTGCGCATCAACTACTCGTCGGTCACGCACAGATGCAGAGCCGAAATCGCAACTTTCTCAGACTCAATATTTGATGCCTCGTGGGGGTTTCCGGAAACCACCTCTGAGAACACTGTCTGCACGGGACATGATGGTGTTTTCCTCGTCAGCAGGAAACATGTCGACGATTACGTTGCAAGGTTTCAACCCCAATCTCTGAGGCACTCCATCAGCTCCGGTAAGGAATACTCACTGGATTTCCTAAATTTTAAGGTGTCGAAAGGTGCGACCTATGAGCGTGTCCTCATCGTGCCTACGGTGAATATAGAAAGCTTCCTAAAAAAAGGAATTCATTTGGAAGCAACCTCTGCGGCATCTTTCTACGTCGCAGTAACGAGGGCCAAGCAAAGTGTGGCAATTATCGTTGATCAGCCCGGTGACTCGACGCTGCCTTATTGGCATCCATAATTTCGGTGGAGAGCCTTAGCTGGCGGTATCAGAGTCCGCTTTGAATGGCCAGCGTGTAGGCTGGCCACCACCATGTCAGTGTTAGACGTCCGGCAGAATGTCGTCGAAGAAATTCGCGTGCAACTCGTACTCTAAAGAGCCGAATCGCGCGATCAGGCCTGCTCTTAACTCACCCTCGGCTGCGGGTTCAAAATTGATCCAGTAATTGTAAACGAGGCCCTCATCCGATTCGTTGGCCGTGACCTCCGAATCGGCCAGAAGCTCTGCGTCGTCGAGAGAAATTTCCAGCTCATTCGCCAGGGCCTGGGCCATGGTTTTGCGGTTGCCGCGTTCAGCTTCTTCGACTTGGGCCCAGTGCTCCCATTCAGATCTACGGTCGCGATCAGCATCAGACTCACTGCTGGAGATGACCACGCCTTCGTCAGCAAGTAGCCATATACCATCACGGCGTAGCAATTCGACCGTGGCTTTGAGATAGAACGCTGCACCGTGATACATCCTCTCCTGATCTTGCTGCCCCTGGTAGGTCAGGGAAACTTCTAAAGTAAGCTTCCCGGTTGCGTCGCTGTAGTCAGCGGTTTCAACTTCAAGAGCACCAATAGTGAATCCACTTGCATTGGTATCCGCAATCGCGCCGGAGAGCTGATCCTCCAGTTCCAGATCCAGGTCGGCGTAGACATCATCCTCATTGATCGCTTGGGGAAAGTCTTTGATCCCAAACACAGCCACCATCAGACGCGGATCCTTGGGGTTCCGTTGGGCGATTACAGAGAGCTCATGGTAATCAGCGAAGCCTGCTTTCTGCGCCAGGGTTTCTTGAGCGACAGAAAGCTTCATGCCCTGATCACGAGCAAGCTGTTTAGCTTGGGATTTGAAGATGTTTAGCCGGGAAAAATCAGACATGGCAAAGGTTCCTAAATCTACGACGCTTAGGTGTCCGATTGCCTGTTCACCGGGCAGCGTCTGGTTAGGGACATGCCGATGTAAAACTGAAGGGTGTCACAGATGGGCTATTGCTTCGCGAAACAGGCGCCAGGCGACCATCACCGCCTAGCGTGATCATAGGTCACAGGAAATAGCCCCGCAATACCCCGCTGACGGATAAAACCAAACCAGAACTAAGGAAGAAATGACGCCACTGGATTGTCACTTTTAAACGCTGAGGGTGGCTGTTCTATAGGGAACAGGGACATGCGAAAGGAGTGTATTTCAAAATATTTCAAGGGAGAAACGTCGTATCCCGCGATTTAGAAGGGCTGGGCATACATACAGGGGCGAAATGGATCCAACCACTGATTTGCGCACAAGTTATCCACAGGCTTGTTACCTTGCAATGTCATTTTGACCCCATTATCTTGTAGGTCATCTCTACAACAGCACTACATGTTGTGTTTTTGGCGAGAGGCTTAGGTTTCAGTGAACACAGCGGGTATGCGTGCAAAGTTTGGACGCCGAGCACACATACCCGCCAATCCCTGAGCCAATGCGGACACTGGTGGGACGCGCATTAGAGAAAAACCGACTTTGGATGTCAACCATTCAGCTCGGCTTTCCGCTCAAGGGTTGCTCCTGCCTACTCGATTTTTTCTAGATACAGGAGCACCTAATCGTGCCGAAAAATCCTAAACAAACATCGTCTCCCGTGGCCAGCTTGGCCTCCAAAATCCTGCGTAGTGATAGCTCCTCGGCCATCCAGAAGGAATTGGCAGGGTCGGCCATGTCTCAAGCTTCGACCGGCAAGCAAACCGGTGCCGATATGGAGACTAAAGCCAGTCATGTCCTCGATAGCAACAAGTACAACGCCACCACCAAGACCCTAGCGGCCTCGGTACTCGCCCAATCGAACAAAGAGCGGGGTGAGTAAAAATGGCTCAGTATTTCGTGAACCGCAATGCACAGACCAATGGTGACCACGAGGTGCATACCAGTACGTGCATCTATTTGCCGGCACTCCATAACCGCCTTGATCTTGGCTATCACACAACCTGTGTGACCGCTGTTCGCCAGGCTCGCAACACCTACCGGCAATCGAACGGATGCCGGACGTGCTCCTCGGTATGTCATACCCAGTAGTTTTTAAATTCTCATCGGGCGCGGGCAGCTTTGATGCTGCCCCTCTTTAAAGTTGATTGGACTCCCGGCATTAAGTCGATTGAAGGTCGCTTTTGATGATTCACGATCATGAATACAGCCTATTGGGCGGGGTCAATCGAGCTTTGATTGGCCGGTATCTGACACTACTAGCAAGCGCGATTTCCGGCATTGCGGTTTTTTTGCTGCTATCAGCTGAAGATTTGGCTAAAAAGTATAATCTGCCTGTAAATCTTCCACCGACAGCCCTGTCGCTAATTGGAGCAGGTATCGTCTTTGCCTTGCTATACGCTTTATTCAATAAGACGGTTTGGAAATGGCGTTGGGCAGTCAAATATCTAAAAGTCCCTGACCTGTCGGGAGAGTGGCACTGCACTGGAACGACACTGGACATCGGAGGAAATCCGATTCGCAGCTGGGAAGCAGATGTATATATCTGCCAAACCTGGGACAAGATCAGAGTGCGTTTGAAGACTCACCAATCGGGCTCAAACAGTATCACTGCGGCTTTGGTTCACGATGAGGCTGACGGATACCGCCTTCTTTATAACTATCAAAATGATCCTAATCCCGGCGAGCCTGAGCTTCGAGGACACGTCGGCAGTGCAAATCTATTATTTACCAAGTTATTAGATAGCGCACAGGGTGACTATTTTAACGGTTACGGTCGGCCCACCTATGGGCGAATAGAGCTGAGGAGAAAGAATGAGCACGTCAATTAATGATCGAATTAACCGTCTACGCTCTAGACGCTCAGGGCTAGATAGATCCTCTGTAATCGCAATGGATGCGAAGGATTTCATCGTAAACCGAAGCCTCACAAAAGAGGCGTGGGAACATAGGGTTAAAGACAAGCCGAATACAACTTTTGCTTTAGGAGCGATGCAGGAGGTAGATCCTACCTACACCCGCATCAGCATCGAAACCGCAGAACGGGTTAGCAACCAGTTGTCGAAGAGGACAAGCGGCAGTCTCGAATTCGAGCTACAGGGATCAGTACCACTGAATGTCCATATTCGAGGGGTCAGTGATGTTGATCTTTTAGCAATAGAAGCTGACTTTCATACCTATGATGCGCGTGGGTACATGAGTACATCGGGTCAGTACCGCTCACCGACCTCACGCACTTCAGTTGGGGTGTTAACCGCTCGCAGGGGCGAAATTAGTAAAGCTCTTCGTGATGCGTTTCCCGCTGCGACGATTGACACTTCTGGCTCTAAGGCCATCAAATTGCAAGGAGGGTCATTAGCACGTCCAGTAGACGTCGTGCCTTCCCACTGGCATGACACTATCACTTACCAAGCCTCTGGTCAGAAACATGACCGCGCTGTCACTATTCTAGATTCGCATAAAAGTACCACGATTGAAAACTGGCCTTTCCTGCACATCAAAAAGGTACGAGAACGATGTGAAACCACAGGTGGTGGACTCCGCAAATCAATAAGGTTATGTAAAAACATAAAGGCAGAGCTCGAGGCAGAGGGAAAACCTGTAACGATCTCAAGCTTTGATATTGCCTCAATAATGTACCATGCCAACATGCATAGCCTCTCCGCTGGTGCCTACTACGAATTAGCGATATTGGCCGAGACCCAAAGATATCTGGATTATTTGTGGAACAACAAGGAAGAAGCGAGGAGATTAGTAGTACCTGATGGCTCCCGTTTTATCTTTAATACCGAGGACAAGTTCAATGGCTTGCTGCATCTATCCGTAGCAATGGACAGTCTCCTCCGAGAGGTAGCCAAAGAGCAAAACTACCTTCTAAGCTTATCCGATAAACCTTTGCTGGATGCCAGCAGGGTAGCTGTAACCAACGCGATCATTTTTTAAAGGTTGCGTGCAGCGCTTAGAGCCCCGTACAGAGACCAATTGAGCAGGGGGCAGACTGCCATGTCTATGACTTATCCGCTGGCAACCAGTCATTGATTAAGGTAGGGATTTTTGTATGACCACTTGGGTTCCAGTGCATGGTTGGCGACATCGGCGATGAAGCGCTGGGTTCCATTCGACTGCGGCTGATGAATTTCAGGCGGTGCTTCCCATGACAATACTAGGATATTCCCAGTCCGCTCCGAAGGGCGCCTGCTGGACAAGATCGAATACGTCGCGTTGTAGGTGCAACAGATATCTGAAATCCGGGATGAGATGACAGCCTTTCAAATACCACACCAAGGTGGTATTTGAAATACGGTTCCACAGAGTTTTTCATATTACTAAAAACGCCAATTTTCCTAGGGATTACAGACCAAAAAACCGGACGGACAGTATCCAATCCTGAAATCTACGTACCACATAATGGTTCAAGTCCGTGTGGGCCCACCAAATTTGAAAGCCGCGCTTAATGCGCGGCTTTTTCTTGGGTGATGGTTTGATACGGTTCGACTTCGCAGGACGACTTCCGCGAAGACTGTAGGCAAGTTCCGAAGCTGTGGTTTGAGGCGGTTTGGAGCCTGTTGGGCTTTTCTTTGACGGGATACTCTCAAGACGTCGCTGCTCATCAGCGGCCGGGCTTGGAAACCCGATGAAATCGAAACCGACAGCATCCAGACTTGTGATCAAAGTTATGGCGGCTGTGCGTGGGACGTCCTCGGACGTGCCGGTTTCATTGGTTCGGTTTCCCGGTTTCCAACCTGCGCACAGCTGTCACCCATATCAATGGAAGAGATTGTGGCGGCTCCTCACACCAGGAGTAAGACTATGACTGACACAAAACTGCCCCACCCTTCAGACCTGACAACAATCGGCCTCACCCCCTTCCTCTACTGCTCCAACCAACCTCTCTTCCACGTCAGCGCCGGCGTCCCGATTGGCGATGCTTTATCCCAAGCCTCCGACCTGCTG
This sequence comes from Pseudomonas sp. FP2196, assembly GCF_030687715.1. Classification (GTDB taxonomy): domain Bacteria; phylum Pseudomonadota; class Gammaproteobacteria; order Pseudomonadales; family Pseudomonadaceae; genus Aquipseudomonas. The sequence continues at coordinate 5,631,494 of NZ_CP117445.1, forward strand.
TTTCTAGTCAAAGCCTTCGCTGAAGACGCCGCCTACGACAAAAAAACCGACCGTCATGCCTGGGGCGCTTATTTTCTCGCGTCGATGAGCAAAGCGGTGATCGATGATGTGGTGAAGGTCATCAACCATCAAAGCTTTACGACACGGAATCGAACGCAGGTTTAGTGCTACTTTCCTCGATACGCGCCCCGATAAAACGGGGCGTCGATGCCTCTACACCCGGATATCCAATGAATGGCGCCTGGAATTACAAGGCATGGTGCATCGAGAAGCAGACCAGTATTGTCTGCGAAGCAGATTTATGAGGGAGCCATGAATGGCCGCCAGTAACTACATAGAAGCGGTGGAGATCATTCGTCGACTGGAAGGAGGAATCACACGCCCATTCCTGTGTCGTGCCAACAATGACAAGCACTATGTGGTCAAAGGCTTGGAACTACCGCCCGCCGAACGCATTGCCGAACTACTCTGCGCCCGTTTGGCTGCTCAGTTCGGCCTACCAATCCCAGAGCACGGCTGTATCTATGTCGATCCAGCCTTGTTGCGTTATAACCCGGAAGCTCGCAGTGATCTCGGACCAGGGGACAGTTATGCCCTTGCCTACGTCGCCGATGCTGCTGACCTTCTGTATTCACAAGCAATACAGGTTCCGAGCAGCCTTCAAAAAGCCGTCTTCATTTTTGATTACTGGGTCGGTAACAGTGATCGCCAGTTGGGGCCATTTGGTGGCCGTCCAAATCTGCTGATGTGCAGTAACAACAATCAGCTACAGCTGATCGATCACAACCAAGCATTCCAATGGCCACTGGATGCTTCAAGGTTTGCTGAAAGCCATGTGTTCGGCCCCGAAAATCGGGAATGGCGTTTGGATCTGGTCGACAAAGTTGAATACTCTCAGCGGATGCATGACACTGCGGGACGATTTCGTGGCCTATGCTCAGACATTCCCGAAGAGTGGTGTGAGTCCATCGGAGCACTCGGACTGGAAACGCTGCTTGAGGAAATTGAACGCAGCCTGATGCTTTGCCAATCGGACGAATTCTGGAGCGTCCTGAAATGAAATACACCTGTCTTTACAGCATTGTGCGCTTCGCGCCCTTTGCGGAAACCGAAGAGTTTGCCAATGTGGGCATCGTTCTCTCGGCACCTGCTATTGGCCGCATGGAGTACAAACTCGCTCGTAAAAATCTGAAACGGGTCAATCATTTCTTTGAGTGCAGCAACCTATTTGCGAAGGCTATGGAGATAGCCCAGAACGAACTGGACAGCATTCGCCTCATGACAGCAGGCGCTCAAGAATCGCAGATCGTTAACCACTTTCGATTCATGACGGAGCCGAAGGAGTCGATGATTCGCTTCAGCCCCATGCGATCAATACTTGTGGAAAACCTCGATGCGACCCTGGCTACGCTGTTCAACCGCTACATAGATCGCCAAGGCATAGGCCGCGAGCGGCGCGAAGAGATCATGGTTCGAGAGATTCGAGAATTGTTTTCACAAGCGTCTATTCGTAGTTTTCGCGATGACACCCTGACTGGCGATCTGACCAAACTTCATCTTCCCTTGGTACATCGCAATAAGGTCGTGGCGGCTATTAAACCCTTGGCTTTTGACCAGTCAGAGCCCAGCGCAATACTCGATCACTGCGATCAGTGGCTGATGAAATTCGTGAGAGCGGAGCAGGAAGGCATAATTCAGCTGCAAAACGTGCTTATCCCCGTGAGCACTCCTGCGGAGAGTGAATCCCCACGCCACCGCAAAGCGGTACACGTTGCCAAGGAAAGCATTGAGGCACGTGGTCTACAGCTGGTTGATTTCCAGGCAACACAGAAAATTGCCGACTTCGCACAGCGCTACGCTTAATAGTTGCTGTTTGCTCAATAAAGCCGCGCATTTGCGCGGCTTTTCCGTTTTTGTGTGATGTCTATATCTAACCCGCGGAGCCTGTAACATGCGCAGGCCAACCAACCCGCGCCCCATGGAGCCGCCCTTGCCAGACATCCGCCCGCCCGCGCTTGATGAAATCGACCGCCAGTTGATCGCCGCCCTGCAAATCAACGCCCGCGAAAGCGTGGCCATGCTCGCCCGGCAGTTGGGCATTGCGCGCACCACCGTGACGTCGCGGCTGGCGCGCTTGGAAAAGGCCAAGGTGATCACCGGTTATGGCGTGCGTTTGGGGCAACGTGTGGTGGATGGTGGGTTGCAGGCATATGTCGGGATCAAAGTGCAGCCGCGTTCCGGTAAAGAGGTGTTACGCCGGTTGAGTGCGATGGCGCAGGTGCAGCAGTTGTGCGCAGTGAGTGGCGAGTTTGATTATGTGGCGTGGTTGCGCACCGATTCGCCGGAGCAGCTGGATCAGTTGCTGGATCAGATCGGAAGTGTGGATGGGGTGGAGAAGACCACGACGTCGATCATCTTGAGTAGCAAGATTGATCGCGGGCAACCGGTTTGAGTTGGGTTGGCTGAAGGGCCTCATGGCCAACAGGCTTGCTTCCAAAATTGTCGGTGTGCAGCACCAGATTGTCACTTTGATCAATGATCTGGCAAAACGACGACACTTTGCGTCTTATTAACGTGTTCTATGCTCCCTAGAATGGCTGGCATCTTTTCCTATACTCAGACGCGCATCTCGCGTCGGGTCGCCAGTAAGGTCAGCCATGAACAAGAACAATCGCCATCCTGCAGACGGTAAGAAGCCAATCACCATTTTTGGCCCGGACTTCCCGTTCGGCTTCGACGACTGGATCGAACACCCGGCCGGTCTCGGCAGCATTCCTGAACATCATCATGGTGCCGAAGTGGCGATTGTCGGCGCAGGCATTGCCGGACTTGTCGCCGCCTACGAACTGATGAAGCTTGGCTTGAAACCGGTGGTGTACGAGGCTTCCAAACTCGGTGGTCGTCTACGTTCCCAGGCATTCAACGGCACAGACGGTATCGTCGCTGAACTCGGCGGCATGCGTTTCCCGGTATCGTCCACCGCGTTCTATCACTACGTCGACAAACTCGGACTCGAAACCAAGCCCTTCCCCAATCCGTTGACGCCGGCCTCCGGCAGCACCGTGATCGATCTGGAAGGCAAAACCCATTACGCACAGAAACTGGCGGATCTTCCTGCACTGTTTCAGGAAGTGGCTGATGCCTGGGCAGACGCACTGGAAGCTGGCTCGCAGTTCGCTGATATCCAGCAAGCCATCCGCGATCGCGATGTACCGCGCCTGAAAGAGCTGTGGAACACCCTCGTGCCGCTATGGGACGACCGCACGTTCTACGATTTCGTAGCCACCTCCGAAGCCTTCGCCAAGCTGTCGTTCCATCATCGCGAAGTGTTCGGCCAGGTGGGTTTCGGCACCGGCGGCTGGGACTCTGACTTCCCCAACTCAATGCTGGAAATCTTCCGCGTGGTGATGACCAACTGCGACGATCACCAGCACCTGGTGGTCGGCGGCGTGGAACAAGTGCCGCAAGGCATTTGGCGTCATGTGCCGGAACGCTGCGTGCATTGGCCGCAAGGCACCAGCCTGAAATCCCTGCACCGTGGCGCGCCGCGATCCGGGGTGAAGAAAATCGCCCACGCGCCAGATGGCCGCTTCGCGGTTACCGACAACAACGGTGACACCCGCGAGTACGCCGCGGTACTGACCACTTGCCAGAGCTGGCTGCTGACCACGCAGATCGAATGCGACGAAACCCTGTTCTCGCAAAAAATGTGGATGGCGCTGGACCGTACTCGCTACATGCAATCGTCGAAAACTTTCGTGATGGTCGACCGACCGTTCTGGAAGGACAAGGATCCGGAAACGGGCCGCGATCTGATGAGCATGACTCTCACCGATCGCCTGACCCGTGGCACCTATCTGTTCGACAACGGCGACGACAAGCCGGGCGTGATCTGCCTGTCGTACTCGTGGATGAGCGATGCGTTGAAGATGCTGCCGCACCCGGTGGAAAAACGCGTGGAACTGGCGTTGAACGCGTTGAAGAAGATCTACCCGAAAGTCGACATCGCCGCGCGCATTATTGGCGATCCGATCACCGTGTCGTGGGAAGCCGATCCGCACTTCCTCGGTGCGTTCAAGGGCGCCTTGCCCGGCCACTATCGCTACAACCAGCGGATGTACGCGCACTTCATGCAGGACGACATGCCCGCTGAGCAACGCGGGATTTTCATTGCCGGTGACGACGTGTCGTGGACGCCGGCGTGGGTTGAGGGCGCGGTGCAGACATCGCTCAACGCGGTGTGGGGGATCATGAAACATTTCGGCGGTTCTACACATAAAGAGAACCCGGGCCCGGGTGACGTGTTCAAAGACATCGGCCCTATCGCCCTGCCCGAGTAAGAGGAATCCCTGATGCGTGTAGCCCTTTACCAATGTCCGCCGCTGCCTCTGGACCCTGCCGCCAACCTGCACCGCCTGCATCAGTTGGCGATGGAGGCCAAGGGCGCAGACCTGCTGGTGCTGCCGGAGATGTTCATGACCGGTTACAACATCGGTGCCGAGGCGGTCAGCACTTTGGCCGAGGTTTATAACGGTGAATGGGCGCAGCAGATCGGCCGGATCGCCAAGGCTGCCGGCCTGGCGATCGTCTACGGGTATCCCGAGCGCTCCGCTGACGGGCAGATCTACAACGCCGTGCAGTTGATCGATTCGCACGGGGAGCGCTTGTGCAATTACCGCAAGACGCATCTGTTCGGTGATCTGGATCGGTCGATGTTCAGCCCCGGTGAAGGTGAGTTTCCAGTTGTTGAACTGAACGGCTGGAAGCTCGGTTTCCTGATCTGCTACGACCTGGAATTCCCGGAAAACACCCGACGCCTGGCCCTGGCAGGCGCCGAGCTGATTCTGGTGCCGACGGCGAACATGATTCCCTTCGATTTCGTCGCAGACGTCACCGTTCGCTCGCGTGCCTTCGAAAACCAATGCTACGTGGCCTACGCCAATTACTGCGGGCATGAAGGGGACATCCACTATTGCGGGCAAAGCAGCATTGCTGCGCCGGACGGCATCCGTATTGCTCAGGCCGGACTGGACGAGGCCTTGATTGTCGGCGAACTGGATCGGCAGTTGATGACCGACTCCCGCGCAGCCAATCGCTACCTCAGCGACCGCCGACCCGAGCTTTACGACGCGCTGAACAAGCGCTAATCCGCTAGCATTGGCACTTCACTGTTCTGGAAGTGCCCATGCCTGCGCCGACTCCCTCCTGTCCCCACACTGAAACCCTGGCCAACGGCTTGCGCGTGACCCTGCGTCATGTGCCCGAGCTCAAGCGCAGCGCCGCCGCATTACGGGTGGCCGCTGGCAGCCATGACGTGCCGTTGGCGTGGCCGGGGCTGGCGCACTTCCTCGAGCATTTGCTGTTTCTCGGTACTGAGCGTTTTCCTGCGAATGAAGGGCTGATGGCCTACGTGCAGCGTCATGGCGGGCAGGTGAATGCCAGCACTCGGGAGCGCACCACTGACTTTTTCTTTGAGTTGCCGACGCAGTCTTTCGGTGCAGGGCTTGAGCGTCTGTCGGACATGCTCGCCCACCCACGTATGAATCCGGACGATCAGTTGCGGGAACGGGAAGTGCTGCAGGCGGAATTTGTCGCCTGGTCGCAGGATCCGACGGCTCAGCGGCAGTTTGCGTTGTACGAGGGATTGCCGGCGGAACATCCGCTGCGCGGTTTTCACGCTGGGAATCGTGACACGCTGCAAGTTGAGCAACCAGCGTTTCAGCGAGCGCTGACAGACTTCCATCAGCAGTTCTATCGCTCCGGGCAAATGGCCTTGAGCCTCGTTGGACCGCAGAGTCTGGAGGCGTTACGTGTGCTCGCGGAGGCGTTTGCAGCGGCGCTTCCAACTGGGGATAACGTAGAGCAAGCAGGCGTCCTGCCGTTTGGGGTGAAAAGTTATCAACAGGTCGGTGAACGCCACGGCAATCTGCTGTTTGCATTCGAAGCGCTGCCCACCGCGTCCGCTGAAGCGCTGGCTTTTCTTTGCCATTGGCTGAACAGCACCAAGCACGGTGGACTGCTCGCGTATTTGCAGCAGAAAAATCTGGCTGACGGTTTGAAAGCAACGCCGCTGTATCACTTCGGCGGACAAGCCTTGCTGCATCTGCAGTTTGCGGCACCAGCCGAATCGCTGAGCGCGATTGGCGAACAGGTGCGCAATTGGCTCAGCTTCTTCGCGCAACAGGACTGGACGCCGCTACGCAAGGAATACGCAGCCCTGCTTCAGCGTCAGCAGCAAGTCAGCGGCGCGTTGCAACTGGCGCGTCTCGATATCGAGCAGCTGGAAAGTGGCCTGACCCACGCCGGCGTGTCAGCCCTCCAACAGATCCTTCGTGAAATCGGCACTGTGGATAACTTCAGCAACCACTGGCAACTGCCGGCCGCCAATCCGTTCTTGCGTACCGTTGAACCACTGGCCAACGCCGGATTGATCCGCGGCCAGACCAGCGCCCACCGTGGACTGCGCACGTTCGCTCAGGATCGTTCGCGCGGCCGTCGCGAACGCTCGCCCATGCAATTCAGCCAGGCATTGCCGGACAACGGTGATGAAGGTGCGATTTATCTGCGCTGGCAATTGGAGGTAGCAGCCAATGCTGATCTGCAAGCACAACTGCATCGCAGCCTTCTGGAAACTCAGGACGACGCACGTCAGGCCGGGGTCGAGTTGTCGCTCGGCACAACCGGCAATCAATGTTTGTTGAGGCTCACCGGCCTGCAAGAGCCGATGCCCGTCGTCCTGGAGCATGCGCTGAAATGTCTGACGCGAATTGACGCCGATTCCGTGCGAGGCGAGCCAGAAACGCCGTTGATGCCGATCCGCCATCTACTCAAGGCGCTGCCGGAGCATTGTCTGGCCTCAACGCCAACTTGCGCCAACGCCAATCATCTGTGGATAACTTCCCGCTGGGATGGCCTGGCGCTGGGCCTCAGCGCGCACACTCAATCCGCCATGGGTGTGGCGCTGAGCCGTATTCCCGGCATACCTGACAATCAATTGCCGGCTCCGTCGGCCATCAACGGCCAACATCTATGGAGCCACATCGACACCGCGTCCAGCGAACACTCGCTGCTGCTGTTCTGCCCGACCGCCAGCCGCGAAATTGCCGATGAAGCTGCATGGCGCCTGCTTGCGCAGCTGTGCCAGACGCCGTTCTATCAGCGCCTGCGCGTCGAACTGCAGTTGGGTTACGCGGTGTTCAGTGGTTTGCGGCAAATGCACGGACAGACCGGGTTGCTGTTCGGCGTGCAATCGCCAACAGCCACACCGCAAGCATTGCTCGGGCATATTCAGCAGTTTCTCGAAGGCCTTCCCGAAGTGATCGAACAACTTGATGACGCCAGCCTCAGCCAACAACGCCAAGCGCTCGCCGATCAGTTCAATGACACAAATCTGTCCACCAAAGACTCCGCAGAACTGCTGTGGCAGGCCAGACTCGCGGGCCATTCGTCGGATTACCTACCGCAATTGGTCGTCGCGATTGGCCAACTGGATCGCCCGGCATTGCTGGCAGCCGCACAGCGCTTAAACAACGCCGACGGTGGCTGGCTCTGCCTCGCCAGCGACGCTATGTCCTGCGAGCCATGGCAAGCGGCAAACTGATCATTACTCAGGCTGCAAGGAGCTTTCTCAAAGATTCACAGGCAATCACGGTGAAATTTTGAGTAACATAGCCGCCTAACTATTTGGAACATCCCCGCGCTGCCGTGGACTATACCTATGGACAGCGCTATCCCACCAACCTGAAGGAGACACCCTATGTCCTGGACAAAACCGGCTTACACCGACCTGCGTATCGGCTTCGAAGTCACCATGTACTTCGCCAGCCGCTGAGTCCTGCTCACGCAGACTTGCAGTGCAACGCCTCGGCTCGCCGGGGCGTTTTATTTTCAGCGTTGAAATGATGGAGCGTTCATGTTCGTCCAGATTCTGGGTTCGGCCGCCGGCGGCGGTTTTCCGCAGTGGAATTGCAACTGCGTCAATTGCGCAGGTTTTCGCGACGGCAGCCTGAATGCCAAGGCCCGCACTCAATCGTCCATCGCGATTTCCGACGACGGCGTGAACTGGGTGCTGTGCAACGCCTCGCCAGACATCCGCGCGCAACTGCAGAGCTTCGCTCCGATGCAACCCGGCCGTGCCCTGCGCGACACCGGCATCAGCGCGATCATCCTGATGGACAGCCAGATCGACCACACCACCGGCCTGCTCAGCCTGCGCGAAGGCTGCCCGCATCAGGTCTGGTGCACAGACATGGTTCACGAAGACCTGAGCACGGGTTTTCCGCTGTTCACCATGCTCAAGCACTGGAATGGCGGGTTGAACTGGAACCGCATCGAACTCGATCAAAGCTTCACCGTCGCCGCGTGCCCGAACCTGCGTTTCACCCCGCTGCCATTGCGCAGCGCCGCACCGCCGTACTCGCCGCACCGCTTCGATCCGCACCCGGGCGACAACATCGGCCTGATCGTCGAAGACCTGAATACCGGCGGCAAACTGTTCTATGCGCCGGGGCTGGGCAAGGTTGAAGCTCCACTGCTGGAAATCATGGCGGGCAGCGATTGCGTGCTGGTGGACGGCACCATGTGGGACGACGATGAAATGCAGCGCCGTGGCGTCGGCACCCGCACCGGGCGCGAGATGGGCCATCTGGCGCAGAACGGCCCTGGCGGCATGCTCGAAGTGCTGGAACAGCTTCCCGAGCAGCGCAAGGTGCTTATCCACATCAACAACACCAACCCGATCCTCGACGAGGATTCCCCGGAGCGCGCAGAACTGGCGCGGCGTGATGTTGAAGTGGCGTATGACGGCATGAGTATTGTGCTGTAGCTGATGGCCTTATCGCTGGCAAGCCAGCGCCCACAGGGTTCTGTGGCGTACACAAAAACGGTGGGCGCTGGCTTGCCAGCGATGACGTCCGACCAGACACCCAAGATTCCAACGGTTGTTCCCCGGAGAACCGCAATGACCGACCAACCGATGTCCCCCGCCGAATTCGAAGCGGCCCTGCGCGCGAAAGGCGCCTACTACCACATCCATCACCCGTATCACGTGGCGATGTATCAGGGCCGCGCCACCCGCGAGCAGATTCAGGGCTGGGTCGCCAACCGCTTCTACTATCAGGTGAACATTCCCCTGAAAGACGCTGCGATCCTCGCCAACTGCCCGGATCGCGAGATTCGTCGCGAGTGGATTCAGCGTCTGCTCGACCACGACGGCGCGCCCGGTGAAGACGGCGGTATCGAAGCCTGGCTGCGCCTCGGTCAAGCGGTCGGCCTCGACCCGGATCAACTGCGCTCCCAGGAACTGGTGCTGCCCGGCGTACGCTTCGCCGTCGATGCCTACGTCAACTTCGCCCGCCGCGCCAGTTGGCAGGAGGCCGCCAGCAGCTCGTTGACCGAACTGTTCGCGCCGCAGATCCACCAGTCGCGCCTCGATAGCTGGCCGCAGCATTACCCGTGGATCGACCCGGCCGGTTACGAGTATTTCCGCACCCGCCTCGGTCAAGCGCGCCGCGACGTCGAGCACGGTCTGGCGATCACGCTGGAGCATTACAAGACGCGCGAAGGCCAGGAGCGCATGCTGGAAATTCTCCAGTTCAAACTGGACATTCTTTGGAGCATGCTCGACGCCATGAGCATGGCCTACGAACTGAACCGCCCGCCGTATCACAGCGTGACCGAACAACGGGTCTGGCATAAAGGAATCACCCTATGAGTTTCGACCGCAGCAAAGTCCCGACCTGGCGTCCCGGCTACCGCTTCCAGTACGAACCGGCGCAAAAAGGCCATGTGCTGCTGTACCCCGAAGGCATGATCAAACTCAACGACAGCGCCGCGCTGATCGGTGGTTTGATCGACGGTGAGCGGGATGTCGCGGCGATCATTGCCGAGCTCGACAAGCAGTTCCCCGGCGTGCCCGAACTCGGTGAAGACATCGAGCAATTCATGGAGGTTGCCCGTGCGCAGCACTGGATCGAACTTGCCTGATTCGTCGGTGAAAGTGCCGCCCAAGCCTGAGGTCGGCCTGCCGCTGTGGTTGCTCGCCGAACTGACCTACCGCTGCCCGCTGCAATGCCCGTACTGCTCCAATCCGCTGGATTTCGCCGAGCAGGGCAAAGAGCTGAGCACCGAGCAGTGGATCAAGGTATTCCGCGAGGCGCGGGAGATGGGCGCGGCGCAACTGGGTTTTTCCGGTGGCGAGCCGCTGGTGCGCCAGGATCTTGCCGAGTTGATTGCTGAAGCTCGCAAACTGGGCTTCTACACCAACCTGATCACCTCGGGCATCGGTCTCACCGAGCAGAAAATAAGCGACTTCAAGAAGGCTGGCCTTGATCACATTCAGATCAGCTTCCAGGCCAGTGACGAGCAAGTAAACAACCTGCTCGCCGGCTCGAAAAAGGCTTTCGCGCAGAAGCTGGAAATGGCCCGCGCGGTTAAGGCCCATGGCTATCCGATGGTGCTGAACTTCGTTACCCATCGGCACAACATCGACAAGATCGACCGCATCATCGAGCTGTGTATTGCGCTCGAGGCAGATTTCGTCGAACTCGCTACCTGCCAGTTCTACGGCTGGGCGCAGCTCAACCGAGTCGGCCTGTTACCGACCAAGGAACAACTGGTGCGCGCCGAACGCATCACCAACGAATACCGCGCCAAACTGGAAGCCGAAGGGCATCCGTGCAAGCTGATTTTCGTCACCCCGGACTACTACGAAGAACGCCCGAAAGCCTGCATGAATGGCTGGGGCAGCATTTTCCTGACAGTCACCCCTGACGGTACTGCCCTGCCCTGTCATGGCGCCCGACAGCTGCCGGTGCAATTTCCCAACGTGCGCGACCACAGCATGCAGCACATCTGGTACGACTCGTTCGGCTTCAACCGCTTTCGCGGTTACGACTGGATGCCCGAGCCGTGCCGCTCTTGCGACGAGAAAGAAAAGGACTTCGGCGGCTGCCGCTGCCAGGCGTTCATGCTCACGGGGGACGCCAGCAACGCTGACCCGGTGTGCAGCAAATCCGACCAGCACGGCGTGATTCTCAAGGCCCGCGAGGAAGCCGAACACGCTACTCAAACCATCGAACAACTGGCCTTCCGTAATGAACGAAACTCACGCCTCATCGCTAAAGGCTGAGCCTTTCAGCGCCGCACAAGCCGTCGCCGCCGGGATGGATTTCGCCGAACTGCAACTCGGCGTAAACGGTTTGTTCTGGAATGAATATCGTCCCGAAGATGCCGCGTGCCGGATCTGGCACTGGCGTAACGGCGCGGCGAAATGTCTGACGCCTGCAGGTTTCAGCGTGCGTAGCCGGGTGTACGAATATGGCGGTGGAGCGTTTTGTCTGACGCCTGACGGGGTGGTTTTCGTCGGCGAGATGGATCAGCAACTGTACCGGCAAACGCTGGATGGCGAACCCGAGGCGCTGACGTCGGGCGAGTGCCGTTATGGCGATCTGCATTTTGCTGAGGGTCAGGTGTTGGCGGTAGAAGAGCAGCACGACACCCATCGGCTGGTCGCTATTGATCTGGCTGATGGCAAGCGTCATCTGCTGGCCGAAGGGGCGGACTTTTACGCCGCACCGACGATAAGTCCTGATGGCCGGCGTCTGGCGTGGATCGAGTGGAGCCGCCCGCATCAGCCGTGGACATCGACACGGTTGATGGTGGCCGACGGTGATTTTTCGGCGCCCCGTTGCGTGGCGGGCGAACAGTTTGAGGAATCCATCCAGCAGCCTCGTTTCGATGCGCACGGGCGTTTGTATTGCCTGACCGATCGTGGCGGATTCTGGCAGCCGTGGGCTGAGACCGCCGATGGCCTGCAGCCTTTGCAAAGCGCTGAGGCCGACCATGCACCCGCGCCGTGGCAATTGGGCGGATGCACCTGGTTACCGGTCGGGGCCACTTTTCTGGCCAGTTGGAGTGAGGGCGGTTTTGGTCGTTTGGCTCTCGACGGCGAAGACTTTACCGGTGAATACAGCCGTTTCCGTCATCTGGCACTGGATCAGCAATTCATCTATTGCATCGCGGCCTCACCGATCAGCCCTTCGGCAGTGATTGCCATTGATCGCGCATCCCATGAAGTAAAAGTGCTGGCCGGTGGTGTGGCGCCACTGCCCGCCGAACGCATCAGCCTGCCGCAAACCCTGCGTTACCCCAGCGTTGCGGGCGAGGCTCACGGGTTCTTTTATCCGGCCATGAGCGGTGAGGCCAAACCGCCGCTGGTGGTGTTCATTCATGGTGGCCCGACTTCGGCCTGTTACCCACTGCTTGACCCGCGCATCCAGTACTGGACGCAACGGGGCTTCGCGGTGGCCGACCTCAATTATCGCGGCAGCAGCGGTTACGGCCGCGAATATCGACAGGCGTTGCATTTGAGCTGGGGTGACGTCGACGTCGAAGATGCCTGCGCGGTGGTGGCGTATCTCGCCGAGCATGGCATGGTCGATGGTGATCGCGCGTTTATTCGGGGCGGCAGCGCGGGCGGTTATACGACGCTGTGCGCCCTGGCGTTCCATCAGGTGTTTCGTGCGGGCGCCAGCCTTTATGGCGTCAGCGATCCGGTGGCCCTTGCCCGAGCCACGCACAAGTTTGAGGGCGACTATCTCGACTGGCTGATCGGCGATCCCGAGCAAGACGCCGAACGCTACGCCGCCCGCACTCCGCTACTGCATGCGAGCAATATCCGCGTGCCGGTGATTTTCTTCCAGGGTGAACTGGATGCCGTCGTCGTGCCGCAACAGACCCGCGACATGGTTACGGCACTCGAGCACAACGGCATCCCGGTCGAGGCGCACTACTACGCCGACGAACGCCACGGCTTCCGCCGTGCGGTGAATCAGGCGCATGCGCTGGAACAGGAGTGGATGTTCTATCGGCGGGTGATGGGGCTAACGTTGACACAGAATTAGCGGTGTCCCGTTCGCGAGCAGGCTCGCTCCCACAGGGGATTTGTGAACGACACAGATCCAGTGTGGGAGCGAGCCTGCTCGCGAAGGCAATCTATCTGGCGCCGCAGAACTCAGCGCTTGGCGATGATGTAAACCGCGTGCACGATCCCCGGAATGTAACCGCACAACGTCAGCAGAATGTTCAACCAGAACGCCCCGCCAAACCCGACCTGCAGAAACACACCCAGTGGCGGCAACAGAATGGCAATGATGATTCGAATGAAGTCCATGGGTCAGCTCCTGATTGGGGGTTGGCTCACTTGAGCCATACAAGCTAATCGACATTTGCCGTTCGTCAGGGTTCAGTGCTTTCGCCATTTGTTCGCCACTACCCCACACAAAAAAACGCCCCACGCCAAAAGAATCAGGCGTGGGGCGTGCGTTATACCGCGAGACGGTTCTTCAATTCGGGTGGGACGTTTCGGATCAGACGGCAATCCCTTTACGGCATTGCAGTTGTGCAGTGCGCACACGGGAGAAGGCGCGGGCCAGGCGCAGGAGCATTTCGTCGATATTGGTTTTGCTGACCGTGAGTGCCGGGGTGAAGCGCAGGCAGTTGGCTTGCGGGGCGTTCAGTAGCAGGCCTTCGTGAAGTGCGGCATGGATGACGGCATCCGCGGAATCGTCCGACAGGGTCAATCCCCAGAAGAGGCCTTGCCCGCGCAATTCACCATGGCCGTAGCGGTGGGCCAATCGCGCCAGACCTTCGCGCAAGTGCTGGCCGTTCTCTCTGACCTGCTCGAGAAATGCCCGATCCTGCACGCTATCGAGTACCACCAGACCAGCCGCTGTCATCAGCGCATTGCCGTGGTGGGTGCCACCCAATTCGCCGGTTTCGAAACAGCACGCCTTGCCCCGCGCCAGCAGCGCCGCCAATGGCACGCCTCCGCCGAGACCTTTGCCGAGTACGACGATATCGGCGCGCACGCCGTAGGACTCTTCCGCGAGCAAGTTGCCGCAGCGTCCGATGCCGGTCTGCACTTCGTCAAGGATCAGCAGGATGCCCAGATCACGACACAGACGCTCGACACCTCTGAGGTAGTGCTCGGTTGCGGGAATGACGCCGGCATCGCTCTGGATCGGTTCAAGCATGATCGCTACGGTTTGCGCATCCACCGCCGCATGCAGTGCTGGCAAATCGTTGAACGGCACCAGATCGAAGCCGGGCAACATCGGCGCGAAACGGTTGGGCAGGTTCGCACTGTCCGACGCCGAGATCGTCGCCAGACTGCGGCCATGGCAGCCCTGCTTCGCCACGATGATCCGCGAGGCGCCGCCGCGATGCAGTTGACCCCACTTGCGCGCCAGTTTGATCGCCGCTTCACAGGCTTCGCTGCCGCTGTTGAGCAGATAAGCCTGATCGCTGGCGGTACTGGCACACAAGCGTTCGACAAGGCTGAGCATGCCGCGATTGTGCAAATTGAAACCGGGATTGATCAGCGCCTGAGCTTGACTGGCGATGGCTTTGACCAGCGCCGAAGGGCTGTGGCCGAGGCTGTTGGCGCCGCCGGCCTGGGAGAAGTCGAGATAAGCGCGGTCGTTGCTGTCCCACAACCAGGAGCCCTGACCACGAACGAAGACCTGTTGCGGCCGCTCGACGCTGGGCATCAGCCGCTCGGCGTTCAGGCTGTCGCCAGCAGCAGGTTGATCGGCCTCGAAAGCGAGGTCATCCAGACTCGGCGCCGGGCGGCGCAAACTGAACAGATTCATTGGAAAAAACCCCGCTTGAGGTTTTTTGAACTGCCTATGCAAACACTGTCGAAGCAAACGCTATTCATCGCGCTCTCTGGCCCTGTAAGCCTTGTGATTGCGGTTAGACTAGGCTCACTGACGGCCTCGGGCCATTTCGATTTCTCAGCATTTTCGATAAGTGTTACTTATGGATTTCAAGCAACTGCGTTATTTCGTCGCGGTCTACGAAGAAGGTCATGTCGGGCGGGCCGCTGAACGCCTGTCGATCTCGCAACCGGCCCTCTCCCAGCAGATTCGCCAGCTCGAACAAAACCTCGATGTCACCCTGTTCGAACGCAGCAGCAAGCGCCTCTTGCCGACCCTCGCCGCCCACACGCTGTACAACCACGCCTTGCCATTGCTCGACGGGCTGCAACGCGCTCGCGAAGCCTTGGGCAACTTCAAGGGTCAGGCACTGCGCACCTTGGCGATTGGTGTGTTGCAGACCGTTCACACCAGCCTTGTCCCGCAAATGCTCGACCGAGTGCGCAAGGCACAGCCGCATCTTGTTGTGCAGATCTATGAATTGTCCGGGCTGGAGATCGAGCGGCGCTTGCTCAATGGTTCGCTGGACATCGGTATCAGTTATCTGCCGCCGCGTCAGCCCGGTCTGCACGGCGTAATGCTGTACGAAGATGAGCTGACACTTGTCATCCCGGCGGATCATCCGTTGCGTGAATTCAAGAAAGTCTCGATTCGTCAGGCCGCTGAATTGCCGATGTTGTTATTGGGAGAGGAGTTTCAGATTCGCCAGATCTGGCAGGCACAGCTGACCAGCCTCGGACGTCGCCCGCAGGTGCAGGCAGAGCTGAACAACATGGTGGGGATTCTCGACAGTCTGCCGCACACCAAACTGGCGACGGTGCTGCCGGGGCGCTCGCAAAAAGAATACGACGAAGACGATCTGCTCTGGAAACCGCTGAGCGAACCACGGGTGCCGCTGAAGGTTGGTTTGGTGTGTCGCGATGTACAACGTCAGCAGGCTTCTCTGGCGCTGCTGCGGACATTGCTGGAAGAAGTGATTGAGCGCGAAGATAAACCGTTGAAAACCGCGCAACCACTGGATCCTCTGGCCTGAGCACTTTTCTTCAGGCAAAAGAAAACCCCGCCGAAGCGGGGCTTTGCAGACTGTTTCCCTGACATCCATTTCACTCCGCCACCCTGGCAGAATCCTACGTGTCCCTGTTGTTGCTTTGCGCTTCCTGCGCGACGTCCATGAAATGTAGATTAGCTCTGGATCCAATCCGCGCATATGGGAGAACAGCAGCACGTGATGTAAGCGAATGCTTACATCACGTCATTGCATCAGAACTGCGCTGCATCCAGAAGGAACAACGACTCGCTACCAGCCTTCACCGACGCGCTCAACGAGTGAATGCGCGGCAGCAGACGGGCGAAATAGAAGCGTGCGGTGCCGAGCTTGCTGGCGTAGAAATCTTCTTGAGATTCCTTGCCCAACGCGGCTTTGGCCATCAATGCCCACATATAGGCGTAGGCCGTGTATCCAAACGCCTGCAAATATTCGACCGAGGCCGCGCCGATTTCGTTCGGATTGTTTTTTGCTCGATCCAGCAGCCACGCCGTCAACTCGTCGAGGGTATCGACAGCGTCGTTCAGCGGCTTGGTGAATTCACTCAGATCAGCACTCGCCGTAGCGGTGAAGTGGCGGATCTCGTCGGCGAACAGTTGGTAGAACGCGCCGCCGCTGCCGACGATCTTGCGCCCCACCAGGTCCAGCGCCTGAATACCATTGGTGCCCTCATAGATCTGGGTGATGCGCACGTCACGCACCAATTGCTCCTGACCCCACTCGCGGATGTAACCGTGGCCGCCGAAAATCTGCTGGCCGTGGACGGTGGTTTCCAGCCCCAGATCGGTCAGGAACGCCTTGGCCACCGGCGTCAGCAATGCGACCAGATCTTCCGCACGCTTACGTGTAGTCGCGTCTTCGCTGAACTTGGCAGTATCGAGTTGCATCGCCACGTAGGTGGAAAACGCCCGGCCACCTTCGTTCGAGGCTTTCATGGTCAGCAACATGCGCCGCACGTCCGGGTGGACGATGATCGGGTCAGCGACTTTGTCTTTATTCTGCGCGCCGGTCGGCGAACGGCTTTGCAGACGGTCGCGCGCGTATTCGACGGCGTTCTGATAGGAGCGCTCGCCAGTGGCCAGGCCCTGAATGCCGACGCCCAGACGCTCGTAGTTCATCATGGTGAACATCGCGGCCAGGCCTTTGTTCGGCTCACCGACCAGATAACCGACGGCTTCGTCAAAGTTCATCACGCAGGTGGCGGACGCCTGGATACCCATCTTGTGCTCGATAGAACCGCAATTCGCCGGATTGCGCGCGCCCAGGCTGCCGTCGGCATTGACCATGAACTTCGGCACCAGGAACAGCGAAATACCTTTCGGGCCGGCCGGTGCGTCGGGCAGTTTGGCCAAAACCAGATGAATGATGTTTTCAGTAAGGTCGTGTTCGCCACCGGTGATGAAGATCTTGGTGCCGCTGACCTTGTAGGAACCGTCGGCCTGAGGCTCGGCCTTGGTGCGAATAATGCCCAGGTCGGTACCGGCGTGCGGCTCGGTCAGGCACATAGAACCGGCCCAGACGCCGGCGTACATGTTCGGCAGGTACGCAGCTTTCAGCTCTTCGCTGGCGTGGGCGTTGATCGACAGGCAGGCGCCGGCAGTCAGCATCGGGTACAGACCGAAGGACAGGCTGGCGGAGTTGACCATCTCTTCAACCTGGGCCGAAACGGCTTTGGGCATGCCCATGCCGCCGTATTGCGGATCACCGCCAACGCCGACCCAACCGCCTTCAGCGTAAGTCTGATAAGCCTGTGGGAAACCGGCCGGCGTGGTGACGGCACCGTCGGCCCAGTGGCAGCCTTCTTCGTCTGCCGCACGGCTCAGAGGCGCGATGCTTTTGCTGGTGACCTTGCCGGCCTCTTCGAGAATCGCTTCAACGGTCTCGGCGTCGACAGTCTCGGCCAGCGCCGGCAGTTCGGCCCAGAGTTTGGCGACTTCGAACACTTCATTGAGGACGAAGCGCATATCGCGCAGCGGCGCTTTGTAGTCAGCCATGGCAAACCTCGCAAGATCTAAACAGGTATTCGTGGAAGGGTGTTTTCATTGAGGCCGAGTGTACCCCAACAACTTTTGCGACACATAGGGTCAACCGGTGACCGATTTGTTATTTTTAGTCACCAAGAAAAAGATCGCAGCCTTCGCAAGCTCCTACAGGTAAAAAGCGATCCCGTGCAGGAGCTGCTGGCTGCGATCTTTTGATCTTCCTTAAAGCGCAAACATTTCGGCCGGCAGTTTCATCAAACAATCACTGCCCGCCTCAATCGCCGCACGATGCGCTGCCGTACGCGGCAACAAGCGCTTAAAGTAAAACTCGCACGTCGCCAGTTTGCCCCGGCAGAAATCCCCATCGCCCTCACCCGCCCCCAGTTGCGCCTGCGCCACGAGCGCCATGCGCAGCCATAGATAGCCGAGGATGATGTAGCCGCTGTACATCAGGTAATCCACCGACGCGGCACCGACTTCGTCCGGATTCTTCATCGCCGCCATGCCGACCTTCATGGTCAAGTCGCCCCACTGCTGGTTGAGCTCGTTGAGCTGTGCAACAAAACTGCCCAACTCTGCATGCTCGGCATTCGCCGCGCAGAACTTGTGAACGATTTTAGTAAATCCGCGCAACAGCTTGCCCTGACTGCCGAGCACTTTGCGCCCGAGCAGATCCAGCGCCTGAATGCCGTTGGTCCCCTCGTAGATCGGCGCAATCCGACAATCGCGAACCAACTGTTCCATGCCCCATTCACGAATGAAGCCATGGCCGCCGAACACCTGCATGCCGTGGTTGGTCACTTCCAGCCCGGTGTCGGTCATGAAGGCCTTGCAGATCGGCGTAAGGAACGCCAGCAAGTCTTCGGCCTCCTGACGCGCATCGGCATCACTGCTCAGGTGCGCGGTATCAAGCAGTTGCGCGGTGAAGTAAGTCAGCGCGCGGTTGCCTTCGTTGAAGGCTTTCATGGTCAGCAGCATGCGCCGCACGTCGGGGTGAACGATGATTGGGTCGGCCGGTTTGTCCGGGGCTTTGGCGCCGGTTAGCGAGCGCATCTGCAAGCGGTCGTTGGCGTACCTGATCGCGCCCTGGAAGCTTGCCTCGCCCAGACACAAACCCTGCATGCCAGTGCCGAGCCGAGCGTGGTTCATCATGGTGAACATGCAGTTCAGGCCCTTGTTCGGCTCGCCGATCAAAAAGCCTTTGGCAGAATCGAAGTTCAGTACACAAGTGGCCGACGCCTTGATGCCCATTTTGTGTTCGATCGAGCCGCAGGAAACACCGTTGCGTTCACCCGCCTCGCCCACAGCATCCGGGAGGAATTTCGGCACGATGAACAGTGAAATCCCCTTGGTGCCCGCCGGCGCATCCGGCAGTTTGGCCAACACCAGATGAATGATGTTGTCGCTCATGTCGTGCTCGCCTGCGGAGATGAAAATCTTGCTGCCGGTGATCGCGTAGCTACCGTCAGCCTGAGGCACGGCGCGGGTCTTGATGATGCCCAGATCGGTGCCGCAATGAGCTTCGGTCAGGCACATGGTGCCGGTCCATTGGCCGGCGGTGAGTTTACTCAGGTAAGTGGTTTTCTGATCCTCGGTGCCGTGGGCGTGGATCGCCGACATCGCGCCGTGGGTCACGCCCGGATACATGCCCCAGGAGGTGTTACTGGAGCCGACCATTTCGCTGATCACCAGCCCCAGCGAACTCGGCAAACCCTGGCCACCGTAGGTCGGATCCGCTGCCAGACCATGCCAGCCACCCTCGACGTATTGTGCGAAGGCTTGCTTGAAGCCTGTAGGCGTTGTCACCACGCCGTTGTCGAAATGGCAGCCCTCTTCGTCGCCGCTGCGATTGAGCGGTGCCAGAACGTTCTCACAGAACTTTGCGCCTTCTTCGAGGATCGCGTTGATCATGTCCGGGCTGGCATCGTGGGCGCCGAGGGCGGCGTAGTTGCCGTGGAAGTCGAAGACGTGGTCGATCAGAAAGCGCATATCGCGCAGGGGAGCTTTGTATTCGGGCATGGTGGCTTCTCCTTCAGCAGATTTCTTCAACCTACTGCCGGCCACCACGTCCCACAATCACTGTCCAGACGCTGAATGCGCCGTCATCACTCAACCTGCGGCGGTGTCCATGCGCACCGCGCCACGGCGATTTTGCCCGAACGCCACCACGCAGTTACGCCCCGCGCCCTTGGCGCTGTAGAGCGCCTCGTCGGCGGACTTGAGGACTTGTTCAGGGTCGCGCTGCTCTATCCGCTCGGCGACGCCGATACTGACCGTGACCGAAACGCTGGAAGCGCCGGAGCCTGCGCGACGCTGGCGCCCCTGCTGATCGTCCTGCGGGCGGTTTTCCTGGTTGCGCAGCTGAATGTTGTAGGAAGCGATCGACTCGCGGATTACCTCCAAGTGCGGCATGCACTCTTCAAGGGTTTTGCCTGCAAACACCAGGGCGAATTCCTCACCGCCATAGCGATATGCCCTGCCGCCTCCGCTGATTTTGGAGAGCTTGCTGGCGACCAGACGCAGCACCTGGTCACCGACATCGTGGCCGTGGGTGTCGTTGAATTTCTTGAAGTGATCGACGTCGCTCATCGCCAGAACATAGTTGCGGCCAAGGCGCTGCATGCGTTCGTTGAGTGCACGACGCCCAGGCAGTCCGGTGAGCTCGTCGCGGAAGGCCATTTGATAAGCCTCGTGTGCAACGGCGGCTGCGATCATCAACATCACCTGACTGCACATGATGTTCAGGGTAAACGGCAGGATGAAGGTTTTCGGCAGCATCCAGAACACCCCGAGCAGTCCGACCAGTTGCGCCGCGTGCAACGGACGCGGGTTGCGCCAGTATTGCCACGCCAACAGCAGGAATGCCGAGATGAAAACGGGATAAGACAACTGGATCAGGCTCATCCACGCGCCGTGCAGCGCAGGCCAGCGAATTTCGGAAAGCCACATCAGCAGCGCCTGTGGGTAACTTTGCTCAAGCCCAAGCGCCACGCTGCCGAACACCAGCAGGACGGCGAACCGCGCAACCATGTCCTGAAACAGGTGGGTGCGCTCCTGCCACGCGGCGAATAGCCCGAATAACAACGGCAGCAGCAGACAGACGAGATGGAACACCACGGCGGCGTCTTCGCGCACTTTGCCGTTGTCGCGGTAATAGTCGGTCTGGGTGTCGAGCAAAAAGTAGGCGATGTACACCGTGAGCATCAGAAACAGTTCGCGCTGACGACGGTAAACCGCGCAGTAAGCACCGCCCAACAACAACACCAACGTCGGCAGTACGTTAAACAGAGACGTAAAGAACACGTTGAGGTCTTTGACGTACGCAGCCGCCAACCCCGCGAGCAACAACAGCAGTGAAGGTATGAAATGGCTGAAACGTAAAGCGGAAGAACGCGGCAAGGGGTAAAACTCCGACCCGGCAAAAGATGGCATTGTGCCTGCATTTTGAGCAGTTAAGCACATGCGGTGTGACGTGTGTCACATCGAAGCCTCTTTAACGGCAGGAAAACCGCTTTTCTTAGCGTTTTAGTGGGGAATTTTCATCGCTTAAACAATTTTTCATCAGGCATGAAAAAGCCGCTGTCCCCGAAGGAACAGCGGCTGTGAAAACCTCCCCGGGACTTAGTAGCCCAGTGCGAAGTCTTCTTCTTTCATGTCCATCAGGTTATTGGCGCCCGACAGCATGGTTGCCACGTGTGTACGGGTACGCGGCAGGATGCGCTGGAAGTAGAAGCGCGCGGTTTGCAGCTTGGCGGTGTAGAACGCCGCATCGCCAGCGCCTTCGGCCAGCTTCTCGGCCGCCAGACGCGCCATGTCGGCCCAGAAGTAGGCCAGGCAGGCGTAACCGGAGTACATCAGGTAGTCCACGGAGGCCGCGCCGACTTCTTCGCGATCTTTCATGGCAGCCATACCAACCTTCATGGTCAGTTCGCCCCATTCCTTGTTCAGTGCAGCCAGCGGTGCAACGAATTCTTTGACGGCTTCGTTGCCTTCGTTGGTCTGGCAGAACTTGTGAACGATCTTGGTGAAGCCTTTCAGAGCCTCGCCTTGAGTCATCAACACCTTACGGCCCAGCAGGTCGAGTGCCTGGATGCCGGTGGTGCCTTCGTACAGCATCGAAATGCGGCTGTCGCGGACGTTCTGCTCCATGCCCCACTCGGCGATGAAGCCGTGGCCGCCGTAGATCTGTACGCCGTGGTTGGCGGCTTCGAAACCGACTTCGGTCATGAACGCTTTGGCGATTGGTGTCATGAAGGCCAGCAGTGCGTCGGCTTTCTTCTTCTCTTCTTCGTCGACGCCGTATTTGACGATATCGACCTGTTTGGCGGTGAAGTACACCATCGCACGGTTGCCTTCGGCGAAGGCCTTCATGGTCAACAGCATGCGGCGTACGTCAGGGTGCACGATGATCGGGTCCGCGGCTTTGTCCGGCGCTTTCGGGCCAGTCAGGGAGCGCATTTGCAGACGATCGCGAGCGTATTTCAGGCCGCCCTGGAAGCCGATTTCGGCGTGGGCCAGACCTTGCAGTGCGGTGCCCAGACGTGCGGTGTTCATAAAGGTGAACATGCAGTTCAGGCCTTTGTTCGCCGGGCCGATCAGGAAACCGGTAGCGCCGTCGAAGTTCATCACGCAGGTCGCGTTGCCGTGGATGCCCATCTTGTGTTCCAGCGAACCGCAGGTCACAGCGTTGCGTGCACCCACGGTGCCGTCAGCATTCGGCATGAACTTTGGAACGATGAACAGCGAGATGCCTTTGGTACCAGCCGGTGCATCCGGCAGGCGGGCCAATACGATGTGGACGATGTTGTCGGCCATGTCGTGTTCACCGGCCGAGATGAAGATCTTGGTGCCGGAAACTTTGTAGGAACCATCAGCCTGAGGTTCGGCCTTGGTGCGCAGCATGCCCAGGTCGGTGCCGCAGTGCGGTTCGGTCAGGCACATGGTGCCGGTCCATTCGCCGGAGACCAGCTTGGTCAGATAGGCTTCTTGCTGCTCTGGAGTGCCGTGCTCGGAGATGGTGTTCATCGCGCCGTGCGACAGGCCTGGGTACATGCCCCACGACCAGTTGGCTTCGCCAACCATTTCGCTGACCGCCAGACCCAGCGACTCAGGCAGGCCTTGACCGCCGTGCTCGACGTCGTGCGCCAGGCTTGGCCAGCCGCCTTCAACGAATTGCTTGTAAGCCTCTTTGAAGCCAGTCGGGGTTTTCACGCCGGACTCGCTCCAGGTGCAACCTTCGATGTCGCCCACGCGGTTCAGCGGCGCCAGTACCTGCTCACAAAACTTGGCGCCTTCTTCGAGAATGGCGTCAACCATGTCCGGAGTTGCGTCTGCGCAAGCCGGAAGACTCTGATAGTGCGCTTCATAGCCGAGCAGTTCGTCACGAACGAAGCGAATATCACGCAAGGGGGCCTTGTAGTCAGGCATAGCGATAAACCTCTGCTGATGTAACCGGGAATGAACGACCGTGTTGATTTGTTGTGACGGTCAAACAGTTGTTTGAAACATACGTTTACGCCGAAATCTTGTCAAGCGTCGATCTTTTGCCGTTCGTCATCACATTTTTCAAACGCCGGACACAACAAACCGCCATGGGCTCGAACGAGCCACGGGCGATAAAAAAAGATTAGTTGAGAGAGAAGGACTTACAACGAAAAACGCCGCGACAAGGCGCGGCGTTTAACAGGCACGGAGCTTAAAAAATCAGGCGAAGGTGTCGATGATCGTGCCAAGCATTTCATCGGATGCTTTGGCGACTTTCACACCCAGTTCTGCCTGAATCTTGCCCTGAGACATCTCGACCATGTTACTGGCCAAATCTGACTGCTGGCTGCGATCCACGCCACGCAGACGATCAACCTGAACTTCGGAAGACTGGCTGGTAACTGAACGTTCGATGGTGTTATTGGCGATCTGACTGGCAGCCTGATCGACGCGATTCTGCCCGGTCTGAATGGAGCTCAAACCCGCATAAAAAGCTGTGTTACCGGAGATTTCCATAACAGTTCTCATCCTTGGGAAGGATCAATGGCTGCCATTGAACCAGAGGCGCCAGAAAAACACCCGTCAAAAACACTAATGGCACAGTGCCCGCTCATAGGTAAAAGCTTAGTCGAGCAGATCCAGTTGCAAATGCTCAGCCACGGCCTCAGCGCTCATCGCCTTCAATTTCGGCACACGCCCCAGGCACGGTGCCGGAATCCGCTCGGCCAGTGTTGCCAGGTTTTCCTCCAGCCGCGATGTCTTCGGATCAATGATGTTCGCCACCCAACCCACCAGTTGCAGGCCATCTCGGGCAATCGCTTCGGCCGTCAGCAGCGCATGACTGATACACCCCAGCCGCACACCGACCACCAGAATCACCGGCAGCTTCAGCGCAATGGCCAGATCCGACAGATTGTCCTGATCCGCCAACGGCACCCGCCAGCCGCCCGCGCCTTCAATCAAGGTGAAATCGGCGTTCATCGCCAGAATCTCGCGCATCGGCGCCAACAACGATTGCACCGTCAGCGCCACACCCGCCTCGCGCGCTGCCAGATGCGGCGCAATCGCCGGTTCGAACGCCACCGGATTGACCTGTTGATAACTCATCGGCAACGAGCACTCGGCCAACAGTGCCAACGCATCAGCGTTGCGCAATCCTTTAGGCGTGACTTCGCAACCGGATGCGACCGGTTTGCCCGCCGCTGTGCTCAAGCCCGCCGAGCGCGCCGCGTGCAGTAATCCGGCGGCGACGGTGGTTTTACCGACGTCGGTGTCCGTTCCGGTGATGAAATAGGCAGCGCTCATACGGGTTTCTCCAACACGGCATAAACCACCTGATAAGTCGCCGGCAGTCCCTGTGCCTGACGGAATTGCTCGTAAGCCTCGACCAGTCCCAGAATCCGCGCCCGCCCGGTCAATCCGCCCGGTCGCCCGGGGTTCAGATTGTGCGCACCCAAAGCCTTCAATTCATGGGTCAGACTGCGCACATCCGGGTAATGCAGTACGTGCGCCTGATTCTCCAGACGCACAATGCGCAGGCCACTGGCCGCACACAATTGCTCATAGCGGGCGAACTCGCGGAAACGGTTGACGTGCACCAGACCATCGACCTGACGCCAGCTGTCACGCAATTCGTACAACGTCCCTACACAAAGACTAGCAAACGCGAAAATCCCACCCGGTTTCAGCACGCGAAAGGCTTCGCTGAGTACCGCATCGAAATTCGCACACCACTGCACCGCGAGGCTGGAGAAGATCAAACCGCAGGTCGACTCCTGCAACGGCAGACGCTCCGCATCACCGGCGATGAAATGCTCGGCACCGCCCAACGGACGGGCGTGATTGAGCATGCCCTCAGCGATATCCAGCGCCAGTCCCTGTCCAGCGTTAAACCGCTCGGCCAATGCCCGGGTGAAATAACCGGTGCCGCAACCCATATCCAGCCAAGGCGCGGGTACAAAATCCATCGGCAAGCGCTGCAGCAACTGTGTACCGACATCACGTTGCAACTCGGCGACACTGTCGTAGCTGGCCGCCGCACGTGAGAAAGAGGCCGCGACCTGGCGCTTGTCAGGCAAGCCACCAGGCAGCGCAACAAGGGACAAATCAGTCATCACCGCACTCATGTAAAAAAGCCTGGACTGCACCCACCACTCCATGGGGGTCTTCCAGAAGAAACGCATGGCTGGCCTGTTCGATCAGACCAATTTCGATATCCGGCAGCAGGGCGAACAATTCGCCTGCCGCCTCTGCGGGCACCAATCCGTCCTGCCCGGCGAACAGATGCAACTGCGGGCCGCGAAACGCCTGCAAGGCTTCGCGCGTATCCAGTTGAGCGAGCAACTCCAGCCCCGCCATCAGCGTTGCCGGCGCAGTACTTGGGGCAGCGCCAAGCAACAGCCGTGACAATCCGCGCGGGTCTTCTGATCCTTGGGCACACAGCAAGGAAAATCGCTTGAGGGTCAGTCGCGGATCGGCATGGCAACCGGCGAGAAACGCATCGAATGTCTCGCCGGGCATCGCACTCGGCCATTGTTCGTGGGCTACAAAAGAAGGATTACTCGCCAGCGTCAGCAAACCGCAGCAACGTTCGCCCCGCCGCGCCGCCAGTTCGGAGGCGAGCATGCCGCCCAGCGACCAGCCACCCAGCCAGACATCTTGAGGAATGCGCTCGTCGAGTTCGTCGAGCCAATCGTTCAAATCACTGGAATCAAGCTCCGGCAATGGCTCGATCTCGACATGCAGATGTTCGTCGAGGCCTTGCAATGCGGCGGCCAAGGGTTCCATCGGCGAAACACCGAGGCCCCACCCGGGCAGCAAAATCAGGCGATCACGCATGGCTTGGCTCCGACGACAGTTGGGCAAAGCAATTGGCCAGTCCTTCCAACAATAGCTGTACCTGCGCCTCACTGTGGGCGGCGGTCAGGGTCACCCGCAGTCGCGCACTGCCGGCGGGCACGGTTGGCGGACGGATTGCAGTGACCATCAGCCCACGCTCACGCAGCATTTGCGACAGACGCACCGCGCGACCAGCGTCGCCGATCATGATCGGCTGAATTGGCGTGAAGCTGTCCATCAGCTCCAGACCGATCTGTTCGGCGCCGTGGCGGAACTGGCGGATCAGCGTCTGCAAATGCTCGCGGCGCCAGTGTTCGCTGCGCAGCAATTCAAGGCTTTTCAGCGTTGCGCAGGCCAGCGCCGGCGGCTGACTGGTGGTGTAGATGTACGGGCGGGCGAACTGGATCAGGCTTTCGATCAACTCTTCACTGCCAGCGACAAACGCGCCGGCCGTGCCGAAGGCTTTGCCGAGGGTGCCGGCCAGCACCGGTACATCGTCCTGACTCAAACCGAAATGCTCGACGATGCCACCGCCATTTGCACCCAGCGGTCCGAAACCGTGCGCATCGTCGACCATCAGCCAAGCGCCTTTGGCCTTGGCTTCCCGGGCCAGCGCGGGCAGATCGGCAATATCACCATCCATGCTGAACACGCCGTCGGTGACCACCAGCGTGTTGCCGGTAGCTTTCTCCAGACGCTTGGCCAGACTGTCGGCGTCGTTGTGCAAATAGCGATTGAAACGCGCGCCGGACAACAACCCTGCATCCAGCAACGAAGCGTGATTGAGCCGGTCTTCCAGCACCGTGTCGCCCTGCCCGACCAGTGCCGTGACCGCGCCGAGGTTGGCCATGTAACCGGTGGTGAACAGCAGCGCACGCGGGCGACCGGTGAGATCGGCCAGCGCTTCTTCCAAGGCGTGATGCGGGCCGCTGTGGCCGATCACCAGATGCGAGGCCCCGCCTCCCACGCCCCAGCGTTCGGCGCCGGCACGCCAGGCTTCGATGACTTGCGGGTGATTGGCCAGGCCCAGGTAGTCGTTATTGCAGAACGCCAGCAACGGCTGACCGTCGACCACCACTTCGGGTCCCTGCGGGGATTCGAGCAACGGTCGCTGGCGGTAGAGATTTTCGGCACGGCGGGCAGCAAGGCGTGCGGCGAGATCGAAAGACATGCAGGCCTCGACAGTAGAAGTAACTCTGCAGGAGCTGCCGAAGCTGCGATCTTTTGATGTTGTTTTTCAAAAGACAAGATCAAAAGATCGCAGCCTGCAGCAGCTCCTACATGGAATCCGTGGAGCGATCAGATGGCGGCGTTATAAAACTGCTCGCTGCTCTTCTGCTCCACCAACGCCTGCTCGATCGCAGCCTGATGCACTTCATCGGCATGCTCTTCGCGGGCTTCAGGTTGAATGCCCAGGCGCGCGAACAGTTGCATGTCCTTGTCTGCCTGCGGGTTGGCGGTGGTCAGCAACTTGTCGCCGTAGAAAATCGAGTTGGCGCCGGCAAAGAACGCCAGGGCCTGCATCTGTTCGTTCATCGCTTCGCGGCCGGCGGACAGACGCACGTGGGATTGCGGCATGAGGATGCGCGCCACGGCGAGCATCCGGATGAAGTCGAACGGGTCGATGTCTTCGGCATTTTCCAGCGGCGTACCGGCGACTTTCACCAGCATATTGATTGGCACCGA
This sequence comes from Pseudomonas sp. FP2196, assembly GCF_030687715.1. Lineage (GTDB taxonomy): Bacteria > Pseudomonadota > Gammaproteobacteria > Pseudomonadales > Pseudomonadaceae > Aquipseudomonas. The sequence goes on from NZ_CP117445.1 coordinate 5,659,246, forward strand.
CTCCGGATGCTCCGGCAGGTTGGCCAGTTGAATCAGCAGATTGGCGCGGTCGTCCAGCGACTCGCCCATGCCGAGAATACCGCCGGAGCAGATCTTCATCCCCGATTCACGCACGTAAGCCAGGGTTTGCAGGCGCTCGCTGTAAGTGCGGGTGGTGATGATGCTGCCGTAGAACTCAGGCGAGGTGTCGAGGTTGTGGTTGTAGTAATCAAGACCGGCCTTGGCCAGCGCTTCGGTCTGGTCCTGATCCAGACGTCCGAGGGTCATGCAGGTTTCCAGGCCCATGGCTTTCACGCCTTCGACCATCTTCAGCACGTAAGGCATGTCTTTGGCCGACGGATGTTTCCACGCCGCGCCCATGCAGAAACGGGTCGAGCCGATGGCTTTGGCGCGGGCAGCCTCTTCGAGGACTTTCTGCACTTCCATCAACTTTTCTTTTTCCAGGCCAGTGTTGTAGTGACCGGACTGCGGACAGTATTTGCAGTCTTCCGGGCAGGCGCCGGTCTTGATCGATAGCAGTGTGGAAACCTGAACGCGGTTGGCGTTGAAATGGGCGCGGTGCACCGTCTGTGCCTGAAACAGCAAGTCGTTGAATGGCTGTACGAAGAGTGCTTTGACTTCGGCCAATGACCAGTCGTGACGCAGGGTGGCGGTGGTGCTCGCGCTCATGGGTGATTCCTTGGTTATGCTTGGCTGGCGTGTGGGTAAACGGAATACCCACAGGCGCTACACGGATGTTCGGCATATTTAAGGAAGAGTCATGCGCTGTCAACCACGATACGAAGGACAGGTTTACATCTGTTTAAAAAACGTACAGACCTGTTTGCTGTGCGATGAGCCGGCAGAAGCAGAAACGCCAATCTGCGTCCCCTGCGAAACCGAATTGCCTTGGCTCGGCGACCACTGTCAGACCTGCGCCCTGCCACTTCCCGCAGCGGGCCTGAAGTGTGGCGAGTGCCTCCTAGAGCCGCCGGCGTTCGAACAGGTTGCCGTACCTTGGCTTTATGGCTTCCCGGTGGACAGTTTGATTACGCGTTTTAAACACAACGCAAAATGGCCGTTTGGTCACCTGCTCGCCGACGTTCTCGGACAATACCTGCTATATCGCTTCGATGAAGATTTGGCGCGGCCGAACATGTTGTTGCCGGTGCCGCTGGCAAGCAAACGTCTGCGTCAGCGTGGGTTCAATCAAGCGGCGATGTTGGCGCGGTGGTTGAGCCGGCATTTGGATTTGCCGTGCGAGGAAAACGTACTGCGCAGAATCAAGGACACCAGCGCCCAGCAGGAGCTCGATGCCAAGGCGCGGAAGAAAAATCTGCGCAGCGCCTTCGACCTGTCGCCCGACGCAGACGTAAAAGGTCGGCACTTGGCGTTGGTTGATGATGTGCTGACGACTGGCGCGACCGCCCAGGCTCTCGCTCGATTGCTGAAGGATGCGGGCGCTGCAAGAGTCGACGTGTATTGCCTGGCGCGCACTCCAAAACCTGGAAATTGAAGCCTGTAGGAGCTGTCGAGTGAAACGAGGCTGCGATCTTTTGAGCTTGATCTTTGAAATCAAAATCAAAAGATCGCAGCGTGCCGCAGCTCCTACATGGAACAGGTTGTTGTTCCCACAGGGTTCTGTGTTTGGCTTGACTCATGCGTCGCAAGCGGCCAACTTCACTGTCCACCGCCACAGCAAAAAAGCGCCCATTCATGTCCCTGCCCACCCTGTTGTCCCAGCACATCGTCCGTCGCCCGCAGCGCATTGCCCTGCTGCAACACATCGCCGAACAGGGCTCGATCACCCGTGCTGCGAAAAGCGCAGGTCTGAGTTACAAAGCGGCGTGGGACGCTATCGATGAGCTGAACAACCTCGCGCAGAAGCCGCTGGTCGAACGTGCGGTCGGCGGCAAGGGTGGCGGCGGCGCCAGACTGTCCAGCGAAGGCGAGCGGGTGTTGCGCCTCTATCAAAAGCTGCAAGCCCTGCAAGCGCAGGTGCTGGAAGCCGCTGAAGATGCCAGTGACCTCGACCTGCTCGGCCGCTTGATGCTGCGCACCAGCGCGCGCAACCAGTTGCACGGCAAAGTCGTGGCGATCGAAAGCCAGGGTCGTAATGACCTGATTCGTCTGGAACTGGCCGAGGGCCTGTGCCTTGACGCGCAAATCACCCACGACAGCACCCTTCATCTTGAGCTGCAAAACGGCACCGAAGTGGTGGCGCTGATCAAGGCCGGCTGGCTCGAATTGCTCGCCAGCGATCAACCGGCAATGTCCGGACACAATCTTCTCAAGGGCACCATCGAAACGATTCTCGACGCCGAAGACGGTCCCAGCGAAGTGCGTATTTCCCTGCCCAACGGCCAAACCCTCTGCGCGCTGGCCGAACCGATCGATTTGCGCACTCGCGGGCTGACTGTCGAACAACCGGTGCAGGTGCAGTTTTCGCCGTCCAACGTACTGATCGGCACACCGCTTTAATCTGCCCCTGCAACGAAAGCGTCATCGACGCTCATTAAGGTAGCTGCCAAAACCTAGCAGGGAGCCTGATGTGAGCCTATTAGAAGAAAACCAATCCACTGATCTGGAAAAAATGGTCGGCCTCAGCCGTCGCGGTTTCATCAGCGCCGGCGCGCTCTGCGGCGCGGCGATGTTTCTCGGTGGCAACCTGCTGAGCCGCAGCGCACTGGCTACCGGTATCAGCGCCGGCAACAGCCGTTTGCTCGGCTTCGAGAGCATTGCGGCGGCGACCACCGACGTCATCAGCTTGCCCAAGGGTTACAAATCCTCGGTGCTGATCAGTTGGGGCCAGCCGTTGCAAAAGAACGGTCCGGCCTTCGATCCAAGCGGCAATGGCACCGCTGCGGCACAGGAAGTGCAGTTCGGCGACAACAACGACGGCATGAGCCTGTTTGAATTCCCGGACGACAGAAACCGTGCGTTGATGGCCATCAACAACGAATACACCAACTACCGCTACCTCTACCCGCACGGCGGCATGCCGCAATCGGCCGAAGACGTGCGCAAGGCGCTGGCCTGCGAAGGCGTATCGGTGATCGAAGTGCAGCGCAGGAACGGCCAATGGCAGTTCGTCCAGGGCTCGCGCTACAACCGCCGCATTCACGGCAACTCGCCGCTGCGCATCGGTGGCCCGGCTGCCGGCCATGACTTGATGAAAACCGCCGCCGACAAACACGGCAAGAAAGTCCTCGGCACCTTCCAGAACTGCGCCAACGGCAAAACCCCGTGGGGCACCTATCTGACCTGTGAAGAGAACTTCACCGACTGCTTCGGCAGCAGCAACGCCCAGCAGCAGTTCGACCCGGCGCAGAAACGCTACGGCGTCTCAGCTGCCAGCCGCGAGATCAACTGGCACCCGTTTGACCCGCGCTTCGACATGGCCAAAAACCCTAACGAACTCAACCGCCACGGTTGGGTGGTCGAGATCGACCCGTTCGATCCGCAATCGACCCCGGTCAAACGCACCGCGCTGGGCCGCTTCAAACATGAAAACGCTGCGCTGGCCGAAACCGACGACGGCCGCGCCGTGGTGTACATGGGCGACGATGAGCGTGGCGAGTTCATCTACAAATTCGTCAGCCGCGACCGCATCAACCACCGCAACGCCAAAGCCAACCGCGACATCCTCGATCACGGCACGCTGTACGTGGCGAAATTCGATAACGGCGACAGCAACCCCGATCACCCGAAAGGCCAGGGCCAGTGGATCGAGCTGACCCACGGCAAAAACGGCATCGACGCCAGCAGCGGCTTTGCCGATCAGGCCGAAGTGCTGATCCACGCGCGCCTCGCTGCCAGTGTCGTCGGCGCCACGCGCATGGACCGCCCGGAATGGATCGTGGTCAGTCCGAAGGACGGTCAGGTTTATTGCACCCTGACCAACAACGCCAAGCGTGGTGAGGACGGCCAACCCGTGGGCGGGCCGAACCCGCGCGAGAAGAACGTCTATGGGCAGATTCTGCGCTGGCGCACCGACCGCGACGATCACGCCTCGAAGACATTTGCCTGGGATCTGTTCGTGGTTGCTGGCAACCCGGGTGTGCATGCCGGCACGCCGAAGGCCGGGTCGTCGAATATCACCCCGCAAAACATGTTCAACAGCCCCGATGGTCTGGGCTTCGACAAGGCTGGGCGCTTGTGGATTCTGACTGACGGCGACTCGAGCAATGCCGGGGATTTCGCCGGGATGGGTAACAACCAGATGCTCTGCGCCGATCCAAAGACCGGGGAGATTCGCCGGTTCATGGTCGGGCCGATTGGTTGTGAAGTGACCGGGATCAGCTTCTCGCCGGATCAGAAGACGTTGTTTGTCGGGATTCAGCATCCGGGTGAGAACGGTGGTTCGACGTTCCCTGAGCATTTGCCGAATGGCAAGCCGCGCTCTTCGGTGATGGCGATTACCCGTGAGGACGGTGGGATCGTCGGAGCCTGATAAACCGCTTTCGCGAGCAGGCTCACTCCTACAGGGTTTTGCACATGACTTTGTAGGAGTGAGCCTGCTCGCGATAGCGTCAGACCAGATACCAACCCCCTCACTGCCTGCCATCTGCGCTACCATGCTGGGCCGGACGCGGCAGCCTGCTGCGCGCAGGAGTCAGCATGGCCCACCCGTTTGAAACCCTCACACCAGACCTCGTACTCGATGCCGTTGAAAGCATCGGGTTCCTGAGCGATGCGCGCATTCTGGCGCTCAACAGCTACGAAAACCGCGTCTATCAGGTCGGCATCGAAGACTCCGAACCGCTGATCGCCAAGTTCTATCGTCCGCAGCGCTGGACCAACGAAGCCATCCTTGAAGAACACAAATTCACCTTCGAACTGGCCGACGTCGAGATCCCGGTGGTCGCGCCGCTGATCCACAACGGCGAAACCCTGCACGAGCACGCTGGCTTCCGCTTCACATTGTTTCCCCGCCGTGGCGGCCGCGCGCCGGAGCCGGGCAATCTTGATCAGTTGTATCGCCTCGGCCAGTTGCTCGGGCGCATTCATGCGGTCGGCGCGACCAAGCCCTTCGAACATCGCGAAGCGCTGGGTGTGCAGAACTTCGGCCATGCCTCGCTGACCACTTTGCTCGAAGGCAACTTCATCCCCAAAAGCCTGCTGCCCGCCTACGAGTCCGTCGCCCGTGATTTGCTCAAGCGCGTGGAAGACGTCTACGCCGCCACACCGCACCAGAACATCCGCATGCACGGCGACTGCCACCCCGGCAACATGATGTGCCGCGACGAGATGTTCCACATCGTCGACCTCGACGACTGCCGCATGGGCCCGGCAGTGCAGGACATCTGGATGATGCTCGCCGGTGACCGGCAGGAATGCCTGGGACAATTGTCGGAATTGATGGACGGCTACAACGAATTCCACGATTTCGATCCGCGCGAACTGGCGCTGATCGAACCACTGCGCGCGTTACGCCTGATGCACTACAGCGCCTGGCTGGCAAGGCGCTGGGATGATCCGGCGTTCCCGCACAGCTTTCCGTGGTTCGGGACCGAGCGCTACTGGGGCGATCAGGTGCTGGCGTTGCGTGAGCAGTTGTCCGCGCTCAATGAAGAGCCGCTGAAACTCTTCTGATTCGAGAAGCAAAGATCAAAAGATTGCAGCCTTCGGCAGCTCCTACAGGGGAACGCATTCCAATGTAGGAGCTGCCGAAGGCTGCGATCTTTTCGTTTTCTGACACGACACATCTATACAACCTCCTTACAATCCCTTCCTTTGTTAGCTGCCTAAGCAAGGATTCTGCATGCAAGCCGCCAACCCGCGTCGCGGGTACATTCTGGGCCTGAGTGCCTACATCATCTGGGGCCTGTTCCCGATCTACTTCAAAGCCATCGCCGAAGTGCCTGCGGTCGAGATCATCATCCATCGGGTGCTGTGGTCGGCGCTTTTTGGCGCGCTGCTGTTGATGGTCTGGAAGCACCCGGGCTGGTTGCGCGAATTGCTCGACAACCCCAAGCGTCTGGCGATTCTGGCGTTGAGCGGCACGCTGATCGCCGCCAACTGGCTGACGTATGTATGGTCGGTAAACAACGGACGCATGCTTGAAGCGAGCCTCGGTTACTACATCAATCCGCTGATCAACGTGCTGCTGGGGATGCTGATTCTTGGCGAGCGTCTGCGGCGTATGCAGTGGATCGCGGTAGGGCTGGCGGCGGTCGGTGTGGCGCAGCAGGTGTGGCAGGTCGGCAGTCTGCCGTGGGTGTCGCTGGTGCTGGCGTTGACCTTCGGTTTCTACGGTTTGATCCGCAAGCAGGCACCGGTCAAGGCACTGCCGGGGCTGGTGGTGGAAACCTGGATGCTGGTGCCGATAGCTGTCGCGTGGTTGCTGTTCAATCAGACCGCGACCAGTGCTCAACCTGAATTCTGGACAACGTCGCAAGCCTGGTGGCTGGTGGCGGCCGGCCCGGTGACGTTGATCCCGCTGGTGTGCTTCAACGCCGCCACCCGGCACTTGCCCTACACCACCATCGGCTTCCTGCAATACATCGCGCCGACGCTGGTGTTGTTGCAAGCGGTGCTGCTGTTCGGTGAACACCTGTCGTCGAGCACACTGATCGCGTTCATGTTTATCTGGGCCGGTCTGGCCGTGTACAGCGTCGATGCGTGGATAAGTTTACGCCGGCGCACCTGATCAAAAAACGTACAAAACTCCGCAGGCCACGGTTCTCGTGGCCTGCATCGTTCCTTCCCAAGGTTATCCACAGCGTGATCCCCGCCGTTTGTGCGCAAGTCACTGAATGTTGGCGGTTTTTTGATCAACTTAGGCAAAGCCACGGCCGACGTGGGCTGGCGATCAGTCTCTACAGGTTATCCACAGGCAGGCTCACGTTTAAACTGGATAACCTGACACCGCTCAAACGTCTGTGCGTAACACCAGTTCCACCATCAAATCATCGGCCAGGGTTTCCAGGCGCGATTGCAGCACATCCAGTGACAGCGTCAATGGCACCGCGAGAATCGCTTCGGCGTGGAACAACGGCTCGCTGCTCATCGGCGCCGGGCGCACTTCGGTCACCAGCCGTTCGAGGTTGACGCCCTGCTCGCTCAGCAGCCGAGTGATGTCGCGCACAATTCCCGGACGATCATTGCCCACCAACTCCATGGCGATCGGCTTCCAGGTGCACGATTGCTCAATGCCACTCTCAGCGATCAACACGCGGATGCCGTGAGCCGACAGCGCTTGTAGGGAATCGACTAATTCGTCGTAAGCCTCCGCCGGTACGCCCACTCGGAGAATCCCGGCGAACTGCCCGGCCATCCGCGACATGCGGCTCTCCAGCCAGTTACCGCCATGCTCGGCGATGCATTGGGCGATGCGCTCGACCTGCCCGGGCTTGTCCGGAGCGAAGACGGTGAGTACGAGATGGTCCATGGCGCAGCCCTCTTGTCATGACTTTTGTTATAGAAGGGCAAGTATAGGCAAGGGATAGCCAGTCGCCTCAGACGCGCGAAACGACAAATCGTGTACAAGTTTTTATATTTAACTGGAACAATCCAATGGTTTTTTGAGAACATCCCGTTCCGCGCTGTGACCGCAATGCGTCATGTGGTCGCAGAACGACGTAATTAGTCTGATTTTCACAAGCGCAACTCATCATGTAGTATGCCTCGGTGCGCACTACATAACGCTGGATCGATGTCTGCCCAAGGCATGTTCGCAACCCTGAAAGCCCCGTCATCAAGGCCCCAAGCCGTTGATTGGTCCCAGCCCAGCCGCCAGCAATGGCATGTACTGGTCGGAAGGTTTGTGGTTTAAATGGCCAGAGGCTTCATTGTCAAATTGAAGAGCTGAAAAGCGAAATAGCTGAGCAGAGTGAGGCAAGCAATGACTGAACACGTTCAAGTCGGTGGCCTGCAGGTCGCCAAAGTCCTGTTCGACTTCGTGAACAACGAAGCCATTCCCGGTACCGGCCTCACCGCCGACAAATTCTGGGAAGGTGCCGACAAGGTCATTCACGACCTGGCACCGAAGAACAAAGCCCTACTCGCCAAACGCGATGACTTCCAGGCCCGTATCGACGGCTGGCACCAATCCCGTGCCGGTCAGCCACACGACGCCGTGGCCTACAAAGCCTTCCTGCAAGAGATCGGTTATCTGCTGCCAGAAGCGGCCGATTTCCAGGCAACGACGCAAAACGTCGATGACGAAATCGCCCGTACTGCCGGCCCACAACTTGTTGTACCGGTGATGAATGCCCGCTTTGCCCTCAACGCTTCGAACGCCCGCTGGGGTTCGCTGTACGACGCCCTCTACGGCACCGACGCGATCAGCGAAGAAGGTGGCGCGGAAAAAGGCAAAGGCTACAACAAGGTGCGCGGCGACAAGGTCATCGCCTTCGCCCGTGCTTTCCTCGACGAAGCCGCGCCACTGGCCGCCGGCTCCCACGTCGACTCCACCGGCTACAAAATCGCTGACGGCAAACTGGTTGTCACCCTCAAGGGCGGCAGCAACAGCGGTCTGCGTGACGACGCTCAGCTGATCGGTTTCCAGGGCGATGCCAACGCGCCGATCGCGATCCTGCTGAAACACAACGGTCTGCATTTCGAAATCCAGATCGACGCCAGCACCCCGGTCGGCCAGACCGACGCGGCCGGCGTCAAAGACGTCCTGATGGAAGCGGCGCTGACCACCATCATGGACTGCGAAGACTCCGTCGCCGCCGTTGATGCCGACGACAAAGTGGTGATCTACCGCAACTGGCTCGGACTGATGAAGGGCGATCTTTCGGAAGAAGTCGCCAAGGGTGGCCAGACCTTCACCCGCACCATGAACCCGGATCGCAGCTACACCACAGTCGATGGCGGTGAAGTAACACTGCATGGTCGCTCGCTGTTGTTCGTGCGCAACGTCGGCCACTTGATGACCATCGACGCGATCCTCGACAGCCAAGGCAACGAAGTGCCGGAAGGCATCCTCGACGGTCTGATCACTTGCCTGGCGGCGATGCACAACCTCAACGGCAACACGTCGCGCAAGAACACCCGTACCGGTTCGGTCTACATCGTTAAACCGAAGATGCACGGCCCGGAAGAAGCGGCGTTCACCAACGAGTTGTTCGGTCGCATCGAAGACGTGCTGGGCCTGAAGCGCAATACGCTGAAAGTCGGGATCATGGACGAGGAGCGCCGCACCACGGTCAACCTCAAGGCCTGCATCAAGGCCGCCAGCGAGCGAGTGGTGTTCATCAACACCGGTTTCCTCGACCGCACCGGCGACGAAATCCACACCTCCATGGAAGCCGGCCCGATGGTGCGCAAGGCTGACATGAAGGCCGAGAAGTGGATCGGCGCCTACGAGAACTGGAACGTCGATATCGGTTTGAGCACCGGCCTGCAAGGTCGTGCGCAAATCGGTAAAGGCATGTGGGCCATGCCCGATCTGATGGCGGCGATGCTCGAACAGAAAATCGCTCACCCACTGGCCGGTGCCAACACCGCCTGGGTGCCATCGCCGACCGCCGCCGCGCTGCACGCGCTGCACTACCACAAGGTCGACGTGTTCGCCCGTCAGGCCGAACTGGCCACACGTGCCCGCGCTTCGGTGGACGACATCCTGAACATCCCGCTGGCAGTCAATCCGAACTGGACGCCGGAGCAGATCAAGAACGAACTGGACAACAACGCCCAGGGCATTCTCGGTTACGTGGTGCGCTGGATCGACCAGGGCGTCGGTTGCTCGAAAGTGCCGGACATCAATGACGTCGGCCTGATGGAAGACCGTGCCACGCTGCGTATCTCCAGCCAGCACATCGCCAACTGGCTGCGCCACGGTATCGTCACCGAAGCGCAAGTGATGGAAAGCCTCAAGCGCATGGCGCCGGTGGTGGATCGTCAGAACGCCAATGATCCGCTGTACCGTCCGCTGGCCCCGGACTTCGACAGCAACATCGCCTTCCAGGCGGCGGTCGAACTGGTGATCGAAGGCACCAAGCAGCCGAACGGTTATACCGAGCCGGTATTGCACCGTCGTCGTCGCGAGTTCAAGGCTGCCAACGGCCTGTAAATTTGCGTAGATGCCGGACATGAAAAAGCCCTGATCCTTTTCGGATCAGGGCTTTTTTTTGGACATGTACCTGTAGGAGCTGTCGAGTGAAACGAGGCTGCGATCTTTTGATCCTGTTTTTTTAAAGATCAAAAGATCGCAGCCTTCGGCAGCTCCTACAGGGGTTATGGCTCTATGCCCAACTCATGTTTCACCAACGCCAACAACTTGCCCGTATCAATCGGCTTGAGCAGAAAGTCCACCACGCTCAAATGCATCGCCGCAATGGCGTCCTTCACATCAGCATCGCCGGAAACGATGATGATCGGCAGCGCCGCCCTTACCGATTCACGCACCTGACGAATCAGATCCAGGCCATCGACATTGCCCATGCGCAGATCAGTGATCACCAGCCCTATCGAGGGTTTCTCGGCCAACATCTTCAGTGCGGTTTCACCGCTGGCTGCGGTCATGCAGCGAATGCCGTCGAGCGCCAGAATCTCCGAGAGCAGCTCCCGGGCGTCCTTGTCGTCATCGACGATCAGGACGCGCTGCGGGGGCAGATCAGGTTCGAGCATCACAGCGCTGAGTGCTTCGCGCTCGGCGTCGCTCAAAATATCGTGGTCGGACATGGCGTTCTCTACGTTTTCAAATCAATCACCTGGCACAGTCGTCAGACATCGCCAGGCAGAGCTTCAATGTGCACTTCGTCGGATTTTTTTCCAATAGCTGAGCGGTCGAATTTCCGACTGTTTTTGTAGGGTTCTTCCCAAATGTGCTCAACGGCATGGCAAACCTAGACTTACGTCCAATGGGCACCCCGGCCACAGGGGTCGACCATGGCTGCAACGATCCGACAACAACAATTCGAAAACGACTGCGGTAATGTTTATGAGTAAAGCGGACGCCTTCACCCAGGCAGGGAAAACCGCGGTGTTGCAGAACATTCAGGGCACTCTGCAATTCCTCCAGCGCTTCCCGCCCTTCAATCAGATGGAACACGCCCACCTCGCCTATCTGGTGGAGCAATGTCAGCTGCGCTTCTACGGCCAGGGCGAAAGCATCATCAAACCCGCCGATGGCCCGGTTGAACATTTTTATATCGTCAAACAGGGCCGCGTCGTCGGCGAGCGACCGCACACGGCCAAGGGTGGCACCGAAACCACGTTTGAAATCACCACCGGCGAATGCTTCCCCCTCGCCGCGTTGCTGGGTGAGCGGGCGACCCGAACCGAGCACCTGGCCGGCGAAGACACCTTCTGTCTGCAACTGAACAAACTGGCATTTATCAAACTGTTCGCCCTCTCCAACGCCTTTCGCGATTTCGCTTTGCGCGGGGTCAGCAGCCTGCTCGATCAGGTCAACCAGCAAGTCCAGCAAAAAGCCGTGGAAACCCTCGGCACCCAGTATTCACTGAACACCCGCCTCGGCGAGTTGGCCATGCGGCATCCGGTGACGTGCAGCCCTGAAACGCCGCTGCGTGAAGCGGTGAAGTTGATGCACGAGCAGCAGGTCGGCAGCATCGTCGCGGTGGATGAACACAAGGCGCCGCTGGGGATTTTCACCCTGCGCGATCTGCGCCATGTGGTGGCCGAAGGGGTGGACGATTTCAGCGAAGCCATTGAACGCCACATGACCCGTGCGCCCTTCTACCTTTCGCCGGATCACAGCGCCTTCGACGCGGCGATCGCCATGACCGAACGGCACATCGCCCACGTTTGTCTGGTCAAGGATCAGCGCTTGTGCGGTGTGGTTTCCGAACGAGATCTGTTTTCCTTGCAGCGCGTTGATCTGGTGCATCTGGCCCGCACGATCCGCAGCGCCCAACGCGTCGAACAACTGGTAACCCTGCGCGGCGAGATCGGCCAACTGGTCGAACGCATGCTCGCCCACGGCGCGTCTTCGACGCAGATCACCCACATCATTACCCTGCTCAACGACCACACCGTGTGCCGGGTGATCGAGCTGACCCTTGCCGAAAGAGGCGACCCCGGTGTGCCGTTCAGTTGGCTGGTCTTCGGCAGCGAAGGTCGGCGCGAGCAGACGCTGCACACCGATCAGGACAACGGCATTCTGTTTGACGCCCGCGATGCCGCGCACGCGGCGGAGATTCGCGGCAAGTTGCTGCCGATTGCCCAACAGATCAATCAGAGCCTGGCGCTATGCGGCTTCACCTTGTGCAAGGGCAACATCATGGCCGGCAACCCGGAGCTGTGTTTGTCCCGGGCGGAATGGGCGCGGCGCTTTGCGGCGTTCATTCGCGAGGCGACGCCGGAGAACCTTTTGGGGTCGAGCATCTATTTCGATCTGCGGGTGGTCTGGGGTGATGAGCAGGGCTGCGCGCAATTGCGCCGGGGGATTCTCGATCAGGTCGGCGACAACCGTTTGTTCCAACGCATGATGGCCGACAACGCCCTGCGCAATCGCCCGCCGGTCGGGCGTTTCCGCGAGTTTGTGCTGGCGCGCAAGAACGGTGAAAAAGCCACACTGGATCTGAAAGTCCAGGGGCTGACGCCGTTCGTGGATGGCGCGCGCCTGCTCGCACTGGCCAACGGCATCGACGCCAATAACACCCTCGAACGCTTCCGCCAACTGGTGGAAAAAGAAGTCATCGAGCGGCTGGATGGCGCGGCTTATGAAGAGGCTTATCACTTCATCCAGCAAACGCGCATGCAGCAGCATCAGCTCCAGACCCGGGAAAATCTGCCGTATTCCAATCGGGTCGATCCCGACAGCCTCAATCATCTGGATCGACGTATCCTGCGTGAATCCCTGCGCCAGGCTCAGCGCCTGCAAAGCAGCCTGACTTTGCGGTATCAGCTATGAGCCTGTTCTCGTGGCTGCGCCCGGCCAGTCCCGTTGTACCGGCGGATCTACAACAGCGGTTGAAGAAACTGCCGGCGATCAGTGAGTTGAGCGGTTGCAGCCTGCGCGAGCAGCGCTGGGTAGTACTGGATCTGGAAACCACCGGCCTGAACATGAACAAGGATCGAGTGCTGTCGATTGGCGCGGTGGTCATTGAGGACGGTGCAATTGATTTCAGCCAGCAGTTCGAACGCACGCTGCAATGTCGTGAGTTGAAGCTCAGCCCCAGCGTGTTGATTCATGGCTTGGGGCCGAATGCGATTGCCGCTGGCAGCGACCCGGCCGAAGCGTTGGTGGAATTCATGGAGTTTGTCGGTGACAGCCCGGTGTTGGCGTTTCATGCGCCGTTCGATCAGCACATGCTTGGGCGGGCGTTGAAGGAGCATCTGGGGCACAAGTTGCAGCAGGTGTTTCTGGATGTCGCGGATATCGCGCCGCTGGTGTGCCCGCAGGCAAACATTCGCGAGGCCGGGCTGGATGAGTGGATCGACTGGTTCAAGCTTGAGGTGTTCGAGCGGCATAACGCGAGTGCCGATGCGCTGGCCACGGCCGAGTTGGCGTTGATTCTGTTCAGTCGGGCGCGGGGACAGCAGATTCTTAGTCCGTTGAATTTGCAGCAGCGGTTGAGTCAGTGGAAGCGCAGGCAACAAAGCCACTCCTTCTAATCCCCTCCCCTGTAGGCGCTGCCGGAGGCTGCGATCTTTTGATTGTATAAACAGCAAGATCAAAAGATCGCCACCGGCAGCCCCTATAGGGGGTAGACATCCTTCCCACCCGACCAGTGGCCAATTGCTAACCATTCCCACCTCTGCCAGAATCGCGAACAATTCTCGTTGGTTAACATTTCCCAATCGGTGCGTCTGGTGTCGTCAGTCCCAAGCCCTCACAGTGAGCTCGTCGGTGCGATGTATCGCGACCATCGCGGTTGGCTGTTGGCGTGGCTGCGGCGCAATGTGGCGTGTCCGCAGCGAGCCGAAGATCTGAGCCAGGACACTTTCGTGCGCCTGCTCGGTCGCGATGAACTGCCATCGCCGCGCGAGCCCCGGGCCTTTCTGGTGGCGATCGCCAAGGGTCTGCTGTTCGATTATTTCCGCCGCGCTGCGCTGGAACAGGCCTACCTCACCGAATTGATGCTGATCCCCGAAGGCGAACAGCCATCGGTGGAAGAACAGCAACTGATCCTCGAAGACCTCAAAGCCATCGACCGTCTGCTCGGCAAACTGTCGACCAAGGCTCGCGCCGCTTTCCTTTATAACCGCCTCGACGGCCTCAGCCATGCCGAGATCGCCGAGAAGCTCGGCGTGTCCGTGCCCCGCGTGCGCCAGTATCTGGCGCAAGGGATTCGTCAGTGCTACATCGCGCTGTACGGTGAGCCGACGTGAGCCCGGCCAGTTCCAGACCGGTGCCGGCGCATGTACTGGACGCGGCGATTGCCTGGCAACTGACCCTCGACTCGAGCAGTCCGCTGGAGCGCGAGGAATTCGCCAAATGGCACGCGGCCCATGAAGAACACGCCCGTGCGTGGCGCCAGTTGGGCATGCTCGATCAGCGTTTCAGCGTGGCCAAAGGGCCAGCCCGCAGCGCCTTGCTGCAATCGCGCGAAGGCATTCGTCGTCGAGTGCGCAAGCTGGGCGGCGGATTGGCCAGTGTGGTGGCGGTGGTGGGTCTGGCGCTGTTTGCCGGCGATCGTTATCTGCCGATGGATTACTGGCTGGCGGATCAGCGCACCGCCACCGGCGAACAGCGCACCGTGCGGTTGGCCGACGGCACCGTGCTCAATCTCAACACTCACAGCGCCGTGGATGTGCGTTTCGATGAGAAGCGTCGCCTGATTGTTTTGCAGGAAGGCGAAATCCTCGTCGAGACCGGCCACGGTGACGCGCGGCCATTCATCGTCGAAACCCGCGAAGGCAGCATGCGCGCATTGGGCACGCGCTTTCTGGTCAAGTGCGAAGAACAAGGTACACGCCTTAGCGTGTTGCAGTCGGCAGTCGCTGCGCATACGCAGTCGAACCCTGAAGAACAGATCCTGCGTGAAGGCCAGCAAGTACTGCTGCGCCATGACGGGATGGACTCGATCGTGGCGCTCAACCCCGGTGCCGATGCCTGGACGCGCGGCATGCTGGTGGTCGATAACGCGCGCTTGGGCGACTTGGTACAGGAACTGGGGCGTTATCGTCGCGGGCATCTGGGCGTGGCGCCGGAAGTGGCTGACTTGCGGATTACCGGGAGCTTCCCGCTGCATGACACCGACAAGGCCTTGAGCGCCCTGCTGCCGACCCTGCCGGTGCAGATCGAGCAGCACACGCCGTATTGGGTCACCGTGGCGAAGGCTGATACCAAACCTGATTAATGTGGTGCCTGAGCTTTAGCTTTCGCGAGCAGGCTCGCTCCCACATTGGGATGCGTTACCCCTGTGGGAGCGAGCCTGCTCGCGAAGACGTCATCTGCCACAACTCGATTTTCAGTTAATCGAAATTATTTTCATCCAGCCCTATCACTTTTCCGATCTCGTCCGGCACACAGGCAATTGAGAAATGTTTCCATTCAGGAGCCGCCGTATGTCCCGTTCGCTAGACACCTTGTTGCGCCCCAGTCTGCTGGCTGTCGCCATCGCTCTGGGCGCCCCGCTGATCAGTAGCCCGCTGCTCGCCGCTGAACAAGCGTCCAGCGTGCGAGCCTACAACCTGCCGGCCGCGCCTCTGTCGACCACGTTGAACCAGATCGCCAGCCAGGGAGGCCTCGCGCTGTCGCTGAATCCGTCGCTGGCGTCAGGCAAGACCTCGTCCCCGGTGAACGGCCAGTACGACGCCACTGGCGCTTTGCGTGCAGCATTGCAAGGCACGGGTCTGCAACTGGAACAAAGCAGCACCGGCACTTACACCTTGGTCGCTGTGCCTGAGGGTGTGATGGCGCTGCCGGAGACATCGGTGATCGGTGTGGAAAATCTGGAAACGGCCTGGAGCCCTGTCGAAGGCTACACCGCCACCCGCACCGCGGCCGGCACCAAGACCGACACCGCGCTGGTCGAAGCACCGCGCTCAATCTCCGTCGCCACCCGCCAGCAAATGGAAGACCGCAGTGTGCACAGCCTCGATGACGCCGTGCGCTATATGCCAGGCATCACCGCCAGTAGCTACGGCAGCGACACCCGCGCCGACTGGCTGCGAGTGCGCGGCTTCGAACCGACCCAGTTCCTCGACGGCCTGCCGCTGCCCAAAGGCGTGTACGCCAACCCGAAACAGGAAACCTGGAACCTCGACCGCCTCGCCCTGCTCCGTGGCCCGGCCTCGTCGGTGTACGGCCAGACTCCTCCGGGCGGCCTGCTCGACATGGTCAGCCGCCGTCCAAGTGACATCGCCAGCAGCGAAATCCAGCTGCAATACGGCAGCGACAATCACCGCCAGATCAACTTCGCCAGCACTGGCAAAATCGACGAGGCCGGACAGTTTCTCTATGGCATCAGCGGCGTTGTGCGCGACAGCGGTACGCAGGTCGATCACGTCGACAACAAGCGCTACAACATCGCGCCGAGCCTGACCTGGAACATCGACGAAGATACCAAGTTCACCCTGCTGAGCCAGTTCACCCGCGACGATACCGGCATCACCAGCCAGTTTCTGCCGATTCAGGGCACCAAGATCAAATCGCCGCTGGGTGATATTTCCCATCACAAGAATCTCGGTGATCCGGACTGGGAATACTACGACCGCACTTACTACGCGCTGGGCTACGCGTTCGAACATCGCTTGAACGACACTTGGCAGTTCAAGCAGAACCTGCGTTACACCAAGTCGGATCTGTCGTTCCAGAGCCTGACGCCCGGCTCGTATCCGTACACCGAAGTGGATGATCAGGGCAACGTCGGCCGCACCAGCACCAGCGTCGACGAAGACATCAGCCAGTTCGCCGTGGACAACAACTTCCAGGCCGACTTCGCCACTGGCGATATCCGCCACACGTTACTGCTGGGTCTGGATCACCAGCGCAGCAACACCAACTACACCTCGATTTTTGGTGATGGCCTGCAAACCAACGTGATCAACCCGATCTACGGTCAGCCGATCGTGCGTCCGGCGCGCTCCACTGCGTTTTACGACTACAACCAGAAGACCTACCAGACCGGCCTGTACGTGCAGGACCAAATGGCCCTCGACCAGTGGCGCCTGACCTTGGGCGGTCGTGAAGACTGGGTGCACACCAGCACCCGATTCATCAACAAGGCTGATGCCACCAACACCCAGCGCGACAAGAAATTCAGCGGCAACGCGGCACTCAGCTATGTGTTCGACTCGGGCTTCGTGCCGTACCTGTCGTACGCCGAATCCTTCCAGCCGACCACCGGTGCCGACGCCACCTCCACCGGTTCGCTCAAGCCAACCGAAGGCAAGCAATGGGAGCTGGGCATCAAGTACACGCCGCCGGGCAGCAAGACTTTGTTGAGCGCCGCCGTGTATGACCTCACCCAGAAAAACGTCTCGGTCAACACCTTCGTTGACGGCGTGTCGATCACCAGCCAGACCGGCGAAGTGAAAGTCAAAGGCCTGGAGCTGGAAGCGGTTTCGGACGTTACCGACAACCTGAAAGTCATCGCCGCCTACACCCTGGCCAAATCCGAAGTGCAGAACGGCACCGACAAGGGCAATCGCCTGCAACTGATGCCCAACCAGCAAGCGTCGTTGTGGACCGATTACACCTGGCACACCGGCGTACTCGACGGCTTCGGCATCGGTGCCGGCGTGCGTTACACCGGCAACACTTACGGCGACAAGGCCAACACCTGGCTGGGCAAGGCGGACGCCTACACCGTGTTCGACGCGAGCGTGCATTACGACCTCGGCCGTCTGGACAACAGCCTCAAGGGCGCGTCGCTGGCACTCAATGCGACCAACCTGTTCGACAAGGAATACATTTCCACTTGTGACAGCTTCTACTGCTACTACGGCGACACGCGCAGTGTCGTCGCCAGTGCCACTTACAAGTGGTAAGCGATTGAGCTGAAACAGGTCATGTCAGCCGGCCGTCCCTCGTGGACGGCTTTGGTGTTTTTGAAGGTCATGAAATGAAAAGTAAAACAATCCGCCGCTGGTCGTTCATCCACACCTGGACCAGCCTGATCTGCACCGTGTTTTTGCTGATGCTGGCCTTGACCGGCCTGCCGTTGATCTTCAGCCATGAAATCGACCACCTGCTCGGCGATGCGCCCGAAGTTCGCGAGATGCCGGCCGACACGCCGCGCCTGAATCTGGCGCAACTGGTCGAGGCAGCGGAAAAACATCGCCCGGATGACGTCGTGCAGTACTTCGGCTTCGACGACGATGAGCCGAACGCCGTGCTGACGATCATGGCGAAAACCGCCGGCACCGAGCCCAACTCTTCGCACACGTTCATGCTCGATGCGCGCACCGGCGAAGCGCTGGAAACCCCCTCGGCGAACGGCGGTTTGATGCTGTTCATCCTGCGCCTGCACGTCGACATGTTCGCCGGGCTGCCGGGCAAATTGCTGCTGGCGTTCATGGGCCTGCTGTTTGTCGTGGCGATTGTTTCCGGGACGGTGCTGTACCTGCCGTTCATGCGCCGTTTGAAGTTCGGCACCGTGCGCCAGGACAAATCCACCCGCCTGCGCTGGCTTGACCTGCATAACCTGATCGGCGTCGTCACGCTGACCTGGGCGTTGGTGGTCGGCGTAACCGGTGTGATCAGCGCCTGCGCCGACTTGCTGATCGCTGCATGGCGCAACGACTCGCTCAATACCTTGATCGCGCCCTATCGCGATGCGCCACCGCTGACTCATCTGGCGCCAGCCACCCGCTTGCTCGACATTGCCGGCGAAGTCGCGCCGGGCATGAAACCGGACTTCATCGCCTTCCCCAGCACGCGGTTTTCCAGCGAACACCATTACTCGGTGTTCATGAAGGGCGGCACGCATTTGACCTCTCACCTGCTGACGCCGGTGCTGATCGACGCCACGACCCTGCAAGTCACGGCGGTGGCCGAGCGGCCGTGGTACATGGACGCCATGGGCATGTCGCAGCCGCTGCACTTCGGTGACTACGGCGGCATGCCAATGAAGATCCTCTGGGCCACCCTCGATGTGCTGACGATCATCGTGCTCGGCAGCGGCGTGTATTTGTGGGTGGTGCGGCGCAAGGCTGCCAAGCCAGTGCTGGAAACGACGGAGGCCTCGGCATGAAGCCGCGTCAGTCGAGTTTCTGGAAGGTGTTCAGCACGCCGCTAGTGATTGCGCTGCTCAGTGCCGCAGGGCTGTTTGCGGCGTTGTTGGGGGATGGCATCTGGGATGCATTGAGCTGGGTTGGGCTGGGTGTTCCGGCATTTTTGGCGATCAGGGGATTGCTGCTGCGCGGGTAGTTTTTGTGTTGTCGGTGATGGCCTCATCGCTGGCAAGCCAGCTCCCACAGGGACTTCTGGTGAACCCGAAATGTGTGTTCACTGCAAAAACCTGTGGGAGCTGGCTTGCCAGCGATGGCGACCTTCAAGGCACCATAAATTCCCTCGCCAGCCTCGCGGCTTGTGGCTAGGCTAACCTCCTGCTCTTCGATGCCCACGAGGTTTGCCAATGTCCGCCCCCAGCATGACCCTGTACCACAACACGCTCTCCCCGTTCGTACGCAAAGTCATGGTATTTCTGCACGAGACCGGCCAGCAGGATCGCGTCGCGTTGCAAGACTGCGTGCTCAGCCCGGTCAGCCCGAGTGCCGAGCTCAACGCCGACAACCCGCTGGGCAAAATCCCCGCCCTGCGCCTGGCTGATGGCAATGTCATACATGACAGCCGCGTGATCCTCGACTACCTCGACCACCAACACGTCGGCAACCCGCTGATCCCCCGCGATGGTTCGGCCCGCTGGCGGCGCCTGACCCTGGCCTCGATGGCCGACGGAATCATGGATGCCTCGGTGATGGTGCGTTACGAGCAGGTGCTGCGTGCGCCGGAAAAACACTGGGACGAATGGCTCGACGCCCAGCGTGACAAGATCCGTCGCGCGCTGGCGCTGCTGGAAAAAGACGCGATTGCCGAGCTGACCAGCCACTTCGATGTGGCGGCGATCAGCGTCGCCTGTGCGCTGGGTTACCTCGACCTGCGCTTCCCGGACCTGGGCTGGCGCGAGGCCAATCCGCAACTGGCCAACTGGTTCTTCGAAATCAGTCAGCGACCGTCCATGATCGCGACCATGCCCAAGCCCTAGATCTGCGACGTCTGTTCCGGCCTCATCGCTGGCAAGCCAGCTCCCACATTGGATTTGGGTGTGGCAGAGAAATCTGTATCAGCACAGAACCTATGGGAGCTGGATGTAGCGGAGAAAACTGATCCACCACAAATCCTGTGGGAGCTGGCTTGCCAGCGATGAGGCCACCTCGGTTCCACAGGCAGAAACCCGATAATCCGCGTCACCAACTCATCCTTCCACTGCTGATCCTCACGCAACCCCAGCGACCGGCTCATTGCATCGCCTCCACATCAAACTCCAGCGGTTTACCCTGCTTCTGCCCGATCCCGTACCAATCCAGTTTGCGCGTCAGCACCATGAACACACCGAGCAAGCCGAACAACAACAGCGAGCCCATCAGCAGCGCGTAATCCTCGGCGCTCAACAAGCCATACAGCAAGCCATACAACGCCGCCAACCCCGCCGAAAAACTCAAACCGTGACGCACGCTGTGCAACACGTGGCAGACATAGAACCCGATCAACACCACACAACCACTGGCCGACAACAGATACGCCAGAGCAAACCCGATGTGTTCCGACAGCGACAGCAGCAACAGGTAAAAGAACGCCAGCGCCACACCCACCAACGCATATTGCACCGGGTGCACCGCCAGGCTCTTGAGCACTTCGAACAGGAAGAAACCGGCGAACGTCAGGACGATGAACAGCAAGGCATATTTGATCGCCCGGTCGCTCTTAAGATACTGATCCACCGGATCGATGAAGTTCACGCCAAAACTGCGGGCGTTGAAGCCATCGCAATCACTGCTGCTGACGCATCGGCTCATGGCGTCTTGCAGATTGGTGGAGAAGAACGTTGTCTGCCAGTCGGCGCTGAAACCGGTGTCGTTGATTTCACGCTTGGCCGGCAGGAAGTTGCCGATGAAGCTTGGGTGCGGCCAGTTGGCAGTGAGGCTCACGCTGCTGCTCTTGCCCACCGGCAGCACCTGCAACGAACCGGTGCCCTGCAAACGCAGGTCGAAGCCGAACGCCAGTTCCGTGGTTTTGCTGGTGTCGAGCAGCGGCAGCGTTACCCGCACGCCCTCGCCGAGCCAACCGACTTGAGTACCAGGCACGAAGTCCAGGCGCTGACCGTCAAGTTCCAGTTTCAAGGCGTTCTCGATGCCGCGAATGTCGCTGATGCCGACCGCGAGAAACGGTGCATCGAACTGGTAATCGACGAAGTCTTCCTTGATGCCCAATTGCGCCGGCAGCGAAAAGTGACCGTTGATGCGATTATCGGCGTGGAACAGCCGCGCTTCGTAAATGCCCCGGGCGCGCAGTTCGGTCTGTACCTGGCCATCGAGCTCAAAACGTTCTGGCAGGAAGTACAAACGCCCGCGCTCTTCGCTCGGCTCGTCATAGCGCTTGTTGGTTTTGTCGTTGATCTTCCAGTTGTGAATCACCTTGCGATATGGCACCACCATCACCGGGCCGCTCAATTGCTGGCTGTAACTGGAACTGCGGGCAATGTCTTCAAGCACGCCGTCGCGCAGTTGCTGGCGCTCGTCGATGACTCCGTCGATCATCAGCAGCGGTATCAGCAACAGCAGGATCAACAGGGCAATGGCCCCGAGCTTTATGGTCAGATTCTTGTTCATGGGACTCTCCCTGTTTTGATGGGCAGAGTCTGGTCGGGGTATATGGGGGTTTTGTGGGGGGAATGTGGAGATTGTGTGGAGACATAAAAAAGATCGCAGCCTTCGGCAGCTCCTACACCGACCTCTGTAGGAGCTGCCGAAGGCTGCGATCTTTTAACACTCTCAAGGCAGGCGCAAAGTCACCTCAACGCCATTTTCAACATTACGAATGCACATCGACCCACCATGCAACTTGACCACTTCCTCGACAAAGTTAAGCCCAAGCCCGGTGCTCTTGCGCCCACTGTCCGGGCGCGGCAATGAGTAAAAGCGCTCGGTCAGACGCGGCAAGGCGTAATCGGGAATCGGCGCGGTTTCATTGAACAGACGCAGTTCAATCTGCTCATCCCGGCGTTCGGCACTGAACAGCAACAGCCCCTCAACCGGGGTGAAATCCAGCGCATTCTCCAGCAGGTTACCCAGCGCCTGACGCAGCAAAAATGGTTCGCCGATCAGCAGCAGATTCGCCGAGATTGCCTGTTCAATGCGCAGCTTCTTGCCTTCGATTCGCGCGGTCTGAGCCTGCAACAACTCATCGACCAACACCGCCAGCGGCACCGCGACCCGTTCCTCCAGCCCTTGGCGCTGCTCAACCTGCGCCAGATTCAGCAAGCGCTCGATCAACTGCTGCATCCGCGCACTTTCGCTGTCGATGTTGCCGACGAAACGCAGGCGCTGAACCGGCAGCATTTCACCTTGCAACAACTCCGCAGCACCACGAATGGCCGCCAGCGGACTTTTCAGTTCATGGGTCAGCGTGTGTACGTAGCGCTCGACATAAGCCTTGCCCTCCAGTTGCGTGCGCATCTGTTCCACCGCCGTGGCCAGTTGTTCCAGTTCGCCGCCGCGATAGTGCGGCACTTCCACCCGCCGGCCCTCGCTCACTGCCTGGGCATAACCGGTCAACCGGTGCAGCGCGCGGCTCAGCCACCACGACAGCAACGCACCGAACAACAGACCAAGGCCGATCAAACCGGCGCCGTAATACAGCAGGCGCCGTTCGGTGCGATCAACATAAGGCTGTAAAGAGCTGTTGGGTTTGGCCACGGTGACCACGCCAATGATCTGCCCGTGGTCGCGGATCGGCGCGCCGACGTGCATCACCGACGAGCTCGGGTCATCCGGATCGCTGCGGCTGGAACGCGCACCGTACTCGCCACGCAAGGTCAGGTAGACGTCGTTCCAGCGCGAATAGTCCTGGCCCACCGCCACACCGCTGGAGTCCAGCACCACCCGGCCCTTGGCGTCGGTGACATAGATGCGATGGTTGACCTGATTCTTCGGCAGCCCCCAGATCGTTGCTTGCGGCTGGCGTTCGCCGTAGGCGCGCAGTAACTGCGGCCAGCGATTCTCGCTGAGGGTGCCGGCCTTGAAATCGTCACGCAGGATCTCCGCCATCAGGTTGGCGGTGTCGACCAGGGTTTCTTCGGTGGACTGACGCACACCAGGACGGATTTCCTCCATCACCGTGTTGAGCACGAAATAACCGGTCAGGCCGACAAACAGCACATACACCAGGAAAATCCGCAGCCCCAGCGACATCAGCTGTGCCCCGGGCTGTAGCTGTAACCGAGGCCGCGATGGGTCTGGATCGGCTCGGCTTCGGCGCGCACCAGACGCAGCTTGGCGCGCACGCTTTTGATGTGGCTGTCGATGCTGCGCTCGTAACCGGCATCCGCCGCCACCCCCAATGCATCGAGCAATTGTTCGCGGCTGAAGACCCGCTCCGGTTGCTCGAGCAGGCATTGCAGCAGGCGGAATTCGTGGCGGGTCAGGCTCAGAGGCTGACCGCGATAGGCAATCTGCACCCGCTCGGGATCAATTCGAAACAGCGCAGAAGAGTCTTCAACTACGAGGCGTGGCGCCATGCGCTTGAGAATCGCGCGAACCCGCGCCGTGACTTCCCGTGGACTGAACGGCTTGACCACATAGTCGTCGGCACCGATTTCCAGCCCCACGACACGGTCGATCTCGGCGTCCCGCGCACTGAGAAACAACACCGGCACTTCACTGAAGCGGCGCAGCTGTTTGCAGGTTTCGAAACCGCTGATGTCCGGCAGACCGATGTCGAGAATGATCAGATCCGCCGGGGTCTGGCGCTGATGCTCCAGCGCCGCCGCGCCGAGGCTCACCCAGGTGGTGGTGAACCCCTCGCCCTGCAAGGCAAAAATCAGCGTGTCGGCAATCGCCGCTTCGTCTTCGACAATCAGGATATGAGGCATGGCGTCCGAGCCCTTGGGTTAGGTGCGCGAACGGTGCCCCAAGCCTGACGTTACGTCAATGAGACCACTTAGCAGTCGGGCTTGTCGGCGGTGAAGCGACGGGCCGGGTTTACGGCCGCGCCGAACTCGCGCAAGGCCTTGGCACCGATCAGCAGCGGGTAGTTGAAGTTGCTGCGGTCGGTCAGGTTGACCTCCACGGTACGCTTGACGTTGCCCAGGCACAGCTCCAGATCGACCACCGGGCGCTTGGCGACTTCGGTGCTTTCGCCCTCGTCTTCCTCATCGGAGCGGCTCTTGATCTTGCTGATGCGCGCCACCTTGTGTTCGTAGACCTTGTTACTGGCGTCCTTGGTGCCGAGACGGAAGCGCACCCATTCGTCGCCGTCGCGGGTGAACGTCTCGATGTCCTTGGCCGACAACGAGGCGGTCAGCGCGCCAGTGTCCATCTTGGCCTTGAGCACTTCACCGCCGATTTCCGGCAGCGCAATGTATTCGTAACGCCCGTAAAGGGTCGGCTCGGCGGCCATGACCGGCAAGGCGACGAGGGCAAACAGTGCAAGGAGGGATTTCACGTAAAGGGCTTCCTTGAGGAGTTAGGCAACGGGATTTTAGACCGTTGGCTTTGAATTCGTTCGGCAAACGACAGATCAAAAGATCGCAGCCTTCGGCAGCTCCTACAGGGATCGGGTAGGAACTGCCGAAGGCTGCGATCTTTTGATCTTAGAGGTGCGAAGGTGAAACATTCGTCAGTGCAAATTTGGCCTGTCGCCCGAAGCCACTTATCATGGCGCGCCTATCCGCTTTCATAGAGTTGCCTATGCGCCGCCTGCTCACCGGCTGTTTCGTCACCCTGCTGCTATTGCTCAACACCCTGATCCTGATCGGGCCGTTGATGGTGTTTGCCCTGCTCAAACTGGTAGCGCCCGGGCGCTGGCGTGATTACGCGTCGGGGGCGGTAATGTGGATCGCCGAGACCTGGGCAGAAATCGACAAGCTGATATTTCGCCTGTGCATTCCTACTCAATGGGACATTCGCGGCGGTGATGACCTGCGCGGTGACACCTCTTATCTGGTGGTCAGCAATCACCAGTCGTGGGTCGACATTCCGGCACTGATCCAGACCCTCAACCGGCGCACGCCGTTCTTCAAGTTCTTCCTCAAGAAAGAACTGATCTGGGTACCGTTCCTGGGTCTGGCCTGGTGGGCGCTGGATTACCCGTTCATGAAGCGCTACACCAAGGCATTCCTGGCGAAGAACCCGGAACTGGCGGGCAAGGATCTGGAAATCACCAAGCAGGCCTGCGAGCTGTTCAAGCGCCAGCCGGTGACCGTGGTGAATTATCTGGAAGGCACCCGCTACACCGCCGCCAAAAGCGCGCAGCAACGATCACCGTTCAATCACCTGCTCAAGCCCAAGGCGGGCGGCGTGGCTTTTGTACTGGCGGCGATGGGTGAACAACTGGACGCGATTCTCGATGTGACGGTGGTTTATCCACAGGCGAAGATTCCCGGCTTCTGGGATTTGATCAGCGGTAACGTGCCGCGCGTGATCATCGACATCCAGACCCGCGAACTCGACCCGGCGCTGTGGCAGGGCGATTATGAAAACGATCCGGTGTTTCGCCAGAAGGTCCAGAGCTGGGTCAACCAGCTCTGGACCGAGAAAGATCAGCGCATCGCTGAACTGAAGAACGGGCGCGGCTGAATCAGCTACCGGTGCCAGTGCCCCAGATGCTGCCCAGACTGCTCAGCAGCGAACCGCCGACGCCTTGCTGACCGAGATACTGCAGCAGCACCGGGGCAAACTGGCCGATCATGCCGCTGTCCATGCCCAGCGCGCTGAAGGCATTGTTCAGGTCATTGGTGTCCTTGACGTTGCCCAAGGCGTTTTCCAGACCGGCGGACTTGCCCGACGAGCCGAGCAAGGCGCCCAGCGCCGCCAGATTACCGCTGCCCCCGGACAACTTGTCGATGCCCGGCACTTCCTTGGCCAGCTGTGAATAATCGGTGCTGCTCAACTGATTCTTCGCCAGCCCGAGCATCGCACTGGTGCCGCCCACGGCTTGCTCCGGCGTGACATCCAGCGCGCTCAGGGCACTGAGCAAACCGGCGGTTTCCGACGTCGGCGCCGCAGCGGCCGCCTTATCACCGCCCTGCATGCCCGAAACGGCACCGGCGACGTCGTTCAGGCTGAAACCGGCAAACACCGGGCCGGCCGCCAGGGTCAGGAGCGATGCCAAGGCAAAACCGCGTGAAATCTTCATTCAGACATCCTCTTGCGCTGTGGAAACCACCCGTTGAACAGGCGGTGAAACTGCCGGTTTGACAGGGTATCTGCCGGCATGTTCCTCGCCTGCGCATCCATTTTCAGCAATGCCACGTGGATAGAACGTGAAATCGGGATGCCCTCGCGATGAATGGCATCAGCAACTTTTGAGTGCAGAAGATCAAAAGATCGCAGCCTTCGGCAGCTCCTACAGGGACCGTGTACGAGCTGCCGAAGGCTGCGATCCTTTAGGCCATTTATTAGCGATTAAATGAAAGCCTTACTTCAAATGGATTTAGATACCTGTCAGATCTGACAGTTGTCGGCAATCCATATCAAAGCGAATATTTCTGCTCCTTTTATGTAACGGAGTACAAATGATGAAGCAGAAAATCACCACCGGCGTTTTGCTCAGTCTGGCCATGATGAGCACTGTTTATGCAGCTACGTGCCCGACTCTCTCAGTGACCCACTCTCAGGGTGCCGAGGATCTCACCTTCACCTCTGCACGCCTTAAAAACAAAGACGCACCCAACTCGGTTGTTATTTGCCGGTATGAAGGCAAGGACGATCTCGGCGCCTCGACCGGCTATCGAAACGGGACCCCGGTTAAAGCCACCGGGAGCAACTGGAAGGGTGATGACTGTGCTACTGCTGACGGTGACGCCAGCAAATGCTCGTTCAAAGAATAAAAACCAACTTAAAAAAAAAGGCAACCCGACAGGTTGCCCTTTTTCGTGGGAGCGAAACTTACGCCGCACTAAACAACTTATGCGGATCAATCACAAACTTCTTCGGCACACCCGCATCGAACTCGCCGTAACCTTCCGGCGCCTGATCGAGGCTGATCACCTGCACGCCCACCACTTCGGCAATGTTAATGCGATCCCACATGATCGCCTGCATCAATTGGCGGTTGTACTTCATGACCGGCGTCTGGCCAGTGTGGAAGCTGTGCGACTTGGCCCAGCCCAGACCGAAACGAATACTCAGGCTGCCCATTTTCGCGGCGGCGTCGACGGCACCCGGATCTTCAGTGACGTACAGGCCCGGAATGCCGATTTTGCCTGCCACGCGCACCACGCCCATCAGCGAGTTGAGCACGGTGGCCGGTGCTTCGGATTTCACCCCGTCGTGGCCGTGGCCGCGCGCTTCGAAGCCCACGCAATCCACGGCGCAATCGACTTCCGGCTCGCCCAGCAGAGCGGCGATCTGTTCGTGCAGCGGCGTGTCCTTGGACAGGTCGACGATTTCAAAACCCTGCGCCTTGGCGTGGGCCAGGCGGATGGTGTTGACGTCGCCGACGATCACAACCGCCGCACCGAGCAGGCGCGCCGAAGCGGCGGCGGCGAGACCGACCGGGCCGGCGCCGGCAATGTAAACGGTACTGCCCGGGCCAACACCGGCAGTCACCGCACCGTGGTAACCGGTCGGCAGGATGTCGGACAGGCAGGTCAGGTCGCGGATTTTCTCCATGGCCTTGTCGCGATCCGGCAGTTTCAGCAGGTTGAAGTCGGCGTAGGGGACCAGCACGTATTCGGCCTGGCCACCGGTCCAGTCGCCCATGTCGACGTAACCGTAAGCGCCGCCGGCACGGGCCGGGTTGACGGTCAGGCAGACGCCGGTGTGTTGCTCCTTGCAGGAACGGCAACGCCCGCAAGCCACGTTGAACGGAACGGAAACCAGGTCGCCGATTTTCAGGTTTTCGACGTCGGAGCCTTTTTCGATCACCTCGCCGGTGATTTCATGGCCCAGCACCAGACCGGTCTGCGCCGTGGTACGGCCGCGCACCATGTGTTGGTCGGAGCCGCAGATGTTGGTGGAAACCACTTTGAGAATGACCCCGTGCTCGATCTTGCGACCGCGCGGGTCCTGCATTTTCGGATAGTCGATTTTCTGTACTTCGACCTTGCCAGCGCCGAGATACACCACACCACGATTGCCAGACATGCTTTCACCTCGCTGTTGTTTTTATGGAACCGCGTTGCCCAGGCAGGCAGCGCGTTGAGTGCTCGGGTACAGATGCTGTTTATGTGTTGCCTGTCAGGGCCTCATCGCTGGCAAGCCAGCTCCCACAGGGATTTGTGTCGTTTACAGAATCTAAATCCAACACCGAATCCTGTGGGAGCTGGCTTGCCAGCGATGGCGATCTAGAGAACGACCGTACGATTGGCGTTGAGAAACACCCTCCGCTCAATGTGATACCCAACCGCCCGCGCCAGCGTCAGGCCTTCAATATCGCGCCCCTTGGCAATCAGATCCTCAGGGTAATGACTGTGATCCACCGCCTCGACGCCCTGGGCGATGATCGGCCCCTCGTCGAGGTCGTTATTGATGTAGTGCGCTGTCGCGCCGACCAGTTTCACGCCCTTGTTGTAGGCCTGGTGATAAGGCTTGGCACCCTTGAAGCCCGGCAACAACGAGTGATGGATGTTGATCGCCTTGCCATCAAGCTTGCGGCACAGCTCCGGCGACAACACCTGCATGTAACGGGCGAGGATCACCAGTTCGGCGCCGGACTCTTCGATCACCTGCAAGACCCGACGCTCCTGCGACGGTTTGTCGTTGGGATCGAGGGGGAAATGGTAGTAGGGAATCTGGTGCCAGTCGGCCAACGGCTTGAGATCCGGGTGGTTGGACACCACCGCCGCCACGTCCATCGATAACTGGCCGATGCGCTGGCGGTAGAGCAAGTCGTTGAGGCAGTGATCGGCCTTGGAGACCATGATCACCACTTTTGGCCGGTAGTTCGGCGCGGTCAGCTCGAAGATCATGCCGAAGGCCTGGCCACGCTCGGCGAGGCCGGCACGGAAAGCTTGTTCGTCGAAGCCGTCGGGCTGGCGGAATTCCACACGAATGAAAAAACGCCCGGAGAGGCGGTCATCGAAGGAATGGTGCTCGGTGACGTAGCAGCCCTGCTCGAACAGAAAACGCGTCACCGCGTCCACGGTGCCGAGGACGCTGGGGCAGTCGGCGGTCAGAATCCATGTGTCTGGGGCGCGGCTCATGGTGCGGTGACTCCTGTTTCAACAACGGTGAGCAGAGTGAACGCTGAACTGGGCTGACCTGCGCTGAACTGCTTTTGTGGTGACGGGATTTATCCCCTCGCCACAGAAGCAGGCACGATGGCCATTCAGTGTCAGGCCTGGACGCTGAGGCCGTACTCGGCCGAAGCATCCTGCAACCACAACCACCAGTAATCCGAAAAGCTGCGACGGATCAGCAACTCCCAAGTGTCTTCAGCGGTATGGCGAATCATCAGCTGCGACTTGGCGAACACCGTCCCGACCGCTTTACCGACCGGAAAGTTGTTCGGATGCACGTCATAGCTGGTGGACTTCATCAGTACCTGACGCACATTCGGCCCGCTCAGTTCGAGCAGTTGCTGGCCGCCGCTGACGTTGACGATTGCAATGTGCAGATCGCCCAGCGCTTCGCGCAGTTTCTGCTCGGCGGCGAACTCTTCACCGCTTGGCACGATCAGAAGCCACTCGTCCGGCCCCATCCATTGCAGGCTGGTTTCGCCTTTGACGATCACGCTCAGGGCGCCGGGCAGTTCGATGCCCAGGGCCTGGTGTACGCCAGCGGCGAAGGCGGCATCGTGGCCATCGCCACGAATGGTCAGGTGGCCGAGGAGTTTTTTCTCACGCACGATCACGCCGGCGTTCTTGCGGCCCTTGCCGACCAGGCTGGCGAGGTCGGCATGGTGCAGCGACGACTCGGCACGGGCACCGGTGGTTGGGCGTTGTTGGTACACGTTGGCTGTGGTCATAAAGCACCTTCCTGAATTCTGTTGGTTCCTGCGGTGGCTGATCTGCCGCTTTCGCGAGCAGGCTCGCTCCCACAGGTGAACGCGGTCGAATGTGGGAGCGAGCCTGCTCGCGAATAGCCGCCCGCCCACAGTTCTCGAGACCATCAAATGTTCTGGCGATCACCCTTCGGATCGAAGAACACCGAAGAAACGATCTCTGCCTCGATCACGCTGCCATCGGCCAGCGGCGCAAACACCCGCTCACCCATGCGTTTCAGACCGCCCTTGACCACGCCCATGGCAAACGAATAACCGAGGGAGTTGTGCGCGTAACTGGAGGTCACGTGGCCGACCATGGTCATCGGGATCGCCTGCTTGGTGTTGAACACCAGTTGCGCACCTTCCGGCAGCCATTTGGTCGGGTCGATCGGCTTCAAGCCGACCAGTTGCTTACGCTGATCCTTCACGCAGTCTTCACGGTTCATGCCGCGCTGGCCGATCCACGAGAACGGTTTGGTGCGACCTACACACCAGCCCATGTTCAGGTCGTCCGGGGTCATCGAGCCGTCGGTGTCCTGACCGACGATGATGAAACCCTTCTCGGCCCGCAGCACGTGCATGGTTTCAGTGCCGTACGGGGTCAGGTTGTACGGCTTGCCGGCCTCGACGATTTTCTCCAGCACGCCCATCGCATAGTCGGCCTGCACGTTGACTTCGTATGACAGCTCACCGGTAAACGAGATACGGAACACCCGCGCCGGCACACCGCCGACCAGACCTTCTTTCCAGGTCATGAACGGGAACGCTTCGTTGCTCAGATCGATATCA
The DNA here is from genome assembly GCF_030687715.1 of Pseudomonas sp. FP2196. GTDB lineage: Bacteria > Pseudomonadota > Gammaproteobacteria > Pseudomonadales > Pseudomonadaceae > Aquipseudomonas. The sequence continues at coordinate 5,690,030 of NZ_CP117445.1, forward strand.
GTCACGGCGCTGAGCAGCTTGCGGCTGTTCGGGCCGGACAGGGTCATGGTCGCCCAGTGGTCGGTGACGGAGGTGAAATACACCTTCATGTCCGGCCATTCGGTCTGGTGGTACAGCTCCAACCATTGCAGCACGCGCGCGGCGCCGCCGGTGGTGGTGGTCATGACGAAATGGTTGTCGGCCAGACACGCCGTGACACCGTCGTCGAAGACCATGCCGTCTTCTTTGCACATCAGGCCGTAACGCGCCTTGCCCACGTCGAGCTTGGTCCAGGCGTTGGTGTACACGCGGTTGAGGAACTCGCGGGCATCCGGGCCTTGAATGTCGATTTTGCCCAGCGTCGAGGCGTCGAGCAGGCCGACGCTGTCGCGCACGGCTTTGCATTCGCGCTTCACGGCAGCGTGCAGGTCTTCACCGTTTTTCGGGAAGTACCATGGGCGTTTCCACTGGCCGACGTCTTCAAACTCGGCGCCGCTCTTCACATGCCAGGCATGCAGTGCGGTGTAGCGAACCGGTTCGAAGATGTGCCCACAGTGACGGCCGGCCACGGCGCCGAAGGTGACCGGCGTGTAGTTCGGGCGGAACATCGTGGTGCCCATCTGCGGGATGGTCACGTTCAGCGAACGGGCGGCGATGGCCAGACCGTTGACGTTGCCGAGCTTGCCCTGATCGGTGCCGAAGCCCAGTGCGGTGTAGCGTTTGACGTGCTCGACCGACTCGAAACCTTCGCGGGTCGCCAGTTCGATGGCGGCGGCGGTGACGTCGTTTTGCAGGTCGACGAATTGCTTCGGTGCGCGGGCCGTGCCCTTTTCATGCGGCACCTGGAACAGCGCCAGCGTCGGCTCTTCGAGGCGGCTCAGGGCTTTCGGCAGAGTGCCTTCGACCGCAGCGAAACCGGCTTCACTGGCAGCACGCACGCCACCTTCAAAACCATCGGCCAGAGAATCGCCGAGACCGTAGACGCCGTTGATGCCACCGACGCACACGCGTTTCTGCGGGGCTTCGCCCGGGATGAAACCGAGGATGTCTTCGCGCCAGGTCGGCTTGCCACCCAAGTGCGAGGCCAGGTGAACCACCGGGCTGTAACCGCCGGAGCTGGCGACCACATCGCAGTCGAGCCATTCGCCCGGGCTGGTCACGGCATGCGCCTTCACATCAATTGCGGCGATGCGGGCAGCGGTGACGCGCTTGCTGCCACGGGCCTCGATCACGGCGCTGCCGGTGAGAATGCGGATGCCTTTGGCGCGGGCTTCTTCCACCAATGCACCGCGCGGATTGCTGCGGGCGTCGGCGATGGCGACCACTTGCAGACTGGCGTCGAGCCAATCCAGAGCCACGCGATAGGCGTGATCATTGTTGGTCGACAGCACCAGTTTTTTACCTGGCGCCACGCCGTAACGGCGCACGTAAGTCGAGACAGCACCGGCAAGCATGTTGCCCGGCACGTCGTTGTTGCCGTAGACCAGCGGACGCTCGCAAGCGCCGGTCGCCAGCACCACACGCTTGGCACGAACGCGGTGAATGCGCTGACGCACCTGACCGATCGGTGCGCGGTCGCCGAGGTGATCGGTGAGGCGTTCGTGAATGGTCAGGAAGTTGTGGTCGTGGTAACCGTTGACCGTGGCGCGCGGCAACAGCAGCACGTCCGGGGTGTCCTTCAATTCGGCGATGACGCTGGCAACCCAATCCATCGCCGGTTTGCCGTCGAGGCTTTCGCGGGAATCAAGGAGGCTGCCGCCGAACTCTTCCTGCTCGTCAGCCAGAATCACCCGAGCACCACTGCGCGCAGCCGCCAGCGCCGCCGCGAGACCCGCTGGGCCGGCGCCGACGATCAGCACGTCGCAGTGCTGGTTCATGTAGTCGTAGGTGTCCGGATCGACTTCGGTCGGCGAACGGCCCAAACCGGCGGCCTTACGAATGTACTTCTCGTAAGTCATCCAGAACGATTGCGGGTACATGAAGGTTTTGTAGTAGAAACCCGGCGGCATCAGCTTGCCGCCGACCTTGCCGAGAATGCCCATCATGTCGTTGTTGACGTTGGGCCAGCCGTTGGTGCTGGTGGCGACCAGACCTTGGTACAGCGCCTGTTGGGTGGCGCGCACGTTCGGAATCTGCGTGGCTTCGGTCGCACCGATTTGCAGCACGGCGTTCGGCTCTTCGGCGCCAGCGGCGAAGATGCCGCGTGGACGCGAATACTTGAAGCTGCGGCCGATGATATCGACGCCGTTGGCGATCAGCGCGGCGGCCAGCGAGTCACCCTCGAAGCCTTTGTAGGTCTGGCCGTTGAAGGTGAAGCTCAGCACTTTGTTGCGGTCGATCCGTCCACCGTTGGACAGGCGATTGGTCTGGCTCATACCTTCTCTCCCAGCGCCGTCGTGGCTGTTTTCGCCGTATCAGCCTTGTCGGTGAATTGCGGCTTGGTGCCGATCTTGTAGGTTTCGAGAATCTCGTAGGTCACGGTGTCGCGGGTGACGTTGAAGTACTGGCGGCAACCGGCAACGTGATCCCACAATTCGTGGTGCAGACCGCGCGGGTTATCGCGGAAAAACATGTAGTCGCCCCACTCTTCATCAGTGCAGGCACCAGGATCGAGCGGGCGCGGAATGTGCGCCTGACCGGATGCGTGGAATTCCTCTTCGGAGCGCAGTTCGCCGCAGTGAGGACAGAAGATATGCAACATGGGGATTTCTCCTGTTAGTGGGCAACCGCAGCAGCGCCGTGTTCATCGATCAACGCACCGTTGTGGAAACGGTCGATGGAGAAAGGTGCAGCCAACGGGTGCATTTCACCCTTGGCCAGACTCGCGGCAAACACGTTGCCCGAGCCAGGTGTGGCCTTGAAGCCGCCGGTGCCCCAACCGCAGTTGAAGAACATGTTCGGTACCGGGGTTTTCGAAATGATCGGGCAGGCATCCGGCGTGGTATCGACGATGCCGCCCCACTGACGGTTCATGCGCACCCGCGACAGCACCGGGAACATCTCGACGATGGCCTGGATGGTGTGCTCGATCACCGGGTACGAACCGCGCTGGCCGTAGCCGTTGTAGCCGTCGATACCGGCGCCGATCACCAGGTCGCCCTTGTCGGACTGGCTGATGTAACCGTGCACAGCGTTGGACATGATCACGCTGTCGATAATCGGTTTGATCGGCTCGGACACCAGCGCTTGCAGCGGGTGGGATTCGATCGGCAGACGGAAACCGGCGAGTTTGGCCATGTGCCCGGAGTTACCGGCCGTCACCACACCGACGCGCTTGGCGCCGATGAAGCCCTTGTTGGTTTCAACACCGATGCACACGCCGTTTTCCTTGCGGAAGCCGATCACTTCAGTCTGCTGGATCAAGTCCACACCGAGGGCGTCGGCGGCACGGGCAAAGCCCCACGCCACGGCATCGTGACGGGCCACGCCGCCGCGACGCTGGACGGTGGCGCCCAGCACCGGGTAGCGAGTGTTCTTCGAGCAGTCGAGGTACGGAATCTCGTCAGCGACTTGCTGGGCGTTGAGCAGTTCGCCATCGACGCCGTTGAGGCGGTTGGCGCTGACCCGACGCTCGGAATCACGGATGTCCTGCAGGGTGTGGCAGAGGTTGTAGACGCCACGCTGGGAGAACATCACGTTGTAGTTCAGATCCTGCGACAGGCCTTCCCACAATTTCATCGCGTGTTCGTACAGGTGCGCCGACTCGTCCCACAGATAATTGGAGCGAACGATGGTGGTGTTGCGCGCGGTGTTACCGCCGCCCAGCCAGCCTTTCTCGACCACGGCCACGTTGGTGATGCCGTGTTCTTTCGCCAGATAGTAGGCGGTCGCCAGACCGTGCCCGCCGCCGCCGACGATGACCACGTCGTAGACCTTTTTCGGCGTCGGTGTGCGCCACATGCGCTGCCAGTTTTCGTGGTGGCTGAGGGAGTGTTTGAAGAGGCCGAAGCCCGAATAGCGTTGCATAGTCATTTACTCCAGAACGCTCAGCGATAAACCGGGAAGTCTGCGCACAGGGCCGAGACCTGCTGGGCAACATTGGCCTCGACGTCGGCATCGCCGAGGTTGTCGAGGATGTCGCAGATCCAGCCGGCCAGCGTCACGCATTGGGTCACTTTGAAGCCACGCGTGGTCACCGCCGGGGTGCCGATGCGCAGGCCGGAAGTGACAAACGGCGACTGCGGGTCGTTCGGCACGGCGTTCTTGTTGACGGTGATGTGCGCGCGGCCGAGGGCGGCGTCGGCGTCTTTGCCGGTCAGGCCCTGACGGATCAGGCTGACCAGGAACAAGTGGTTGTCGGTGCCGCCGGACACTACATCGTAGCCACGTTTGATAAATACGCTCGCCATGGCTTGGGCGTTGTCGATCACTTGTTGCTGATAAGCCTTGAAGCCAGGCTCCAGCGCTTCTTTGAAGCACACCGCTTTACCGGCGATGACGTGCATCAGCGGGCCGCCCTGGGCGCCAGGGAACACCGCAGCGTTGAGCTTTTTCTCGATCTCTTCGTTGGACTTGGCCAGGATCAGACCGCCACGTGGGCCGCGCAGGGTTTTGTGCGTAGTGGTGGTGACCACGTCGGCGTACGGCAGCGGGTTCGGATACAGGCCGGCAGCGACCAGACCGGCGACGTGAGCCATGTCGACAAACAGCAGCGCGCCGACTTTGTCAGCGATCTTACGGAAGCGCGGGAAATCCAGAGTCTTCGAGTAAGCGGAGAAACCGGCGACGATCATTTTCGGCTTGGATTCAACGGCCAGACGCTCGACTTCGTCGTAATCGATCAGCCCGGTGTCGGTGTTGATCCCGTACTGCACGGCGTTGTAGAGCTTGCCCGAGGACGACACTTTGGCGCCGTGGGTCAGGTGACCGCCGTGGGCCAGGCTCATGCCGAGGATGGTGTCGCCCGGCTGGATCAGCGCCAGGTACACGGCGCTGTTGGCCGAAGAACCGGAGTGTGGCTGGACGTTGGCGTAATCGGCGCCGAACAGTTGCTTGGCACGTTCGATGGTCAGCGCTTCGACTTTATCCACATGTTCGCAACCACCGTAGTAGCGCTTGCCCGGATAGCCTTCGGCGTATTTGTTGGTGAGGCCGCTGCCCTGCGCTTGCATCACGCGTTTGCTGGTGTAGTTCTCCGACGCGATCAGCTCGATGTGATCTTCCTGACGTTGCTCCTCGGCATTCATCGCCGCCAGCAGTGCATCGTCGTAACCCTGGATCTGGTCTTGCTTGCTGAACATCGCGTCTCTCCCAGCGGCGGCGGTGCGCCATTCGTCTCGGTCAGGCACCTGCGTGCCCTTTGATGCGATGGTATGACCGGCGCAGACAGCTCAAATGCCTACGGACGCCACGCAAAGGTGCGTTTACGACATGGCAGGAAAAGCCCTTGCCAGACTCGATCTCGAAAACACTGGAGAACTCTGTGGGAGCTGGCTTGCCAGCGATGGCGGTGGCACATCTGGCATTGATGGCGGCTGACCCACCGCTATCGCTGGCAAGCCAGCTCCCACAGGGTTAGGCGGCGACTTGGCGGACAAGTATTAGCAGGAAAAAATGTGCGGGATAGAGGACGTAGGCCCAGCGCCGCATTGGCGGCGGCTGGAGATGTCGCGCATGTCGCAACAGGAACATCCCCAGCCATGGCGCAATCAGACAGGTGATAAGACCGAAGACCGCCAGCTCGTTGCCGAACATTGCAGAGTCAAACAACACCCGCCACTGATTCGCCGCCAGACACACCAGTCCCGGCAACAGCCCGAAATACCACTGACGACGAATCACCAGCAGCATCGCCAACGGCAGCAACACGCCGAAAACACCAAACATCAGTCGCTCCGAGAACAGCGCTGCCAGCAGCAGGCTCGCTGCGCCGAGCAGTCGCGAAACCCGCGCTTTATCCTGCCAACCCCGCGCCACCAGCAAACCCAGCGCCAGCGTGGGCATCACGTTGAAGGTGTCGGGATCAGGAATGTACAAGCGATAGGGAATTTCGCTGACGGCGCTGAACAACAGCAACCACCCCAAATAGCGCCACTCAGTCTGGCGCACGCCATCCCGGGCAAGATTCGCCGCCATCGCCAGACAGAACCACGGAAACGCCAACCGCCCTGGCACGTAAAGCCAATCGGCGCTGATCCCGACATATCGCAGATGATCGAGCACCATACTCAGCAGCGCCAGCCACTTCAGCACATCCAGCGCGCCGTCACGTTTTCTCAGGTGCATAATCGGCCCGTGTCCTTGTAGAGTTCTGCCAGCGACATCCCGTGTGCTCCCCGGATGATCTTCGGTAAAGTGCGCACCATCATTGACCAACGAGTCGCCACAAGCGCCTCGACCACGGAAGCCGGCCATGACCGACAAGAGCCAACAATTCGCCAGCGACAACTACTCCGGCATCTGCCCTGAAGCCTGGGCTGCCATGGAACAGGCCAACCACGGCCACCAACGCGCTTATGGCGACGATGAATGGACAGCGCGCGCCGCTGATCATTTCCGCAACCTGTTCGAAACCGACTGCGAAGTGTTCTTCGCCTTCAACGGCACCGCCGCCAACTCGCTGGCGCTGTCGTCGCTGTGCCAGAGTTACCACAGCGTGATCTGCTCGGAAACCGCCCACGTCGAAACCGACGAATGCGGCGCGCCGGAATTCTTCTCCAACGGCTCGAAACTGCTGATCGCCCGTACCGAAAACGGCAAGATCACACCGGAATCGATCCGCGAAGTCGCGCTCAAGCGCCAGGACATTCACTACCCGAAACCGCGTGTGGTCACGCTGACCCAAGCCACCGAAGTCGGCAGCGTCTACACCCCGGAAGAAGTCCGCGCCATCAGCGCCACCTGCAAGGAACTGGGCCTGCACCTGCACATGGACGGCGCGCGTTTCTCCAACGCCTGCGCCTTCCTCGGCTGCTCGCCGGCCGACCTGACCTGGAAGGCCGGCGTTGACGTGCTGTGCTTCGGCGGTACGAAAAACGGCATGGCGGTGGGTGAAGCGATCCTGTTCTTCAACCACAAACTGGCTGAAGACTTCGACTACCGCTGCAAACAGGCCGGGCAACTGGCGTCGAAAATGCGCTTTCTGTCGGCGCCGTGGGTCGGCATTCTCGAAAACGACGCCTGGCTCAAATACGCCCGCCACGCCAACCACTGCGCGCAGTTGCTGGCGGAGCTGGTCAGCGACATTCCGGGCGTCGAGCTGATGTTCCCGGTGCAGGCCAACGGCGTGTTCCTGCAACTCTCCGAGCCCGCCATCGCAGCCCTGACTGCGAAAAACTGGCGCTTCTATACCTTCATCGGCAAGGGCGGCGCCCGCTTCATGTGTTCGTGGGATACCGAAGAAGAACGCGTGCGCGAACTGGCGCGCGATATCCGCGAAGTCATGTCCAACTGATCCCTTGAGCCGATAAGGTCCCCTGTGGTGAGGGGATTTATCCCCGATGGGCTGCGCAGCAGCCCCAAAACCTGCCATTGAGTTTCTGTCTGACAGAGACTGGATTCAGACATTGGGCCTGCTAAGCAAGCCATCGGGGATAAATCCCCTCGCCACAAAGTTACCCCCCACCTACCGCGTTTGCCTCTTGGTCTACATTGTTTGTCGAGCCTCCGCTCACCTAACAACAAGCAGGAGCATCGGCATGTCGTTACAAGGCAAAACCCTGTTCATCACCGGCGCCAGCCGTGGCATCGGCCGTGAGATTGCGCTGCGCGCCGCCAGGGACGGGGCCAATATCGTCATCGCGGCGAAAAGCGCCGAACCGCATCCCAAGTTGCCCGGCACCATCCACAGCGTCGCGCAGGAAGTCGAAGCCGCCGGCGGCAAGGCCTTGGCGCTGCAACTGGATGTGCGTGATGAAGAGGCGGTACGCCAGGCGCTGGCGCAGGCCAACGAGCACTTCGGCGGCATCGATGCGCTGGTGAACAACGCCGGGGCGATCAAGCTGACCGGTGTGCAGCACATCGAACTCAAGCGTTTCGACCTGATGCACCAGATCAACACCCGCGCGGTGCTGCTGTGCAGCCAGGCCGCCCTGCCCTATCTGAAAAAGTCCGCCGGGCACATTCTCAATCTGTCACCACCACTGAATCTGGCGACCAAGTGGTTCGCTCAGTACAGCCCTTACACCGTGACCAAGTACGGCATGAGCATGTTGACGCTGGGGATGAGCGAGGAATTCGCCAATTACGGCATCAGCGTCAATTCGCTGTGGCCGCAGACGATGATTGCCACGGCAGCCATCGAGTTTCAGTTGGGCAATCGTGAGTCGTTCAAGCATGCGCGCACGCCCGAGATCATGGCGGATGCGGCGCATGTGATTTTGCGTAGCAGCGGGCGGCAGATGACTGGGCGGTTGCTGATCGATGAGGAGATTTTGCGCGAGAGCGGCGAGACTGAATTCGATCATTACCGCTTCGAGCCGGACAGCGACGCAACCCTGATGCCCGACCTGTTTGTGGATTGAAATACCCACCTCTGTAGGAGCTGCCGGAGGCTGCGATCTTTTGATCTTGTTTTTAAGATCAAGATCAAAAGATCGCAGCCTCCGGCAGCTCCTACAGGGGGATCTCGTCAGAATTCGATTCTGACATCGCCCTTCGGCACACTGCAGCACGACAAGATAAACCCTTCCGCCTCGTCGTCCTCGGTAATCCCGCCGTTGTGCTCCATCTCCACCTCGCCCCCCAGCTTCATCACCTTGCATGTCCCGCAAATCCCCATGCCACAGGCTTTCGGAATCATCAGCCCAAGCTTGGCCGCCGCCGCATGCACGGTCTCGCCCGGTGCCACACGAATGCTCTTGCCGGACGCAGTGAATTCCACCTGATGCAGATCCGCCGCATCGATTTCCGGTGCGTCGGCCGCCTGTTCGGCTTGCTCAACGGCATCGGCGCGAGCCTCGGGCGGCGTGGCGCCGAAGGATTCTTCGTGGTAACGCGACATGTCGTAACCGGCCACTTCCAGCAGGCGCTTGACCGCATTCATATACGGGGTCGGGCCGCAGCAGAACACTTCGCGCTCAAGGAAGTCCGGAACCATCAGTTCCAGCATCTTGTGGTTCAGATAACCGCGATACCCGGCCCACGGCTCACCCAGGCCGTGCTTTTCGCAGATCAGGTGCAGGCTGAAGTTGTCGATCCGCGACGCCATGTGTTCCAGCTCGCGGTGGTAAATGATGTCTTTCGGCGAGCGGGCGCTGTGGATAAACGTCATGTCGACATTGGCGTTGGTGTCGTAGAACCAGCGCGCCATCGACATGCACGGGGTAATCCCCACGCCGCCGCTGAGGTAGAGGACTTTCGGGCTCGGGAAGTCGATGGCATTGAACAGCCCGACCGGCCCGTGCACTGCCAGCTCCTGACCTTCATGCAGGGTGTCGTGCAACCAGTTGGACACCTTGCCGCCCGGCACGCGTTTGATGGTCACCGAAAAGCTGTACGGCACCGACGGCGAGCTGGAAATCGTGTACGAGCGCATGATCGGCTGGCCTTCGATTTCCAGCTCCAGGGTGACGAATTGCCCGGGCTTGAAGAAGAACAGGATCGGCTGATCGGCCATAAAGCAGAAGGTGCGCACGTCCCAGGTTTCCTGGATGACTTTGACGCAACGGACGATGTGTCGGCCATTGGCCCAGGTCTGGGTGGTGACCGGATTCAGGAAGCTGTTGGACATGCTGTTCTCCACGGCCGACTGTCGGCCTCATGTCGGCGATTCTGCGTATAGCGTGAACCGTCCGTTTACCTATCCGCGACATCGGCATACTTATCGCGACCAGCCCCCAACCACCGGGGGTTGCGCGTCGGGAACAGATTGCACCATGTCGCCCATGGATAAGGTTCCGCCCTGCGCCGGCCCCACACTCGCCCCAACACCAAGACAGATTCTTTACACCTTGCGTAGCAACCGTTAGCAGCACACCTGATCAGCCACTTTTCGCCGGCCACGCAGATGGCCATGAGGATCACATCGATGGACGTCACCGCAAAAATCAGCCTGGGCGATCCGCTGGAACCCGCACGCAAGGCCACCGCCCAAATGCTCCAGGAGCGCGAGCGCACCTTCTCGCTGCCACAACCGTTCTACAGTGACGAGCGGCTGTTCGATATCGACATGCAGGAGATCTTCCAGAAAGAGTGGTTGATCGCCGGCATGACCTGCGAGATCCCGACCAAGGGCAACTACATCACCCTGCAGATCGGCAAAAATCCGATCATCGTCATTCGTGGCGCCGACGGTGTCGTCCATGCGTTCCACAACGTCTGCCGCCACCGTGGCTCGCGCCTGTGCACCAGCGACAAGGGCAAGGTCGCCAAACTGGTCTGCCACTACCACCAGTGGACGTACGAGCTGGACGGCCGCCTGCTGTTCGCCGGCACCGAGATGGGTGCCGACTTCGACATGAACCAGTACGGCCTCAAGCCGGTGAACGTGAAGACCGCCGGCGGCTACATCTTTATCAGCCTGGCGGAGAACCCGCCGGCCATCGATGACTTCCTGTCGACGCTGAACCATTACATGGAACCGTACGACATGGAGAACACCAAGGTGGCGATCACCACCACCTTGATGGAAAAGGCCAACTGGAAACTGGTGTTGGAAAACAACCGCGAGTGCTACCACTGCAACGCGTCGCACCCGGAACTGTTGAAAACCCTGCTGGAGTGGGACGACGTCACCGACCCCCGCGCCGATCAGGCGTTCAAGGACCACGTCGCCGCCTCCGCCGCAGCGTGGGAAGCCGAGAAGATTCCTTACGCCCACGCCAGTTTTGGCCTGCGCAACCGCATTGTGCGCATGCCGCTACTCAAGGGCACCGTGTCGATGACCCTCGACGGCAAACAGGGCTGCGCGAAACTGATGGGCCGGATCAAAAACCCGGATCTGGGTTCGATGCGCATCCTGCACCTGCCGCACTCGTGGAACCACTGCATGGGCGATCACATCATCGTCTTCACCGTGTGGCCGATCAGCGCCCAGGAAACCATGGTCACCACCAAATGGCTGGTGCACAAGGATGCCGTGGAAGGCGTTGATTACGACGTCGAGCGCATGCGCCAGGTGTGGGACGCGACCAACGATCAGGACCGGCGTCTGGCGGAAGAGAACCAGCGCGGGATCAACTCCACCGCATATCAGCCTGGGCCGTACTCGAAGACTTATGAGTTTGGCGTGGTCAACTTTGTGGATTGGTACAGCGAGCGCATGCTGAACAACCTGGGCGCAGAGCCTGCGCCTTACCTCAAAGGTGTGCCTGTTCAGGGCTAAACAAAGCCAAAAGATCGCAGCCTGCGGCAGTTTCTACCTGTGGAATACATTTCCCTTGTAGCGCTACCGCAGGCTGCGATTTTTTTTGGATGAAATCTGATCAATTGCTGTTTTGACCATAGCCGGCGGTGCTTGCGGGGTTTGGCAAACAAGTTATCCACATAGCCACCCACAGCAATTGGGGACAACTGTGGATGAGTTGGAAAAATAGCGGTGAATAAGTGAAGAAAAAACGTGACTTATCCAGAAGGCGGGTTTGCGATATGGATTGTACGTTTTTTGTTCAACTCTCTATAAGCCACGTATTTAAAGACCTGTAGAGGATGGCGAACACGTTATCCACAGAAGCACCAACAGACTTCGGGGGTAACTTTGCAGGCGCTGTGGAAAAGCGTCTGCGACTATGAAAAACCGGGCTTTCCAGAGAGTCGTCACGTTGATATTTGTTGATTTGATCGTTTTTTAATCAAAGCCTTCCAAGCCGTGTTTTATAAGGCCTTCAGGGGATAGCGAACATCTTATCCACAGAAGCGCCAACAGAGATTGGGGGCAACTTCTGCAGTTATCCCGATAGAAAAGCCAGGAAAAACCGTCAGTTAGGCTGGTTGTTTTTTGATCTTAGGCCTGGAGGGCTTGATTGGCGCGGGGTACAGGGATGGGCGAACACGTTATCCACAGATTGGCCAACAGGGATTGTGGGTAAACAACACAAACTGGCTGTGAGTGAATTCCAATGTGGGAGCGAGCCTGCTCGCGAAGACGTTAGATCAGTCGACACATGTATCAATTGACAGTCCGCCTTCGCGAGCAGGCTCGCTCCCACAGGGATTGCTCAGGCCTGGAAGAAGGTGTCAGCGGACAACGCCTTCTTCGATCAGCAGTTTAAGGATGGCTTCGGCGCCGGCTTGCGCCGTGACGCCTTTGAGTACTTGCCCCCCACCGCCACTGGCCTTGGCCGTAGCCGCTTTCATCCGATCAGCGCCACTCTTGGCCTTGATCACTTTCAAGCGTTTCGGCCGAGGCTTGGCCGGCTGCAGCGTGGCGACTGCCAGCAACTCATCGTCCAGCACTTGCACATCTTCAGCATTCAACACACCGCGACGCGCAGGCCCATACGCACTCTGTCTCGGCTTCGGTGCTGCGTTATCCACAGTAGCCAGAAACGGCAACTTCACCTTCAACCGACGCCGCTGGCCACGCGGTAGCGCTTGCAGCACCAGCGCCGAACCGTCATTGATCGACTCGACCTGCGCCAACCCCACCACCAGCGGCCAGCCCAGGCCTTCGGCCAGCAGAAACGGCAGCATCCCCGAGCCTTCCCCGGTTTCAGCCTGGCTACCGGTCAGCACGACCTGCGCACCGGCATCACGTAGATACGCGGTCAGCGCCGGCAATGCATCGGCGCCCGCCGGTTGCTCCAGCACATGCATCTGCTCCAGCCCCATGCCCAGATAGGCACGCAATGCGGGTTCGGCAACATCTCCGGCATGCAGCACTTGCAGGTTATCCCCAGCCAGTTGCAAACCCAGTTCCACCGCCCGCGCATCCTGCTCCGCGCGGCGTGGCCGACCAGATGTCGGATGGGCGCCGATGGATACCAAGCTAATTACATTCGTCGTCATGGTCATGTCCTTAAGCCGCATCGCGCTTGGCGTCGTTGCGGTAAGCCTCTACCGCCGCGATCAAGGCCTGAAGAATCTCCGCGCTCTCGCCAATCACCGACAGGTCGGCGCGTTTGATCATGTCGCAACCCGGATCAAGGTTGATCGCCACCACCTTGTCGCAGGCACCAATGCCTTGCAGATGCTGGATCGCCCCGGAAATCCCCACGGCAACATACACCCGCGCGGTGACCCAGGTGCCGGACGCGCCGACCTGCCGGTCGCGAGCCATGAAGCCGTCGTCCACCGCCACTCGCGAGGCACCTTCGGTGGCGCCCAATGCGGCCGCGGTGTGGTGGAACAGCGCCCAGTCCTTGACCCCGTTGCCGCCGGAGAAAATGAATTCGGCCTCGGCCATCGGAATCGCTGCCGGATCGACTGCCACCGCGCCGAGATCTTCAATGCGCGACAGACTGCGCGCGACACTTGTGGATAACTCCACGGCCAGCGCTTCGTGACGGGTTTCACTGACCGGCTCGGCACACTCCGCCGAGGCCAGGATCAAGCGGGCAACGGGACGCGCGAGGTCTTGCAGGCCCGCACCGGCGCGGCCGATGCACTCCTGATCCTTGACCTGCCAAACCCGCGTGGCCGGGCGTTCGCCCAACGCCGCAGCAAAGCGTCGACCCAGTTCACCGCCACCGCTGCGGCTGTCCGGCAGCAGCCAGTGACGCGGGTTGAACTGGTTATCCACAGCGCGCAAACCTTGCACGCGTTGCTCCGGTGCATAACCGCTGAATTCTTCGCCCTCCAGCACCAGCAAGCGATCGACGCCTGCGGTGGCGAAGGCGTTTTCCTTGTGCTCGCCGAAGACCACGGCCAACACCGCGCCGTCCTTGCCGGCAAGTTGATGGGCGAGGCCGAGCAAATCGCGGTCGTGGCTGCTCAGGCGGCCGCCGACCATGTCCGGCACCACGCTGATGTAGAACGCCGGGGCCGGCACTTGATGCAGCGGCAATTGCACTTCAACCGTGGCCGAGCGTTTGACCGCCCCGCCCTGCTGCGCGCCGCTGCGGTCGATCCGTTTGATGCCGTTGGGGCCGATAAAACCAATGCCATGCAGATTCTTGCGGATGACCCCGTTAGGACCCATCCAGCTGTGCTGCGCCGGTTGCATGGCCGCGTGCAGCGGGTGCAGACGGTTGCGTGCGATCCATTCGGCGCGCGGGTCGCGGCGGATAATGTCGCTCATCAGTGGGCCTCCGCGGGTTCACGTTTGGCCGGCGTGGTCGGCTTGCTTGGCGCGGCGTCTTCGAGCAGCGCGTCGGCCACCAGTTCGGCGATGTCCTTGATCAGCGGACGCGGTTCGACCACGCCTTCGAGCATCGCCGTGCACTGCGGACAACCCACGGCCACCAGCTCGGCACCGGTCTCGCGGATGTCGTCCATGCGCATGTCGGGAATCCGCTGTTTGCCCGGAATGTCGGTGATCGGTGCGCCGCCACCGCCGCCGCAGCAGCGCGAACGGAAGCCCGAACGTTGCATCTCTTTCACTTCGATACCCAGCGCACGCAGCACTTCACGCGGTGCTTCGTACTCGCCGTTGTAGCGGCCGAGGTAGCACGGGTCGTGATAGGTCACGCTGTTGCCTTTGTGCTGACCGAGGTTGAGCGCGCCGGCCTGGATGATTTCCGCCATGTAAGTGCTGTGATGCTGCACCAGGTAGTTGCCATCGAAGGCGCCGTATTCATTTTTCAGCACATGGAAACTGTGCGGATCGCAGGTGACGATGCGGTTGAAGCTGTATTTGGCCAAGGTCTGGATGTTGCGTTTGGCGAGCAACTGGAAGGTGGCTTCGTCGCCCAGACGACGGGCCACGTCACCGCTGTCGCGCTCTTCCAGGCCCAACACCGCGAAATCGATTTTGGCTGCTTTCAGCACTTTGACGAACGCCCGCAAGGTGCGCTGGTTGCGCATGTCAAAAGCGCCGTCACCGACCCAGAACAGCACGTCGGTGGATTTCTTCTCGCTGAGCAGATTGAGGTTCAGATCCGCCGCCCAGTTCATCCGCCCGCCCGGAGCGAAACCGCCGGGGTTGTCGGTGGCGATGAGGTTTTCCAGGACTTCGGCGCCCTTGTTCGGCGTCGCGCCTTTTTCCAGCGTGAGGTGACGGCGCATGTCGACGATGGCGTCGACGTGCTCGATCATCATCGGGCACTCCTCGACGCAGGCGCGGCACGTGGTGCATGACCACAGGGTTTCAGCATCGACCAGACCGTTGACGATTGGTTGATGCGGATTGCCGGAATGCTCGCCGATGGGTTTGCCAGGATACGGGCTACCGGCGAAGTTGGCATCGGTGCCGCCAGCGAGGCCGACGACCATGTCCTGAATCAGCTTTTTCGGGTTCAGCGGCTGGCCGGCAGCGAAGGCCGGGCACGCCGCTTCGCACTTGCCGCACTGCACGCAGGCGTCGAAGCCGAGCAGTTGGTTCCAGGTGAAATCCTTGGGTTTTTCCACGCCCAGCGGCGCGGATGGATCGTTCAGATCCAGCGGTTTCAAACCAGTGGAACGGCCACCGCCAAAGCGTTCAGCGCGACGGTGCCAGGCCAGGTGCAGGGCACCGGCAAAGGCGTGCTTCATCGGGCCGCCCCAAGTCATACCGAAGAACAACTCGGACACACCCCACAGCACACCGACGCCGAGAATCACCGCCAATATCCAGCCGCCGAAGTTTTCCGGGAGGATCCCGGCCACCGGCAAGGTCACCAGAAAGAACGACGCCGAGAACGCCAGCAGGCTTTTCGGCAAGCGCATCCACGGGCCTTTCGACAACCGTGCCGGCGGGTTGCGCCGACGCAGGTAAACGAAGATCGCACCGACGAACATCACCGCCGTCATCAGCAGCAAGGCGTAACCGAGGATGCGGTTATGCAGGCCGAAACCGTGCACCAGAATCGCCAGCACAATCGACGCCACCGCACCGCCGGCCGTGGCCACGTGGGTGTTGGCGATGTATTTATCCCGCGCCACCACATGGTGCAAGTCGACCATGTAACGCTTGGGCATGGCGAGCAGACCGCCGATCAGGTCGACCTTCGAGGCTCGGCCCCGACGCCACATGGCCACCCGCCGCAACGCGCCGAGGACACCAAGGCCCAGGGCTGCGAACAACAGGATTGGAAGAAGGGTGTTCAACATAGGTGAAGCTCCCACCAGTGCAACCTGGAGAAACACGATCCGCTTTACTGTGGGAGCGAGCCTGCTCGCGAAAGCGGTGAGTCAGTCGACATCATCGTCAACTGACAGATTGCATTCGCGAGCAGGCTCGCTCCCACAGGGTTTGGTGCAAGCCGTCAGAAATCCTTGCACAACCGCAGTGCGTCGTAGATCGCGGCGTGTGTGTTGCGCTGCGCCACGCAATCGCCAATGCGGAACAGCAAGTAGCCGTCACCCGTGGTGCTCAGCGAGGGCTGCGGCTTGATCGCGAACAGGGCGTCGATGTCGATCTGGCCCTTGTTGCGCGAACCGTCCTTGAGCCCGTAATACAGCTCTTCGTCCGGGCGCACGCCGTTCTCCACCACCACTTGATCGACCACCCGCTCCTCTTTGGCGCCGGTGTATTCGTTCTCCAGCACCGCCACGAGCTTGTCGCCTTCGCGGTAGACCTTCTCCAGCATCATGTCGCCGGTCATGATCACTTCTTTCGGGTACATGCTGCGGTAGTAGGTCGGGAACGACGTACCGCCGATGGCTACGCCCGGTTTGATGTCGTCGGTGACGATCTCGACCTGGCTGCCCTTGTCGGCGAGGAAGTCGGCAACCGACATCCCGGTGAACTCGCAAATGGTGTCGTAGACCAGCACGTTCTTGCCCGGCGCGACTTTGCCGTCGAGCACGTCCCAGCTGCTGACCACCAGCCCTTCGGCGGCGCCCCAGTGTTCGTTCTGCTCAAGGAACGGATGCCCGCCCACCGCCAGCACGACGACGTCCGGACGCAGATCGAGGATGGTCGCCGCGTCGGCAGCCGTGCCCAGACGCAGATCGACTTTCAAACGCGCCAGTTCCAGCTGGAACCAGCGAGTGATACCGGCAATCTGGTCGCGCTGTGGTGCTTTCGACGCAGTGGTGATCTGCCCGCCGATGAATTCTTTTTTCTCGAACAGGGTCACGTCGTGGCCTCGTTCGGCGGCCACACGCGCGGCTTCCATCCCGGCCGGGCCGGCACCGACCACCACCACTTTGCGTTTGACGCCCGTGGACTTCTCGATGATGTGCGGCACGCCCATGTATTCACGGGAGGTCGCGGCGTTCTGGATGCACAGCACATCCAGCCCTTGATACTGGCGGTCGATGCAATAGTTGGCGCCGACGCACTGTTTGATCTGATCGACCTGGCCCATCTTGATCTTGGCGATCAGGTGCGGGTCGGCGATATGGGCGCGGGTCATGCCGACCATGTCGACGTAACCGCCTTCCAGAATGCGCGTGGCCTGGTTCGGGTCCTTGATGTTCTGCGCGTGCAGCACCGGCGCTTTCACCACTTCCTTGATACCGGCGGCCAGGTGCAGGAACGGCTCCGGTGGATAACTCATGTTGGGGATAACGTTGGCCAAGGTGTTGTGGGTGTCGCAACCCGAACCGACCACGCCGATGAAGTCGATCATGCCGGTGTCGTCGTAATACTTGGCGATCTGCTTCATATCTTCGTGGGACAAGCCGTCCGGGTGGAACTCGTCACCGCACAGACGGATGCCGACGCAGAAATCGTCGCCGACTTCCTTGCGCACAGCCTTGAGCACTTCCAGGCCGAAACGCATGCGGTTCTCGAAGCTGCCGCCCCATTCATCGGTACGCTTGTTGACGCGCGGGCTCCAGAACTGGTCGATCATGTGCTGGTGCACGGCAGACAGTTCAACGCCGTCCAGACCACCGGCCTTGGCTCGCGCCGCAGCGGTGGCGTAGTTGCCGATCACCCGCCAGATTTCTTCTGGCTCGATGGTTTTGCACGTCGCACGGTGTACCGGTTCACGGATGCCCGACGGCGACAGCAGGGTCGGCCAGTGCTCGCCGTCCCAGCGTGATCGACGGCCCATGTGGGTAATCTGGATCATGATCTTGGCGCCATGCTTGTGCATGGCGTCGGCCAGATTCTGGAAGTGCGGGATGATCCGGTCATCTGCCAGATTGACCGATTTCCACCAGCCTTGCGGGCTGTCGATGGCCACGCTGGAGGAGCCGCCGCAAATCGCCAGGCCGATGCCGCCCTTGGCTTTCTCTTCGTAGTATTTGACGTAGCGGTCGGTGGTCATGCCGCCGTCGGTCGCATAGACCTCGGCGTGCGCGGTACTGAGCACGCGGTTGCGGATGGTCAGTTTGCCGATCTGGATCGGCTGGAACATTGCTTCGAAAGCCATGGCGGGTTCCTCGACTTACAACGGCTTGACGGTGAACAGGCCGTCGTCGTGGCCTTCTTCGGAGCCACCGTAGACTTGCTCGGCAACCGTGCGAATCTTGCTGCCGCGCGCCTCAAGAATCTGATCCATGGCCCCGGCAAACCAACCGGTGAACATGTAATCGACCTTGCGCCCGACCTTGCCGTAGACGTAGACGAACGCCGAGTGTTCGAGCTTGACGCTGGCGGTGCCTTTGTCGAGGTCGATGTCCTGAATCTTGAACAGGCCCCAACCACGCTGCGACAGGCGCTTCATGTAGTGCTCGAACACCGCGACGCCTTCCAGACCGTGACATTCAGCTTCTTTTTCACACCAGTGCCAGGCGGATTTGTAGCCGGCCTTGTAGAGGATCTCGGCGTACGCTTCGGCGCCCAGTACTTCCTCGATGCCCATGTGGTTGTTGACGAAAAAGTGGCGCGGCACGTACAGCATCGGCAGGGCGTCGGAGGTCCAGACACCGGTCTCGCTGTCGACTTCGATTGGCAATTGCGGGGCGATCTTGGCCATGGAAACTTAACTCCAGAAAATTTGGTTTGTTGCCCCCGGCGCGGACGGCCGGAGGAAAGGATTCAGAAGTGCAGCGGCTTATTCGCCCCAGACGTCCTTGAGGACGTTCACCCAGTTCTCGCCCATGATCTTGCGCACCACGCGCTCGGAATGGCCGCGCTTGAGCAGGGTTTCGGTCAGGTTCGGGAATTCGCCGACGGTGCGGATGCCCAGCGGGTTGATGATCTTGCCGAAGCTGGTCAGACGGCGGGCGTAGCCCTTGTCGTGGGTCAGGTATTCGAAGAAATCCTGGCCATGGCCCTGGGTGAAGTCGGTGCCGATGCCGATGGAATCTTCGCCAACGATGTTCATCACGTACTCAATGGCTTCGGCGTAGTCGTCGATGGTCGAATCGATGCCCTTGGCGAGGAACGGCGCAAACATGGTCACGCCAACAAAACCGCCGTGGTCGGCAATGAACTTGAGTTCTTCATCGGACTTGTTGCGCGGGTGCTCTTTAAGACCCGACGGCAGGCAGTGGGAATAGCAGACCGGTTTTTTCGATTCGAGGATGACTTCTTCTGAAGTCTTGGAACCGACGTGGGACAGGTCGCACATGACGCCGACGCGGTTCATCTCGGCGACGATTTCGCGACCGAAACCCGACAGGCCGCCGTCACGCTCGTAGCAACCGGTGCCGACCAGGTTCTGGGTGTTGTAGCACATCTGCACGATGCCGACGCCAAGCTGCTTGAACACCTCGACATAGCCGATCTGGTCTTCAAACGCGTGGGCGTTCTGGAAGCCGAACAGGATGCCGGTCTTGCCCAGCTCCTTGGCTTTGCGGATGTCGGCGGTGGTGCGCACGGGCATTACCAGGTCGCTGTTTTCGCGGATCAGCTTCTGGCTGGCAGCGATGTTGTTCACGGTCGCCTGAAAGCCTTCCCACACCGACACAGTGCAGTTGGCCGCCGTCAGACCGCCCTTGCGCATGTCTTCGAACAGCTCGCGGTTCCATTTGGCAATGATCAGACCGTCGATAACGATGCTGTCGGCGTGTAATTCGGCTGGGCTCATCAGGCGTCCCCTTATTGGCAATTCATGCGCCGAATCGTCTGCCGGCGCTTTGGGGCCAGCATATGCCTCGGTGCAGGGGCGACCGGGTGCAAAAACGACAGGGGAATTGCCGAAAGCGTCAATCCGCGACAAAGGGTCATCAAGCGACCCGACCGGCCACCTGTTCAAGCCCGCAAGCTTGAGCCAGAATCTCCCGCAACCTGGAAACACCACTGGATTAGAGCGGCGACATCAATGAAATCGATCTTCCTGGCTTTGGCACTGATTGCGACCGGCGTACACGCCGCCGAAGAGTCCGACAACAACCCGTGCGACGCGGTAGAAAACGACGTCCAGACCCTGGAATGCTCGACCTACAGCCGCACCACCGCCGAAGACCTGCTCAAGGACAACTACGCCAGCCTCGCCGAACGCATGCAAACCGCGTACGGCAAGAATCCGGCGCAATTGGCCGACATCACCGCCAAGCTGAAGACGGCTCAGCAGCAGTGGCTGAAGACGCGGGATGCGGATTGCGCGGTGGAAGCGTTCCCGGCCACCGAAGGTAGCAAGGCGTTCAAGATTGCGCAGAATGACTGTGTGGCGCGGATGAGTGATGAACGGTCGGAGTTTTTGGAGTCGATTGGGCAGGAGTGAGTGTCTGATCTGTAAGCTGCACATCTATAGCTAATCAAAGGACACCCATGAACATCTGCGGCATCGAAATCAAAGGCAGCGAAGCGATCATCGCCGTAGCCTCCCTCGACGGTACGACCCTGAGTCATATCGCCCTCAGCACCAAGAAAATCGCCCTCGACGATGACGACGAAGCGGCCAACGTCAAACGCTTCGCTGCGCAGGTCGCGTCGTTTGTGCGGGAGAACTCGATTGACCGGATTGCGATCAAGAAGCGCAGCAAGAAGGGCGAGTTTGCCGGTGGGCCGACGACCTTCAAGATTGAAGGCGTGTTTCAGCTGCTCGATGGTTGTGAGGTGACGTTGCTGTCGCCGCAGACGATCAATGCGCAGGCCAAGAAGCACAATTTCGAGCTGCCGGGGACGCTGAACAAGTATCAGCATGAGGCTTACAAGGCCGCTTGCTCAGCGCTGGTGAAGAAGTAAGCAAACAGCAAGATCAAAAGATCGCAGCCTTCGGCAGCTCCTACAGGGGACCTCATGTAGGAGCTGCCGAAGGCTGCGATCTTTTGATTTTCAAGCTTGGGCAGTACGCCGGTCTTCTCGCGGACAGCGTGCGAACTTCGCCCGGTAACTGCGGGTGAAGTAGGACGGTGATTCAAAGCCGCAGGCAATGCTGACTTCAAGCACGCTCATATCCGTCTGGCGCAACAACTGCCGAGCCTTCTCCAGCCTTAAGCGCAGATAGAAATTGCTCGGCGTGTCGTTCAGATGCAGCCGAAACAAGCGCTCAAGTTGGCGCCGGGTCACTTTGATCGATTCCGCCAACGCCAGCGTGGTCAGCGGCGGTTCGCTGTGCTGCTCCATCTCGCCAATCACATGAACCAGCTTCTTGTTGCTGATGCCGTAGCGCGTGGCGACTTCCATGCGTTGGTGGTCTTTGCGCGGACGAATGCGCCCCAACACAAACTGCTCGCTGACCTGGATCGCCAATTGCGGGCCGTGGGCCTGGGCGATCAGGTCGAGCATCAAGTCGATGGAAGCGGTGCCGCCGGCCGAGGTGATGCGCCGACGGTCGATCTCGAACAGCTCCTGGGTCACGCTGAGCTGTGGATAAGATTCCTTGAAGGCGTCGATGGCTTCCCAGTGCAGGGTCAGGCGATGGCCGTCGAGCAGGCCGGCCTCGGCGAGGACGAAGCTGCCGGTGTCGATGGCGCCGAGGGTCACGCCTTCGTTATCCAGCCGCCGCAGCCAATGCTCCAGCGTCGGCGTGGCGAACTTCAGCGGTTCGAAGCCGGCCACCACCAACAACGTCGCACCTTTCTTCAGCGGCTCCAGCGCCGCGTCGGCGTTGACCGACATGCCGTTACTCGCCAGCACTGCCCCACCGTCAGCGCTCAACACATGCCAGCGATACAACTCGCCACGGAAGCGGTTGGCCACGCGCAGCGGTTCGATCGCGGAAATAAAGCCGATGGCGGAGAACCCCGGCATCAGCAAAAAGTAGAAATCCTGGGACATGTGCGCACTCGGTTGGCGGGTAGCGTGGGATGTTGATACGCCAGTTGTCTTCGGCATTCAAGACCGCAGGTCGCTACAGTGCAAATGCCAGTCGCCGCAGTGCGCTTTCAAAGGCGTGCAGCTGCGTAACTTTGCATCACCGGCGCGTCAGACGCCGGAACTCACAATAAACGACCTGCCGAGGAACCCGACATGAAACGACTGATCAGCAGCTGTGTTCTTGCACTCAGCGGTACCGCTTTCTTGAGCGCCAGCGTCATGGCGGCCGAACCCGCGTCTTGCCAGAACGTGCGCATGGGCGTGGTCAACTGGACCGACGTGATCGCCACCAGTGCCATGACCCAGGTGCTGCTCGACGGCCTCGGCTACAGCACCAAACAAACCAGCGCGTCCCAGCAAATCATCTTCGCCGGGATTCGCGACCAGCGTCTGGACCTGTTCCTCGGCTACTGGAACCCGCTGATGACCCAGACCATCACTCCGTTCGTCGATGCCAATCAGGTCAAAGTCCTCGACGCGCCGAGCCTCAAAGACGCCCGCGCCACCCTCGCGGTGCCGACCTATCTGGCCGACAAGGGCCTGAAGACGTTCGCCGACATCGCCAAATTCGAGAAAGAACTCGGCGGCAAGATCTATGGCATCGAGCCGGGTTCGGGCGCCAATACCCAAATCAAGGCAATGATCACCAAAAACCAGTTCGGCCTCGGCAAGTTCCAGTTGGTCGAGTCCAGCGAGGCCGGCATGCTCGCCGCCGTCGATCGCGCCGTGCGCCGCAAAGAGGCCGTGGTGTTCTTCGGCTGGGCGCCGCACCCGATGAACGTCAACGTCAAGATGACCTACCTCACCGGCAGCGACGACGCCCTCGGCCCGAACGAAGGCATGGCCACCGTGTGGACGGTCACCGCGCCGAAATACGCCGAACAGTGCCCGAACATCGGCCGTCTGCTGACGAACCTGACGTTCACCGCCGAAGACGAGAGCCGGATGATGCAGCCGCTGCTCGATCACAAGGACGCCTTTGAGTCGGCCAGGCAATGGCTCAAGGATCACCCGCAAGACAAACAGCGCTGGCTCGAAGGTGTGACCACGTTCGATGGCAAACCGGCCGTTGAAAATCTCCAGCTGACCAGCAAATGACCCTCGATTGAAAGCCCCTCTCCCAGATGGGAGAGGCGCCTGAACCACGCTTCGCAGCCCCGAAAAGGGCTGCGAACAGACCCATCACGCCTGAAGGAAACCGCCTCATGAACCACGACGTCATCATCACCTGCGCACTTACCGGTGCTGGCGACACGACCGCCAAGAGCCCCCACGTGCCGGTCACCCCGAAACAGATCGCAGCCGCCGCCGTGGAAGCGGCCAAGGCCGGTGCCACCGTCGTGCACTGCCACGTGCGCGATCCGCAAACCGGCAAGTTCAGCCGTGACGTGGCGCTGTACCGCGAAGTGATGGAGCGCATCCGCGAGGCGGACGTCGACATCATCGTCAACCTCACCGCCGGCATGGGTGGCGACCTGGAGATCGGCGCTGGCGAGAACCCGATGGAGTTCGGCCCGAATACCGATCTGGTCGGGCCGCTGACTCGCCTGGCTCACGTCGAAGCGTTGCTGCCGGAAATCTGCACCCTCGATTGCGGCACCCTCAACTTCGGCGATGGCGACACCATTTACGTCTCGACCCCAGCGCAACTGCGGGCGGGTGCCAAGCGCATTACCGAGTTGGGCGTTAAAGCCGAACTGGAAATTTTCGACACCGGTCACCTGTGGTTCGCCAAGCAGATGATCAAGGAAGGCCTGCTCGACAACCCGCTGTTCCAACTGTGCCTGGGCATCCCGTGGGGCGCCCCGGCGGACACCACCACCATGAAAGCCATGGTCGATAACCTGCCGGCCGACGCGGTGTGGGCCGGGTTCGGGATCGGTCGGATGCAGATGCCGATGGCGGCGCAAGCGGTGCTGCTTGGCGGCAACGTGCGGGTCGGCCTGGAAGATAACCTGTGGCTGGACAAAGGCGTGCTGGCGACCAACGGCCAATTGGTTGAACGCGCCACCGAGATCCTCAGCCGCCTCGGTGCCCGGGTGCTAAGCCCGGCGGAGGGCCGCAAGAAAATGGGCCTTACCCAGCGCGGTTAACCCTCAGCTCAAAAAATGGGGCTCTGACTGCCCCCCAAATTTCACCTGTAGGAGCTGCCGAAAGCTGCGATCTTTTGATTTTGTTTTTCAAGATCAAGATCAACAGATCGCAGCCTTCGGCAGCTCCTACAGGGATTACCTTCCACGGGAAAATTCCTATGAGCTTTATCACCGAAATCAAAACCTTCGCCGCGCTGGGCAGCGGTGTCATCGGCAGCGGTTGGGTAGCTCGCGCCCTCGCCCATGGCCTGGATGTAGTCGCCTGGGACCCAGCACCCGGCGCCGAAGCGGCGCTGCGTAAACGCGTAGCCAATGCCTGGGGCGCACTGGAGAAAAACGGCCTGGCGCCGGGCGCTTCGCAGGATCGGCTGCGCTTTGTCGCGACCATCGAGGAGTGCGTGCGCGATGCCGATTTCATTCAGGAAAGCGCCCCGGAACGTCTGGAACTGAAACTGGAACTGCACAGCAAAATCAGCGCGGCGGCAAAACCCAACGCACTGATCGGCTCCAGCACCTCGGGCCTGTTGCCAAGCGAGTTCTACGAGAGCTCAACCCACCCGGAACGCTGTGTGGTCGGGCATCCGTTCAACCCGGTTTACCTGCTGCCACTGGTGGAAGTGGTCGGCGGCAAAAACACCGCGCCCGAGGCCGTGCAAGCGGCGATGAAAGTCTACGAATCCCTCGGCATGCGCCCACTGCATGTGCGCAAGGAAGTTCCAGGCTTCATCGCCGACCGTTTGCTCGAAGCGCTATGGCGCGAGGCGCTGCACCTGGTCAACGATGGCGTGGCGACCACAGGCGAGATCGACGATGCGATCCGTTTTGGCGCCGGTTTGCGCTGGTCATTCATGGGTACGTTTTTGACTTATACACTGGCGGGCGGTGATGCCGGTATGCGCCACTTCATGTCGCAATTCGGCCCGGCGTTGCAGTTGCCGTGGACGTATCTGCCGGCGCCAGAGTTGACCGACAAGTTGATCGATGACGTCGTCGATGGCACCAGTGAGCAGCTTGGCGAGCGCAGCATTTCGGCGCTGGAGCGCTATCGTGATGATTGCTTGCTGGCGGTGCTTGAGGCGGTGAAGGCTACCAAGGAAAAGCATGGGATGAGTTTTAGCGAGTGATGCGTCCGCTTCAAACCGCTGCGCTCACCCTAGCCTTCTCCCCCCTGGGGAAAGGGCTGGGGTGAGGGGGTAGCTCTTGATCTTGACGACCAACCCACTGCCGGAACCCAATCATGCCCACCCTAAACACCTATCAAACCCGCATCATCCCCGACTGGGTCGACTACAACGGCCACCTGCGCGATGCCTTCTATCTGCTGATCTTCAGCTACGCCACCGACGCCCTGATGGATCGTCTCGGCATGGACAGCAACAACCGCGAAGCCAGCGGCAATTCACTGTTCACCCTCGAACTGCACCTCAATTACCTGCACGAAGTGAAGCTCGCCACCGACGTCGAAGTGCGCACACAAATCATCGGCCACGACAGCAAACGCCTGCACCTCTATCACAGCCTGCACAAGACCGGAGAAGACCAGGAACTGGCGGGCAATGAGCAAATGCTGCTCCACGTCGACCTCGCCGGCCCGCGCTCGGCGCCGTTCAGTGCCGACACCCTGAGCCGCTTGCAAGCCATTGTCGCCGAGCAGGTCGACCTGCCCGCCCCGGCTTACATCGGCCGCGTCATCGCCCTGCCACCCGCCCGGTAAATCCCCATCGCAAGGAGCCGCCATGAACACCGCTGCCGCTGTTGCCGACTTCCGTACTTATCCGTTGATCAGCGCGCTGAGCGGCGTGCAGAGCCTGGCGGATCGCGTTTCGATTGCCTGGGCCGATGGCCGCATCAGCCCGTTTCATCATGTCTGGTTGCGGGATAACTGCCCGTGCGAACAGTGCGTCTACAACGTCACCCGCGAACAGGTTTTCGAGAGCGTCGATGCCGCCGAGAATCTGGCCCCTGTTGCTGCTTATATCGACACCGGAGGCTGTCTGCGCATTGACTGGCAGGACGGTCATCTCAGCCGCTTCGATCCGGGCTGGCTGCGCGCCCACGCTTATGATGACGAATCCCGCGCCGAACGCCTGGCCGCCAAACCCAAACCTTATCTTTGGCGCAGTGACTTGCAGTTGCCGGTGTTCGATTACTCGGCGCTGATGAACGACAACGCAGCGCTGCTGCAATGGCTGCTCGCCGTGCGCGATATTGGTCTGACTCAGGTGCGCGGCGTGCCCACCGAAACCGGCTCGCTGAAACTCATCGCGCAGCGTATTTCCTTCATCCGCGAAAGCAACTTCGGCGTGCTGTTCAACGTGCAATCCAAAGCCGACGCCGACAGCAACGCCTACACCGCTTTCAACTTGCCACTGCACACGGATTTGCCGACACGCGAGCTGCAACCGGGGCTGCAGTTTCTGCATTGCTTGGTGAACGACGCCGAGGGTGGCGAGAGCATCTTTGTCGACGGGTTTGCGATTGCCGATGCCTTGCGTGAAGAAGACCCGGCGTCGTTTCAGGCACTGTGTGAAATCGCGGTGGAGTTTCGCAACAAGGATCGTCATAGCGACTATCGCTGCCTGGCGCCGATCATCGCTTTGGACGCCTTGGGACGCGTAGCGGAAATCCGCATGGCAAACTTTCTGCGCGGCGCGTTCGATACGTCGGTCGAGCAAATGCCACGGTTGTACCGGGCTTATCGACGCTTTATCGCGATGACTCGCGAGCCGCGATTTCGGTTGATACAGCGACTCAATGCGGGGGAGTTGTGGTGTTTCGATAACCGCCGTACGTTGCATGCGCGCAATGCGTTTGATCCCGCCACCGGGGCGCGGCATTTTCAGGGCTGCTATGTCGACCGGGATGAGTTGTTGTCGCGGATTCTCGTGTTGCAGCGCTAGACCGCTAAAAGATCGCAGCCTTCGGCAGCTCCTATATTGGAATGCGTTCCCTGTAGGCGCTGCCGAAGGCTGCGATCTTTTGCTTTTCACCAGTCCAAAAAAAGCCCCGATACCAGCCGTGACAGGATCGGGGCAGAGGGTACTGTTGAGGAGCTGCCGTGCGAGGGTGACCAAACCTTCGTGTTGCAAGCTGAAGTCAGTGTGCCCACTCACCTTTAAGACGAGTTAGCCGAAAACGACCTGTTCATAGCCGTCGCGGCCACTGCGACAAATCGCCCTTGCCGTCCCTCCCCTTGCCTACCAGAATCGAGCCACGACCTCCGTTGCCGAAGAAGGATTCGCCTCATGATGTATGCCGATTTGATCGATCAGGAAGACCTGCTGGGACAGCTCAAGGCATTGGGTTTTCAAGTGCCGAGCGGTTCCACGGCCGAGCAGGCTTGTGAGTGTGCGGTGCGTGGGCTGGATAACGTTCGCGCGTTCGAATTGCGCAAGATGGTCAAGGACATGTACACCAGCGGCGCAAGCATTCAACCGGCGGTGCGTCAGGCCATCGACAAGCAGTTGTTGCCGGCATTGGCGGATTACCAACAAAGCCATAGCGCCTGATAAACCGCCATCGCTGGCAAGCCAGCTCCCACAGGATCAGTGGCGGACACAAGTTTTGTGTTCGGCACAAAACACTGTGGGAGCTGGCTTGCCAGCGATGAAGATGACGCGGTCTACAGCCTTACACTGGCAAACGTAGACTCGTTCCGCGCCTGGCTCAACGCCGACATCGGCCCCGACAACGGCGACATCACGATCGCCTGCGGCAGCGGCAGCATCGCCACTTGCTGTGTCGTATTGGAACCCACGCGCTCGTCACGCGGCGGAATGCCGAAGTATTCGCGGTAGCACTTGGAGAAGTGCGGCGTCGACACGAAACCACACACCGAAGCCACTTCGATGATCGACATCGGTGTCTGCTTGAGCAGTTGCCGGGCGCGGATCAGACGCAGCTTGAGGTAGTAGCGTGACGGCGAGCAATGCAGGTACTTCTGGAACAGGCGCTCAAGCTGTCGACGCGACACGGCGACGTACACCGCCAGTTCGTCGAGGTCGATCGGCTCTTCCAGATTTGCCTCCATCAACGCGACGATTTCCTGCAACTTCGGCTGGTTGGTGCCAAGCATGTGCTTGAGCGGCACGCGCTGGTGATCCTGTTCGTTGCGGATGCGCTCGTAGACGAACATCTCGGAGATCGCGGCGGACAGTTCACGGCCGTGATCGCGGCTGATCAGGTGCAGCATCATGTCCAGCGGCGCGGTGCCGCCGGAGCTGGTGAAACGGTTACGGTCGAGGGTGAACAGACGGGTGCTCATGGCAACGCGCGGGAAAGCTTCCTGCATCGCCGCCAGACATTCCCAGTGCACGCTGCAATCGAAACCGTCGAGCAGGCCGGCGCAGGCCAGCGCCCAACTGCCGGTGCACACCGCGCCGAGACGCTTGGACTGACGCGCCTGGCTTTGCAGCCATGAGACGTGCTCACGGGTAACGGTGCGTTGAATACCGATGCCGCCGCAGACGATCACGGTGTCCAGCGGCGGCGCCTTGTGCATGGAGGCGTCGGGGGTGATTTGCAGACCGTCACTGGCCCACACCTGACCGCCATCGACGGTGAGGGTGCTCCAGCGATACAGCTCCCGACCGGACAATTGGTTGGCCATGCGCAGAGGTTCGACTGCGGAAGCCAGGGAAATCAGCGTGAAATTGTCCAGCAGCAGAAAGCCGATGGATTGAGGCGCACGGTTCTGGGGTTGGGCCCCGGAGTTGAACGACGTCATCGCGGTATCTCCTCACACAAAGCGGGTGATGGCCTCAGGCGGAGGCTCTTGTTATTGCCATCGGTCTCGCGTGGGAGACGGGCTTTGTTATGACAGAGCAAATGCCATGCCTAAAATTGAATGGCCGTTCAATAACTCCTGAAAACGACGTCGCGACGTGTCTATTCGAGACGTCCGACGAAAGGAATTTCGAAGTGCCATCAGCGCTGGCGAAAGCCCTGCCCCGTAGCCTGTGAGCAAATCGGTAGCACTTGTGGGAACTGGCCTGCGCGCAGTTTGGGGAGAGTGTCACCCATGGCACGGGTGACGGACGGTAGAGGAGCTGAGCGCATGTAACAGGTGGGAAAGACTCTTGTCTGATTGCGACGCGCTAAAAGGTGGCGCCTGCAGTTGTGTATGTTCCGTTAGCGAGCAGTTTTGACTGGTCTGACGCTATCGCGAGCAGGCTCACTCCTACATTTGGAATGCGTTCCCCTGCAGGAGTGAGCCTGCTCGCGATTGGGCCGATGCGGTCTCAGCACTCCACAGCACTGACCGCCAACCCACCCCGCGACGTCTCTTTATATTTGTCATGCATGTCGGCCCCGGTATCGCGCATGGTGCGGATCACCCGGTCCAGCGAAATGAAGTGCTGACCATCACCACGCAAAGCCATCTGCGCCGCGTTGATCGCTTTCACCGCCGCAATCGCGTTGCGCTCGATGCACGGCACCTGCACAAGCCCGCCCACCGGATCGCAGGTCAGGCCAAGGTTATGTTCCAGGCCGATTTCCGCCGCGTTGCACAACTGCTCCGGCGTAGCACCCAGAATCTCCGCCAGCCCCGCCGCCGCCATCGCACAGGCTGAGCCGACCTCGCCCTGACAACCGACTTCGGCGCCGGAGATCGAGGCGTTCTTCTTGCACAGAATTCCCACCGCCGCCGCGCCCAGCAAGTAATCGACCACGTTGGCGTCAGTCACCGCTTCGCTGAACTTCATAAAGTAGTGCAACACCGCCGGGATGATCCCCGCCGCACCATTGGTCGGTGCCGTGACCATACGCCCGCCGGCGGCGTTTTCTTCATTGACGGCGAGTGCAAACAGGTTGACCCACTCCATCGCACTCAGGGTCGAGCCGATCACATTGGGCTTGTTCAACTCTTGCAGACTGCGATGCAACTTCGCTGCGCGCCGCCGCACATTCAAACCACCAGGCAGGATGCCCTCGTGTTTCAGGCCCTGCTCGACGCAATCCTGCATCGCCCGCCACAGCGTCATCAGTCCGGCGCGAATTTCTTCTTCACTGCGCCAGACCTTTTCGTTGGCCATCATCAATTCGGCAACGCGCAGGTTGTTCTTTTTGCACAGTTCCAACAGCTCGACGGCGCTGGAAAAGTCATAAGGCAACTCGGTGCGATCCAGATCGACCACACCGCTGGACGCCTGCGCCTCATCTACGACAAAACCGCCGCCGACTGAATAGTAGGTGTCGCGATGCAGTTCACCGTGATCGCCCTCGGCAACCAGGGTCATGGCGTTGGGGTGGAACGGCAGGTTCTCGTCGATCAGGCGCATGTCGCGAGCCCAGACAAACGGCACCGACAGGCGACCATCCAAAAGCAGGGTGTGAGTTTCACGCAAGGCCTGGATGCGCGGGCCGATCTGTGAAGGGTCGATTGCGTCCGGCCATTCGCCCATCAGGCCCATGATCACCGCGTTGTCGCTGCCGTGACCGATGCCGGTGGCCGACAGTGAGCCGAACAGCTGCACTTCAACCCGGCGCACCTGCTCCAACTGATGCTTGCTGCGCAGCGACTCGACAAACAATGCCGCGGCGCGCATTGGCCCGACGGTGTGAGAACTGGAAGGGCCGATGCCGATTTTGAACAGGTCGAAAACGCTGATAGCCATTGCTGCAGAGCTCCTGAGGATGCCGGTCCGGGGCGTGAAGCGCCCACTGGCGGAGCTGCTACGCTCAAGCTGCGATCCGCCGGAATGCCGGCATCATCAGGCTTTTGTCGGGTCGCACGGCGTCTGACACCGACGCACTCATGCCCACTAACGCCGTAGCGCTTTCGTCCCCGGTTTTCGCCGTTTTTATGCGGTTCAGATGGCCAAACGGGGCTGAAAAAAGCTGTAAACGACGTCACTGACACTGGATGCGACCATCCCTGTACTGGATACGACGCCCCCTGTAGGCGTCAGATTTTCACTGGTACATGATCGTTATGACTCGATTGCAAGGCGCCGTGGTAGAGCTGTCTCCAGAACGCCATCCAACCGCAACCTATAAGTGCGGTGGTCCACAGTCGGAACACTGCCAAAAAAAACACCAAGGAGTCCATCCATGAAAGGTTCCCCGTCGTTGTTGTTGGCCGCCATGCTGAGTCTGCCGTTACTGGCTCAAGCCGCAGAACCGGCGCAGTGCAGTACCGTTAACTTCTCCGATGTCGGCTGGACCGACATCACCGCCACCACGGCAACCACCTCCGTCGTGCTCAACGCCCTCGGCTACAAGACCAAGACCACCATGATCTCCGTGCCTGTGACCTACAAGTCGCTGGCCGACGGCAAGAACATGGACGTGTTCCTCGGCAACTGGATGCCGACCATGGAAAACGACATCAAGGCCTACCGCGAAGCCGGCACCGTGGAAACCGTGCGCACCAACCTCAAGGGCGCCAAGTACACCCTCGCCGTGCCGCAAGCCCTGTACGACAAAGGTCTGCATGACTTCGCCGACATCGCCAAATTCAAGAAAGAACTCGACGGCAAGATCTATGGCATCGAGCCTGGCAACGACGGCAACCGTCTGATCCAGAGCATGATCGACAAAGATGCCTTCGGCCTGAAAACCGCCGGCTTCAAAGTCGTCGAGTCCTCCGAAGCGGGCATGCTCTCGCAGGTTGACCGCGCGCAGAAACGCGACACCGCCGTGGTCTTCCTCGGCTGGGCGCCGCACCCGATGAACAAGCGCTTCAAGATTCAATACCTGACCGGCGGCGATGACTTCTTCGGCCCGGATTTCGGCGCCGCGACGGTGGCGACCAACACCCGCAAGGGTTACGCCACCGAATGCAGCAACGTCGGCCAGTTGCTGAAGAACCTGGAGTTCACCGTCGACATGGAAAGTGAACTGATGGGCAACATCCTCGACGACAAGATGAAGCCTGACGCGGCCGCCAAGGCCTGGCTGAAAAAGAATCCACAGGTGCTCGATACCTGGCTCGCTGGCGTGACCACCATTGACGGTAAACCTGGCCTGGAGGCCGTGAAAGCCAAGATTGCTCAGTAATCGCTTATGCCGGACGGCTCCGGCCGTCCGGGCTGTTTATTTCCTTGCATGCGGACGTTCACTACCATGCTGATTGATCAGAAAATACCTTTAGGCCAGTACATCGCGGGCTTCGTTGAATGGTTGACGCAACACGGCGCCAACACTTTCGACGCAATCGCCGTGACGCTGGAAACGATGATCCACGGCGTGACGTTTGCGCTCACCTGGTTCAACCCTTTTGTCTTGATCGGCCTCATTGCCCTCCTCGCCCATTTCATCCAGCGCAAATGGGGGCTGACTGCTTTTGTGATTGCGTCCTTCTTGCTGATCCTCAATCTGGGGTACTGGCAGGAAACCATGGAAACCCTCGCCCAGGTCATGTTCGCGACCCTGGTCTGCGTGGTCATCGGCGTGCCGTTGGGCATCGTCGCCGCGCACAAACCGATGTTCTACACGGTGATGCGTCCGGTACTCGATCTGATGCAGACCGTACCGACCTTCGTTTACCTCATTCCTACCCTGACCCTCTTCGGGCTGGGTGTGGTGCCAGGCCTGATCTCCACGGTGGTGTTCGCCATCGCTGCGCCGATCCGCCTTACCTACCTGGGCATCCGCGATGTCCCGCAAGAACTGATGGACGCCGGCAAGGCCTTCGGCTGCTCGCGCCGCCAATTGCTCTCACGGATCGAACTGCCTCACGCCATGCCGAGCATCGCGGCCGGCATCACCCAGTGCATCATGCTGTCGCTGTCGATGGTGGTGATCGCGGCACTGGTGGGCGCCGACGGACTCGGCAAACCGGTGGTCAACGCACTGAACACTGCTGATATCGCTCTGGGCTTCGAAGCGGGCCTGGCGATCGTACTGCTGGCGATCATGCTCGACCGTATCTGCAAACAACCCGACGCTAAAGTAGGGGGTGACGCATGAGCATAATTCGCTTCGAAGACGTCGACGTAATCTTCTCCAAGGATCCACGCGAAGCACTCAAGCTGCTGGATCAGGGCATGACCCGTAACGAGATCCTGAAAAAGACCGGGCAAATTGTCGGTGTGGAAAAAGCCACGCTGGACATCAACAAAGGTGAAATCTGCGTACTGATGGGCCTGTCGGGTTCCGGCAAGTCGAGCCTGTTGCGCTGCATCAACGGCCTCAACACCGTGAGCCGCGGCAAGCTGTTCGTGGAGCATGAAAACCGTCAGATAGACATCGCTTCCTGCACCCCGGCCGAGCTGAAAATGATGCGCACCAAACGCATCGCCATGGTCTTCCAGAAGTTCGCCCTGATGCCGTGGCTGACGGTGCGCGAGAACATCAGCTTCGGTCTGGAAATGCAGGGTCGACCGGAGAAGGAACGCAAGAAACTGGTCGATGAAAAACTCGAACTGGTCGGCCTGACCCAATGGCGTAACAAGAAGCCTGACGAACTCTCCGGCGGCATGCAGCAGCGCGTGGGCCTGGCCCGTGCGCTGGCGATGGACGCCGACATTCTGTTGATGGACGAACCGTTCTCGGCACTCGACCCGCTGATCCGTCAGGGTTTGCAGGATGAACTGCTGGAACTGCAACGCAAGCTGAGCAAGACCATCGTGTTTGTGAGCCACGACCTCGACGAGGCGCTGAAACTCGGCAGCCGCATCGCGATCATGAAGGACGGCCGGATCATCCAGTACAGCGTGCCGGAAGAGATCGTGCTGAACCCGGCGGATGACTATGTGCGTACCTTCGTGGCACACACCAATCCGCTCAACGTGCTCTGCGGGCGCAGCCTGATGCGCACGCTGGACAAGTGCAAACGCATCAACGGTTCGGTATGCCTCGATCCGGGCGGCGACTCGTGGCTGGACCTGGCCGAAGGCAACACCATCAAAGGCGCGCGACAGAACGGTTCGGTGCTGAACCTGCAGAACTGGGCGCCGGGGCAAGCGGTGGAAGGCCTGGAGCGCAAGCCGACGCTGGTGGATTCGAACATCGGCATGCGCGATGCCTTGCAGATTCGTTATCAGACCGGCAACAAACTGGTGCTGCACGATAACAATCATGTGGTGGGGATCTTGGGCGACAGCGAGCTGTATCACGCGTTGCTGGGCAAGAACCTGGGGTAAGCCCCGCAGACACAAAAACGCCGCGAGAGGATCGCGGCGTTTTTGTTTGAGTGAAGATCAAGAGATCGCAGCCTTCGGCAGCTACAGGGGAATGCGATCAATGTAGGAGCTGCCGAAGGCTGCGATCTTTTAAAGGAGGCAACGCGGTGCTTCAGACAGAAACACCGCCTCCTTCATTACTTAGCTGTACACCCGGCCAAGGAGCTGCCGATGGCTTTCAAACTGATCGAGCACATCCCGCGTGATCTGATCCTGCGTGAAGCCCATCAGGTCGTAATCCTGGCTGCCGTTGTGCAGATACACCTCGGCGCGATAGAAACGCTGACGCGCCTCTTCAGACTCCACCGATTCAGTCGGCGTCGCCAGATAGCCATCCAGACTCACTTCGTAAACGAAAGGGTTGCCCTCTTCCATCTCGATGCGCACACCCATGCAACGCTTGGATTTACCCAAAAGCGTTTGCACTTCCAGGCCCTGCGCACGCATTTGCGCAGCCGCATCTTCCAGCGCCGGGCTGACTTGCTTGTCCATGAAACGCTGCACCACCGATTGGCTCGGTTGCAGATCCAGCTGCGTCAGACGCTCGCTGAAACCACGACGACCGCGCTCAGCCAGTTGCGCTTGCTCCTGTTCGATCTGCACGTCTTGGCGCATTGCCTTGTGCAGGCCAAACATGAAGAACACCAACACCACCGAGAACGGCAGACCGGCCAGCACGACCATGGTTTGCATGGCTTCGAAGTTACCGGCCAACAACAGGCCGATGGTCACCAGGGTAATCACCACCGACCAGAAAATCCGCAGCCAGTGCGGCGCATCTTCGTCGACGTTGCCGCCCTTGCACGACAGATTCGCCATCATTACCGCGCCAGAGTCGGCCGGGGTCAGGAACAGCACGAAACCTACGAAGATCGAGACACCGATGACGATTTTCGACGCCGGATAGTGTTCAAGCATTTGGTAGATCGCCATCGACGGCTGCTCCAGCGCCGTCTTGCCCAACTCAACCGCCCCCTGATTCATCACCAGATCCAGTGCCGAGTTACCGAAGATCGACAGCCAGGCCAAGGTGAAGCCCAGCGGGATCAGCAGCACGCCGGCGACCAGTTCACGCACGGTACGACCACGGGAAATACGCGCGATGAACATGCCTACGAATGGAGCCCAGGAAATCCACCACGCCCAGTAGAACAGAGTCCACAGGCCCATCCAGCGCTCGGATTTCTCGCCACTGCCTTCGTACACATAAAGGTCGAACGTTTTCAGGACGATGCCGTTGAGGTAATCGCCGATGTTCTGTACGAAGCCGTTGAGCAGGTGCAGCGTCGGGCCAAACAACAGAACGAAAATCAGCAGACCGCTGAACAGCACGATGTTCAGGTTGGACAGACGACGGATGCCGTTTTCCACACCGGACACGGCAGCGATGGTGGCCACGGTGCTCATCACGATGATCACAATCAGCAGGTTGGCATCGGTGTGTTCCATGCCGAAGAGGTTTTCCAGGCCCGACCTCACCTGCAGGGCACCGATCCCCAGGTTGGTCACCAGACCCAGCAGGGTCACGAACATGCCGAAACCGTCCACCGCGTGACCGGCCGCGCCTTTGACCCAGCGCTCGCCCACCAGCGGATACAGCGCCGAACGCAGGGCCAGCGGCTGGTTATGACGGTAGGCAAAGTAAGCCACAGCCAAACCGACCAAGGCGTAGATCGCCCAGCCATGCAGGCCCCAGTGCAGGAAAGTCAGTTGCACCGCCTGACGCGCAGCCATGTTGGTGGCCGATGCGCCTTCCGGCGGATTGAAGTAGTGATCCAGCGGCTCGGATGCACCGAAGTACAGCAGCGAAATGCCGATACCCGACGAGAACAGCATCCCCGCCCAGGCGCCGTAACTGAAATCCGGGGTGTCGTCCTTGCTGCCCAGTTTGAGTTTGCCGTAGGAGGAAAACGCCAGGCCCACCACAAACACCAGGTAAGCGGCGATCACCACCATGTAGTACCAGCCGAAGCTGCGCGACAACCAGGCCTGAGCGATACCCAGCAGTCTGCCGGCCTCTTGCGGGGCGATGATCAGAATGGCGGTCAACAACAGAATCAGCGCGGTAGAGGTGTAAAACACCCAACCGTTGACCGTCACCTTCTCGGGCGGGGTCTTTATAAGCGAGGCAGAACTCATGGCACAAATGCTCCAGGCAGTGCGAGAGAAGAACACAAGGCAACACGGAACCCGACCAATCGGTTAGTTGGCAGCCGACCGGCGGGTGATATAAAGACACCCCGAAAAAAGCCCGAACCTGCCGAAATGGCGCTGCGAATCGCTTTCGTGGCCAAAGCAGTACGGACGTTCATCCGAAACCTGGCCCTGAGCGTCTTGCCCATTCAACACGTCCATCGAACAGCGAACCGCGCCATGCCCCACGCAGGTTTCAAGCATTTTCGGATGTCGGTTTATCGCCATTTACAAGCAGAAAAAATCTGTAGGCAGCGACGATTTGTCGCAGATCTTATTCTTTGTTGATTGAACGTTCAATCAAAACAAAATAGACTGGCCCTCAATCCGATAAGCGTTATTCGCCCGTCGGAAGGCCTAAGGAGATGTGCAAGATGCCCAAGGTCGGTATGCAACCCATCCGCCGCCAACAACTGATCGAAGCCACTTTGCAGGCGGTCGATCAGGTCGGAATGGGGGACGCCAGCATTGCGCTGATCGCCCGTTTGGCCGGTGTCTCGAATGGCATCATCAGTCATTACTTTCAGGACAAGAACGGCCTGATTGCCGCCACGATGCGGTATCTGATGAATGTCCTCAGCGAGAACGTCACCGCGCGCCGTCAGGCGCTGGCAGACAGCAGCCCACGGGCGCATCTGCAGGTGATCATCGAAGGCAACTTCGACGCCAGCCAGGTCAATGGCCCGGCAATGAAAACCTGGCTGGCCTTCTGGGCCACCAGCATGCACCAGCCGTCTTTGCACAGGTTGCAGCGGATCAACGATCACCGTCTGTATTCCAACCTGTGCTGCGAGTTCCGCCGTGTGTTGCCGCTCGAAGATGCGCGCAGCGCCGCCCGGGGTCTCGCAGCCCTCATCGACGGTTTGTGGTTGCGCGGCGCACTGTCGGGAGACGCTTTCGACACGGCGCAGGCGCAACAGATCGCTTACGAATACATGGATTTCCAATTGGCCAAGCAGGTGAGCTAGAGCACAGAGAAAACGCTCGGCCCCTGAACCGCCACCGTAGCTTCACCGCGGTGGTCAACGCCAACAACCAATGCACTTGCGAGGACACTATGGCCCGTTTCGAACTGCAAAAACTCTACATCGATGGTGCGTACTCCGACGCCGGCAGCGATGCCACCTTCGAAGCCATCAACCCGGCTAACGGTGAAGTCCTTGCACAAGTGCAACGTGCGACCAAGGAAGACGTCGAGCGCGCTGTGGTCAGCGCCGAAAAGGGCCAGAAAATCTGGGCCGCGATGACCGCCATGGAGCGTTCGCGCATCCTGCGTCGCGCCGTCGACATCCTGCGCGAGCGCAACGATGAACTGGCTGCTCTGGAAACGCTGGACACCGGTAAAGCGTTCTCTGAAACCAAGTACGTCGACATCGTTACCGGCGCCGACGTGCTGGAATACTACGCAGGCCTGGTGCCGGCCATTGAAGGCGAGCAGATTCCACTGCGCGACACTTCGTTCGTCTACACCCGTCGCGAGCCGCTGGGCGTCGTGGCCGGTATCGGCGCGTGGAACTACCCGATCCAGATCGCTCTGTGGAAATCCGCACCAGCCCTGGCGGCCGGTAACGCGATGATCTTCAAACCAAGCGAAGTCACCTCGCTGACCACCCTGAAACTGGCCGAGATCTACACTGAAGCCGGCGTACCGAATGGCGTGTTCAACGTTCTGACCGGCAGCGGCCGCGAAGTCGGCACCTGGCTGACCGAGCACCCACGCATCGAGAAGATCTCGTTCACTGGCGGCACCGACACCGGCAAGAAAGTAATGGCCAGCGCTTCGGCTTCGTCGCTCAAAGACGTGACCATGGAACTGGGCGGCAAGTCCCCGCTGATCATCTGCGACGACGCCGATCTCGATCGCGCCGCCGACACCGCCATGATGGCCAACTTCTACAGCTCCGGTCAGGTTTGCACCAACGGCACTCGCGTGTTCGTACCGAGCCACCTGAAAGCCGCTTTCGAAGCCAAGATCGTTGAGCGTGTTGCGCGCATCCGCATCGGCAACCCGGAAGACGAAAACACCAACTTCGGCCCGCTGGTCAGCTTCCCGCACATGGAAAGCGTGATCGGCTACATCGCCAAGGGCAAAGAAGAAGGTGCCCGCGTCCTGTGCGGC
This sequence comes from Pseudomonas sp. FP2196, assembly GCF_030687715.1. GTDB lineage: Bacteria > Pseudomonadota > Gammaproteobacteria > Pseudomonadales > Pseudomonadaceae > Aquipseudomonas. Next base: position 5,728,598 of record NZ_CP117445.1, read on the forward strand.
GGCGAGCGTCTGACCGAAGGCGAACTCGCCAAAGGCGCATTTGTTGCGCCAACCGTGTTCACCGACTGCACCGACGAAATGACCATCGTCCGTGAGGAAATCTTTGGCCCGGTCATGGCGATCCTCTCCTACGAGACCGAAGAAGAAGTAATCCGCCGCGCCAACGACACCGACTTCGGCCTGGCCGCCGGTATCGTCACCAAAGACCTGAACCGCGCTCACCGCGTGATTCATCAACTGGAAGCCGGTATCTGCTGGATCAACGCCTGGGGCGAGTCCGACGCAAAAATGCCGGTGGGCGGTTACAAGCAGTCGGGCGTGGGTCGTGAGAACGGCATCAGCTCGCTCAACAACTTCACTCGCATCAAATCGGTACAGGTCGAGCTGGGCGATTACGTCTCGGTGTTCTAAGAACCGAGCCCTGTATTGCTCGTGAGGCCGTCTTCGCGAGCAGGCTCGCTCCCACATTGAAATATGTCTCCTGTGGGAGCGAGCCTGCTCGCGAATCGAGTGCGCAGCACTCGTCAAGGCCCGACCTGACCAACTTCAAAGAGGGTGCATTCAATGTCCCAAGAATTCGATTACATCATCATCGGTGCCGGCTCGGCCGGTAACACCCTGGCGACCCGTCTGACTGAAGACGCTGGCGTCACCGTTCTGCTGCTCGAAGCAGGCGGCCCGGATTACCGTTTAGACTTCCGTACGCAAATGCCCGCTGCTCTGGCATTCCCGCTGCAAGGCCGTCGCTACAACTGGGCCTACGAAACCGATCCAGAGCCACACATGGACGGTCGCCGGATGGAATGCGGTCGCGGCAAAGGCCTCGGCGGCTCTTCGCTGATCAACGGCATGTGCTACATCCGTGGTAATGCGATGGACTATGACGGCTGGGCCAAGCTGCCAGGTCTGGAAGACTGGACGTATCTGGACTGCCTGCCGTACTTCCGCAAAGCGGAAACCCGCGACATCGGCCCGAACGACTACCACGGTGGCGAAGGCCCGGTCAGCGTGACCACGCCGAAGGCAGGCAACAACCCGCTGTTCCACGCCATGGTTGAAGCCGGCGTGCAGGCCGGTTACCCGCGTACCGAAGACTTGAACGGCTACCAACAGGAAGGCTTTGGCCCGATGGACCGCACTGTGACGCCGAATGGCCGTCGTGCTTCCACCGCCCGTGGCTACCTCGACACCGCTAAAAAGCGTTCGACACTGACCATCGTCACCCACGCCCTGACGGACAAGATTCTGTTCGAAGGCAAGCGTGCCGTCGGCGTGCGTTATCTGGTTGGCGACGCTGAAGAGCGTGTTGAAGTCAAAGCACGCAAAGAAGTCCTGCTGTGCTCCGGCGCCATCGCTTCGCCGCAGATTCTGCAACGTTCCGGTGTCGGCCCTGCCGAACTGCTGAACTCGCTCGATATCCCGGTCGTTCACGATCTGCCGGGCGTCGGTGAAAACCTGCAGGACCACCTTGAGCTGTACCTGCAATACGCTTGCACCCAACCGGTTTCGCTGTACCCGTCGCTGCTCTGGTACAACCAGCCAGCCATCGGTGCCGAGTGGCTGTTCAACGGCACCGGCATCGGCGCCAGCAACCAGTTCGAAGCCGGCGGTTTCATTCGCTCGCGTCCGGAATTCGAATGGCCGAACATCCAGTACCACTTCCTGCCGGTCGCGATTAACTACAACGGCAGCAACGGTGTGAAAGAACACGGTTTCCAGGCACACATGGGTTCCATGCGTTCGCCGAGCCGTGGTCGCATCCAGGTCAAATCCAAGGATCCGCGCCAGCACCCGAGCATCCTGTTCAACTACATGGCCACCGAGCAGGACTGGCAGGAATTCCGCGACGGCATCCGCCTGACCCGTGAAATCATGCAACAGCCTGCACTGGACGCCTTCCGTGGCCGCGAAATCAGCCCGGGCATCGAAGTGCAAACCGATGAGCAGTTGGACAAGTTCATCCGCGAGCACGCCGAAACCGCGTTCCACCCGTCCTGCTCGTGCAAGATGGGCACCGACGAAATGGCTGTGGTCGATGGCGAAGGTCGCGTGCACGGCATGCAGAGCCTGCGTGTGGTCGATGCTTCGATCATGCCGATCATCACCACCGGCAACCTGAACGCGCCGACGATCATGATGGCCGAGAAAATCGCCGACAAGATCCGTGGTCGCAAGCCGCTGCCGCGTAGCACCGCCGCTTACTATGTAGCGGGCGATGCGCCGGTGAAGGGCAAGCCGATGCGTGATATCACGCCGGTTGCTCAGTAAGACATAACACCGCTTCACGGCTAATCGCTGGCAAGCCAGCTCCCACAGGGTTTTGTGTCGTTCACACATATTGTGTTCAGCAAAAAACCTGTGGGAGCCTGGCTTGCCAGCGATGAGGCCCTGACATACAGCACAAATTCCCCTGCTGCACAGTAAATCCTCCTACACCCCCTATTCACTTGATCCTACCCCCAACGCAGGCCTACTCTAGACCTCGCGCAACCGTTTCACCCCTCCCCGCCGAATCGCTTCGCCCCGCTACTCCATAACAAGGAGGTTCCCGAATGTTCGATTTCCACCCCCAGCTCAAGCAGCGCTTCGCTGCCTTGCGCACGGGCGCTGAATTCTTTTCCCTGCGGTATGTACGCGAGTCCGGCCAGTACCTGTCGGTGCGCAAGAACGTTGCCGAGCCGCCAAGCCTGAGCCGCGACGAAGGCGCGATGCTCACGGTGCGGGTCAACGGTGTCGAAGCCTACGCGGCCACCAACGACCTCTCGCAACAAGGCCTGCAAGCCGCCCTTGAGCGCGCCGAACAGCAGGCCCGCCGGCTCAAGCCCCACGCCTTGCTCGACCTGCGCAATCAGCCGGTTTCGAGCGACCGCGCCGATTACTTTTCACCCAATCTTGAGCAACCCTTCCCGTCCCTGAGCGAATGCTTCGAGCTGCTCGGCGCGGAATCCGCCTCGGTGCCAAAGGATGAGCGCCTGGTGAATTGGGAGGTGAGCATCGGCATCACCCACGTCGAGCAGATCTACCTGAGCAGTGCCGGCGCCGAATTGCGTCAGGCCCAGCGCTTCGTGTATCCGAGCCTCGACGTCACCGCCTACGACGGCAACGACAGCCAGACCCGCAGCCTCGGCCGTGAGAACTTCGGCCAGCAGGGCGGCGCGGATGTGATCAGCCGCTGCGGCCTGATCGGCGCCGGCCCGCAAGTCGCCGATCAGGCCTTGCAACTGCTGCTCGCACCGAACACCCCGCAGGGCCCGCGCGACCTGCTGCTGATGCCCGACCAGATGATGTTGCAGATCCACGAGTCCATCGGCCACCCGCTGGAACTCGACCGGATCCTCGGCGATGAACGCAATTACGCAGGCACCAGCTTCGTCAAAGCCAGCGACTTCGGCAGCCTGCAATACGGCTCGAAACTGCTCAACGTGACGTTCGATCCGGGTATTCCCGAAGAACTCGCCAGCTACGGCCATGACGACGACGGCACCAAGGCCAGCAAACAATTCCTGATTCGCGAAGGCCTGTTACTCCGGCCATTGGGCGGTGCACTGTCGCAGTTCCGTGCCGGGCTGGACGGCGTCGCCAACAGTCGCGCCTGCGGCTGGAACCGGCCGCCGATCGACCGCATGGCCAACCTCAACATCGAGCCGGGCGACCAGCCACTTGAGCAGATGATCAAGGGCATCGAGCACGGCATTTTGATGAGCACCAACCGTTCGTGGTCGATTGACGATGCGCGCAACAAATTCCAGTTCGGCTGCGAATGGGGTCAGTTGATCGAAAACGGCGAACTCAAAGGCGTGGTGAAAAACCCTAACTACCGGGCGATTTCCGCGCACTTCTGGAAGAGCCTGCGCGCTGTCGGCGATGCCAACACCGTCAAGGTGCTGGGCACGCCAAACTGCGGCAAAGGCGAACCGAACCAGGTAATCCGCGTCGGCCACGCTTCACCGGCCTGCGTATTCAGCAACGTTGATGTATTTGGGGGAGACGCCTGATGAGCATTTCGAAGAGTCAGTCCGACGCCTTGAAGATCATGGTCAATTGGCTGCGCGACAGCGTGCGCGAGCCCGAGCAGTTCACCCTCAGCTATGCCGCCGAATCCTCGGCATTCGTGCGTTTCAACCACGCCAAGGTGCGGCAGGCCGGGCAAGTGCAGCAAGCGGAGGTTGGCCTGAAGCTGATCAACGACGGCCGCCACGCTGACTTGCACATCACCCTGTCCGGTGATCAGGAAGCCGATCTGCAACGGCTCGCCGAAGGCCTGCAACAACTGCGCGAAACCTTGCCGCTGCTGCCGCAGGATCCGTATCTGTTGCTCAACCACAACGGCTGGCAGAGCAAGAACATCCAGGAACATCCGCTGCCTGACACCGAGCAGGTCGTGGCAGAAATCTGCGCTGCGGCTGAAGGTCTGGATCTGGTCGGTTTCTATGCGGCCGGCCCGATCAGCCGTGGTTTCGCCAGCTCTGCGGGTGCGTTCGGCTGGCATCAAGCCAACAGCTTCAACTTTGACTTCAGCCTGTTCCATGAAAATGGCGAAGCGGTGAAGGCGAGCTACGCCGGGCACGAATGGAGCAGCGAAGGCTTCACCAAGCGTTTCCAGCAGGCCCGCGAGCAGCTTGAGTTTCTCGGTCGCCCGCTGCGCACCCTGGCACCAGGGCAGTACCGCGCTTACCTGGCACCCGCCGCACTGGAAGAAATCATGGGCATGTTGTGCTGGGGTGGTTTCTCGGCACAGTCGATTGCCAGCAAAAGCAGCCCGCTGCAAAAGCTGTATGGCGGCGATCAGACATTCAGCCCATTGGTATCGCTGGATGAAAAAGTCAGCGGCTCACTGAGCCCGGCGTTTTCCGGCGAGGGTTATCCGCGCAGCGATCTGCGGCTGATCATCGAAGGCAAGGCCGGCGAGCAACTGGTGGGGTCGCGCAGTGCCGCCGAATACGGCTTGACCGCCAACGGCGCCAGCGGTGGTGAAGCACCGAGTGCGTTGAACATGGCGGCCGGTGATCTGTCGCAAGCAGAGATACTCAAGCAGTTGGGCACCGGGCTGTACATCAGCAATTTGTGGTACCTGAACTTCTCGGATCAACCGGCGGCGCGCCTCACCGGCATGACTCGCTTCGCAACCTTCTGGGTCGAGAACGGCGAGATTCAGGCGCCGGTCAGCACCATGCGTTTTGATGACAGCGCCTACAACCTGCTCGGTTCGCAATTGGAAGCGTTGACGGCAGAACGCGAGATGTTGCTGTCGGCGAGCACGTACAGCCAGCGCAATACTTCGTCGGCACTGCTGCCGGGGGCGCTGGTCAGCCGACTCACGCTCACCCTGTAAACACAAAACCTGTGGGAGCGAGCCTGCTCGCGAAGAGGCCATTTCATTCAACATTGATGTTGAATGATCTACCGCTTTCGCGAGCAGGCTCGCTCCCACTTGACTGCACTCGACTCTGAGTATGCATTAGCCCTAACGACAAGAGGTTCCATGCCCAACCGCCCGCCTCTCGACGCCATTACCGCCCGCTGGTTGCCGTGGGTCGTCGCCATTGCGTTCTTCATGCAGTCCCTCGACGGGACCATTCTCAACACCGCCCTGCCCGCCATGGCTCGCGATCTGGCCGAAGATCCCTTGCGTATGCAAGGCGTGGTCATCGCCTACATGCTCACCGTGGCGTTGCTGATTCCCGCCTCCGGCTGGATCGCCGACCGCTTCGGCACCAAGAAAATCTTTTTCGGCGCGATCCTGCTGTTCAGCCTCGGCTCGCTGCTCTGCGCGTTGTCGAGCAGCCTGAGCATGCTGATCGGCGCCCGAGTGATTCAGGGCCTGGGCGGTGCGTTGATGCTGCCGGTCGGGCGACTGGTGGTGCTGCGTGCCTATCCGCGATCCGAACTGGTGCGGATCATGGGCTTCATCACCATTCCCGGCCTGCTTGGCCCATTGATCGGCCCGACCATGGGCGGCTGGATGGTGGAGTACCTGACGTGGCACTGGATCTTCCTGATCAACCTGCCGGTGGGCGTGATCGGTTGTTACGCGGTATGGAAATTCATTCCCGACCTGCGCGGCAGCGAACGCACACGCTTCGATAGCCTCGGTTTTTTGCTGTTTGGTGCGGCGATGATCCTGATCACCGTCGCCATGGAAGGCCTCGGCGAACTGCACCTGCCACACTTGCGGGTGATGTTGCTGCTGTTCGGCGGCATGGCGTGTCTCGCGGCGTACTGGCTGCGCGCCGGGCATATCGAAAATCCATTGTTCGCGCCATCGCTGTTCAAGACTCGTACATTTGCCGTCGGCATTCTCGGCAACCTGTTCGCCCGTCTGGGCAGCGGCGCCTTGCCGTTTCTGGTGCCGTTGCTGCTGCAGGTGGCGCTGGGTTATTCACCGTCGCAAGCCGGGATGAGCATGCTGCCACTGGCCGCTGCGGCGATGGTCGCCAAGTGGGTCGCGCGGCCGCTGATCGAACGTTTGGGCTATCGCATCGTGCTAACAGGCAACACGCTGGCGCTGGGGATCATGCTGGCGAGCATGGGCCTGGTCAGCGAGCAGACACCGTACTGGTTGCTCTTGTGCCTGCTGGCGGTGCTTGGCGCAATCAACTCGCTGCAATTTACGGCGATGAACACCGTGACCCTGATCGACCTCGATGACGCCAGCGCCAGTAGCGGCAACAGTCTGCTGTCGGTGGTCGCGCAGTTGTCGTTGAGTCTCGGCGTGGCGTGCGCCGGTGCATTGCTCGGTGGTTTTACGGCGGAGATCGGCAACGATGGTGTGGAAACCGTGCTCGGCGCGTTCCAGTTGACCTTTGTCACCGTCGGCATCATGGCGATGCTCGCCGCGACGATCTTCTCGCAACTGTCAAAAGAAGATGGCCGGCGCGCCAAACGCCCGGAAGAACACATCGAACATTAATTTGTAATGGGGGCTTTTGTGGCGAGGGGATTTATCCACTCGCCACAAAAGCTCCTTTGCCTCAAGTTTCTCACTAGTCAGCAAGGCTCGGGATTGTCGGCTCAATCGCTGTTCGTCCAGAACTTTCGAGGAAAGTGGCCCGGGGCTGCTACACTGCGCGACATTTTGTTTTGCAGGCCAGTCCCGTGACCACCATCGCCACCGCTTTTAATACTCTGCCGCTGTCCGCCGCCATGCTGGCTAACCTCGAATCCCTCGGTTATGCCCAAATGACGCCGATCCAGGCGCAGAGCTTGCCGGTGATCCTCAAGGGGATGGACCTGATCGCCCAGGCCAAGACCGGCAGCGGCAAAACCGCTGCATTCGGCATCGGCCTGCTCAATCCGATCAACCCGCGCTACTTCGGTTGCCAGGCGCTGGTGATCTGCCCGACCCGTGAGCTGGCCGACCAGGTCGCCAAGGAAGTCCGTCGTCTGGCCCGTGCCGAAGACAACATCAAAGTCCTGACCCTGTGCGGCGGCGTGTCGTTCGGCCCGCAGATCGCTTCGCTGGAACATGGCGCACACATCATTGTCGGCACCCCGGGACGCATTCAGCAGCATCTGCGCAAGGGTTCGCTGGTGCTCGATGGCCTGAACACGCTGATCCTCGACGAAGCCGACCGCATGCTCGACATGGGTTTCTACGACGCCATCGAAGACATCATCGTCAAGACCCCGGAGCGTCGTCAGACCCTGCTGTTCTCCGCGACCTACCCGGTGGGCATCAAGCAACTGGCCTCGAAATTCATGCGTGATCCGCAAACGGTGAAAGCCGAAGCGTTCCACGATGACACGCAGATCGAGCAGCGCTTCTACGAGATTTCCCCGGAAGACCGCATGAGCGCGGTGACCAAGGTCCTGCACCACTTCCGCCCGGCCTCCTGCGTGGCGTTCTGCTTCACCAAGCAGCAGGTGCAGGAAACCGTCGATCACCTGACCGCCAAAGGCATTTCCGCCGTCGGCCTGCACGGCGATCTGGAACAGCGTGACCGCGACCAGGTGCTGGCGATGTTCGCCAACCGCAGTACTTCGGTACTGGTCGCCACCGACGTCGCCGCCCGTGGTCTGGACATCGATGCACTGGACATGGTGATCAACGTCGAACTGGCCCGCGACTCGGAAATCCACATTCACCGCGTCGGCCGTACCGGTCGTGCTGGCGAGAAAGGCATTGCGATCAGCCTCGTTGCACCGGGCGAAGCGCACCGCGCGCAGGCCATCGAGCAACTGCAGAAATCCCCGCTGAACTGGGATCAGGTCGACAACCTCAAGTCCCAGGGCCTCGCCCCGCTGCAGCCGCCGATGACTACGCTGTGCATTGGCGCTGGCCGTAAAGACAAGGTGCGTCCGGGCGATATCCTCGGTGCTCTGACTGGCGATGCCGGGATTCCGGGCGCTCAGGTCGGCAAGATCGCGATCTTCGACTTCCAGGCGTATGTGGCCGTTGAACGCACGGTGGCCATGCAGGCCCTGCAGCGCCTGAACGACGGCAAGATCAAGGGCCGTTCGTTGCGCGTACGTATTTTGTAAGAACAACGTAACTCCCCTGTAGGAGCTGCCGCAGGCTGCGATCTGTTGATCTTGATCTCAAAAACAAGATCAACAGATCGCAGCCTGCGGCAGCTCCTACAGTTCGTTTTGTGGTGACATTTCAGAGGACACCGTTTTGCGCTCTACCGAAGTCGTGATCATTGGCGCTGGCGCCGCTGGGTTGATGTGTGCACTGACCGCCGCCGGGCGTGGGCGTCAGGTATTGCTGCTCGACCATGCGAACAAGGCCGGCAAGAAAATCCTGATGTCGGGCGGTGGCCGCTGCAATTTCACCAACATGTACACCGAACCGAGCAATTTCCTCTCGCAGAACCCGCACTTCTGCAAATCCGCACTGGCGCGTTACACCCAGTGGGATTTCATTGGCATGGTCGGCAAGCACGCCGTGCCGTACCACGAGAAAAAACTCGGGCAGCTGTTTTGCGATAACAAATCCAGCGACATCCTCGGCATGCTCCTCGACGAGTGCGATCAGGCCGGCGTCGAGTTGCACCTCGACACGTCGATCCAGACGATCGAGAAAGTCGAGAGCGGTTACCTGCTCGACACCACCCTCGGCCAGGTCCAGTGCCAATCGCTGGTGATCGCTACCGGCGGTCTGTCGATCCCGACGCTGGGTGCTACCGGTTTCGGTTATCAGGTAGCCAAACAGTTCGGCCATGAACTGCTGCCGACCCGCGCTGGCCTGGTGCCGTTCACCATCACCGATCAGCTCAAGGAATTGTGCACCGAGTTGTCCGGGACTTCGGTGGATTGTCTGGTCAGCTGCAACGACCAGAGTTTCCGCGAGAACATCCTGTTCACCCATCGCGGGCTCAGTGGGCCGGCGATCTTGCAGATTTCCTCGTTCTGGGAATCCGGCGACACCGTCGAGATCAACCTGCTGCCCGATCACGACGCCGCCGCATGGCTGCAACAGCAAGTGGCCGAACGCCCGAACAGCGAACTGAAAACCCTGCTAGGCGAAATCTTCACCAAGAAGATGGCCAACCTGCTAGCGGACAACTGGTTTGTGTCCAAGCCGATGAAGCAATACACCCACGCGGAACTGGCGGAAATTGCAGAGAAGCTCGGCAGCTGGAAAGTCGTGCCGGCCGGCACTGAGGGTTATCGCACTGCCGAAGTCACACTCGGTGGCGTTGATACCCGCGAAGTGTCGTCCAAGACCATGGAATCACTGAAAAGCCCGGGACTGTATTTCATCGGCGAAGTGCTCGATGTCACTGGCCACTTGGGCGGTTTCAACTTCCAGTGGGCCTGGGCCTCGGGCTACGCTGCCGCGCAGTACGTCTGATCTCATTCTCTCGAATGTGAAATGCAGACCCTGTGGGAGCTGGCTTGCCAGCGATGAGGTCGGTACATCCAACATCTTTGTTGACTGTCAGGCAGCCATCGCTGGCAAGCCAGCTCCCACAGGGTTATGTGCCCAATCCAAGATTTAATCCGGCACAAGATCTCAAAGGAACACTTTTTGCTGTCAGATGTGATCGGCGCCATTGCGTCGGCGTCATTACTGGCTCAATTTAGCGGCATCGCCTCGGAAGGCCTTCGCACTTCATGTCCTCGACCTCGTTTCGTCAGTCTTTGCGGCGCCTGTGGGCGCTGGATAAATTCAGCTATAGCGTGCGGGTGTTCATCGCCCTGACCGGCAGCATGGCGCTGTGTTGGTATCAGGATGAAATGGGTCTGCTGATCCCGTTGTTCCTGGGGATTATCGCCAGCGCCCTGGCCGAGACCGACGACAGTTGGCAGGGCCGCCTCAACGCACTCGCCGTGACGCTGGTGTGTTTCAGCATCGCCGCACTGTCGGTGGAATTACTCTTCCCCTACCCCATCATCTTCGCCATAGCGCTTGCGCTGGCCAGTTTCGGCCTGACCATGCTCGGTGCGCTCGGCGAACGCTATGGCGCGATTGCCTCGGCGACCTTGATCCTGTCCGTGTACACCATGATCGGCGTCGATCAGCGCGGCGGTGCCGTCATCGATTTCTGGCATGAGCCGATGCTGCTGGTGGCCGGTGCCGCGTGGTACGGCTTGCTCTCCGTGCTGTGGCAGGCGTTGTTCTCCAATCAACCGGTGCAGCAAAGTCTGGCGCGGTTGTTCCGCGAACTGGGCTTTTACCTGAAGCTGAAATCGTCGCTGTTCGAGCCGATCCGGCAGATGGACGTCGAAGCCCGGCGCCTGGAACTGGCCCAGCAAAACGGTCGCGTGGTCGCAGCACTGAACAGCGCCAAGGAAATCATCCTGCACCGGGTCGGCAACGGTCGCCCCGGCTCGAAAGTCAGCCGTTACCTGAAGCTGTACTTCCTCGCCCAGGACATCCACGAACGCGCCAGTTCTTCGCACTATCCGTACAACGCGCTGGCCGATGCGTTTTTCCACAGCGACGTGCTATTCCGCTGCCAGCGCCTGCTGCGCCAGCAAGGCAAGGCCTGCCGGGCGCTGGCCGAATCGATCCAGATGCGCCAGCCGTTCATCTACGACGCCAGTTTCGCCGAAGCCCTGAGCGACCTCGACGCCTCCCTCGAACACTTGCGCATCCAGAGCAATCCGGCCTGGCGTGGCCTGCTGCGTTCACTGCGCGCACTGGCAGCCAACCTCGGCACCCTCGACCGCTTGCTCAGCGATGCGAGCAACCCCGACGCCCTGGCCGATGCCACCGACAGCAGCCTGCTCGATCGCTCGCCGCGCAACCTGAAAGATGTGTGGATTCGCCTGCGCACACAGCTGACACCGACGTCGCTGCTGTTCCGCCATGCTCTGCGTTTGCCGCTGGCGTTGAGTATCGGCTACGGCATGGTGCATTTGATTCACCCGTCGCAAGGCTACTGGATCATCCTCACCACGCTGTTCGTCTGCCAGCCGAACTACGGCGCGACACGACGCAAACTCGGTCAGCGGATTCTCGGCACGGCGATCGGCCTGACCGTGGCGTGGGCGCTGTTCGATCTGTTCCCGAGCCCGTTGGTGCAGTCGTGCTTCGCCATCGCCGCCGGGGTGGTGTTCTTTACCAACCGCACCACCCGCTACACCTTGGCCACCGCCGCGATCACCATCATGGTGCTGTTCTGCTTCAATCAGGTCGGCGACGGTTACGGGCTGTTCCTGCCACGGCTGTTCGATACCCTGCTCGGCAGCCTGATCGCCGGCCTGACGGTGTTCCTGTTCCTGCCCGACTGGCAGGGTCGACGCCTGAACAAAGTGCTGGCCAACACCCTGACCTGCAACAGCATCTACCTGCGTCAGATCATGCAGCAATACGCCGCCGGCAAGAGCGACGACCTCGCTTATCGCCTGGCCCGGCGCAACGCCCACAACGCCGATGCGGCGCTGTCGACAACGCTGGCGAACATGCTGATGGAACCGGGGCATTTCCGGAAGGAAGCGGATGTCGGTTTCCGCTTTCTGGTGCTGTCGCACACCTTGCTCAGTTATCTCTCAGGCTTGGGCGCGCATCGCGAGACTCAGTTGCCAGCGGATGTGCGCGAGCATCTGATTGACGGCGCCGGAGTGAAACTGGCCAGCAGCATCGATGAAATCGCCCAAGGACTGGCAAGCAAGCAGCCGATTGCGATTCAGAGTGATGAGGAAGAAGCGCTGGCCAACGAGCTGGAGCAGATGCCGGATGAGATTGATGAAGGGCAGCGGCTGGTGCAGACACAACTGGCGCTGATCTGCCGGCAGTTGGGGCCGTTGCGCACGTTGGCGGCCCATCTGATCAAGGACACCTCTGAAGTAAGCGCTGGCTGACAGTAGGCCTTCGCGAGCAGGCTCGCTCCCACACTGGATTTGTGCACGACACAACCCCCCTGTGGGAGCGAGCCTGCTCGCGAAGAGGCCATCAGACACACAGCAAATTCAGGATCAGCACCTCACATCCCATGCTGGCGCAGCAACTTGTCATAACTGCCATCCGCCTTCATCGCCTCAATCGCCTTATCAAACCCCGCGACAATCTGCTCATGCTGCGGATTCTTCAGGCTCACCAATATATGAAGGCTGTTCTCACTCAACGGCTTGGGCAAAAACTCCACGGCATTGCGCACTTTCGCTGATTCCCGCGCCAGGTAATGCCGCGCGACATATTCATCTTCCAGCGTCAGCTTGACCCGATCCGCCGCGAGCATGCGCACGCCCATGGCGAAGTTATGCACAGGGACTTTCTGCAACGCGGTGTCGGCATCGAACGGCGGTGAGTAGGCGTAACCGCGCACTACGGCAATCGGATAGGTGTGCAGCTGTTGCAGGTTGTTGTATTCGATGGGCGTGTCTTTGCGTTTAAGAAAGCGGATGCGGTTGACCAGATACTCACCGGAAAACTGACCGAGCTTGGTCCGCTCGTCGTTGTACCAGGCGTTGACCAGCACATCGTAGCGACCCTCGCCAACACCCAGAAGCGCCCGCGCCCACGGCACTTGCTCATAACCGCTGGCATAGCCGGCCCGCGCCAGCGCGGTGCTGACAATGTCGGTGGCCAGGCCACCGTTGACCAGTGTGTCGTCAGTAAACGGCGGCCAGATATCAAACACCAGCCGCAGCTTTTCGGCTGCAGCGGTCTGGGCCAGCAAGAGCAATCCGATCAAAGCAAAAGCTCGATGCAGTCGCGGCATGCTTGAAAATCCTTAGCGGGCGGCACGCCCGGTGTGTTTTCAGCCAAAACCCCAAGGCCCCTTACCGGCAAAACCCAGGCCCTAACATTAGCTCATGGCAGCGAGTGCACATCGCTCTCCAGCAGATTACACAAAGAAGACACAGGTGCGAGAAAGGAATGATGGCATTTTGACCTTTGTCACAGACTCTTACGCCATACAGACATCTTTCGCGCCTGCGCTTAGTATCGGGCGACACGTTCAAGGAATCGGAAAATGACAATCGAATGGGTCTGCAAGCATCACAGTGATCTGGGCAAGGAACAGCTGTACGCGCTGTTGAAGCTGCGCTCGGAAGTGTTCGTCGTCGAGCAGAAATGCGCTTATCCGGACCTCGACGGTCAGGATCTGGAAGGCGATACCTATCACCTGATGGGTTGGGAAGATGATCAGTTGATGGCCTACCTGCGCCTGCTGGACCCGGAGTCCCAGGGCGGCGACGTGGTCATCGGCCGCGTGATCACCGCGCCACAAGGACGGGGCAAAGGGCTAGGGCACGAAATGATGGAACAGGCGTTGAAACAGGCTGAGAAACATTGGCCGCAGGTGCCGATCTATCTGTCGGCGCAGGCGCACTTGCAGGGGTATTACGGCAAGTACGGGTTTGTGGTGGCGGGTGAGGAATATCTGGAGGATGACATTCCACACATAGGGATGCGTCGTTCCTGAAGGCCCCATCGCTGGCAGCTCCCACAAGGAATTGCGTCGTTCACAACTGATGTGAACACCAGAAAAACCTGTGGGAGCTGGCTTGCCAGCGATGGCGTCAGCCCAATCAACTCAGGAATCAGGGATACTCGAGCACCGCCTTGATCTGCCGCAAATTCCGCTCGATCCACCCCCGATCAATCGCCCCCCACTCGCGAATCCGATAGCGCCCGGCATGGTTGCGTGCGCCCTCTTCCTGCTCGAACTCGCAAACGATATCCAGATCCGCCAGCGCCGCAATCGTGTCCTGCGCCGTGCGCCGGGGCATGCCGGTCACTTCGGTCAGCGTCGGCACACTTGGGGCCAGACCGCTGTCGATCAGATACGCCACATACAAGCGTCGATAGAAACTGCTTTTGGTCTTGCTGACGTCCATGCATGCACTCCGCATTTATTGAAGATCAAAAGATCGCAGCCTTCGACAGCTCCTACAGGGGCGAACGCATTCCAGTGTAGGAGCTGCCGAAGGCTGCGATCTTTTGATCTTTGTTCTTCACTGCATGTCCCGCCAAGTCAGATACACGCGCAGATCAAACTCGACCTGGTGATACCCCGGCAGCATGTGTTCGCACAATTTATAAAACGCCTTGTTGTGATCCGACTCTTTGAAGTGCGCCAGTTCATGCACCACGATCATTTTCAGAAAGTCCGGCGCGGCGTCCTTGAACAATGAGGCGATACGAATCTCTTTCTTGGCCTTGAGCTTGCCGCCTTGCACCCGCGAAACCGTGGTGTGCAGACCGAGGGCGCGGTGGGTCAGGTCGAGGCGGTTGTCGAACAGCACCTTGTCGATGGCCGGCGCATTACGCAGGTATTCCTGCTTCAGATCCAGCGCATAGCTGTACAACGCCTTGTCGCTCTGCACGTCATGCCGCCCCGAGTAACGTTGATCCAGGTATTCATCCAGACGCCCGTCAGCGATCAGTTGGCGCACTTGATCCTGCAAATGCGCGGGATAGGCCTGGAGATACTTCAACACAGTCATGGACGGGCGGCACGGCTCAGAAAAGGTGCGCCAGTGTAGCGAATTCAACCGGGCAACGCGCTCCAGTCAAAAGGCTCGGCGAAGCTGGCAGCATCCTCGGCGATCAATGGACGCGCGACGAGGAAGCCTTGCACATATTCGCAGCCGTGAGCCTGCAGCCATTGGTATTGCTCAATGGTTTCGACACCCTCGGCAATCACCAGCAAACCGTATTGCTTGCACAGACCGATCACCGTGCTCACCAGCGAAGCATCGCGTGTCGAATCCGGCAGTCGGGCAATCAAATGACGGTCGAGCTTGAGCGTATCCAGTTCCAGGTCACGCAAATGCGCCAGCGAACACGGCCCGGAGCCGAAGTCATCCAGCGCCACACGCACCCCGAGATTGCGCAGCAGGCGCAGTTGTTTGCGGGTTTCATCGGGGTTTTGCATCAACGCTTCTTCAGTAACCTCGACTTCCAGTTGTCGCGGCTGCAAGGCATGTCGCTCCATCACCTGACGCAGCTCGGTGACCAGATTCGGCAGGCTGAACTGGGTATTGCTCAGACTCACGCCGAGCACCAGATCCTCGGCAAACAGGGTTTCCCAGGCTTTGCGCTGGCCGGCGCCGCGATGATAAATCCAACTGCCGAGACGACTGATCAACCGCGCCTCTTCCAGCAACGGCAAAAACAGACCCGGCGGTACATCACCCACGCTCGGGTGCTGCCAGCGCAACAGCGCCTCGAATCCACGGATCTGGCCGCTATCGATGGCCACCTGCGGTTGATAAACCAGATTGAAATCGCGGTTCTCGATAGCGGCACGCACGCTTTCTTCCAGCATCAGACGCGAGCGCGCCCGGCCATTCATTTCGTGATCGTAGAAACGATATTGCTGACGCCCGGCACGCTTGGCTTCGTACATGGCGATGTCAGAAGCGCGCAGCAGCCCGTCGAGGTTAGATCCGCAGTCGGGATAAGTGGCGATGCCGATGCTCGCGCCGAGGGCGATATCCAGCCCTTCGATTTGCTGACAGATCGACACCCGTTCGATGAGTTTCTCGGCAATCTTCGCCGCTTGCTCGGGAAACTCAAGATCCAGCAACGCGGTGAATTCATCGCCGCCCATACGCGCGAGAATGTCGAACGGCCGCAGGCAGGCCTTCAATTGCTCGGAGACCCAGCGCAACACCCGATCGCCAGCGTCGTGACCGAGGGAATCGTTGACCCGTTTGAAGCCGTCGAGGTCCAGATACAACAAGACCCAACTGCTGTCGCTGCGCTCACCGCGCAGCAGCAGGTTTTCCACGGTCTGGTAAAAACCGCGACGGTTGAGCAAACCGGTCAGCGGGTCGGTGACAGCCTGATACTCCAGTTGCTGATGCAGATGGCGCACCACCGACATGTCCAGCACCGTCACCACCATCGCGTGCTGTTCGCTGGGCAGCGGCGCACAGGAAAGCGCCACTGGAACTTGCTGCCCTGGCGCGGTGCGCAGCAAGGCATCGTGCAACCGCAGGGTTTCGCCGCGCTGATAGCTTGTACGGAATTCGGAATCGGCCCACATGGGAATGTGTGGTTTCTGCAAATAATCGAGAAACTCTTTACCCTCCAACTCCTTCACCGGGGCATTGAGCAGTCGTGAAATCGCTGGGTTGGCAAAGCGGATCAAACCGTCCTCGCCCAGCACCAGAATGCCCTCGGCAGCGTTATCCAGCACCGACGCATTAAACGCTCGCGCCACTTCAAGATCACGGCTCAAACGCTGTAACGCCCGACGATTGCGCTGGTGCTCCAGCAATGCCTGCACTTTGGGTTTGAGGATCTGCGGATCGAACGGTTTGAACAGGTAATCCACCGCACCACTGGCGTAACCCTTGATCACGGCGTCCTGAGATTGTTCGTTGGCCGTGAGGAAGATGATCGGCGTAAGCCGCGTGCGCTGACTGCCGCGCATCAGTCGCGCGACTTCGAAGCCGTCCATGCCGGGCATCTGCACATCCAGCAGCACCAGATCGACGTCGTGTTCGAGGAGGATATTGAGCGCCTCGAAACCGGAAGCGGCGGTCAACACGTGCCAATCCTGACGCTGCAACAACGCGCGCATGCTGATCAGGTTTTCAGGGTAATCATCGACGATCAAAAGGACAGAGTTGCCTTCACCTGGCTGGGGTTGCGCGCATTCCATGCTGCTTCTCTTATCGGGACTACAGGCGGTTTTCTGGTTAAAACCGTACACGTATTGAGCCATCACTCTAGTCGCGGATCGACAAAAGCAGTAGCTGTCATCAGGCCATCATTTAAACAAAGCCGCGACTTGCCGACTAACGGTCACCGCTGTAGCCCGCTGAAACCGGCACAGATGGCATTTCGACAGGATGTTGACGTCAATCATCTGCCAGACGGGCGTTAACAAATTTTCCCTCTACGCTTATAAAGGCCGCCCCAAAACGCGCGGGCTAGAGCTTCTGGCACGTGCGTGCAGTAAAACTTGAGTGGAAGAACCGACATGATCGATCTCGCAACCTGGAACCTCAGCGTTCCCGTTGGCAGCCCGCCATACACCGTCGAAACCTCCAAACTGGTGAACGGCTTCAAGGATCAATACTTCCATTCCGACACCGGCACTTTGTTCTTCTGGTCACCGGTTACCGGGTCAAAAACCGAAAACGCCATCTACCCGCGCACCGAACTGCGCGAAACCTACAGTAACGGCACCCTGCGCAACTGGTATTACCCCGACGCCGACAACCTGCTGCGTGCGACCCTCACGGTCAACAAAGTGCCGAGTTCCGGCAAGATCGTCATTGGCCAGATTCACGCGTATGAAAGCCAGCGCCCAATGGTGAAGCTGGAATATCAATACAAAGAAAAAACCCAGACCGGCAACTTGGTAATCAAGGTGCGTATGCATCCCGACGATGCGGAAAGCCGCGTCATCACCCTCGCCACCGGAATCAAAATGGATCGCGAATTCAACTACCTCATCCACCTCAGCCCCGGCGGCGCGCTGGGCGTGAGTGCGGCGGGTTATCAATGGGATTCACAGATCAGCGCGACCTGGCGCAACAAGCCGTTGTACTTCAAGGCAGGGGTTTATGTGCAGGACAACACCGGATACACCAGCGAAGGCGGCCAGGTAACCTTCTCCAAACTCGACATCGATCACGACAAGTAACCCAATCCCCACTGTAGGAGCTGCCGAAGGCTCGGGCCGCGATCGGACGATCTTTTGACTTTGACTTTTCAATATCAAAAGCAAGATCAAAGATCGCAGCCTTCGGCAGCTCCTACATTTAAACGGTGTTGTTTAGATCTGTCGGCGGTTACTTCCCGAAGCCTACAACAGCTTGCGTCGTTGCCTACGGGTACGCCAGAATCCGCCGGCTTGTGCGCCTGGAGGGCCATCGGTAACTTGATTCGTGTCACTGATTTCCAGTGATCGGGTTTAGTAGCCCGTGGTTACGCGATGCGCATTGGCACCATTCAGTCGGGTTTACACCTGTGCTTGATGGTAGCTGTTCGCAGGGCACCTTCGGGTGCGCCGGTCGCGTCTCCCCGGTCTACTAACCTGCGTTCAGCTGCCACCCCTTCGTTTAGTAGCGATCCGGTGTCGGCTCCATTTACCGGAGACGAAACATGATCAAATCAACGCCACACCCGCCGGTCACTGACCCGGCCTCCCCCTACGTATCTCCCAACTCAAAAAAATTCCACGACGCCGCCGAGCGCGCACTCGACCACTACCTCAACCCGGCCGCCGCGATCATGGCCAGCACCCACGAACCCGAGGCCATGTACTTCGCCAACCCGAAGTACAACACCGAATCCCTGCTGGCCAACGCCAGCGAAACCCTGGGTTCCGCCACCGAAATGCTCAACAACTTCGCCGCCATGCTCGACACCTCGCACCGCAAGACTGCGCTGGGGATTGCGCAGGTCGTCATGCTTGGTGAATTGGCGGTGAATCAGGCACTGGATCACATGGAGTTGAAGGAGTAGTCACCCACAAAAAAACCCGCCTCTCGGCGGGTTTCTTGAATCAGCAAGTTAACGCTCAGGCTTAGTTAATCCTGAATTTCACCTCAGCATTCACACTTTCCAATAACAGTGACTGAGTCATGACGAAATAAATTCATCCTTTTCACGCTTCCTGTTTAATTACCTTTTCCACCCATTTTGACCAGCCCACACAATACGCTTATTTCTTTTTAAAGGGCCATTGATCGCAAAAACATCTCTACACCTGTCAACTCTGACAGGTGACGAATTACATGCCGCCTCATAACCTCTGGATCGAAACATCAGAAAAACGGATGGAAAAACAAGCCATTCACTGTTCGTCAAAAAATACAGGAGAAATACCATGGGCCAGATCAACCCAAATGGAACTTATAGGGGTCGCGTATACGATGCCGGCGAGAGTCATGAGGCCACACTTAAAATAACTTCTTCAGATCCACAGACGGGCAACATAAGCCAAGGCAGCATGGAGTATTACGGGCTTGGTTTTAACGTTAATGGAAGTTTCACGTATGAGAATTTAACGGATGAATCTGCTGTATCCTTTAATCTTCGAGCAGAAGCAGGGAGCTCTGAACACAACGTGCTCAGCATCAGTTTGAGATCGCCTGACAGAAACTATTCCAACTTAGACGGAACCGTTCGTGTTGATCGCGGCGGCCCGAATGTAGGTAAAACTTACAACGTCACCTTCACAAAAAGCTGAGATCTTCTATCAAACGCAAAAAACCCGTCTAACGACGGGTTTTTATTACCGCTGAAACAGTGATCAATCAGTTAACCTTGGCGTTCAACTCACCCTTCAAATAACGCTGGTACATCGATTCCAGCGAGATCGGTTTGATCTTCGAAGCATTACCGGCAGTGCCGAACGCTTCATAACGAGCGATACACACACCGCGCATCGCCGTCACGGTGGCGCCGAAGAATTTACGCGGGTCGAATTTGCTCGGGTTGGTGGCCATCAGGCGACGCATCGCACCGGTGGAGGCCAGACGCAGGTCGGTGTCGATGTTGACCTTGCGCACGCCGTACTTGATGCCTTCGACGATTTCTTCAACCGGTACGCCGTAGGTTTCTTTGATGCCGCCGCCGTACTGGTTGATGATCGCCAGCCACTTCCGGTTTCATGGGCGAGTAAACGTGCATCAGCAAGGGCAGCAGTTCGCAGTGAAGCGTGGATAAAATGTTTCGTATACGCTACCTTCAACAACAAATGTTACGGTAGCGACACATGGACCACTCTCTGTTGATTAACCGGCTCGGCCTCCAATTACGCGAAAAACGTATAAATCGTGGCCTGACGCAAGCGCAGCTTGCCGATCTGGCGGGACTGACACGATACAAAATCATCGCGATTGAGAAAGGCACCCTTTCTGTCGGCATGATCGCTTACGCGCGCGTTTTGGCCGCTCTGGACTGCGAACTCGCAGTGGTTCCAGCAACGATGCCAACCCTTGAAGAGCTTGGGGATTTATTCGAATGAAAATGGCCTCTCTTCAAGTCAGTACCCCTGAAGGTAATAGCGGCAGGCTTTTCAGCGATGCCAAAGATTTCACGTTCCGTTATCACGAAGATGCGTCGCCACAAATGGCGATCAGCCTCTCGATGCCTGTACGGCATGACGAGTTTCGTCGGCGTGAACTGCACCCTGTTTTTCAAATGAACCTGCCAGAAGGCTATGTGCTGGAGCAGTTACGCAATCGCTTGGCCAAGACTGTAAACGTCGATCCAATGCTGCTACTGGCGCTTTCCGGCAGCACATCGCCCATTGGCAGGGTTCACGTACGTTCTGAAACAGTTGACGCCTTGCTTGAGGAGCAAGAATTTCCGGGAGAAAAACTCGAAGAGATTCTCACCTGGGACGGCACGGAAGATATCTTCGCCGACATGCTTGATCGCTACATCCTGCGGGCAGGCATTTCAGGTGTTCAACCCAAGTTGCTGGTGCCGGAACGGCAGGAGGCCGGGTTGGCGCGAGTGACATCGAAAACTTCGGATCTGATCATCAAAAGTGGCAGAGACGAATTCCCGGGCCTGGCGATCAATGAATTCCTCTGCATGTCCATGGCGAAAGACGCGGGTATTCCCGTTCCACCGTTTTACCTTTCCGACAACGCCAAGCTGTTCGTCATGCGCCGCTTCGACCGCGATGAGCAGCTCAACCCGATTGGTTTTGAAGACATGGCAGTGCTGATGGGGCTATCGGCTAACCAGAAGTACAGCAAGAGTTATGCGGCAATCGCCAAGGCTGTTCGAGTGTTTTGCCCGGCGAAACACTTGCGTACGTCGCTTGATCAACTCTTCGATAGCGTTGCCCTGAGTTGCATCGTTGGGAATGGCGACGCTCATTTGAAAAACTTCGGGCTGCTCTATTCGGAACCTACCCAACGCGATGCGCATTTAGCGCCGGCTTACGACATCGTCAACACCACGGCCTATATTCCGGAAGATGTCCTGGCTTTGGATCTAGTGGGCAACAAGTCCATGTTCGCTTCTCGCCAGGGACTACTGGAATTTGCGCACACCTGTGAGATCGAGCACCCCAAGGAACGCATACAGCGACTGCTCGCTTCGGTTGAAGCTGTACTTGACCGCTATCCTCAATACCGGGAACAAGCGCCTCATGTCGTCAGCGCCATTGAGCAAGCGGCAGCGCCCTTTTCTCTGACTTTTGGATAGCTTCAGTATCGCAAAAAACTATCGCCCACAAAAAACCCGCCTCTCGGCGGGTTTCTTGAATCAGCAAGTTAACGCTCAGGCTTAGTTAACCTTGGCGTTCAACTCACCCTTCAAATAACGCTGGTACATCGCTTCCAGCGAGATCGGCTTGATCTTCGAAGCATTACCGGCAGTGCCGAACGCTTCATAACGAGCGATACACACATCGCGCATCGCAGTCACGGTGGCGCCGAAGAATTTACGCGGGTCGAATTCGCTCGGGTTGGTGGCCATCAGGCGACGCATCGCACCGGTGGAGGCCAGACGCAGGTCGGTGTCGATGTTGACCTTGCGTACGCCGTACTTGATGCCTTCGACGATTTCTTCAACCGGTACGCCGTAGGTTTCTTTGATGTCGCCGCCGTACTGGTTGATGATCGCCAGCCACTCTTGTGGCACCGAGGACGAACCGTGCATCACCAGGTGGGTGTTCGGGATGCGTTTGTGGATTTCCTTGATGCGGTCGATAGCCAGCACGTCACCGGTAGGTGGCTTGGTGAACTTGTAGGCGCCGTGGCTGGTGCCGATGGCGATGGCCAGGGCATCCACCTGAGTGCGTTTAACGAAGTCAGCGGCTTCTTCCGGGTCGGTCAGCATTTGGCTGTGATCCAGAACGCCTTCGGCGCCGATGCCGTCTTCTTCACCGGCCATGCCGGTTTCCAGCGAACCCAGGCAGCCCAGCTCGCCTTCTACCGATACGCCGCAGGCGTGAGCCATGGCCACGGTCTGCTGGGTGACGCGGACGTTGTAGTCGTAGTCGGTCGGGGTCTTGCCGTCTTCGCCCAGCGAGCCGTCCATCATCACCGAGCTGAAGCCCAGTTGGATCGAGCGCTGGCAGACGTCAGGGCTGGTGCCGTGGTCCTGGTGCATGCACACCGGGATGTGCGGGAACTCTTCGATCGCGGCCAGGATCAGGTGACGCAGGAATGGCGCGCCAGCGTATTTACGGGCGCCGGCCGAAGCCTGAACGATCACCGGGGAGTCAGTCTTGTCAGCGGCTTCCATGATGGCGCGCATCTGCTCAAGGTTGTTGACGTTGAAGGCTGGAACGCCGTAGCCGAACTCGGCTGCGTGGTCCAACATCTGGCGCATGCTGATAAGTGCCATTGTGTGTGTCTCTCCCGGTTTGGGTCGTTAATCGTGCCAGCCTGCCGGAGCGGCGGCGGCTATTCAAGTGATTGCAGATCGGGGGTCTAAGCCCGGCCTGGTGATTCGATAAAGCAAAATCCTGAGAGCTACACAGAACCCCTGTGGGAGCGAGCCTGCTCGCGAAAGCAATCTTGCAGTCGCAGATACAGTGCCTGTCAGAGCGCTTTCGCGAGCAGGCTCGCTCCCACATTAGAACTGTGGTGTGTCAATTACGGCGCTTTACAGCCGCGGCCGATCAGGTCATTGGTAGCGACCCAGTACACCAGGCCTTCGTTACCCTTGATGTGAAACGCCAGCATGCCGTCGCTGTACAGCGTGCCCGAGGCGCCCGGCTCTTCTTTCAGGCGATAGACCTGATCACCGCCACCCAGTCGAACATCAACGTCCTTCTGGCCGGCATCGGCGTAACGCCACAGCACTTTGGCCTGGCTGTCGCAGGTCCAGGTGGTCCAGTTATCCGCCGGGGCGGATGTCTGAAACAGGTTCAACTGCGCGCAACCGCCCAACAATGCCAACGCCGCAATGGCGATCAAGCCTTTCATCCGTGTTCCTCGACTGACGGCGCACGCCGCCAGCCATGAGTTAAGAGTCAGACCCGTCAAGGACAACCATGTTCCTTGGCCGGGGTTTGCGCTTCGTATTTGTCCAGACCGTCCGGCCCCGAGCGCTTGTTCAGCACCGGGTTGGTTTCGGCCTGCCAGTCGGCCTGATAACAGCCCTTCTGCGACTCGCTGGGTGCAGGTGTCGCTTCGGCCTTCGGGTTACTCCCGCAGGCCGCCAGCGTACCGGTCAGCAACAACAATGCTAACGACTTGACCATGTGACCACTCCTTTGCCTGGCCAAACGGGCGGCCTCAGGCCTTGGCCCGGCTTTCCAGGACTTCTACGGCAGGCAGCACTTTGCCTTCAACGAATTCGAGGAACGCGCCGCCACCGGTGGAAATGTAGGAGATTTGCTCGGCCACGCCATATTTATCGATGGCGGCCAGAGTGTCGCCACCGCCCGCAATCGAGAACGCAGCGCTGTCAGCGATGGCTTGGGCCAGCACTTTGGTGCCGTTGCCGAACTGGTCGAATTCAAACACGCCGACCGGACCGTTCCACAGAATGGTTTTCGACGACTTCAGCAGTTCGGCGAAGTTGGCAGCGGTTTGCGGGCCGATGTCCAGAATCATGTCATCAGCGGCGACGTCAGCGATCAGCTTGACGGTGGCTTCAGCGCTTTCAGCGAATTCCTTGGCGCACACAACATCAACCGGCAGCGGTACGCTGACCTTGGCGGCGATGGCGCGGGCGGTGTCGAGCAGATCCGGCTCGTACAGCGACTTGCCGACCGGGTGACCGGCTGCGGCGAGGAAGGTGTTGGCGATGCCGCCGCCGACGATCAGTTGATCGCAGATCTGGCTCAGGCTGTTCAGCACGTCGAGTTTGGTCGACACCTTGGAGCCAGCAACGATGGCAGCCATTGGCTTGGCCGGAGCACCCAGGGCTTTGCCCAGTGCATCCAGCTCGGCAGCCAGCAGCGGGCCAGCGGCGGCGACTTTGGCGAACTTGGCCACGCCGTGGGTCGAACCCTCGGCGCGGTGCGCGGTGCCGAAAGCGTCCATCACGAACACGTCGCACAGTGCGGCGTATTGCTGGGCCAGTTCGTCAGCGTTCTTTTTCTCGCCCTTGTTGAAGCGCACGTTTTCGAACAGCACGATGTCGCCGGCCTTGACGTCAACGCCGCCCAGGTAATCAGCCACCAGCGGCACTTCGCGGCCCAGGGCCTTGCTCAGATAGTCGGCGACTGGCTTGAGGCTGTTCTCGGCAGAGAACTCGCCTTCGGTCGGACGGCCAAGGTGCGAGCAGACCATCACCGCCGCTCCTTTTTCCAGGGCCAGCTTGATGGTCGGCAGCGAAGCCAGGATACGCGCGTCGCTGGTGACAACACCGTCCTTGACTGGGACGTTGAGGTCTTCGCGGATCAATACGCGCTTACCTTGCAGATCGAGGTCGGACATCTTCAACACGGTCATGGGTCGCACTTCCTACGGTTTTTTTGAAGTTGCTGTTTGCAGATAGTGGTCTGCAACGTCCAGCATTCGGTTGGCAAAACCCCATTCGTTGTCGAACCAGGCCAGGATATTCACCAGCTTTGGGCCGGAAACACGGGTCTGACTGGCATCGACGATGGCCGAATGTGGGTCATGATTGAAATCACAGCTTGCATGGGGAAGCTCGGTGTAGGCCAACAAACCTTTGAGCGGGCCACTGGTGGCGGCTTCGCGCAGGATTCGGTTGACCTCGTTGGCGTCGGTCGCCGTGGCGGTCTGCATCGTGATGTCGAGGCAGGACACGTTGACCGTCGGCACGCGTACGGCTTTGGCCTGAATTCGCCCGGCAAGTTCCGGCAGCAGGCGCTCGATACCGCGCGCCAGACCAGTGGACACCGGGATCACCGACTGGAACGCCGAACGGGTGCGGCGCAGGTCTTCGTGGTGATAGGCGTCGATCACCGGCTGATCGTTCATCGCCGAGTGAATCGTGGTGATCGACACGTAATCCAGGCCAATGGCCTTGTCCAGCAAACGCAACAGCGGCACGCCGCAATTAGTGGTGCAGGAGGCGTTGGACACCAGCAGCTCATCACCGGTCAGGCAATCCTGATTGACGCCGTAAACGATGGTGGCGTCGACATCCGCCTCGCTGGCCATCGGCTGCGAGAACAGCACACGCGGCGCGCCGGCGTCGAGGAAACGCTGGCCGTCTGCACGGGTGTGGTAAGCGCCGGAGCATTCCAGCACCAGATCGACGCCAAGCGACACCCAATCGATGCCTTCGGGGGTGGCACTGCGCAGGACCTTCACGCAGTCGCCATTAATATGCAGACAATCGCCCTCGACCCGCACTTCGCCAGGAAAGCGACCGTGGGTGGAGTCGAAGCGTGTCAGGTATTCGATGCTGGCCATGTCGGCCAGATCATTGATCGCGACAATTTCAAACCCGGCTTTTTCGCCTCGCTCAAACAACGCACGCAAGACGCAACGACCAATCCGGCCGTAGCCGTTGAGTGCAACTTTGAAGGGACGCGGTTGAGGCATGGGGTTCTCGATTACCGTGGTGAATCAGGCAGTGCGATGTTGCCCGAACCAACGCTTTCGCGAGCAGGCTCGCTCCCACAGGGAAACGCGTTCCAATGTGGGAGCGAGCCTGCTCGCGAAGGCGCCAGCTCAGACGACATCTCTCTGGATCAGTCTTCCAGCAGCTCTTCAGCCTGACCCAGGATGTTTTCCAGGGTGAAACCGAACTCTTCGAACAACGCTGGCGCAGGCGCCGACTCACCGTAAGTGGTCATGCCGATCACGCGACCTTCCAGACCCACGTACTTGAACCAGAAGTCAGCGTGAGCCGCTTCGATCGCGATACGCGCGCCAACCTGCAACGGCAGAACCGCTTGCTTGTAGCCAGCATCCTGAGCATCGAACACGCTGGTGCAAGGCATGGAAACCACGCGCACCTTGCGGCCTTGCTCGGTCAGTTTGTCGTAGGCCTGAACAGCCAGACCCACTTCCGAACCGGTCGAGATCAGGATCAGCTCAGGCTCGCCTGCGCAGTCCTTCAACACGTAGCCACCGCGGCTGATGTCGGCGATCTGGCCGGCATCGCGTTCCTGGTGTTGCAGGTTCTGACGCGAGAAAATCAGCGCCGACGGGCCGTCCTTGCGCTCCAGAGCGTTTTTCCAGGCCACTGCCGATTCCACGGCATCGGCTGGACGCCAGGTGTCGAGGTTCGGCGTGGTGCGCAGGCTGGTCAGTTGCTCGATCGGCTGGTGCGTCGGGCCGTCTTCGCCCAGACCGATGGAGTCGTGGGTGTAGACGTGGATTACGCGCTTCTTCATCAATGCCGACATGCGCACTGCGTTGCGAGCGTATTCCATGAACATCAGGAAGGTTGCGCCGTAAGGCACCAGACCGCCGTGCAGGGTCACGCCGTTCATGATTGCGGTCATGCCGAATTCGCGCACGCCGTAGTACATGTAGTTGCCGCTGGCATCTTCAGCGCTGACGCCTTTGCAACCTTTCCACAGAGTCAGGTTGGAACCGGCCAGGTCGGCAGAACCGCCGAGCAGTTCCGGCAGCAGCGGGCCGAAGGCGTTCAGGGTGTTCTGACTGGCTTTACGGCTGGCGATGGTTTCGCCTTTGGCTGCCACTTCAGCGATGTAGGCCGAGGCTTTTTCCGAGAAGTCGGACGGCAGTTCGCCGCTCAGACGACGGATCAGTTCGTTGGCTTCGGTCGGGAACGCGGCGGAGTAAGCAGCAAAACGCTGATCCCACTCGGCTTCAACAGCGCGGCCAGCTTCTTTGGCATCCCATTCGGCATAGATGTCGGCCGGGATTTCGAACGGGCCGTGGTTCCAGTTCAGCGCCTGACGGGTCAGAGCGATTTCCGCGTCACCCAGTGGGGCGCCGTGGCAGTCTTCTTTGCCCTGCTTGTTCGGCGAACCGAAACCGATGGTGGTCTTGCAGCAGATCAGGGTCGGCTGTGCGCTCTTGCGAGCGGTTTCGATGGCGGTCTTGATCTCTTCCGGATCATGGCCGTCGACGTTGCGGATCACCTGCCAGTTGTAGGCTTCGAAACGCTTCGGGGTGTCATCGGTGAACCAGCCTTCGACTTCGCCGTCGATGGAGATACCGTTGTCATCGTAGAAAGCGATCAGCTTGCCCAGACCCAAAGTACCGGCCAGGGAAGCGACTTCGTGGGAAATGCCTTCCATCATGCAGCCATCACCCAGGAACACGTAGGTATGGTGGTCAACGATGTTGTGGCTCGGACGGTTGAACTGCGCCGCCAGGACTTTTTCTGCCAGGGCGAAGCCCACGGCGTTGGCCAGACCCTGCCCCAGCGGGCCGGTGGTGGTCTCGACGCCCGGGGTGTAGCCGAATTCCGGGTGGCCAGGGGTGCGGCTGTGCAGTTGACGGAACTGCTTGAGGTCTTCGATCGACAGGTCGTAACCGGTCAGGTGCAGCAGCGAGTAGATCAACATCGAGCCATGGCCGTTGGACAGCACGAAGCGGTCACGGTCGGCGAATGATGGATTGCTCGGGTTGTGCTTGAGGTAGTCGCGCCAAAGCACTTCGGCGATATCTGCCATACCCATAGGGGCACCGGGATGGCCGCTGTTGGCTTTTTGCACGGCATCCATGCTGAGGGC
Source organism: Pseudomonas sp. FP2196 (assembly GCF_030687715.1). GTDB lineage: Bacteria > Pseudomonadota > Gammaproteobacteria > Pseudomonadales > Pseudomonadaceae > Aquipseudomonas. Next base: position 5,756,509 of record NZ_CP117445.1, read on the forward strand.
ACGAATGGCGTTGGCACGCTCACGACGGCTAGGCATCGCTGATCTCCTGGGTGTGAATAAACTGGAACGGAAAAAAGGAGGGCATTTTCCCTCACCGGAGCGCCTCGGGGCAATGACAGATAGTCATGCAGAGGCGTTTTTCCAATGGATAGCGGCGGTTTCTGTTGGTGAAACCTTTCCGCTGCTCGTTTGTAGAGTTAACCATCTCGTGAGAAGTGCCATCTATCGAGCAATATCAAAACTTTTTGATATTGCTCTTGCAGGGTTTTAACCCCGTCTCTAGACTGCTGCCCCATGAACTTACGCGCGCCTTCCATGAGTCATGACGATTGCGACGAGCTGGCGGCCCTGTGCAAGGCCGGCGGCGATCCGTTGCGGCTGAATGTATTGCGCGCGCTGGCCAACGATTCGTTTGGTGTACTGGAACTGGCACAGATTTTCGGCATGGGTCAGTCCGGCATGAGTCACCACCTCAAGGTCTTGGCCCAAGCCGAGCTGGTGGCAACTCGCCGTGAAGGCAATGCGATTTTCTATCGTCGCGCCCTGCCCCATACCGAACTGCTGGGCGGCAAGTTGCACGCAGCGTTGTTAGAAGAAGTCGACAATCTGGCGCTGCCGGATGCCGTGCAGGCGCGCATCGCCGAGGTTCACGGGCAACGTGCTGCGGCCAGCCAGGACTTTTTCGCCCGGGTCGCGGAGAAATTCCGCGCCCAGCAAGACTTGATTGCCGGTCTGCCGCAATACCGCGAAAGCGTGCTCGCCCTGCTCGACAAACTGAACTTCAATGATGCTGCCACGGCCATTGAAGTCGGCCCCGGCGATGGTGCTTTTCTGCCGGAACTGGCTCGCCGCTTCGGCACCGTAACCGCGCTGGACAACAGCCCGGCGATGCTCGAACTGGCCCGTCAGGTATGTGAACGTGAACGGCTGGCTAACGTCAGCCTGCAATTGGCCGATGCATTGAACGGCAGCAGCCTTCAGGCCGATTGCGTGGTACTGAATATGGTCTTGCACCATTTCGCCGCGCCGGCCGAAGCACTCAAGCACATGGCCGACCTGCTGCAACCGGGCGGTAGCCTGCTCGTGACAGAGTTATGTAGCCACAACCAGAGTTGGGCCAGGGAGGCCTGCGGTGATCTGTGGTTGGGGTTTGAACAGGACGATTTGGCCCGTTGGGCCACCGCTGCGGGACTCGTTCCCGGGGAAAGCCTCTATGTAGGCTTACGTAATGGTTTCCAGATCCAGGTTCGCCACTTTCAGCGACCGGCTGGCGACACTCACCATCGGTAAATTCAGGAAAACATCGAGATGAGCGAATACTCCCTCTTCACCTCCGAGTCCGTGTCTGAAGGACATCCGGACAAAATCGCCGACCAGATTTCCGATGCGGTGCTGGACGCCATTATTGCCCAGGACAAACACGCACGCGTTGCGGTGGAAACCCTGGTCAAGACTGGCGTGGCCATCGTTGCCGGTGAAGTGACCACCAGCGCCTGGGTTGACCTGGAGCAGATCGTTCGTGACGTGATCTGCGACATCGGCTACACCAGCTCCGAAGTCGGCTTCGACGGCGCTACCTGCGGCGTGATGAACATCATCGGCAAGCAGTCCCCGGACATCAACCAGGGTGTTGACCGTGCCAAGCCTGAAGATCAGGGCGCCGGCGACCAGGGCCTGATGTTCGGCTACGCCAGCAACGAAACCGACGTTTTGATGCCAGCCCCGATCACGTTCTCGCACCAGTTGGTGCAACGCCAGGCCGAAGCCCGTAAATCGGGTCTGCTGCCTTGGCTGCGTCCGGACGCCAAGTCGCAAGTGACTTGCCGTTACGAAGGCGGCAAGGTTGTCGGTATCGACGCCGTTGTTCTGTCGACCCAGCACAACCCTGAAGTATCGTACAAAGACCTGCGCGAAGGCGTGATGGAGCTGATCGTCAAGCACGTGCTGCCTGCCGAACTGCTGAGCAAAGACACCCAGTTCCACATCAACCCGACCGGCCAGTTCATCATTGGCGGCCCGGTAGGTGACTGCGGTCTGACCGGTCGCAAGATCATCGTCGACAGCTACGGCGGCATGGCCCGTCACGGCGGCGGCGCATTCTCCGGCAAGGATCCATCGAAGGTTGACCGTTCGGCTGCCTACGCTGGCCGTTACGTTGCCAAGAACATCGTTGCTGCCGGCCTGGCCGAGCGTTGCGAGATCCAGGTTTCCTACGCGATCGGTGTGGCCCAGCCTACCTCGATTTCGCTGAACACCTTCGGCACCGGCAAGATCAGCGATGACAAGATCGTCAAACTGGTGCGTGAAGTGTTCGACCTGCGTCCATACGCGATCACCACCATGCTCGACCTGCTGCACCCGATGTACCAGGAAACTGCAGCTTACGGCCACTTCGGCCGTGCTTCGCAGACCAAGACGGTTGGCGAAGACACCTTCACCACCTTCACTTGGGAAAAAACCGACCGCGCCGACGCTTTGCGTACTGCTGCCGGCCTGTAATTCCCTGCTGCATGAGAAGCCCCGCACGGTTTGCGCCGTGCGGGGCTTTTTTATGGATTGAAGATCAAAAGATCGCAGCCTGCGGCAGCTCCTACATTGATCTCTGCAGGAGCTGCCGCAGGCTGCGATCTTTTGACTTTAACGCTCCGCAACACCCCGCAAAACACCCGCCCGACCTCGCTCGAAATCCTGACTAGCCTTCAGGGTTCCCCATGAGCAAGGACGCTCACGATGCGCTTTTCTTTTCTGGTTCTACTCGGTTTCATCAGCCTGACTGCCCACGCCTCCCAATGTCCAGGCTGGTCTGCCGCCCAGGCCCAACGCGAAATCACCGCTCTGCAAAAACAACTCGACCAATGGGACGACGCCTACCACCGCGAAGGCCGCTCATTGATTGCCGACGAACTTTACGACCAGTCGCGCGTTCGGCTCAGCGAGTGGCGAGGGTGTTTCAAGTCGCCAGCGACGATCGAGCCCTTGCGCACGGTCTCCGGCGCTGTCGCCCATCCAATCGCCCACACCGGCCTGGATAAACTTCACAAAGCCGAGGCCGTGCAAGCCTGGCTGCGTGATCGCAAAGGGGTATGGGTACAACCCAAGGTCGATGGCGTTGCCGTGACGCTGATTTATCGCGATGGACTTTTGCAGCAAGTGATCAGTCGCGGCGACGGCGTCAGCGGCCAGGACTGGACAGCCTCGGCGCGCAGTATCGCCGCCATCCCGCAACGACTGAAGCAACCGCTGGATCTGCTGGTGCAAGGCGAACTCTATTGGCGCTTGAACGAACATGTTCAGGCTAAATCCGGCAGCGTCAACGCCCGCGCCACGGTGGCCGGCCTGATGAGACGCAAATCCCTGAGCGCAGAACAAGCCGCCGGGATCGGGCTGTTCGTTTGGGACTGGCCGCAAGGGCCAGAAGACTTGCCTCAAAGGTTATCGAGATTGGCAGCGCTGGGGTTCGCCGCAACAGCACCCTACAGCCATCCCGTCCCGCAATTCGTCGAGGCACAAAAATGGCGCGAGCATTGGTACCGCTCGCCCCTGCCATTCGCCACTGACGGTGTGGTTTTGCGCCAGAGCCAGCGCCCACCCGCCGAGCGCTGGCAGGCGCGTTCGCCTCACTGGGCCATCGCCTGGAAATATCCGTTTGCCCAAGCCTTGGCCGAAGTGCGCAAAGTGAACTTCAAGATCGGTCGCACCGGGCGCATCACGCCAGTGCTGGAACTGACGCCCGTCATGCTCGATGACCGGGAGATCAAACGGGTCAGCGCCGGCTCACTCAAGCGCTGGCAGGAGCTGGACATCCGCCCCGGCGATCAAGTGGCAATCAGTCTCGCCGGCCTGACGATTCCGCGACTCGACAGCGTTGTATGGCATAGCACTGAACGTGCGCAACTCAAAATCCCCAGCGTCAGCGACTTTCACGCCTTGAGCTGCTGGCAACCCACACCCGGCTGCGAAAGCCAGTTTCTCGCCCGCCTGACCTGGCTCAGTGGCAAGCAAGGACTCGCTATGCCGCATGTCGGTCGCGGCACTTGGGAGAAACTTCTCGAAACAGGCCGCCTGAACAACCTGCTGGATTGGTTGACCCTCGACGAGCCAGAGCTTGCTAACATTGCCGGCTTCGGCGAACGCAGCAGCGCGCGCCTGATGCACAGTATTCACAGCGCTCGCCAACGGCCGTTCGCCCAATGGCTCAAGGCCTTGGGTTTACCGCCGACCGGTCAGGCGCAACTCCCTGACTCGTGGCAGGTGCTGGCACAACGTGACACCGAACAATGGCAGGCAGAAGCCGGCATCGGCCCCGGTCGCGCGGCGCAATTGAGCGCATTTTTCCGCGACCCGCAGGTGCTAGCCTTGAGCGAAACTTTACACGCCGCCGGAATCGACGGTTTCTGAACATGCAATCCCGGCCCGCCGGGAACCCGACGACCACCGAGGCGCTCCAACAGCGCAGTGCCCAACCGACCCGATTGTCTTTGCACATGGAGCTTTTATGAAATTTCTCGCACCGCTCGCCCTGCTCACCCTCTGCGCCGCCATGGCCGCTCCCGTGATGGCCGAAGAAGATGGTCCGGGCCTGACCGGTTGCGCTGCCAAGAAGCAGGGCATCATCAACCAGATCGAACAGGCCAAGTCGCGCGGTAATGCCGATCAGCAGGCGGGCCTGGAAACCGCTCTGCGTGAGGTCACCGAACATTGCACCGACGCAGGCCTGAAAAAGGAACGCGAGAACAAGGTGCTGGAAGCCAAGCACGAAGTCAGCCAGCGCCAGGCTGACCTCGACAAAGCCATGAAGAAAGGCGACCCGGAAAAGATCGACAAGCGCAAAAACAAGCTCGCCGAGTCGCGCAAAGAGTTGCAGGACGCACTGGATCAGATCGATAAGTAAAAAAATCAAAAGATCGCAGGCTGCGATCTTCTAAATCTCAATGATCGCGAAACTCTTTATGACAAGCGCTGCAGGCATCTTCAACTTTCTGCACCGCAGGCCCGAGATTACTGGCCTTGTACGGCTGAACCTTGCTGGCGATCACCAATTCACCGGTGGCCGCTTCAAGGTTGCGGGCCATTTCCTGAAAGCGCGCCTGCTTTTGCCAGACATCATCCTTGGCACTGGTGTGATCTTCTTCGCGAACCTGCGGGAAATGCTGCCACGGCTCATGGGACAGCGCATCGAGTTTCACCGCGCCCTCAGCAAATTTCGGCCCGTCGAAGGGAATGCGTCCACGCAACATGCCACCCAGGTCTTCACCGGTCTTGAGCATCTGTTTGAAGATCGCCTTGCGTTGCCCCAGCGGAGAATTCGGATCGACACCGCCACAGGCGGACAAGGTCAGGCAGGCCAGCAATACAACAGAAAAAATTTTAAGAGTCATGGTGGCTTCAGGTCACGGAAATCGGCGGCCAGTATCCCCGCGTCACCGATAAACACCAATAGCCCTATTAAAAATACGGGTTGCTTGAGCGCATGGAGCACTGAGGCAACCTGCACAGGAATCACTCCATGAACAGTTTCAAGGCCTGGCGTCACCCACTGATCGCGACCCTGCCCCTGCTGGCAATTCTCGCCGGCTGCACCGGTGGCGACAGCGCCAAGCCGAAAACCCATGCGCTGGCCACTTATTCCAGCGCAACCTGGGAGGCACTGCCGGCGGTGTCCGATAGCGATCTGGTCGCCGGTTTCGGTTCGTGGCGCAGCGCCTGTAATCGACTCAAGGCCGATCCGGTCTGGGGCACTACCTGCGCGGCGGCAGCCAATGTGCCGCAGAGCGCCAACGAGATTCGCGCCTTTCTGAAACAGAATCTTGATGTCTTCGGCCTGCGCGCCGAGAACGACAACCCCAACGGCCTGATCACCGGCTACTACGAACCGGTCTATCCCGGCAGCCTGACACCAACCGAAACGGCAAACGTACCGGTTTACGGCGTACCCGAGGACATGATCATTGTTTCGCTGGACAGCATTTATCCGGAGCTTAAAGGCAAGCGCCTGCGCGGGCGCCTCGAAGGCCGGGTGCTCAAGCCGTACGACGACGCGGCAACCATTGAATCAAAAGGCGTGAAAGCGCCGGTGGTGGCCTACCTCACTGATCCGATGAACCTGCAATTCCTGCAAATCCAGGGCTCCGGGCGGATCCAGACCCAAGACGGGAAACAGCTACGCATCGCCTACGCCGACCAAAACGGCCACCCGTACCGGCCCATCGGCCGCTGGCTGGTCGAGCAAGGCGAGCTGAAAAAAGAAGACGTGACCATGGGCACGATCAGCAACTGGGCCAAGGCCAACCCGTCGCGCATCCCGGAACTGCTGGGCAGCAACCCGAGCTACGTGTTCTTCACCCGTAACCCCGACAGCAACGAAGGCCCGCGCGGATCGCTGAACGTGCCACTCACGGCGGGTTACAGCGCAGCAGTGGATCGCAAGGTTATTCCGTTGGGCAGCCTGTTGTGGCTATCGACCACTCGCCCGGATGGCACAGCACTGGTGCGACCAGTGGCGGCGCAGGATACCGGCGGCGCGATTGCCGGCGAGGTGCGTGCGGATCTGTTCTGGGGCACCGGTGATGCAGCCGGGCAATTGGCCGGGGACATGAAACAGCAGGGGCAGATCTGGATGCTCTGGCCAAAAGGCGCACCACTGCCACAAGTACCGCAGGTGGCGGATACACCCAAGGACAAATCCTGAGAGGTCTGCTGCCTGATCAATCGCCTTCGCGGGCAAGCCCGCTCCCACAGGGTTCTTTGGTGTACACAGCATTTGTGCTCACCGTTGATACCTGCGGGAGCGGGCTTGCCCGTGAAGAGGCCGGCAGCAGCAACCTAGAATCAGACAGACACAAAGAAGAACGAAGCAATCAACCCCATCCCCACAAACCACACCAGCGAACGCAGAACCGCCCAATCCGCCAGATAGCAAATGATGTACAGCAGGCGACTGGTGATAAACAGCACCGCCAGCACGTTCACCGTCACCAGCTCGGCAGTCCCCACCAGATGTGCGACGATCACCGCCGCGGCAAACGCCGGCATCACTTCGAAACTGTTCAGTTGCGCGGCATGCGCCCGTCGCGCCACGCCATCAACGCTGTCGAGAAAATCCCGGGGATCGTGATTGTCCCTCAGCCTGAAACCGCCCGAGGCCTTGGCCACAATCGTGCAAACATACGGCAAGAAGATCGCGATCAATACACACCACAGAGCCACCGTCATAACGCCGTCCTTTTTTTCGAGTTATAGAATTCGCGGGCGGTCAGAACTTCATCACCAGCATGCCGATCAGCACCAACCCACAGGCTAAGAGCCGTGGCCGGCCAAAAGGTTCTTTCAGGTAGCGCATGCCGAACAGCACCACCAGAATCACACTGATCTCGCGCAACGCCGCCGCTTCCGCAATCGAGCCCAATTGCATCGCCCATAGCACCAGAGCGTAGCTGAACAACACGCAGAATCCGACCGCCAGCCCCAGCTTCCATTGTTCACGCCAGAACTGCATGAACGCCGGGCGTTTGGCGACCCACGCCAGCAGCGGAAACGGCCAGGCGCTGAGCAGCGTGACCCAGACCAGATAATCCAGCGGATGCGACCAGCGCCGTAGCGCCTGTCCATCGATGTAGGTGTAGCTACCGATACACAGGCCAATCAGCGCCACCACCGGCAGCATTGACCATGGCAAATGTTTCCCGCCACCGCCCTGCCACAGCAGACATACCATGCCGAATGGAATCAGCATGATCCCGAAGATCTGCTGCGTGGTCAGCACTTCACCGGCAAAGATCAGGGTCAGCGCCAGCACCACCAGCGGCGACAAACCACGCATCAACGGATAGACCAGCCCGAGGTCGCCGACCCGATAGGCCTGAATCAGCAGATAGCGATAGAGCAACTCGAAGGCTGCCGATGCAAGAATCCACGGCCAGATCTGCGCAGGCGGCAAACTCACGAAGGGCAGCGCAATGGCGACAACCAGCAGCGCCACGGTATCCATGCACGCCACCACCAGCAGCCGTTCGGCGCTGAATTTGATCAGGGTATTCCACGCCGCATGCAACAGCGCCGCCACCAATACCAGAGCTGTCGCCAGCACGTTTCACTCCTTGATTTTTATTGTTGACCCTACACCAATGTGTGCGGCTGACCAACCGAGGGGACACAGTTGTGTCCCCGCCCCGAATCAGCCCATCCAACCTTTGCACCGAGGAATCGGTGCGCTGTCTTTCCACTCCTCATCCAAAGGACCCCGGATGCTTGAACTCGTAGCCGCTTTCATCTGCCTCACCACCCTCCTCACCTTCGTCAATTTCCGCTTCATCGGCCTGCCACCCACCATCGGCGTGATGGTCACCGCTCTGCTGTTCTCCCTGCTGCTGCAAGGCCTGAGCCTGCTCGGCTACCCCGGCCTCGAAGAGCGCGTGCAGCAACTGATCGGCCAGATCGACTTCGGCGATCTGCTGATGAACTGGATGCTCTCGTTCCTGCTGTTTGCCGGCGCCTTGCACGTCAACCTGAACGACCTGCGCAACTACCGCTGGCCCATCGGCCTGCTGGCAACCTTCGGTGTTCTGATCGCTACTGCGGTGATCGGCAGCCTCGCCTATTACATTTTTGCCCTGTTCGGCTGGCACGTGAGCTTCCTCTACTGCCTGTTGTTCGGCGCGCTGATTTCCCCGACCGACCCGATCGCGGTACTCGGCGTGTTGCGTACCGCCAATGCGTCGAAACCGCTGAAAACCACCATCGTAGGCGAGTCGCTGTTCAATGACGGCACCGCGGTTGTGGTGTTCACCGTGCTGCTGGGCATCGCCCAACTCGGCGAAACCCCGACCGTCGGCGCCACGGCCATGCTGTTCGCTCACGAAGCCATCGGCGGTGTGCTGTTCGGTGGGCTGATCGGTTATCTGGTCTACCTGATGATCAAGAGCATCGAGCAGCACCAGATCGAAGTGATGCTCACCCTGGCACTGGTGATCGGCGGTTCGGCGATGGCTTCCGAGCTGCACGTCTCCGCGCCGATTGCGATGGTGGTTGCCGGTCTGATCATCGGCAATCTGGGCCGCAACCTGGCGATGAATGACATGACGCGCAAATACCTCGACGGTTTCTGGGAACTGCTCGATGACATGCTCAACGCGTTGCTGTTTGCGTTGATCGGCATGGAACTGTTGCTGCTGCCGTTCAACTGGTTGCATGTGGCAGCGGCAAGTTTGCTGGCGGTGGCGATTCTGTTGTCACGTCTGCTGACCGTGGCCCCCGCGATCCTGCTGCTGCGGCGCTGGCGCACTGTGCCGAGCGGCACCATCCGAATCCTGACCTGGGGCGGTTTGCGCGGTGGTGTTTCGGTGGCACTGGCGCTGGCCCTGCCGCTTGGCGCGGAGCGTGATTTGCTGCTGAGCATCACCTACATTGTGGTGCTGTCGTCGATCCTGTTGCAGGGTCTGACCATCGGCAAACTGGTCAAACACGCGACTCGCAACGAGCCGGGTGACGTGACGCAACCCGCACACTGACGCATCAACGCGGCACCGTCGCGGAGCCCTTCACGACGCACTGCCCAGCACATCAAGCAGATGCCGCATCGCCAACGGGCGGTGCGGTGTCGAACCATGCATCACCACCAACTCCCGCGTATAACGCTGCCCGCCGCCCACCGGCATGACGCACAAGCCGTCCAGTGCCATCCCTGCCCATTGCGGCACCAGCGATACCCCCATCCCCTGTGCGACTAGCATGACGATGGTCTCCAGCGCATCCAGTTCGCACAACACATTCGGCTCGATCGCCTGTTCATCGAGGTAGCGTTGGGCAATCTGCCCTCCCCATGAGCGCGCGTCATAACGAATGAATGGATGTTCTCGCAGCAGCGCTTCAAGTGACTGCCCGGCATACTTGGCCGGGGCAACCAGAATCAGCGGCTCGACCTTGAGCACAGTCAGCGCCAAGGCTTTCGGCGGCTGGAACGGTGGCCTGACCAGAATCGCTGCGTCCAGCTCCCCGGCGAGCACTTTCTCGTAAAGACTTTTTGAATCGCCGGGGGTGATCTTCAGCTTCAAATCCGGTGCCGAAAGCGCCAGTCGCTCGATCAAGCCCGGCAACACGCCGGTCAGCGCCGTGGAAATCGCGCCGATTGTCACTTCACCGATCAGTCCATCGTGGTGCAGGTCGCCGTGTAACTCCTGCGCCAGTTCGATGATCGCCCTGATCTTCGGCAGGATCAGCAAGCATTGGTCCGAGGGCCGGGCGGCGTGCGCGGTACGCAGCAATAACGTGCAACCCAGCGCACGCTCGAGCGCCTGGACACGCTGACTGATTGCCGCCGCCGTGCGATTTTCTCGCCGCGCGGCCGCCGCAATTGAACCGGCTTCAACCACCGCGACCAGACTGTTCAAGAACCTGACATCCATAAGTTTTCCTTTTGCTCAGAACAAGGCGAAGCCGTTATGCCCCGCCGCACGGTCTGTTTACCCTGAGCGCTCCTTCACTTGGGGACATCGCATGAACAGACCTTTTCACGCTGCATACCATGTTTGCGACCTGGAACAGGCGCGGACTTTTTATCGAGATGTGTTGGGCTGCACCGAAGGCCGCAGTACCGAGACCTGGGTCGACTTCGATTTTTTCGGCAACCAGATCTCGCTGCACTTGGGCACGCCCTTTGCCACCACCCGCACCGGCCAAGTCGGCGAGCACAAAGTGCTGATGCCGCACATCGGCGTCGTGCTGCCACTGGAGGAGTGGCTGGCGCTGGCCGAGCGCCTGAGCCGCCTCGGCACCGTCTTTGAAATTCCACCGGTGATCCGCTTCGCCGGCGAACCCGGCGAGCAGCGCACGATGTTCTTTCTCGACCCCAGCGGCAACCCGATTGAGGTCAAGGGTTTCAAGGATTTCACCGGTCTTTTCGCACACTGAGCTTCCCCCAACAAACACAAGAAAAAAGGGGCAAAACATGACTACCAGGAAACCTACCAGCCTTGTCACCCGCATCATGATCGGGCTGGCGGCCGGAATAATCGTCGGCATCCTTCTCAACCCGTTTCCCGAACACAAGATCTGGTTCATCGACAACCTGCTGCAACCGGCAGGCGATCTGTTCATCAGACTGATGAAGATGATCGTCGTACCGCTGGTCTTTGCGTGCATGGTGGTCGGCATTGCCGGGGCAGGCAGCACCAAGGCTCTGGGGCGAGTCGGGATCAAGACGCTGGTGTATTTCTTCACGATCACCAGCATCGCCATTGTCTTCGGCCTGATCGTCGGCAATGTATTCCAGCCTGGTGCTGGAGCCGACTTCAGCAGCACGCTGCAATCGCCGGTGTCCGGCCTGGTCAGCACGGGCGAAACGCAGAACTTGGGCCGCACCCTGGTCAACATCGTTCCGGACAACATCGTGCTGGCCATGTCCCAGGGCAAACTGCTGTCAGTGCTGTTTTTCGCCATCCTGTTCGGCTGCGCCCTGTCGATGCTGCCAGAGCAGCAGAAAGCACCGTTGATCGCTGTGATGCAGGCAGTCTCGGACACCATGTTCAAGGTCACGCATCTGGTCATGCACTATTCGCCGATCGGAATCTTCGGCCTGATCGGGGTGACCGTGGCCAGTTTCGGCCTCAGCGCCTTGCTGCCGCTGGCCAAGTTGATTGGCATCACTTACGTGGCGGTGTTGCTGTTCGCGTTTTGCGTGCTGGGAGTGGTGGCGCGAATGGCCGGCGTCAGGTTTTTCCACCTTGTGCGAGAGATCCGCAGTGAGCTGCTACTGGCTTACAGCAGCGCCGCCTCGGCCACGGTGATGCCGCAACTGATCGAGAAAATGGAGCGATATGGGGCGCCACGTCCAATCACCAGCATGGTCATTCCACTGGGTTACTCGTTCAACCTCGACGGCGCGTCACTGTTCGCCGGGCTGGGCACGCTGTTCATCGCCCAAGCCTACGGCATCGACCTGGGTCTGGCCGATCAGGCAATGCTGGTGCTGATCATGGTGTTGACGTCCAAAGGTGCGGCGGGGGTTCCGGGCTTCATGTTCATCATTCTGACCGCCACCCTGACCGCCGCCGGATTGCCAGTGGAAGGAGTGGCCATCATCGCCGGTGTCTACCGACTGATGGACATGCCGGTGACCGCGCTCAATGTGTTGGGCAACGCCTTGGCGCCGCTGGTCATCGCTCGCTGGGAAGGACAGCTCAAGGCCCCTGAAAGCGAACCGGCCACAGAGTCGGTCAGCCCGCCGTTCAAGGCCTGAAACTATTGCGTCTTGCGTTCGGAATCATCGTCGCGGGGTTCGCCAGTGTCTGGTTTATCAGCCTTTGGCGCCCCGCTCTCGCTGCGGATCTGTGCATGACTGATCAGGGCAAAAATGAAACTGCCGCCGATGATGTTCCCCGCCAATGTCGGCCCGGCGAACACCATCCAGAAGTCACTCCACGGCAATTCGCCGGCGAACACCAGGTATGACACCTCTGCCGAACCCACCACGATGTGGGTGAAATCGCCGAGCGCCATGAGGTAGGTGATAAGGATGATGATCCACATCTTCGCGCTCTCCATGGATGGGATCATCCAGACCATGGTGGCGATCATCCAGCCGGAAATGATGCCCTTGGCGAACATCTGGCTGGCGTGGTTCTCCATGACCTTGCGACCGATTTCGAGAAAGGCGTGATCCGTCTTGGTATCGAAGATCGGCAATTCCAGCATCACGTACGCCACCAGAATCGTGCCGCACAGATTGCCAAACAGCACCACCGTCCAAAGGCGGATAAGCCGACCGAAATTGAGCAGGGTCGGTTTGGTCATCACTGGCAGCACGGCAGTCAGGGTGTTTTCGGTGAACAGTTGCTGGCGGGCGAGAATCACCGCGAGAAAGCCTGCGCAGTAGCCGAAACTGGCAATCACCTTGAATTCGTCGCCGTCGGGCAACCGCGAAGTGAGCAGCCCCATACCCATCAGCGACAGGCCCATGGTCAGACCGGCGGCGAGTGCCGACCACCACAGTGCGGCGATGCTGCGCTCCAGTTCCTGATCGCCTTGGGAGCGGATGATTTCATGCAGAACCGCCGCGCGGGGCGGCTGGTTTTTCTCGACTTCATGTTGCTCTTTGGCCGAGAGGTCGGGGGTCTTGCCGTCTGTAGGGGTGGTCATGGCGTGGGAACCGGTGGGAGTGGTGTTTACCTACGACCCTTGACGCTGGAAATACGTTCTGTAGGAGCTGCCGAAGGCTGCGATCTTTTGATTGTTTTTTAAAAGCAAGATCAAGAGATCGCAGCCTGCGTCAGCTCCTACAGGACTCGTATTACTCGCTGACCAACTCATCTTCCTTGAACTGATCTTTGACGTACCTGATCTCGGTGCGCCCGTGCGGGGCCGGCAGGCCGTCTTCGCCGAGGTTCACAAAAACCATTTTCTCGACGGTAAGGATGCTCTTGCGGGTGATCTTGTTGCGCACCTCACAGGTCAGGGTGATCGAGGTGCGGCCGAACTCGGTGGCGGTGATGCCCAGTTCGATGATGTCGCCCTGGCGCGAGGCGCTGACGAAGTTGATTTCGGAGATGTACTTGGTCACCACGCGCTGATTACCCAACTGGACGATGGCGTAGATCGCTGCTTCCTCGTCGATCCAGCGCAGCAGACTGCCGCCGAACAGGGTGCCGTTGGGGTTCAGGTCTTCGGGTTTTACCCATTTGCGGGTGTGGAAATTCATGTTCACTCCTGAGCGTTTGCCGAAAGATGGGCGGTATCTTGGCAGACCGAGCGGTCATGCTCCATGAGCCTTCTACTATGGTCGTGATTGGTGATCTTCATTTGGCCGACAGAAAGCCTTTGGAAGATCAGTCTAGACGGCTATAATCGCCACCGTTTCAAAACGGTAACTTCCACTTGCTACCGTTTTCCCGCCACCTGTCCGAGGGGCGCTGCAGCAGGTTCAACCTGTCAGGCTCGGATGGGGCGTTGACTGGCCTAGGCCGGACACTAAACGCACAACGGCGCCCATTCGCATACATTACGAATGGAGGCTCTTCATGAGCGCTGTTACCACGCCTGCAGATTTTACCGATTACAAAGTTGCCGACATGTCCCTGGCTGCCTGGGGCCGTCGCGAAACCATCATCGCAGAATCGGAAATGCCGGCCCTGATGGGTCTGCGTCGCAAGTACGCCGGCGAACAGCCGTTGAAAGGCGCGAAGATTCTCGGCTGCATCCACATGACCATTCAGACTGCCGTGCTGATCGAAACCCTGGTTGCCCTGGGTGCCGAAGTACGCTGGTCGTCCTGCAACATTTTCTCGACTCAGGATCAGGCTGCTGCCGCTATCGCTGCTGCCGGCATCCCGGTTTTCGCCTGGAAAGGCGAGACTGAAGAAGAGTACGAGTGGTGCCTGGAGCAAACCATCCTCAAAGATGGCCAGCCATGGGACACCAACATGATCCTCGACGACGGCGGCGACCTGACCGAGCTGCTGCACAAGAAATACCCACAGGTGCTGGATCGCGTTCACGGCGTGACCGAAGAAACCACCACCGGCGTACACCGTCTGCTGGACATGCTGGCCAAGGGCGAGCTGAAAATCCCGGCCATCAACGTCAACGATTCGGTGACCAAGTCCAAGAACGACAACAAGTACGGCTGCCGTCACAGCCTGAACGATGCGATCAAGCGCGGTACCGACCACCTGCTGTCCGGCAAGCAAGCGCTGGTCATCGGTTACGGCGACGTGGGCAAGGGTTCGGCTCAGTCCCTGCGTCAGGAAGGCATGATCGTCAAGGTTTCCGAAGTTGACCCGATCTGCGCCATGCAAGCGTGCATGGACGGTTTCGAACTGGTTTCGCCGTTCATCGACGGTATCAACGACGGTTCCGAAGCAAGCATCGACAAAGCGCTGCTGGGCAAGATCGACCTGATCGTGACCACCACCGGTAACGTCAACGTTTGCGACTCCAACATGCTCAAAGCCCTGAAGAAGCGCGCTGTTGTCTGCAACATCGGCCACTTCGACAACGAAATCGACACCGCTTTCATGCGCAAGAACTGGGCATGGGAAGAAGTGAAGCCACAGGTACACAAGATCCACCGTACCGGCCCGGGCGCTTTCGACGCGCAAAACGACGACTACCTGATCCTGCTGGCCGAAGGCCGTCTGGTGAACCTGGGCAACGCCACGGGTCACCCGAGCCGCATCATGGACGGTTCGTTCGCCAACCAGGTGCTGGCGCAGATCTTCCTGTTCGGCCAGAAGTACGCCGACCTGTCGCCAGCCCAGAAAGCCGAGCGTCTGACCGTTGAAGTACTGCCGAAGAAACTCGACGAAGAAGTGGCCCTGGAAATGGTTCGCGGCTTCGGCGGCGTGGTCACTCAACTGACCAAGCAACAGGCTGACTACATCGGTGTGACCGTCGAAGGCCCGTTCAAGCCGCACGCTTACCGCTACTGATTGGCTGAGCGTCAACGCGGTGCGCCTGGCGTACCGCGTTGCCTGACTGGCGCTGCTGACCGCTCTGTGCAGGAGCTGCCGCAGGCTGCGATCTTTTGATCTTCAAAGATCGCAGCCTGCGGCAGCTCCTACAAGGGCGCAGCGTCCGGCTTACGTGTTTCCAAGGGTATGACCATGTCCCAAGACCGTCGCTACAGCTTCGAGTTCTTCCCGACCAAGACCGATGCTGGGCATGAAAAGCTGCTCAACGTTGCCCGTCAGTTGGCAACGTACAATCCCGATTTCTTCTCCTGCACCTATGGCGCTGGTGGTTCGACCCGTGATCGCACCCTCAACACCGTTTTGCAACTGGAAAGCGAAGTCAAAGTCCCGGCCGCACCGCACCTGTCGTGCGTCGGCGACAGCAAGGACGACCTGCGCGGCCTGCTGAACGAGTACAAGGCTGCCGGCATCAAGCGCATCGTCGCGCTGCGTGGCGACCTGCCTTCCGGCATGGGCATGACCAGCGGTGAGCTGCGTCACGCCAATGAACTGGTTGAATTCATTCGTGAAGAAACCGGCGATCATTTCCACATCGAAGTTGCCGCTTACCCGGAGATGCATCCGCAGGCGCGCAACTACGAGGACGATCTCGCCAACTTCGTGCGCAAGGCCCGTGCCGGCGCCGACAGCGCGATCACCCAGTACTTCTTCAACGCCGACAGCTACTTCTACTTCGTCGACCGTTTGCAGGCGCTGGGCGTGGATATTCCGGTGGTGCCGGGGATCATGCCGATCACCAACTACAGCAAACTCGCGCGCTTCTCCGATGCCTGCGGTGCGGAAATTCCGCGCTGGATCCGCAAGCAACTCGAAGCCTACGGCGATGACACGCAAAGCATTCAGCGCTTTGGCGAGCAAGTCGTCAGCGAAATGTGCGAACGCCTGCTGCAGGGCGGCGCACCAGGGCTGCACTTCTATTCCATGAACCAGGCCGAACCTAGCCTGGCGATCTGGAATAACCTGAAGTTGCCGCGCTAAACGCTACAAGCAAGATCAAAAGATCGCAGCCTTCGACAACTCCTACAGGGGTTGTTGTTGCTGCGATTTTTTGCGTTTGAATCCCCGAATTAGAGCTTGTGCAGGCACTTTCTGGCTCTTTGCGGTTTCTCGTCGTAATCTCAAGCCATGCCTTTGATCACGCAGTTATTCGCCGTGCTTGTTTTTGCTTGCCTGAGCTTTGCCGCTCGGGGCGAGAAGTTGCGTATTGTCACCGAGCCGTGGGCGCCTTATGTCTATGAAGAGAACGGCAAGAACCTCGGGCTGGACTACGAAACCACGGCCATCGTGTTCAAGCGCCTGGGCATTGAGGTCGAATGGCAATTCCTGCCGTGGAAGCGTTGTCTGTCGATGCTTGAAACCGGTCAGGCGGATGGCGCACTGGACATTTTCCACAGCGACGAGCGCGACGCCACCCTGCTCTATCCCAGCGAACCGCTGTCGGACGTCGAGTTCGTGATGTTCTACGCCAACGACCGGCCGCACCCGTTCAGCACACTTGAAGAGCTCAAAGGCCTGACCATCGGCACCTCGCCCGGTTATCTGTACAGCCCCGACTTCAGCGAATCGACGCTGTTCACCCGCGAACCGGCGCCGACCCACGAAGCCAATTTCGGAAAACTGCTGCGCGGGCGCATCGATTTGCTGATTACTGATCGCCGCGTCGGCCAGCATTTGCTCGATCAGTTGAATATCCGCGATCAGATCAGCGAAAACTCCACTGTCATTAGCCGTCAGAGCCAATTTCTAGCGGTTCGGCGCAATGCTGGTATGGATTTACTGGTGCAGCGTTTTGGCGCCGAGCTCAAGCGATTCAAGCGTGAACCGGCCTATGCCGAACTGAGCGCGCGTTATGGCGCAGCGCCAACCGGAGCCATGCCACTGGGGAATATCTCGGCGAGCAGCAAAACCGTTGAGCAGCAGGAAAGCAGCGCGCAGTGATTGCTCTGTTATACTCCGGCGTTCCCGCCAGGCTCACGCCCGGACGCCCGGAACCGTAACAGGCCTCTCGACCCGCTACAGCGCAGCTTTCAGCCCGCGCGAGCACTCCAGACGTGCCTTCGGAACCGCAGCAGGACCGGACGGGATTGCGTCCTCTTAAACGCTATTCGCGCCAGGCAAGACTCCCATTGGGCCAAGCCCTAACTAAAACAGGATTACTCATGTCCTTTGCTTCCCTCGGTCTCTCCGAGGCTTTAGTCCGCGCCATCGAAGATGCGGGCTATACCGAGCCTACTCCGGTGCAACAGCGGGCCATTCCCGCCGTGTTGCAAGGTCGCGACCTGATGGTCGCGGCTCAGACAGGTACTGGTAAAACCGGCGGCTTCGCCCTTCCGATTCTGGAGCGGTTGTTCCCCAATGGTCACCCGGACAAATCCCAGCGTCACGGCCCGCGCCAACCACGCGTACTGGTCCTGACCCCGACCCGCGAACTCGCGGCCCAGGTTCACGAGAGCTTCAAGATCTACGCCCGTGACCTGAAATTCGTAAGTGCCTGCATCTTCGGTGGCGTCGGCATGAACCCGCAGGTTCAGGCCATGTCCCGTGGCGTCGACGTTCTCGTCGCCTGCCCGGGTCGCTTGCTCGACCTCTGCGGCCAGGGCAGCGTCGATCTGTCCCACGTCGAAATTCTTGTGCTCGACGAAGCCGACCGCATGCTCGACATGGGCTTCGTCCACGACGTGAAGAAAGTCCTCGCACGTCTGCCCGCCAAGCGTCAGAACCTGCTGTTCTCGGCAACGTTCTCCAAAGACATCACCGACCTCGCCGGCAAACTGCTGCACAACCCGGAACGCATCGAAGTGACGCCGCCGAACACCACGGTCGAGCGCATCGAGCAACGCGTATTCCGTCTGCCGGCCAGCCACAAGCGTGCATTGCTGGCGCACCTGATCACCGCGGGCGCCTGGGAACAGGTGCTGGTGTTCACCCGCACCAAGCACGGCGCCAACCGTCTGGCCGAGTACCTGGACAAACATGGCCTGCCGGCTGTGGCGATCCACGGCAACAAAAGCCAGAACGCCCGCACCAAAGCCCTGGCCGACTTCAAGGCTGGCGAAGTGCGCATTCTGGTCGCGACAGACATCGCCGCTCGCGGCCTGGACATCGACCAGTTGCCACACGTGGTCAACTTCGAGCTGCCGAACGTCGATGAAGATTACGTACACCGTATCGGCCGTACCGGCCGCGCCGGTCGTTCGGGCGAGGCGATCTCGCTGGTTGCCCCGGACGAAGAAAAACTGCTGAAAAGCATCGAGCGCATGACCAAGCAGAAGATCGCCGACGGCGACCTGATGGGCTTCGACTCCAGCACCATTGAAGCCGAGAAGCCGGAAGCCCGTGAGCGTCCGGACATGCGCAACCCGCGCAATCCTCGCGGCCCACGCGGCGACGGCCCGAATGGCGGCGGCGGTGGCGGCGGTCGTAAAGACAAAGGCAAGGACAAGGGCAAGGAAAAACCGGCCGGCGAACGCGGCGAGCGTCCTGCCCGTCAGCAGAAGCCGCGCGAAGGCACCCCGGCCCGTGAACAGCGTCAGCCATCGCAGCCGCCACGTGCTGCGGCTGATCGCGCTCCGGACGAGTTCCTCGACGACGATATCGATAACTTCGGTAACCGCGTTGATTACGTTCCTCAAGCCAAACCGGCTCATGGCCGTGGTCGCCGTCCGGGTGCTCCGGCACAAGGCACGACAGCGGGTGCAGGTGCTCCGCGCAGCGGCAGCGGTAAGCCTCAGGGTCGTCAAAGCGGCCCACGCAGCAGCGATGGCGCCACCACTGGCACTCCGCCGGCCAAGCGCAACGGCCCACGCAGCGGTGCTCCACGTGACGGCCAGGCCCGTCGCGAGGAGTCCCGCAACCGTCGCCCGGCTCGCACCGACGACCAGCCGCGTTCGGAACCCGCCGTGCAAAATCCGCGCGGCCCGGCACCGAAGATCATTCACAAGGAGTCAAAAACCGATCGTTTCCCGACTCCTGAGCAACTCGATCAACTGCCAGGCCGTCCGCGCGGTGAGAAACCCGCGTTGCTGACCCGCAATCGCTGAGTTATCGCTGCAATAAAAATGCCCCGGTTCGTAAGAACCGGGGCATTTTTTATGGAAACACCCTGCAGGAGCTGCCGCAGGGATGTACGTATTGGCAGGCAATAAAAAACGCCCCCGGCCTTTCGACCGGGGGCGTTTTTGTGTGGCGGGGGAAAGTTATTTAACTTTCACACCTTCCAGCGAGATGTCCAGATCCGCGGTTTGCGAGGAAGGACCTGGGCCCTTGATCCCGAAATCGTTCAGGTTGAGGGTGGTCTTGGCGTTGAAGCCAGCACGCTCGCCGCCCCATGGATCCTTGCCTTCGCCGTTGAACGTGGCCTTGAAGGTCACAGGCTTGGTCACGCCGTGCAGGGTCAGGTCACCGGTCACGTCAGCGGTCTTGTCACCGGTCGATTTGACGGCGGTGGAGACGAACTTGGCGTCAGCGAATTTGCCCACGTCCAGGAAGTCTTTGCTGGCGATGTGCTTGTCACGCTCAGCGTGGTTCGACCACAGGCTGGCGGTTTTCACGTCAACGGAAATCTTGCTGGCTTCAGGCTTGGCCGAATCCCACGAGAAAGTACCGTCGAAGTCTTTGAACGTACCGTGGATGAAGCTGTAACCCAGGTGGCTGATTTTCCAGTCAACGAAGGCGTGTTGGCCTTCCTTGTCGATTTTGTAGTCCGCAGCCATGGCCTGACCAGCCGAGAGCAGTGCAGAACCGATTGCCAGAGCGGCCAGAGTCTTTTTCAACATGCTTTCTTTTCCTTTGAGTCGAGGTTGAACTTCAGGCTTTGCGACCGAGCATTCGAGTGAGGGTCGCATCACGATCGATAAAGTGGTGCTTCAATGCTGCCAACGCATGGAGACCGGAAAAAATTACCAGCGCCCACGCCAGCCAGAGATGAATCACCCCAGCGGTATCTGCCTGATCCGGTAGCCCGGAAACCAGTGCAGGAACTTCAAACAGGCCAAACACCGGGATCCCGACACCGTCTGCGGTGGAAATCAGGTAACCGGCAAGCATCACAGCGAACAGCCCGACGTACAGAAACCCGTGGCCGAACTTGGCGCCGATACGGGTCATGCGACTGTAACTTTGCAGCGTTGGCGGCGGCGGGCTGATAAAGCGCCACAACACCCGCAACACCATCACACCGAGCAGCACCAGACCGATGCTCTTGTGCAGATCCGGCGCGTCTTTGCGCCAAGTGCTGTAGTAATCCAGCCCGACCATCCACAGGCCGAGAGCAAACAGTCCGAAGACCGCCAGCGCCACGCCCCAGTGCATGAAGATGCTGACCCAACCATAGCGCGAAGAAGAGTTACGTAGCTGCATTGCCCAAATCCTGTGAGAACTGCGAACCAAGACTAGCGAGTTATCTATCGAATTAAAGCGGAAAATTTCGCTTTGAAATATCGAGAAATACGATGAAGAGTTTGAAAGTGACGTGTTAAGGAAAGATTAAAGGCGATTTTGACGTGGCGTGGTTCAAAAAGGCTGGCAGATCCTCCCCCGCTTTTCTCCGGCGTGATCCGAGGCATGGGCCTCGCCAGTCGGTTCTCAATACACCACCACGAAGGACAAAATTTTAACTGTATATATATGTATTGCAGATTGCGAATTTGAACCTGATCAAATGAAACCTCAGTCATTCATTTAACAGGTGAAAACATGGCACTACGATACACTCCCTTTCAAGCAAGTGGATCGCCGGTATTACCTCCTAATCAAACGATGACAGCGTGGCAATACCTGTAATCCGAAAATGGACGATTCCGTCTGCTATTGCAGATTGATGGAAATCTAGTAATTAAAGATGGAGAGGCTGTCGCCTGGATTGCAGATAGCAATCAGGCTTACAGTAAAACACTCCATCAAAAGAGAATGCGCGAGCCTCTGCAATTCGTCATCAGTAATAACGGTTTCCTATACGATCCTTCGCGAAAGCGTTTATGGATCGCGGAAGGCAACCACAGCACAGATAAATCACTTTGGTACAACGCTCACCTCATCCTTCAGGATGATGGAAATCTAGTGATCTATGACGGACGAACGGGGAAACTGTGTTGGGCCCGCTGGGGGTTTGTCCCTGGTAGATTTCCTAAGCCAAAGCCGCTCAAGGTCTTGTTTCAGGGTATTCCAATTTTCATATGGGATCTCCCATGACCTTCAAACCTTGAGTGCTTAAACTAATACTCCGAGAGTATGCGGCTAATTGACCGAGCACTCCGGCTTAAACGGATCCATATTGCATTTGTGTGCTAATTCAGGGTCATTCCTAGGTATCATCGGAATTTTTAATGGGTCTCTGTGCTCACCTAATACACACCCAGCAAGTGCAACTAACAGAATCAGCAATATCGTTATTTTCATAGATGCTCCAAGTTTTTTTGGAGCCTATGGCGTGCGCCAAGCTGCGATCAATCAATCCTTTCCGAATAATTTGTGGGATGTTTCCGATACCTGTGAAGGATCGCCGGCATTGGGCAAAAAACGTGATTTCCACTCATCTGATAGCGAATGAACGCGAAAAAAAAACGCGGCCCATTTGGCCGCGTTTTTTGTTGAAGCGAAGGCTTACTGCGCCTTGGCCTCTGTCGTTGCAGCAGGCTTGGCCGCTGGTTTCTTCGCCGGTTCAGCCTTTTTTGCCGCCGGTTTTGCCGGAGCTTTTTTCGCTTCGGTCTTGGCTGCCGGCTTCTTCGCCGCAGGCTTGGCCGCTGCTTTCTTGGCTGGCTCGGCTTTTACCGGGGCCGCTGGTTTCGGTGCTTCCACCGGAGCTGGTGCAGCTGCAGGGGTTGGCGCAGGCGCTGGAGTTACTGGCGCTGGAGCCGGTTCCGCGGCCTTGGCTGGCGCTGGTTTCTTGTCGTCATCCGAACCGCCGAACAGGTTGCTGAAGAAGTTGCCCTTCTTCGCCGCCACGGCACCCGCCGCGCCTGCCGCTGCAGCGGCCGGAACCACTTTGGCCGGTTCGAACGATTTGCCTGCCGCCAGATCTTCAACCTGGCTGGCCGCACGCTGACCAGTGCGCAGAGCGCCTTCCAGCGTGCCCGGGTACAAGGTGTCGGTGTGTTCGCCAGCGAACGCTACGCGTTGCAGCGGACGTTCCCAGATACGCCAGAACTTGCTGATCTGGCCCGGGCCGTAGGCCAGGTAAGCGCCGCCCATCGACGGGTCGGTGCTGTAGCGGCGGATTTCATAACCGGTGAACGAGCCACGGGCCTGTGGATAAAACGCGTGCAGACGGATCAGCACCTGATCGACCATCTGCTTGTCGCCGAACGCCTGCATCACACGGGAGTTGTCGCCGGACAGGTTGATCACCACGTTGGCACCGCCCTTCAGCGCCGGTTCGATCCACAACATGCCCAGACCTGCGTTGCTGTAGATTTCGCCGGACATGCGCGCCTTGCTTTCCCAAACCGGCGTCTTGAACTTCAACATGATCTGGTCGCGCCAGCCGTAGTTGGTGCCCTTGATCGCCGCCATATGCTGAGCATCCAGCGCCGGGGTCAGCTGAATCTTGCTCAGCGCGCGCAGTGGCACGGCCAATACCACGTAATCAGCCTGATAACCGACACTGCCGACCTTGACGGTCACGCCGTCCTTGTCCTGGCTGATAGCGGAAACCGGTGAGTTGGTCTTGATGGTCTTGATCTGTTTGACGAAGGCCTGCGCCAGCACCTGGCTGCCGCCGACCAGACGCGAGGCGCGCAGGTCACGGTCGGAGACGCCGCGATACACACGATTCTGCTGAGCGAAATACAGCAGCGACAGACGCGAGGGTTCGTCGTAGTGGGTGCGGATGTCCTGGTTGATCAGCTGACGTGCGGTGGCCGGCAGGTTCTGCTTGTCGAGCCAGTTCGACACGTTGATCTGGTCCAGCGCGTGCAGGGTGCTGGTCGCCGCCGGGTTTTGCGGATCGTCAATCGAACGCGCCAGATCATCGAGGGTTTTCTGGTAGCGCTTCATGGCATCGGCAGTGGCCGGTTGCTTGGTCGCCAAATCAGCGGCGGAGAAATACTCGCCGTCGATCAGATAACCCGGGGTACGCACGAATTCAGGTGCCGGCGTGGTGCCCAGTTTGAACGTCGAGACGTACTTGTTCAGCACTGGCTGCGTCTTGTCGTTGCCGATCCACTCGCTGGTGGCCATGCCCGAGCGACCGCCCATGCTCGGCTTGGCTTCCAGCAGGGTCACCTGCCAGCCTTTGTTTTGCAGCTCGTAAGCAGCGGTCAGACCTGACAGGCCGCCGCCGATCACGATTGCGGTTTTATCCTTGGCCAGCGTGTTAACGCTGAACAGCCCCAAAATCACCAGCGCACAGGCGCGCAGCCAACCGACAGACATTCAGCGAACTCCGGAAAAACACGTAGGAAAAAGCAGTTTTGCGGGTCAGACGACCCAAAGAACCGCGAAGAATACGTTAGCCATCAAAACGCCGCCAGCGACGTCTATCGGCTCATACAAAGTAGCTCAATCGACACAATGGGTTGTCCCCGCGCGATGCATTGCATAGGCTTGCGCGATTGTTTGCCCGCGCCCGTCGCGAGCCGCCTCGAGGAGACTGAAAATGGGCCTGAATAACCAGTGGATGCAACGCGATCTCGCGGTGTTGTGGCATCCCTGCACCCAGATGAAAGACCACGAACAGCTGCCGCTGATCCCGATCAAGCGCGGCGAAGGCGTCTGGCTCGAAGACTTCGAAGGCAAGCGCTACCTCGATGCCGTCAGCTCCTGGTGGGTCAACGTATTCGGCCACGCCAACCCGCGAATCAACCAGCGCATCAAGGATCAGGTCGATCAGCTCGAACACGTGATTCTGGCCGGTTTCAGCCATCAGCCGGTGATCGAGCTGTCCGAACGTCTGGTGAAGATGACGCCGGAAGGCCTGAATCGAGTGTTCTACGCCGATAACGGTTCGTCCTGCATCGAAGTCGCATTGAAAATGAGCTTTCACTACTGGCTCAATCGCGGCCAGCCAAACAAGAAGCGCTTCGTCACCCTGACCAACAGCTACCACGGCGAAACCATGGCGGCGATGGCGGTCGGCGACGTGCCGCTGTTCACCGAAACCTACAAAGCCCTGCTGATGGACACCATCAAGGTGCCAAGCCCGGATTGTTACCTGCGCCCCGAAGGCATGAGCTGGGAAGAACACTCGCGCAACCTGTTCGCGGCGATGGAGCAGACCCTGGCCGAGAATCACGACAGCGTTGCCGCCGTGATCGTCGAGCCGCTGATCCAGGGCGCGGGTGGCATGCGCATGTATCACCCGGTGTACCTCAAGCTGCTGCGCGAAGCCTGCGACCGTTATGGCGTGCACCTGATCCACGACGAAATCGCCGTCGGCTTCGGCCGCACCGGCACCATGTTCGCCTGTGAACAGGCCGGTATCCGCCCGGACTTCCTCTGCCTGTCCAAGGCCCTGACCGGCGGCTACCTGCCGCTGGCGGCGTGCCTGACCACCGACGAGGTCTACAGCGCGTTCTACGATGACTATCCCACCCTGCGCGCCTTCCTGCATTCGCACAGTTACACCGGCAACCCGCTGGCCTGTGCGGCGGCGTTGGCGACGCTGGATATCTTCGAGCAGGACAACGTGATCGAGAACAACAAGGCGCTCGCTCAGCGCATGGCGTCGGCCACCGCGCATCTGGTCGATCACCCGAACGTGTCGGAAGTGCGCCAGACCGGCATGGTCCTGGCCATCGAGATGGTCAAGGATAAAGCCAGCAAAGAGGCCTACCCTTGGCAGGAACGTCGCGGCTTGAAGGTGTTCCAGCATGCGCTGGAGCGAGGTGCGTTACTGCGTCCGCTGGGCAGCGTGGTGTATTTCCTGCCGCCCTACGTGATTACCCCGGAGCAGATCGACTTCCTCGCCGACGTCGCCAGCGAAGGCATCGACATCGCTACGCGTGACAGCGTCAGCGTGGCCGTGCCGAAGGATTTCCATCCGGGGTTTCGTGATCCGGGCTGATCTATTTCACTTAAACTTCAGCGTTGACCGGACTATCGTCATCGCTGGCAAGCCCGCTTCCACAGGTTCTGCGCAAGTCCTTGTGGGAGTTGGCTTGCCAGCGATGGGGCCGCCAGACTTTTACACTTTTTACAGAGACCCCGCATGAGACTGTCCCGCTTCTTTATCGACGCCCCGCTGAGCACCGGCGAACACGAACTGCCGGAAGCCCAGGCGCATTACATCAGCCGCGTGCTGCGCATGGCCGAGGGCGATGCGGTGCAGATGTTCGACGGCTCCGGCCATGAGTTTCGCGGATCGCTGGTGGAAGTCGGCAAGAAACGCGTCATCGTGCAGATCGACGAGCAACTTGCCGGGCAGATCGAGTCGCCGCTGCAAATCCACCTCGGCCAAGGCCTGTCCCGTGGCGAGCGGATGGACTGGGCGATTCAGAAAGCCACCGAACTGGGTGTCACTGAAATCACCCCGATCTTCAGCGAGCGCTGCGAAGTGCGCCTGAAGGACGAACGCGCCGACAAACGCCTGCTGCACTGGCGCCAAGTAGCGATCAGCGCGTGCGAACAGTGCGGTCGTTCGCGGGTGCCGGTGATTCATCCGCCGGTGCTGTTAGCCGACTGGATCAAGCAGACTGAAGCGGATCTGAAGCTGGTGCTGCATCCGGTGGCCGAGCCGCTGGTGAGTCATGCCAAACCTTCGACGCTGGCGTTTCTGATCGGGCCTGAGGGTGGTTTGACCGACGCCGAAGTCGAGCAGGCCAAAGGCAACGGTTTCCACGCCGCCCGCCTCGGCCCGCGCGTACTGCGTACCGAGACCGCGCCGGTGGTTGCACTGGCGGTGGCCCAACAACTTTGGGGGGATTTCTAACCCCCCAAAAGATCGCAGCCTTCGGCAGCTCCTACAGTTGAAATGCATTCCAATGTAGGAGCTGCCGAAGGCTGCGATCTTTTGATTTTGCTTCACAGGACGTAGAACATAATCGCCACAAAGTGCAGCAAACTCCCCGCAATCACGAACAAATGCCAGATACCGTGGGCATGGCGCAACCGGTGATCCAGGGCAAAAAAGATAATCCCCACGGTGTACAAAACCCCGCCCGTCGCCAGCCACGCGAAACCGGTGGTGCCCAGTGCCGCCAATAACGGCTTGACCGCTACCAGCACAATCCAGCCCATCACGGCGTAAATCACGATCGACAGAATCCGCGCCTCGGAACGCGGCTTGATCTCCTGCAGGATGCCGATCAACGCCAGCCCCCAGACAATCCCGAACAACGTCCAGCCCCACGCCCCGTGCAGGGTCACCAGACAAAACGGCGTGTAACTGCCGGCAATCAGCAGGTAGATCGAAAAGTGATCGACCTTCTTCATGATCGCTTTCTTGCGCCCGCGCACGCTGTGGTACACGGTCGAAGCGCTGTAGAGCACCAGCAAGGTAAAGGCGTAAATCGCCACACTGACAATCTTCCACGGACTGCCGTCCAGGCTGGCAATCACCAGCATCCACACCCCGCCGATAAAAGCCGCCACCGCCCCGACCAGATGCGTCCAGGCGTTCAATCGTTCTCCGTGATACATGTATCGCTCACCTCAAAATTCGTCACCGCAGCGCGCAAGGCTCGGGCCTTGAGCGTAAAAGCGCAATGTTTCTGTTCAACGCCAACATCAAAAGATCGCAGCCTTCGGCAGCGCCTACAGGTGCCCGCATTCGAATGTAGAAGCTGCCGAAGGCTGCGATCCTTTGATCTTCAGGGCACAATCGACGCATTCTAAAAAGAGTCCGCGCCATGCTGATCGACGAAGAGTTGACCCTGAAAAAACTCGAGGTGTTCCTCGCTTTCATGCGCACCGGCAATCTGGCCCGCGCCGCTGCGGAGTTGCAGACCAGCAACGTCAGCGTGCATCGCGCCATTCACTCGCTGGAAAGCGCCCTGCGCTGCCCGCTGTTCAAACACGAGGGCCGCAACCTGACACCGCTGGAAAGTGCTTACGTGCTCGAAGAACGCGCGCAGAGACTGATTCAGGACGTAGTCGAAAGCGTGCGCCTGACCCGCGAAGCCGCCGGGTTCTCCGCTGAACGCTTCAAACTCGGTTCGCTGTATTCGCTGACCGTGAAGACCGTGCCGCAACTGATCATGGGCCTGAAGATCCGCCGCAGCGAACTCAACATCGACCTGATTCTCGGCTCGAACATCGACCTGCTCTACAAGCTGAAGAACATGGAAGTCGACGCGATTCTGGTGTCGCTGGATGACAGTATCAACGACCCGGACTGCGAGCAGATTGCGCTGTTCTCCGACGACATCTTCCTCGCCACGCCAGCGGATTCACGGTTTGCCCAGCGCAGTGAAGTGGATCTGGCAGAAGTTCGCGACGAAACCTTCATCACCCTGACCCAAGGCTTCGCCACCCATCAGGACGGTAACCGGGTGTTCAAGCAGGCAGGGTTCGAACCAAAGGTGGCGATGCAGGTGAACGACATCTTCACGCTGTTGAGCATGGTCAGTTCCGGGGTGGGTTATGCGTTGCTGCCGGGCAGGATTGCGGCGGTGTATGAGAACCGGGTGAAGCTGATTCCGTTGCAGGAGAAGTATCGGTTGCAGCAGCACATTGGCGTGGTGTTTCTAAAGGCCAAGGAGCGCGACCCGAATTTGCTGGCGTTGTTGGCGGAGTGTCGGATGTATGCCAATCGGCAGTCGGCGGTGTGACTAGACGCAGATCAAAAGCCTACCCCCTCACCCCAGCCCTCTCCCCCAGGGGAGGCGAGGGGGAAAGGGGGCAGATCGGGGGCTTTTCAAACCTGAGTTCGACTCAGGAATTGCAGGTCGATGTACCTCCAACATCCACCACGGTCAGTTCCCTCTCCCTTCGGGAGAGGGTTAGGGTGAGGGTTGCTTTTCGGGCGGCCATCAGCCGACCAACCCTCGCATCAGCAGATAAAGCAGCGAAGGCCCGAGCAAACACCCAAGCGCGGTATAGAACGCCGCCGTCAGACAACCGTAAGGCACCAACTTCGGATCTGTCGCCGCCAAACCGCCCGCCACGCCGCTGGAAGTGCCCATCAACCCGCCGAAGATCACCGCACTGCGCGGATTGTTCAAGCCGATCATCGGCGCCACGAACGGCGTCATTACCATCACCAGAATCGCCTTGATCAACCCCGCTGCAATCGACAACGCCATGACTTCGGAACTGGCACCAATCGCCGCCCCGGTCACCGGGCCAACAATGTAAGTCACCGCTCCCGCGCCGATGGTGGTCAGGCTCACCGCATCGGTGTAACCGAACGCCATTGCCACCCCTACCCCGGCAACAAACGACGTCCCGACCCCGACAAACAACGCCAGCACACCGACGAACCCGGCCCGTTTGAGTTCTTCAACACTCACCCCGAACGCCGTGGCAACGATGGCGAAATCACGCAGCATCGCGCCACCAAGCAAACCGATACCGGACAACAGAGGGATATCCACCACGCCTTTCTGCCCACCGGTCAGTGCCCCGCCGACGTACGACAGCACAAGCCCGAGCAGAATGGCGATGGCTGATCCGTGCAACCGGCCCTTGGTGAAGGTGTTGGACATCCAGTAGGACACCCACATGGTCAGGCCGACAATCAGGAAACCGCTGATCAAGCCGTAGCCGCTGATAACTTTCATCATTGATTCGTACATGGCGATTACCCCGCAGTCTTGGCTGGAGCAATCGGCGCCGGGTCCTTGTTGCCGAGGCGCACCAGCACCGGCACCAAGGCAAATGCAATAACCACCGCGAGCGTCCCGGCAAGAATCGCCATCGGCCCACCCTTCAGCGCGCCGTAAACGTTTTGCTGCGCAGCCATGGCCACCACGATCGGAATGTAGATCGCACTCCAGAACTCGACACCCTGTTCAGTCTTGCCCTTGAGCCAGCCAGTCTTGTTCAGATAACTGCCAAGACCGATCAACAACAGCATCGCAATACCGACGCCGCCGACGTTGGCTGGCACGCCGATCAACTTGCCAAGCATTTCACCGACCCAGATACCCACCAGCGTACAAAAGGCCAGAAACGCCACACCGTAAATAATCATTGTTGTAGTCCTCAAAGTGCATCGTCGAATGTTGTTTTTGTTGTTCGAAGCATGAGTCGGCGTTTTTAGGTTCGGCGGCTTCCCTCCTCACGCAACAGCGCCTGCAGGGTGTCGAGGCGAGCACTGTCGAAGGCAGTGACGGTGCCTTGCTCGAACACCCGGCGCGCCAGCCCGGTCAGCACCGCACCGGGCGGCAGTTCGATCTGTAGCCGTACGCCGCGCTCGTAAGCGCTTTGCACGGTGCCGCGCCAATCCACCACGCGGCACATGTTGAAGGCGAGGTCGTCTCGCAGGGCGTCGACCTTGATCACCGGCCGAGCGCGGCTGCCGCTCAGGTAGGCGATTTTCGGGGTTTGCAGGTGTACTTTGGCGAAGGCTTCGGCCAGGGTTTGCGCAGGTGCATCCAGCAGCGGACAGTGCGACGGCACGCTGACCGCCAGACGTTTCGCCAGACCCGCGCCACGACTGCGCGCCAATTCGGCCACCGCTTGCATCGCCTTCTCGCTGCCGGCAATCACCACCTGGTTATCGGCATTGATATTGGCCAGATAAACCGGCGTTTCGACGCTGTGGACTTGCGCCAGCAGCCTCTCGACTGTGGCCAGGTCCAGGCCAATGATCGCAGTCATGCCGAAGCCCTGTGGATAAGCCTGCTGCATCAACTCACCGCGCAGGCTGACCAGGTGCAATGCATCGCTGAAGCTCAGCGCCCCGGCCACCACCGCTGCCGGGTAAGCACCGATAGACAGACCCGCGACAAAGTCCGCGTTCAAACTGTCCTGCAACAACTGTCGTGAAGCCGCGACACCGGCAATCAGCAGACAGAGCTGAACCGCCCTTGTGCTGCGTAACGCTTCGGCAGAATCAAGCAGCAAGACATCTTCACCGAGCACATCACTGGCCTCGGCCAACGTTTCCCGAGGCAAACGCTGGAGCATGCCCGGTTGCTGCGCGCCCTGGCCGGGGAACACCAACAGACTGCTCACGCTGCCTGCTCCTGCGGATTCCATGGATCTGAGACCAGACAAGCCTGATGCTCATTTTTCAGCAGCACCCGCGCTGAGGTACCGGCCCACTCACGCAGCGCCACTGCACCGAATGGCGTCTGCAATTGCATGTCGACCCGGCATAAGGATTGATCGAAAAGCGCCATCAGTTTGCGCGCCTGATTACGCATCAAAAGTTGCGGCGTACGCAGGATCAGATCGAGATCGCTAGCCTCGTGCATCGCCTCAAATCCACTGGCCAGTTCAAACCCTGCACTGCCGCTGACACCCCAGACCCAACCGCAATCGTCGAGCATCGGCCGCAGTTGCTGAAGGGCGCGCATGGCCGGCAGATCACGCTCGCTGTCGATATGACACAGCGCCTCCGGGCTGACCTGACAGGCAATCGAATCGAGTGCCATGAACGCCGCCAAGCGCTGCTCGCGCAACACACCGCGCACGCCCACGGCGACAAAACCCTCAGCACTCAAGGCCCGGCGCACTACCACCGGTTGCCCGGCGGCGAGCGACTCGACTGCCCACTGCGGCGCATCCGCCGGCAACTGCGCGGGGGTCATGCCCCAGAGCAGGTCGTGGGCCAGCGGGATGTTCACCACTGCGCCCTCAGCAACTCGCGCACGCGGCTGGACGCTTCTCGATTTTTTGCACCAAGACGATTGCTCAAATCACTGCCGGAGACATCGCCGATTGCTTGCTTCAGGCACTCAGTCACCCGCGCCAGATCCTCTGCGGTCGGCTGTTCGATCTGCTGCACCGACAGGGTTTCCCAAAGCAGCCCGAGGCTGGCGTAACTGTCGATGTCATAGGCCATCGGCGGCACGCTGGCGGCCAGCGCTTCAAGTTCTTCGACACTGCGCAAAGTCACCCGCGCCGCCGACGCCTTGCCCATCGCGTGCACCATCACGCCCGGGTCACGCAGGGCGATCAAGCGATTGGCCTGATAGCCGTGGGCGAGAAACGCACCGGACATGGCTTTGCCCACCAACAGCGCAATCACCGCATGCCCGGCCAGTCGTGCACGGGCATAACTGTCCGCGGCACCGGCCAGGGCCTGATGAATACCGAGGGCTTCTTCGCGACGACCATAGGCCTGGCTTGGTACATCGACGATGGCGATCAATGGGCGCTTCTGGGTTTTGTCGCGGTCAGCGGTGATTGCGTCATCAACAGCCTTGGCCAAACCCCAGCCTTCCAGCAACCCGACTTCGCCGTTGCGGGCACGGGGAAAGCGGTTGTCAGGGTCAGCGACTACGGCCAGAAAACGCCCAAGTTCGCCATCGGCAACCTTCAACGATGGCGGCAGACCTTCCACAGCTTTCGCGCCCGCGCTCAACGCGTTGAACCAGTTCAAACCGCGCAATGAATAACCACTCATGAGCGCTCTCCTTGATACAGATCGCGAACCACCGACGGTTCGATTTGCTTGTCAGTGTCCAGACTGGCCAAACGTTGCAGGAACCACTCGGCCCTTTGGCTACGAGGTTGCGCTGGCAAACCTTGCTGCAACAGCTCGCCGACCTGCTGACGAATCTTCGCCACGTCATCGGCGACATAACGATCCACCAGACCACTGGCAAAGCGCTGCTCGCCACCGGTCAGGCTCCAGATGAACGGCCGGTCGCGGGAATCGTATTCCTCGATCCCGGCTTCCTGCTCGATCACCTGCGGGCCGTTCAGGCCGAGGCGTGCTTCCTGAGTCACCAGCAGATAGCTGCACAGTGCCGCCGTAATGGACATACCACCGAAACAGCCGACGCTGCCCGCGACCACGCCCACCACTGGTTGGTATTGCTGCAAATCGACAATCGCCGCATGAATATCGGCAATCGCCGCCAAGCCAAGATTGGCTTCCTGCAAACGCACACCGCCGGTTTCCAGCAGCAACACGGCGCGGGTCGGGATGCCTTTACGGTTGTCCTCGGCGGCCAGTTCCAGTGCACCGGCAATCTTCGCCCCGCCGACTTCGCCGAGGCTGCCGCCCTGAAACGCGCCTTCGATGGCCGCGATCACCACCGGCAAACCGTCGAGGCTGCCCTTGGCGATCACCACCCCGTCGTCGGCCTGCGGCACCACGCCCTGGCGTTCGAGCCACGGCGACATCACTCGCTGAAAAGGATCGAGCAATTCGCGAAAGGTGCCGGCATCAAGCAAGGCTTTCGCCCGTTGCCGCGCGCCGAGTTCGACGAAACTATGTTTGTTGAGAAGCGCTGCGCTGTCAGTCATGGCCGATCTCCTCGAAACCTTGTTCCAGACGCAAGCGCACCACACCCGGCGTCGCGCCGAAATCGTGGATATCGATGGCCATCGCTGGCGGTGTAGTGCCGTCGAACATCCGCGCAAACAGGTGCTGCCAGCGCAGTTGTGCGCCGTTGACCGAGGTCTGCACGTTGATCGTCAACTTGCCGGCCAGCCCCGGTTCGATCAGCACTTCCAGATCACCCGAACCGACACAACCGACCAGCGCACGCCCGCGAGGCGGCTGCCCGGCGGGGAATTCAAACGATAGGGTTTCCATCAAAACGCTCCCTGAAGGATGCCGTCGCGCTCGATTCGGTCGAGCAGCAGCGTGGCGGCGAGCAAGTCGGCGGCGCCGCCGGGCGAGGCATTCAATGCGATGAGTTGTTGATCCAGTTCATGCAGGCGCCGGCGACCGCTGAGGCTTGCGCTGCCGCCAGCGTCGAGCACCGCTTGCGCGCCGTGTTGCATGGCTTGCAGGCCTTGTTCACCGGCGCGGTAGAGCACGCAGGTGTCGGCCAGGTCAGTCATGATCGCGAGCAAGGCGTCGAGTCGGGCGTTCTGTTCGCCGTGGCCGGCAGTGCGGCTTTTTTTCAGTTGCGGCAAGCCACGTTGCAGCACGGACGGGAAGCCGAGTTGCGCCTCCTCTCGGGCGCCGCGAGCGCCGTAACGCAGGGCGACTTGTGCACCGTGGCTGAGTGGACGTGGCGCGAAACGATCATCGAGCAGTGCCAACCGTGCAGCGCGCAGGGTGACGGCGTTGGCGCCCGTGGATTTCGCTTCGAGCGCGGCGGCGGTTACTACCAGGCCCAAGGCCCAGATTGCGCCGCGATGAGTGTTCACGCCGTTGGTGGTCGCGAGCATGGCTTGTTCACCTTCGCGACCGATACGGCCAATCGCTTCGCGCAACGGCAAACCGACTCCTCCGATTTCGACCGACGCTTCAGCCATTTCCTTGAACGCCGGCCACAACGACAACGCCGAAGCGTGCATCAGGCCCAAATGCAGATCGGTGTGCGCGCCGTTGCCACGACGGTCGACCAGCGCTGGTTTCGGCGACAGATCCGCTTCGTCGATCAACGCATCCACCGCCATGTCCGCCAATCGCTCGGCCAGGGAAATCGGTTTCGCTTGCAGGTTAAGTGCGTGCATTACCAGCTCCTGAATTTGGCGGGCGGGTTGTACAGACCGCCGGACCACTCGACCAGATCGGCCACGCTTTTCGCCGCGAGCAGTTCGCGGGTGGCGTCGGTGCGGCGGATGCCGAGGTCTTCGGGCAAGGCGATCAGGCCTTCGCGGCGCATGCGTTCGGTGTCTTTCGGGTTGTGGCGCAGGCCGATTGCAGTAACCCCGGCAACGGCGGCGATCATCGCCTGGCGCTCTTCCAGAGAACGGGCCTTGTACAGGTAGGCGATGCCTTCTTCGGTGAGCAGGTGGGTGACGTCGTCGCCGTAGATCATGATCGGCGCCAGCGGCATGCCACTTTTCCTCGCCACCTCGACGGCGTCGAGGGTTTCGACGAAGGTCGGTTTGCCGCCCTCTTGGAAGGTCTCGACCATTTGCACCACGAGTTTCTTGCCGCGCTCGAGCATCGGTTGCTGCGAATCGTCGTGGCGCATATCCAGCCACGCCGGGGTACCGTGACGGCGCCCGCGCGGGTCGTGGCCCATGTTCGGCGCACCGCCGAATCCGGCGAGACGGCCACGGGTGACGGTCGAGGAATGGCCGTCGCCATCAACCTGCAACGTCGCACCGATAAACAGATCCACCGCGTACTGCCCGGCGAGCTGGCAGAACATCCGGTTGGAACGCAGCGAGCCGTCGCGGCCGGTGAAGAACACGTCCGGGCGCGCGGCGATGTAGTTTTCCATGCCCAGTTCGGTGCCGAAGCAATGCACGCTTTCGACCCAGCCACTTTCAATCGCCGGGATCAACGTCGGGTGCGGGTTGAGCGTCCAGTTGCGGCAGATCTTGCCTTTGAGGCCGAGGGATTCGCCGTAGGTCGGCAGGATCAGCTCGATGGCGGCGGTGTTGAAACCAATGCCGTGGTTGAGCGACTGCACGTTGTGTTTTTCGTAGATGCCGCGGATCGCCATCATCGCCATCAACACATGCACAGGCTTGATGTGCCGTGGATCGCGGGTGAACAGCGGTTCGATGTAGAACGGCTTGTCGGCCACCACGACGAAATCGACCCATGAGGCGGGGATGTCCACGCGAGGCAACTCGCTGACGTCGTCGACCAACTGGTTGACCTGGACGATGACGATGCCGTCGCTGAACGCGGCCGGTTCGATCAGTGCCGGGGTGTCTTCGGTGCTCGGACCGGTGTAGATGTTGCCGGCGCGGTCGGCCATGAAGCCGGCCGAGAGCACGACGTTGGGGATCAGATCCACCACCAGCCGCGCATAGAGTTCGATGTAGGTGTGGATGGCGCCGATTTCCAGCAGGCCGTCTTCCAGCAACTGGCTGATGCGCAGGCTCTGGGTGCCGGCGAAGGAGAAATCGAGCTTGCGGGCAATGCCGCGTTCGAACAGGTCGAGGTGCTCGGAGCGGCCGACGCTGGGCATGATCATGTGCAGGTCGTGGAGCTTTTCGGGATCGGCTTTAGCGAGAGAGCGGGAAAGGAAGTCTGCCTGCTTCTGGTTATTGCCCTCCAGCACCACACGGTCGCCTGGATGAATCAGCGCTTCGAGCGCGGCGACGATCTTGTCGGTGGGCAACACCACACCGTCGGCCAGCCCGCGCACCTTGTCGAGGCGACGCTGCTTCTCGTCACGCCGCCGCGTCCAGCGCGAGTCGGGGGAAATTGTTGTTGTCATGCTCACTCCACGGGGTTCGCTGTCGTGGAGCTAAGGTAGGCGTGTGGGTGGGGGGCATCAATCAAGCGCAGCGGTGAATCATTACGCTCAGGGTAATGGTCGCTGACCTCATCGCTGGCAAGCCAGCTCCCACAGGGTTTCGTGGGGTTCACAAGATTCAAATACAACTCGGACACTGTGGGAGCTGGCTTGCCAGCGATGGGGCCTGTGAACTCACTGAAAGCTCTGGATCAGTGGATAAGTCCTGCATCCACCAACAATTTCTCCAATCCCAACAAATCCGGCACCTTCGCCACCTGCTCTCCGACCTGCACCGCCGCCTGCTCCAGCGCACACAACGGCACATCGACATAGCTCAACTGACTGTCGAGCTTGTATGAGCGTGGAATCCCCTGCACCAGCAGCGCAATGAACTTCAGCTGCGGCAAGCCACCCAGCGCATTGAGAATCACGATCCGCGCTCGCTCGCCAATCACCACTTTCTGCCCGCACGCCGATTCGAAGCTCAGCAACGGAATCTGTCGCTCGCGCCACATGACGCGCCCCAGATACCACGGCGGTGTATCCAGATCGAAAGCGCTGGCCTGATAGTCGATCAGCTCGGCCACCGCCACGTTGGGCAGGATCAGGTTGCGATCCGCCAGCGGCAGTAGCAGGCCAGTGAGTTGGCTGGTGCGCGCGTTGTGGCGGCGCTCATGCATGTTTCTTGCTCCAGAGGGCAATGCTTTCGAGCAGTACCGATTCCTGATACGGCTTGCCGAGGTAATCGTTCACGCCGATGGCCATGGCGCGGTCGCGGTGTTTTTGCCCGGTGCGCGAGGTGATCATGATGATCGGCAGGTGTTGCAGGCGTTCGTCGTTGCGCACTTGGGTGGCGACTTCGAAGCCGTCCATGCGCGGCATTTCGATGTCGAGCAGCATCAGGTCGGGCATGTGTTCTTCCAGCAGCAGCATGGCGTCGACACCGTCCTTGGCGGTCAGCACGTTCATGCCGTGGCGTTCGAGTAAACGGCTGGTGACCTTGCGCACGGTGACCGAGTCATCGACCACCATCACCAGCAGTGGTTTCTGCGGTTCGCTGTCGATGTCCGGCTGAATCGGATGCTGGGCAACCCGCGCCTGCATCGCGCGGATCGGCGCCAGCAGATCCAGAATCAGCACCACCCGGCCATCGCCGAGAATCGTCGCGCCGGACACGCCCTGTACCGCCGCGAATTGCGCGCCGAGGCTTTTGACCACGATCTCGCGCGTCCCGGCCATGGTGTCGACCTGCACCGCGATGCGCCGGTCGTTGTACTGCACCAACAGCACCGGCAACGGCAGGCTCTGGCCCAGCAGTTTTGGCCGCGATGAGGTTTTCAACAGTTCGCCCAGATAGCACAACTCATAACGTTGGCCGCCGTATTGATAGCTCGGCGGATCGAGACGGAAATGCCCATCCAGATCATTCGGCAGCACGCGCACGATGCCGTCGATGGTGTTCAGCGGAATCGCGTATTGGTCCTCACCACACTGCACCATCAACGCACGGTTGACCGACACGGTGAACGGCAGGCGAATGCGGAAATGCACGCCCTGCCCCGGTACCGAGTCGATGCTCATGCTGCCGCCCAACTGGCGGACTTCTTCATGCACCACGTCCATGCCGACGCCACGCCCGGAAATCTGGGTGATTTTTTCGGCGGTGGAAAACCCCGGCTGGAGGATGAACTGCAACACATCGCGGTCGCTGATTTCGGCGTCCGGCGCCAGCAAGCCACGTTTGATTGCCTTGTTCCGCACCGCTTCCAGCGGCACACCGGCGCCGTCGTCGCGGATGTCGAAAACGATGTCGCCGCCCTCGCGGGACAGGTCCAGCGTGATCGTGCCCTGCGCCGGTTTGCCCGCAGCCAGACGCACTTCAGCAGCCTCCAGGCCATGGTCGACGGCGTTGCGCAGCATGTGTTCCAGCGGTGCCGCCATGCGCTCCAGCACGTTACGATCCATTTCGCCCTCAGCGTTGCCGATGACGAAGGCGACGTCTTTGTTCAACTCTTCGGCGACCTGACGGACGATACGTTTGAGGCGCGGCAACATCCGTTCGAACGGCACCATGCGCGAGCGCATCAAGCCTTCCTGCAATTCAGTGTTGATCCGCCCTTGTTGTTGCAGCAGGTTCTCGGCGTCGTGGTTGCGGCGGTCGAGGGTTTCCTTGAGGTCGAGCAGGTCGGAGGCGGATTCGAACAGCGCCCGCGACAGTTGCTGCAACTGCGAATGGCGGTCCATTTCCAGCGGATCGAATTCCTCGTAGCCGAGACGTTCGCCATCGACTTGCTGGCGGCTGAGGATGCGCCCCTGGGTTTCCGTATCGAGGCGGCGCAACTGATCACGCATGCGCTCGATGGTGGTTTCCATCTCGTTCAGCGCGACTTGCGCGTCGTTGACTTGCTGTTCGATGCGGCCACGGAAGATCGAGGTTTCGCCGGCCAGATTGACCAGTTCGTCGAGCAGTTCGGCGGAGACCTTGACCATGTCCGCGCCGGCCTCGGCGGCCGCAGGCGCGGTTTCGGTCTTAACCGGCAGAGGCAACAACGGTGGCGCTTCAGGCGTCACGGGATGGCTGAAGTTCTGGATCGCATTGATCAGCCGATCCGCTGGCGGACACGGTTGCCCGGCGCGCACGCCATCGAGCATTTGCGCCAGTCGGTCATGGCCGCGCTGCACCAGCGCGAACAATTCGCCAGACGCTTGCAGCGAGCCGGCGGAGAGACTTTCGTAAAGGTATTCCAACTCATGGGCGAGGTCGCCGATCGGGCCGATCTCGACCATCCGCGCGCCGCCCTTGAGGGTGTGCAGATCGCGCAGCAGGGTTTCCACTTCCTGCCGATTGCCCGGTTCGGCCTGCCAGCGCAGCAGCGCGGCGCCGGAGTTCTCGATGATGTCGAAACCTTCTTCGAGGAAAATCTCCAGCAATTCGGGATCGTGCCCGACGCCTTCATGATCAACTGGCGGTTGCGCCGTTTCAGTGCTGCCAGACGCGCCCTGACGGAACTGCCGGATTGCCTCGATCAGCTCATGCGCCGGGTTCAACGGCTGATGGTTCTGCAGCTGTTCAAGCAACAGCGCCAAACGGTCATGGCTCTTGTGCAGCAAGCAACCAAGCGCTTCGCTGTAGCTATAGCGCCGATCCGCCAGACCTTCGTAGAGACTTTCCAGTTCTTGGGCCAGATCCCCAATGGCCTCGACTTCGGCCATTCGCGCGCCCCCCTTGAGGGTGTGCAA
Organism: Pseudomonas sp. FP2196; assembly: GCF_030687715.1. Lineage (GTDB taxonomy): Bacteria > Pseudomonadota > Gammaproteobacteria > Pseudomonadales > Pseudomonadaceae > Aquipseudomonas. The sequence goes on from NZ_CP117445.1 coordinate 5,795,363, forward strand.
ATCCCGCTGTAACGACGACAGCGGCGCGACATTGTTCGCGTCGCTCAGCCAACGCTGCAAGGCTTGCCCGGCGCTGTCGAGAATATCCACCGCCTCTTCGAGAAAGATCTCGACGATCTCGTCGTCGGGCTCTGAAGTGACGGCCTTCTGTGAAAGCTCAGCGGTTGCAGCACCCAATTCGCGGATGCTCAAGGTGCGGCTACCGTCGCTGCGAATGAGGCCCATCGACGACGGATCGAGACTCTCGTCAAGCAGGTCATGCAACGCCCGAATCCGCGCAGGCTGCGGCGTGACTTCCTGGCCGGCGGCCAGTTCGTCGAGCATGTTGATCAGCGCTTCGTGGGCGTGCTGCGCTTCCTGGAAAAACCGGTCGCTGACCGCAAGACTGCTTTCTTCCACGGCGCCATAGAGATCGAGCAAGGCTTCGCACAGAACATCCACCGGCAGCAGATCCGCCAAGTGCGCGCCTTCGCCAAGGGTGGTCAGTTCATCCAATAGCGCGCTGAGTTCCTGGCGTTCGCCGGGATGCTGCTGCCAGCGCTGCAAAAGGTTTTCCGCATCGAGCAGGATGTCCATGCCCTGGGCAAGGAAGTTATTGAGCAGTTGCGGATCGCGCTTGACGCGCAGGCCGCTGCTCGGCGTATTGAGGATCGATTCCAGTCGCTCGGCGAGCAACTCGCCCGTGCGTTTGATCAGCGACTGCGCGCCGACGATCGGCGCCAGCGGATCGTGCTTGAGTTGGCGCAAACCAACGCGGAACAGGCCCTCGGCTTCGAGCAGCAATTCCACTTCATCGAGATCCAGCGGCAATTGGTGGGCCTTGAACTCGCGGGCCAATTGATCGAGCGATGCGGCCAGCTCGGCAATCGGCAACACACCGGCCATCGACGCGCTGCCCTTGAGGGTGTGCAAGGCGCGCTGCAACTCATCGCTGGCCGGCAGCGGCACATGCTCGGCGGCTTGATCGAGGAAGCGGTTGAGGCTGGCGAGATGGGTTTCGGCTTCGTTGCGGAAGATTTCCAGCAACAGCGGATCAAGCGCCGCGACATCTTCCACATCTTCGGCCGCCAATGGTTGGTCGCCCTTGGCCAAGGCGTGGGCGCGAGCGGCGAGTTGATCGACATCGCTGCGCTGACGCTGGCTGTTGGTGGCGAATTCGCTGACCAGTTCCGGCAGCAGCAACACCGTGTCGGTGAGTAGTTGCGGCACCACGGAGCCGGGTTCGACGCTTTGTTCCAGCACGCGATTGAGCAGGTTCTCCACCGCCCAGGCCAGTTCACCGAGGATCAGCGCGCGCACCATGCGCCCGCTGCCCTTCAAGGTGTGGAAGGCACGGCGCAGTTCGGTCAGTGCGCCGCGATCCTGTGGATTGGCCGTCCAGCGCGGCAGGTATTCGTGGAGAACCTCAAGTACCTCATCGGTCTCTTCGAGGAACACTTCGCGCAGTTCATCGTCCACCGGCTCTTCATCGGGCGGCGGCGGCACCAGGCTGCCGGGCGTGACCACCGCGGGCGGGTTGATCGCCGAGACCGGGCTGGCCAACACATCGGCCAGCGACTGGACGATTTGCGGGTCGTCGAGCGCCTGCAGGTCTTGCATCACCCGCGCTTCGTTGGGGCTGAGCACGTCGTCAAGCACCGGCACATGTGGCTCGCCGGGCTGTTCGCTGGGAAAGAAGCCAAGACTGGCGAGGCTCTTCTGCGCAACGTCCAGCAGTTGTTCGCTGGGCGCCTGCGGATCATCGCTCAAGCGTTCAAGGTAATACTCAAGACTGGTGATCACGTCGGCGAGGTTGTCCAGTTGCTGCCAGCCCGGTTCGTGCGGGTCGAGCAGCAAGTGTTCGCGGATGAACCCGTTGCAGGCCTCGACCAGATTCGCCGCACGACTCAGCGCAATCATCGCCAGCGCACCGCGTACCTGAGTCAGCAGCGCCGGCAACGGTTGCAGTAGCTGGCGATCCCAATCGGCGTCGATGTAGTCGACGATCATGTCCTTGGCCTGTTGCAGGCAGATGCGCGCTTCCTTGATGACGATCTGGTGGATCTGCGTCAGGTCGGTGGTCGGCAGGCGCGAGTCTTCGGGGCTTTCTGGCTCGACGGTGCCGACCATCCCCGCGAGTGTCGCTTCGACGTAGAGCAAGGCGCCGGCGACGTCCATCAGGATCGCGTCGTTGGGTTCGCGCTGGCCTTGGGCGATGCTCAGAACCACCGCCAGTTGATCGATGATGACCTTGCGAGGCTGGCCGAAACCGAGCACCGCGAGGGTGTCGGCGATCTGCCGCAACGGCGCCAGCAGGCTTTCCAGGTCCGACGTATGTTGGCGGTCGCTGCGCACGAACAGGTCGAGGCGTTCCTTGACCCGCACCAGCTCTTCGCACAATGCCGCCAGCACCGAGCGCATCGCATCGCGGTCGGGGCCGGCCAGGCGCGCGCGTTCTTCGTCGACCATCGCGCTGTCGGGTAAGGCGTCGTCCAGGGAGTAGCGATCTTTCATGGTCAGCATCTGCCTGGTGGGATGTTCGGCTTTGGCAATATAGAACAACAGGCTTTTCAGAAGCTCCGGCGGGGGCGGCTGATTGAGGCCGGCCATGCCTTGTTCGAGCAAGCGTTTGAGTTCCTTGTCGGCATCCTTGAGCAGGCTGCGCAAGGCCGGGCTGTTGGCGATCACGCCTTCGCGCATGCCTTCGACCAAGGCGGATGCGACCTGCCACAACGGACTTAACGGGGCGTCACCGCTCAGCGCTTCGAGGCGGGTGAAGACTTTCGCCAGATAAGCCAGGTGCGTCTGGTCATCCTGCTCACGCAGCAAACCGACCAGCGCCATTTGCAGCATCTGGCGCAACTTGCGCAGCACATTCGGCAGCTCTGCCGGCTCCAGTAGCGCCAGCGTTTCCTCGCCAAGCGGCGGCAGTTCGGGCAGCTGTGGGCTGAACAGACTGGTTTCCGACAGCAGGCTTTCGCCGCGAGCACTGCGCAAATCGTTGAGCAGCGGCAGCACCACCAGTGGCAAATCACGGCGGGCGCTCTGCACGCGATCGAGGTAAATCGGCAACTGTCCAAGGGCTTGCAGCAGCAAGTGCAGGGCTTCGTCGCGATGGCTGACGCGACCCTGCTGCAAGGCTTCGACCAGATGTTCCATCTCTTCGGCCAGTAATGCCGCACCGTAGAACTCGACCATCTGCAGGCTGCCGTGAACCTGATGGATATACGCCAGGCACTGGTCCAGCCCGCCGGATGTGTGCGGATCATCGAGCACGGCTTCAATCGCCTGATGCGCCAGTTTCAGCGTTTCGGCAATTTCGCCTTTGACCCACTCGAGGGCCACGTAGTCGTGGCGATCACCCATAACCGCTCCAATCACACTTTATCCGTCGCCGACGCGGACGCCGCCGGCAAGGTGAAACCTGACACCGAACGACGCAACTGACTGGCCATTTTCGTCAGGTTGCCGATGCTCTCGGCGGTGGCCGTGGAGCCCGACGACGTTTGCGTGGTGATCTGCTGGATCACGTTCATCGTCAGCGAGATCTGCCCGGCCGACGTCGTCTGCTGCTGCGCCGCGTTGGAGATGCTCTGAATCAGCGCCGCAAGGGTCTTCGATACACCTTCGATTTCTTCCAGGGCCACTCCGGCATCCTGCGCCAGCCGCGCGCCGCGCACCACTTCGGTGGTGGTCTGCTCCATGGAGATCACCGCTTCGTTGGTGTCGGTCTGGATCGCCCGCACCAGCGTTTCGATCTGCCGGGTGGCGGCGGACGAGCGCTCGGCCAGCCGTTGTACTTCGTCGGCGACCACGGCAAAACCGCGCCCGGCATCGCCGGCCATCGACGCCTGAATCGCGGCGTTGAGGGCGAGGATGTTGGTCTGGTCGGCAATGTCGTCGATCAGGCTGACGATATCGCCGATTTCCTGAGACGACTCGCCGAGACGCTTGATGCGTTTGGCAGTGTCTTGAATCTGTTCGCGAATGTTGTCCATGCCGTGGATGGTGTTGTGCACCACCTCGTTGCCTTTGTTGGCGATTTCCACGGAACGCTCCGCTACCGCCGACGACTCGGCAGCGTTGGCCGAGACCTGATCGATGGACTGGGCCATGTCGTTGATCGCGGTCGAGGCTTCGGAAATCTGCTGGGCCTGATGCTCCGAGGCTTGGGCCAGGTGCATGGCGGTGGCCTGGGTTTCCTGCACGGCCGCCGCGACCTGGCCGGCGGTGAGGTTGATGGTCGCCACCAGATCGCGCAATTGATCGACGGAATAGTTGATCGAGTCGGCGATGGTGCCAGTGAAGTCTTCAGTCACCGAGGCGGTCACGGTGAGGTCGCCGTCGGCCAGATCCTCGATTTCATCGAGCAGGCGCATGATCGCGTTCTGGTTGCGCTCGTTCTTTTCCGCCGTTTCGCGCAGCTGTCGATTGGTCTCACGCACCATCACCAGACCGATCAGGATGATAGAGGCCAGCGCCAGCAAGCCGAGCACATAGCCGCCAATGGTGTCGGTGTTACGGCCACCCGCGAGGTTTTCGAAACGGTTGGCCAGGTGCGAGGCTTCGTCGAGCAGGGTTTGCGAGAGGTTGAAGATGTTGCTGGCCGACTCGCGAACCTTGAACAGCTCCGGCGAGGTTTCGAGGATTTCATCGACAGAGCCGGAAACGAACTGGAACAGCTCGGAAATCTCACTCAGGCGCGCGCGGGCATCACGGTCTTCGACCTGACTGATCCTCAATGCCGGATTGCCCTGAAGCATGCCGTTGAGCACCTGGCCGAAACGCGTGGCATCGCGGCCAAACGCATCGGCGGCCTGCTGCGAATTCTCATCGCCGGCCAGCACAGTGTTCACCGCGCCGAGGATGCGTTCGGCCAGCAACGATTGACGCTGGGCCATCGCCACTTGCGCCGCCGGAGCGCCACGCTGGAGGAGGATCTCGACGACTTTTTCGTATTCGATCTGCAACTGTGGCACGGTTTCGGCCAGGGTCGCGGCGACCTGATGCAGCGACAGCACGGTCTGTTCGCTGGAGAGAATGGCATCGGTGTTTTTAAGCAAGCGTTCCCAGTCGAGCTGCACGGCGCGCATTTCCGGGCGCACGGTGGACGGCGCCGGGGGCAGGCCGGTGGTCGGATCGCCCTTCTTCAGGTAACCCCAGCGCTGGGCGAAATCGTTGCGCGCATCGCTGAGCAACTTGAACGCGGCAGCCTTGCCGGCAGCAGCTTCGGTGGCGTTTTTTGCGATACGTTGCGACAGCACGCGCAGCTCACCGGCGTGGCCGATGTACTGTTTGTCGTAGTTCGCCTGGGTATTGAGGTAAGCGAAGTTGGCGAACAGCAGCATGATGAACACGATCAGTGCGATGAACAGCACGATGATCTGCGAGCGACTGCGCGATCCTTCCGCCGGCTTGCCTGTTTTTGCTTTTGTCATCGGTCCTCGCCTGTTTGAAGCTCACCGAAGAACCTGTGGGAGCCAGTCTTGGGATAAAGGAGTTTTGTGGCGAGGGGATTTATCCCCGATGGTTGGCGAAGCCAACCCAGAACCTGCATTCAAGATGTATTTGATACAGCTCGAATCTTGGGGCCGCTGCGCGACCCATCGGGGGTAAATCCCCTCGCCACAGGTTTCCTTCGCCACAGAACCCCACCATCACATGGCCCATTCCCACAATGGGTTCTCTGTTGTTGCGTTTATATCGCTACGCTCATGAATACCGGGGATTTGGCCAGCGCAAACAAACTGAACACCCGCCAGTTCTGCTCACGCCGGAAATACCCTTTGACGAACTCGGCTTTGGAACCCTGGCGCTTGCTGATCGACAACGGTTCAAAGCTGTCTTGCTCGAAATGCTGCAGGCCGAAGACCTCATCGACCATCAGCCCGGCAAACACGTCGCCATGTTCCACCACCAATACCCGCCGCTGCTTGCGAAGCGGTGAAAGCTCATGCCCGAAGAAACCGCACAGATCCATGATCGGCAGCAGCCGCCCACGCAGGTTAGCCACCCCTTTGACCCAGGGCTTGACCCCAGGCAACTGAGTGCAGCGCGGTTCGTGCAGCACTTCGCTGACTTCGCCCATCGGCGCGACATACCAGTGTTCGCCGAGGCGAAAACCGATACCGCTCCAGCGATCCTGACGCGCCGGTTGCGATGGCAGGTCGGCCGCGAGCAAGCGGCAGCGCTGGTCAATCTGCCAGAGCAGTTCGAACGCGGTCAGCGATTCACTCATGGCCGTGCGATCAACCGGCAAGCACGTTGTTCAGAGTCTTGATCAGGGTCTCTTCGTCGACCGGTTTGGTCAGGTAGTCCTTGGCGCCCTGGCGAGTGCCCCAGACCTTGTCGGTTTCCTGATCCTTGGTGGTGATGATGATCACCGGGATGTGCCCGGTGTCCGGGTCCTTGGTCAACTGACGGGTCGCCTGAAAGCCATTGAGGCCGGGCATGACAATGTCCATCAGCACCGCGTCGGGTTTTTCCTGACGGGCCAGGGCAACGCCGTCGGCGCCATTTTCGGCTTTCAGCACTTCATGGCCATGCTTTTCCAGCATGCCGGTCAGTTTGTACATTTCAGTCGGCGAATCATCGACGATCAGGATACGTGCCATGGTTTTCCCCATTTTTCTTGTCGACATCCGGCCCGCTGGCCGAGCGTCACTGTACGTGTCTTACTGCGGCAAAGCGGCGGCGAAGCCCGGAACATGGGCCTGAATAGCGCTGAGCAGTTCTTCCTTGCTGAAAGGCTTGGTCAAAAATTGATCAGAACCGACAATCCGCCCTTTGGCCTTGTCGAACAACCCGTCCCGGGACGACAGCATGATCACGGGCGTTGTCTTGAACGCGCTGTTGTTCTTGATTAAAGCGCAGGTCTGATAACCATCCAGACGCGGCATCATGATGTCGACAAAGATGATGCCGGGATGGTTGTCGACGATCTTCGCCAATGCGTCGAAACCGTCGATCGCCGTGATGACTTCGCACCCCACATTTTTCAACAGGGTTTCGGCGGTGCGGCGAATCGTTTTCGAGTCGTCGATCACCATGACCTTCAAGGCGCTGGACTGCTGTTCCATAAGAGGGCTCTACCGTCGCCTTTGCGAATCAAATTGTCCGTTTTGCGATGAGTAATGGCTGGAAACCCTTGATGTTCAAGGGCCAGCACTGCATGGCAGCCTTTTTAGCACAGTCTCCAGATGCAATCTATCGACGGGTTTTCCCTTGACCGCAAACCCGCCCGGCGCCACTCTGGCGGCACTTTTTTCATACCGATCCGGTAGCCAATTTTCGAGGAAAACCCAATGAGCGTTCGCGTCGGGATTGTCATGGACCCTATCGCCAGCATTTCCTATAAAAAGGATAGCTCGCTGGCCATGCTGCTGGCTGCGCAGAAGCGCGGCTGGGAACTGTTCTATATGGAGCAGCGCGACCTGTATCAGGCCGAAGGTCAGGCACGGGCGCGGATGAAGCCGCTGCAAGTCTTCGCCAATCCGGAAAAATGGTTCGAACTGGACGCCGAGCAGGACAACCTGCTGAGCGATCTGGATGTGATCCTGATGCGCAAGGATCCACCGTTCGACATGGAGTTCGTCTACTCCACCTACCTGCTCGAACAGGCCGAAACCGCCGGCGTGCTGGTAGTCAACAAACCGCAGAGCCTGCGCGACTGCAATGAAAAGCTGTTCGCCACGCTGTTCCCGCAGTGCACACCGCCGACCATCGTCAGCCGCCGCGCCGACGTGCTGCGCGAGTTCGCTGCCAAACATGGCGACGTGATCCTCAAGCCGCTGGACGGCATGGGCGGCACCTCGATCTTCCGTCACCGTGCCGGCGATCCGAACCTGTCGGTGATTCTCGAAACCCTGACGGCCCTCGGCGGCCAGCAGATCATGGGCCAGGCCTACCTGCCGGCGATCAAGGACGGCGACAAACGCATCCTGATGATCGACGGCGAGCCGGTGGACTACTGCCTGGCGCGGATTCCGGCCCAGGGCGAAACCCGTGGCAACCTCGCGGCCGGTGGTCGGGGTGAAGCGCGTCCACTGACTGACAAGGATCGCTGGATCGCCGCTCAGGTCGGCCCGACCTTGCGTGAAAAAGGTCTCCTGTTCGTGGGCCTCGACGTGATCGGCGAGAGTCTGACCGAAATCAACGTCACCAGCCCGACCTGCATCCGTGAAATCGACAACGCTTTCGGCACCGACATCGGCGGCATGCTGATGGACGCGATCGACAAGAAGCTGCAAGCCGCCGGCAAAAAGCCGCAAGCTTGATGTGCGTCACATGCAGTCTGTCGCTTGAAGCGTGAAGCCCAAGGCGTGAAACCAACATTGCGTTATCATGCGCAGCCTCTGAAAAGCGCGATGTTGGTTTTCTTGTCATGACCCTCCCGTCCGATCTGCCCGCAGAACTCGCCCATCGTGGCGTGCGCCCGGCCGATCGCCTCGGATTTACCCTGTTTCTCGCAGCGCTGATTCACTTGGCGCTGCTGCTGGGCGTCGGCTTCACCATGGTCGAGCCCAAGCAGATCAGCAAAACCCTGGAAATCACCCTCGCCACCTTCAAGAGCGAAAAGAAACCCGAGAAGGCTGACTTCCTCGCGCAGGAACATCAGGAAGGCAGCGGTACGCTGGACAAGAAGGCGATCCCGAAGACTACCGAGGTCGCGCCGTTCCAGGACAATCAAGTCAAAAAGGTCACCCCGCCGCCAGCCGCGAAGCCGGAAGTACAGGACGCCGCGCCCAAGGCTGCGGTGACGACTGTCGCGCCCAAACCGAAAAAAGCCCCGACCAAGAAAGAAGAAACCAGGACCGAGGTCAAACCGACCGTCGACGCGCCTGAGTTCGACAGCTCGCAGTTGTCCAGCGACATCGCCAGCCTCGAAGCGGAACTGGCCAAGGAACAACAGCTGTACGCCAAGCGCCCGCGCATTCACCGCTTGAGCGCGGCGTCGACCATGCGCGACAAGGGCGCCTGGTACAAGGATGACTGGCGCAAGAAGGTCGAGCGCATCGGCAACCTGAATTATCCGGAAGAAGCACGGCGCAAGCAGATCTATGGCAATTTGCGCCTGATGGTCTCGATCAACCGCGATGGCTCGCTGTATGAAGTGCTGGTGCTGGAATCGTCGGGCCAGCCGCTGCTGGATCAGGCGGCGCAGCGCATCGTCCGACTGGCGGCGCCATTTGCACCGTTTACCGGTGATCTGTCGGATATCGACCGACTGGAAATCATCCGCACCTGGAAATTTGCCCGGGGCGACAAACTCTCCAGCAATTAAGGGCAAGATCAAAAGATCGCAGCCTTCGGCAGCTCCTACATTGGCCTGCATTCACATGTAGGAGCTGCCGAAGGCTGCGATCTTTTGGCGGCTTCAGCTTGTCAGTTCGCCCCCCGAACGCCACACTAGCGCACATGAAAAACGTCAGCCCCAGCTACCTCAAGCATCACTTCCTGATCGCCATGCCACACATGGCCGACCCGAACTTTGCCCACACCTTGACCTACATCGTCGAGCACACGGCCAATGGCGCCATGGGGATCGTGGTCAACAGGCCGCAAGAGCTGAATCTGGCTGACATCCTCGAGCAATTGCGCCCGGACATCGATCCGCCGGGCCTCTGCCAGCATGTGCCGATCTTCATCGGCGGCCCGGTGCAAACCGATCGCGGCTTTGTCCTGCACCCGGCGGGCAAGACCTTCCAGGCCACCGCCCAGCTTGACGGCGACCTGGCCTTGTCCACCTCGCAGGACGTGCTGTTCGCCATCGCTGACGGCGTGGGCCCGGCAAAAAGCCTGATCGCCCTCGGTTACGCTGGCTGGGAAGCCGGGCAACTGGAAGCCGAAATGGCTGACAACGCCTGGCTGACTTGCCCGTATGACGCCGATATCCTGTTCAACACCAGCAGCGAATTGCGTCTGGACGCGGCCGCCCGGCACTTGGGGATCGACCTCAACCTGCTGACCAGCCAGGCAGGGCACGCCTGATGGCCCTGCGCCTGATTCTCGGCTTCGACTACGGCACCAAACAGATCGGCGTTGCCGTCGGCCAGGTGATCACCGGCCAGGCCCGCGAACTCTGCACCCTCAAAGCGCAGAACGGCGTGCCCGACTGGAACCAGGTCGAAGCGCTTATAAAAGAATGGAAACCCGACGCCGTCGTCGTCGGCCTGCCGCTGAACATGGACGGCACGCCCAGCGAAATGTGCCTGCGCGCCGAGAAGTTCGCCCGTCGTCTCAACGGCCGCTTCAACGTGCCTTTCTATACCCACGACGAACGCCTGACCACTTTCGAAGCCAAGGGCGAGCGTCTGGTACGTGGCGGCCAGAAAGGCAGTTACCGCGACAACCCGGTGGACGCCATCGCCGCCGCTCTGCTGTTGCAGGGCTGGCTCGACGAAAACACCGCACTATTTGAATCCTGACTGCATTTAATTCTGAAAAGCGCTACGGCGCTTTTCTTTTGGCTAAATCCCCAGCCATGTCCGGCAGGACGCGGCACGGGTCGAAGAAGGAGCAACCATGAGCCTGCCCAATCCCGCCGATCTGATCAGCCAGATGGCGACACGCCTCCAGGCGCACCTTGCACAGCGTGATATCCGCGAACCGCGTTACATCGGCATCCGCACCGGCGGTATCTGGGTCGCGCAAGCCTTGCTCAAGGAACTGGGCAGCGACGCGCCGCTGGGCACGCTGGATGTTTCCTTCTACCGCGACGACTTCAGCCAGAACGGCCTGCACCCGCAAGTGCGCCCGTCCGCCCTGCCCTTCGAGATCGAAGGCCAGCATCTGGTGCTGATCGACGACGTACTGATGAGCGGCCGTACCATCCGCGCCGCCATGAACGAACTGTTCGACTACGGCCGCCCGGCCAGCGTGACGCTGGTCTGCCTGCTCGACCTGGATGCCGGCGAGTTGCCGATCCGCCCGAACGTGGTGGGCGCGACCCTGTCGCTGGCCGCCCACGAGCGCGTGAAGCTGTCCGGCCCCGAGCCGCTGACGCTCGAACTGCAAGACTTTGCCCTTTAATCCGCCCTATTGAGAGTCCCCTCGCGATGACGCCTCTAGATACCAAGCGCCCGCTGCAGCTCAATGATCAGGGCCAGCTGCGCCACTTCCTCTCGCTCGACGGCCTGCGCCGCGAGTTGCTGACGGAAATCCTCGACACTGCCGACTCGTTCCTCGAAGTCGGTGCCCGGGCCGTGAAGAAAGTCCCGTTGCTGCGCGGCAAGACCGTGTGCAACGTGTTCTTCGAAAACTCCACGCGCACCCGCACCACCTTCGAACTGGCGGCCCAGCGGCTGTCGGCGGACGTGATCACCCTCAACGTGTCGACCTCGTCGGCGAGTAAAGGTGAAACGCTGCTCGACACCCTGCGCAACCTTGAAGCCATGGCCGCCGACATGTTCGTCGTGCGCCACGGTGATTCCGGCGCCGCGCACTTCATCGCCGAGCACGTCTGTCCGCAAGTGGCGATCATCAACGGCGGCGACGGCCGTCACGCGCACCCGACGCAGGGCATGCTCGACATGCTGACAATCCGTCGGCACAAGGGCGGTTTCGAAAACCTCTCGGTGGCCATCGTCGGCGACATCCTGCACTCGCGGGTCGCGCGCTCAAACATGCTCGCCCTGAAAACCCTCGGCTGCCCGGACATCCGCGTGATCGCGCCGAAGACGCTGCTGCCGATCGGCATCGAGCAGTACGGCGTGAAGGTCTACACCGACATGACCGAAGGCCTGAAAGACGTCGACGTGGTGATCATGCTGCGCCTGCAGCGTGAACGCATGACCGGCGGCCTGCTGCCGAGCGAAGGTGAGTTCTACCGCCTGTTCGGCCTGACCACCGCGCGTCTGGCCGGGGCCAAGCCCGATTGCATCGTCATGCACCCGGGCCCGATCAACCGTGGCGTGGAAATCGAGTCGGCGGTGGCCGACGGCCCGCACTCGGTGATCCTCAATCAGGTCACCTACGGCATCGCGATTCGTATGGCTGTGTTGTCCATGGCCATGAGCGGGCAGACTGCCCAGCGCCAATTCGAGCAGGAGAACGCCCAGTGAAGCTCAGCATTCTCGGCGCCCGCGTCATCGATCCAAGCAGCGGCCTGGATCAAATCACCGACATTCACGTTGAAGCCTGCAAAATCGTCGCCCTCGGCGCGGCACCGGCCGGTTTCAGCGCAGTCGAAACCATCGACGCCACTGGCCTTGTAGCCGCTCCGGGGCTGGTCGATCTGAACGTTGCCCTGCGCGAACCGGGTTACAGCCGCAAAGGCTCGATTGCCAGCGAGACTCGCGCGGCAGCGGCCGGTGGCGTGACCAGCCTGTGCTGCCCGCCAAAAACCAAACCGGTGCTCGACACCTCCGCCGTGGCCGAACTGATCCTCGACCGCGCCCGCGAGGCCGGCAACACCAAGGTGTTCCCGATTGGCGCACTGAGCAAAGGTCTGGACGGTGAGCAACTGGCCGAACTGGTTGCGCTGCGTGACGCTGGTTGCGTGGCGTTCGGCAACGGTCTGGAGAGTTTCCGCAACACCCGCACCCTGTGCCGGGCATTGGACTATGCGGCGACGTTCGACCTGACCGTGATCTTCAACTCGCAGGATCACGATCTCGCCGAAGGTGGCCTGGCCCACGAAGGCGCTGTCGCCAGTTTCCTCGGGTTGCCAGGGATTCCGGAAACCGCTGAAACCGTGGCGCTGGCCCGTGATCTGCTGCTGGTGGAGCAAACCGGCGTACGCGCGCACTTCAGCCAGTTGACCAGCGCTCGCGGCGTGGCCCTGATCGCTCAGGCACAGGCCCGTGGTCTGAAGGTGACGGCGGATGTCGCCCTGTACCAACTGATCCTGACCGACGAAGCGCTGATCGACTTCAGCAGCCTCTATCACGTCCAGCCACCACTGCGCACTCGCGCGGATCGCGATGCCCTGCGCGAAGCCGTGAAGTCCGGCGTGGTCTCGGCGATTTCCAGCCATCACCAGCCCCACGAGCGTGATGCCAAACTGGCACCGTTCGGCGCGACCGAGCCGGGCATCAGCAGTGTTGAACTGTTGCTGCCACTGGCGATGACGCTGGTAGAGGATGGTCTGCTCGATCTGCCGACACTGCTGGCGCGCCTGAGTGCAGGCCCGGCCGAGGCATTGCGCCTGCCGGCGGGCAAACTGGCGGTGGGGGGTGCGGCGGATATCGTGCTGTTCGATCCGAAGGCATCCACCGTGGCCGGTGAAGGTTGGCTGTCGAAGGGTGAGAACTGCCCGTTCCTTGGGCACAGCCTGCCGGGTGTGGTTCGTTACACCCTGGTGGATGGGCGGATCAGCCACCAGGCCTAAAAGCAAAAGATCGCAGCCTGCTGCAGCGTCTACAATGGAATGCGTTCCAACTTGTAGGAGCTGCCGCAGGCTGCGATCTTTTGATCTTCACTCAGCGTTGCCCCAATCGCCAGCAAGCTGGCTCCCACATTGGATCGGTGAACGACACAAATCCCCTGTGGGAGCTGGCCTTGCCAGCAATGGCTTACTGAAAGGCGCCGCGATTCTGCATATTGCGCACCGACACCTGATCATTCAGCGTCCAGAAGTCATACAGCACACCAATAAAGAACAACCCGCCAGTCAGCAGATAGACCAACCCGCTGATCCACTTCCCTTGGTACATCCGGTGCACACCGAAAACCCCAAGGAACGTCAGCAGAATCCACGCCACGTTGTACTCAATCGGTCCATCGGCAAACCGCAGATCCGCTTCGCGATCCATCGCCGGGATCAGAAACACGTCGATCAGCCAGCCAATTCCCAGCAAACCGAAGGTGAAGAACCAGATCGTCCCGGTCACTGGCTTGCCGTAATAAAAGCGGTGGGCGCCGGTAAATCCGAAGATCCACAGCAGGTAACCGATGAGTTTGCTGTGGGTGTCTTTTTCCTTCACACGGGGTAGCTGATAGCTGTTCATGAAGACCTCGATTCACTCGATAGATAAATATTCTTGAATTCTTTGTGACTTTTTTACAGGTAGCCGACGTATGGCAAATGTTACCGTTGCCACCGTCAAAGCCTTATAGCACCGGACTTCTGTCAGACAATCGCGTCAATTTGCCGCTTATTTGGTTCCGTTGCCTGCCGATTGAATCGACCAACGGACTCGGAAGGGACAAAAAAGCTGTTATAAAGTTGCGCGCTACCACTTAAGAGCCACGCCTAATGCGACCATTTTTCAAGACATGGCTAACTATTTGCCTATTAATGCCACTGGCCGCCCACGCCACCAATCGTGAGCAACGTCTTCCCAACGTTAACGGCTTTACCCCTAAATCCCATGCTTCTGCCCCATCGAGCAAGAGCAAGCAAAGCAAAGTCACCACGCTGAGCAGCAAAGGCAACAGCAAGCTGGTGCCACCCATGGCGAGCAAGGAAAGCAGCAATGTCCTTAGCCGCGCGGTGAACGTCCTCGGTACTCCTTATCGTTGGGGCGGCAGTAGCCCAAGTAAAGGCTTCGACTGCAGCGGTCTGGTGAAATACGCGTTCAACGACGCCACTTTCGACCTGCCTCGCACCTCCAATGCCATGGCCAGCGGCCACGGCGAGAAAGTCGATCGCAAGGATCTGAAGCCGGGCGACCTGATTTTCTTCAACATCAAGAGCCGTCGGGTCAACCACGTCGCCATCTACCTGGGCAACGACCGCTTCATCCACGCACCGCGTCGTGGCAAATCGGTGAGCATCGATACGCTGAACAAGCCGTATTGGCAAAAGCATTACGTGGTTGCCAAGCGCGTATTGCCGAAAGAGCCTGCCAGCAAGCAGATGCGCGTAGTTCAACGCTAACAATCAAAAGATCGCAGCCTTCGGCAGCTCCTGCAGGGAAACGCTAATCCCATGCAGGAGTTGCCGAAGGCTGCGATCTTTTGCTTTTGGCGTTTAGAAATTATCCGGCGTACGCGCCTTCTCCCGCGCATGCTCGCGGCTGATCAAGCCTTTGGTCACCAGATCTTTCAGGCACATGTCCAGTGTCTGCATCCCCAACGACCCACCCGTCTGAATAGACGAATACATCTGCGCCACCTTGTCCTCGCGGATCAGGTTACGGATCGCCGATGTGCCGAGCATGATCTCGTGCGCCGCCACGCGCCCGCCGCCGATCTTCTTGATCAGCGTCTGCGACACCACCGCCAGCAACGACTCTGACAGCATCGAACGCACCATCGACTTCTCGTCACCGGGGAATACGTCCACCACCCGGTCGATGGTCTTGGCTGCCGACGTGGTGTGCAGCGTGCCGAACACCAGATGCCCGGTCTCAGCAGCAGTCAGTGCGAGACGAATGGTTTCCAGGTCACGCATCTCGCCCACCAGAATCACATCCGGATCTTCGCGCAGCGCTGAACGCAACGCCGTGGCGAAACTGCGGGTATCGCGGTGGACTTCGCGCTGATTGATCAGGCATTTGCGCGATTCGTGAACGAATTCGATCGGGTCTTCGATGGTCAGGATGTGGTGATGACGATGGGTGTTGAGATAATCGATCATCGCCGCCAGCGTGGTCGACTTGCCGGAACCGGTCGGCCCGGTCACCAATACCAGCCCACGCGGGGCGTCGGTGATCTTGCGGAAGACATCACCCATGGCGAGGTCTTCCATGCTCAGCACTTTCGACGGAATGGTGCGGAATACCGCGCCAGCGCCACGGTTCTGGTTGAAGGCATTGACCCGGAAGCGCGCGACACCAGGGACTTCGAAGGAGAAATCCGTTTCCAGGTGTTTCTCGAAGTCGACGCGCTGGGTGTCGTTCATGATGTCGTAGATCAATTCGTGCACTTGCTTGTGATCCAGCGCCGGCAGATTGATCCGCCGCACATCGCCATCGACGCGGATCATCGGCGGCAGACCGGCCGACAGGTGCAGGTCGGAAGCGCCCTGTTTGGCGCTGAAGGCCAGCAATTCAGTGATATCCATAGCGCTCCTCAATTCCAGTAGAATGCCGCGAACCTTCAGACCGCTGGCGCCTCTTGATGTCCACGATAGCAGACAACATTCAACTGGTTAGTTCGCGCATCCAGGCTGCCACCGCAGCGGCCGGGCGCACTGCAAACAGCGTGCAGTTGCTCGCGGTCAGCAAGACCAAACCCGCCGAGGCCCTGCGTGAAGCCCACGCCGCCGGCCTGCGCGACTTTGGCGAGAACTACCTGCAGGAAGCCTTGGGCAAACAGCTCGAACTGGCCGACCTGCCCTTGATCTGGCACTTCATCGGCCCCATTCAATCGAACAAGACTCGCGCCATTGCCGAGCATTTCGACTGGGTGCATTCCGTGGATCGCCTGAAAATTGCCCAACGCCTGTCCGAACAGCGCCCGGCGGATCTGCCGCCGTTGAACATCTGCATTCAGGTCAACGTCAGCGGTGAAGCCAGCAAGTCCGGCTGCACCCCGGCCGACCTGCCGGCCTTGGCCGAAGCCATCAACGCCCTGCCGCGCCTTAAACTGCGCGGGCTGATGGCGATCCCCGAGCCGACCGAAGATCGCGCCGAACAGGATGCTGCTTTTGCTGCTGTGCAACGTTTGCAGGACAGCCTCAATCTGCCGCTCGACACACTTTCCATGGGCATGAGCCATGACCTTGAGTCGGCCATTGCCCAAGGCGCCACCTGGGTGCGGATTGGTACCGCCCTGTTTGGCGCACGCGACTATTCCCAATCTTGAAACTTTCCAGATAAGGACCTGACATGAGCAACACACGTATTGCCTTCATCGGTGCCGGCAACATGGCCGCCAGTTTGATCGGCGGCCTGCGGGCCAAGGGTCTGGAAGCCGCACACATCCGCGCCAGCGATCCGGGCGAAGAAACCCGCGCCAAAGTCAGTGCCGAACACGGCATCGAAACCTTTGCCGATAATGCCCAGGCTATCGATGGCGTCGACGTCGTCGTGCTGGCGGTCAAGCCACAGGCGATGAAAGCCATGTGCGAAGCGATTCGCCCGAGCCTCAAACCGAATCAACTGGTGGTCTCGATCGCTGCCGGCATCACTTGCGCGAGTATGACCGCGTGGCTTGGCGAGCAGCCGATCGTGCGCTGCATGCCCAACACCCCGGCGCTGCTGCGTCAGGGCGTGAGTGGTCTGTACGCCACGAGCGAAGTGACTGGCGAACAACGTCAGCAAGCCGAAGAACTGCTGTCCGCCGTCGGCATCGCACTGTGGCTGAATGAAGAACAGCAACTGGACGCGGTGACCGCTGTATCCGGTTCCGGCCCTGCGTACTTCTTCCTGCTGATCGAAGCGATGACCGCCGCTGGCGTCAAACTCGGCCTGCCGAAAGAAACGGCCGAACAACTGACCCTGCAAACCGCTCTGGGCGCCGCGCACATGGCGGTGTCCAGTGACGTCGACGCCGCCGAACTGCGCCGTCGCGTGACCTCGCCGGCCGGTACTACAGAAGCTGCAATCAAATCGTTCCAGGCCGGTGGCTTCGAAGCCCTGGTGGAAAAAGCACTCGGCGCCGCCGCGCACCGCTCGGCCGAAATGGCCGAACAACTGGGCAAATAAGGAGCCTTACATGATTGGATTGAACACCGCAGCGGTTTACGTGCTGCAAACCCTCGGCAGTCTGTATCTGCTGATCGTACTGCTGCGCTTCGTCCTGCAACTGGTACGGGCGAATTTCTACAACCCGCTTTGCCAGTTCATCGTCAAAGCGACTCAGCCGCTGCTCAAGCCACTGCGTCGGATCATCCCGAGCATGTTTGGCCTCGACATGTCGTCGCTGGTACTGGCGATTCTGGTGCAACTGGCGCTGATGGCATTGACCCTGCTGCTGACGTACGGCACCACCGGCAACCCGCTGCAACTGTTTATCTGGTCGCTGATCGGCGTGACCGCGCTGTTCCTGAAGATCTTCTTCTTCGCCCTGATCATCAGCGTGATCCTCTCGTGGGTCGCGCCGGGTAGCCATAATCCGGGCGCTGAACTGGTCAACCAGATCTGCGAACCGGCCCTGGCGCCGTTCCGCAAGTTCCTGCCAAACCTCGGCGGGCTCGACCTGTCGCCGATCTTCGCGTTTCTGGCGTTGAAGCTGATCGACATGCTGGTGATCAACAACCTCGCGGCGATGACGATGATGCCGGAAATCCTGCGCCTGCTGATGTGAGCTGGTTTCGCTGGGACGGTGACGACCTGATTCTGGAATGTCACCTGCAACCTGCGGCCCGTAGTGATGATTTCTGCGGGCTGCACGGTGATCGTCTGAAGATCCGCCTGACCGCCCCGCCGGTCGAGGGCAAGGCCAATGCGTATCTGATTGGCTTTCTGGCCAAGGCTTTTGGAGTTTCCAAGAGCCACATCAGTTTGCTCAGCGGCGAGCTGAACCGGCAGAAGCGGGTGAAGATTTGCTCGCCGAAGAAATTGCCGGAGTTGCCGGGGCTGACGCGCCCCTGATCTCCTGTGGCGGGGGGGATTTATCCCTGTTGGGTGGCGAAGCCGCGCCCTGCTTTCTTCCAGCCAGATCGAGTCAGCAGGTTTTACGACTGCTGCGCAGCCGAACGGGGATAAATCCCCCTCGCCACAGGGGTTTTGCTCAATGAACGATCAGGCCCGATCGTTGCTTGCCGCTAACCCCCCCGGTCTTTAGACTTACGCCTCATTTCAACGAGAGCAGGGTCGATGCCAGCTGCCTTCCCCCCCGATTCTGTTGGTCTGGTGACGCCGCAAACGGCGCACTTCAGCGAACCGCTGGCCTTGGCCTGTGGCCGTTCGCTGCCCGCTTATGACCTGATCTACGAAACTTACGGCACGCTGAACGCCCAGGCGAGCAACGCCGTGCTGATCTGCCACGCCTTGTCCGGCCATCACCACGCCGCTGGCTATCACAGCCCCGACGACCGCAAACCCGGTTGGTGGGACAGCTGCATCGGCCCCGGCAAACCGATCGACACCAGCAAGTTCTTCGTGGTCAGCCTGAACAACCTCGGCGGCTGCAACGGTTCTACCGGCCCAAGCAGCATCAACCCGGAGACCGGCAAGCCGTTCGGTGCCGACTTCCCGGTGCTGACCGTGGAAGACTGGGTGCACAGCCAGGCGCGTCTGGCTGATCTGCTCGGCATCGGCCAATGGGCAGCGGTGATCGGCGGCAGCCTCGGCGGCATGCAGGCACTGCAATGGACCATCACGTACCCGGATCGCGTGCGCCATTGCCTGGCGATCGCCTCGGCCCCCAAGCTGTCGGCGCAGAACATCGCCTTCAACGAAGTGGCGCGCCAGGCGATCCTCACCGACCCGGAGTTCCACGGCGGTTCGTTCCAGGAAGCGGGCGTGATCCCCAAGCGCGGCCTGATGCTGGCGCGCATGGTCGGGCACATCACCTACCTGTCCGACGATTCAATGGGCGAGAAATTCGGCCGCGGCCTGAAGAGCGAGAAGCTCAACTACGACTTCCACAGTGTCGAGTTCCAGGTCGAAAGCTACCTGCGTTATCAGGGCGAAGAGTTCTCCGGACGCTTCGACGCCAACACCTATCTGTTGATGACCAAGGCGCTGGATTACTTTGATCCGGCGGCGAACTTCGACGATAACCTGGCGAAAACCTTCGAGAACGCCACGGCGAAGTTCTGCGTGATGTCGTTCACCACCGACTGGCGCTTCTCCCCGGCGCGCTCGCGTGAACTGGTCGATGCGCTGATGGCTGCACGTAAAGACGTCAGCTACCTGGAAATCGACGCACCGCAGGGCCATGACGCCTTCCTGATTCCGATCCCGCGCTACTTGCAGGCGTTCGGTAATTACATGAACCGAATTACGGTGTGAACAAGCCATGAGAGCTGATCTGGAAATCATCCAGGAATGGATCCCCGCCGGCAGCCGCGTCCTCGACCTCGGTTGCGGTGACGGCGAACTGCTGACCTGGCTGCGCGACAACAAGCAGGTCACCGGTTATGGCCTGGAAAACGACGCTGACAACATCGCCCAGTGCGTGGCAAAAGGCGTCAACGTCATCGAGCAGGATCTGGACAAAGGCCTGGGCAACTTCGCCAGCAACAGTTTCGACATCGTGGTGATGACCCAGGCGCTGCAAGCCGTGCACTACCCGGACAAGATCCTCGACGAAATGCTGCGGGTCGGCCGTCAGTGCATCATCACCTTCCCCAACTTCGGTCACTGGCGCTGCCGCTGGTATCTGGCGAGCAAGGGGCGGATGCCAGTCTCCGAGTTTCTGCCGTACACCTGGTACAACACGCCGAACATCCACTTCTGCACCTTCGAAGACTTTGAAGAACTTTGTCGCGAACGTGATGCGAAGGTCATTGATCGGCTTGCCGTGGATCAACAGCACCGCCACGGGTGGGCCAGTAAGCTATGGCCTAATCTGTTAGGTGAAATTGGTATCTACCGCGTCAGCAGCCCGGTGCTTGCAGATCATCGGGTCGCGGTCTGAGCCACGACATTTCGAGGAGGATGATCATGGGTCGTTTAGCGTTGTTGTTAATCACTGCCTGCCTGAGCGTCGGCGCCATGGCTGCCGACACCATCAAGGGCGAGCGCAAGGAAGTGTTCGGTGATGTCTCCGTTCACTACAACACCTTTAACTCCACCTTTCTCACGCCTGACATCGCCAAGGCTGCCGAACTGATCCGCAGCAAGAACCAGGGCGTGATCAATGTCTCGGTGATCAAGGACGGCAAACCACTGGTCGCCAATGTCACCGGCACGGTCAAAGACCTCACCAGCAAAAGCGTGCCGCTGAACTTCCGCCAGGTCACCGAACAGGGCGCGATCTATTACATCGCCCAGTACCCGGTGGAACAGCAGGAAACCCGCACCTTTGAAATCAAGGTGCAGAATGGCGACAAGATCAACACCATCAATTTCAACCAAGAACTCTTTCCCGGCGAATGATGAACCTCAAGCAACTCGTACTGGCCAGCCATAACGCCGGCAAACTCAAAGAACTCCAGGCCATGCTCGGCGACTCGGTGCAACTGCGCTCGATCGGTGAATGGAGCAAGGTCGAGCCGGAAGAAACCGGTCTGTCGTTCGTCGAAAACGCGATCCTCAAGGCGCGCAATGCCGCACGCATTTCCGGGCTGCCGGCGCTGGCCGATGATTCCGGTCTGGCGGTGGATTTCCTCGGCGGTGCGCCGGGCATCTACTCGGCACGTTATGCCGATGGCAAAGGTGATGCGGCGAACAACGCCAAACTGCTCGACGCCTTGAAAGACGTGCCTGAAGCGGAACGCGGCGCGCAGTTCGTCTGCGTGCTGGCATTGGTGCGTCACGCCGATGATCCGCTGCCGATCCTCTGCGAAGGCCTGTGGCACGGACGCATCCTGACCGCCGCCAGCGGCGAGCACGGGTTCGGCTACGACCCCTTGTTCTGGGTGCCGGAGCGTGACGTGTCCAGCGCCGAACTGAGCCCGGCCGACAAGAACCAGATCAGCCACCGCGCCCGTGCAATGGATCTGCTGCGCCAGCGTCTGGGCCTGAAATGACCGACAGCCCCTCTGCGTCGTCGCTGATCATCGGCGGCGCCGCTTCTTCGCCTCGGGCGCCGTTGCCAACGCTGCCGCCCCTGGCGCTTTACATCCACATCCCGTGGTGTGTGCGCAAATGCCCGTATTGCGATTTCAACTCGCACACCGCCAGCCCGGTGCTGCCGGAGCAGGAATACGTCGACGCGCTGCTGGCGGATCTGGATCAGGATCTGCACGCGGTTTATGGCCGTGAAATCAGCTCGATTTTCTTCGGTGGCGGCACACCGAGCCTGTTCAGCGCCGAGGCGCTGGGGCGTTTGCTGGAGGGCGTCGAGCAGCGCATTCCGTTTGCTCACGACATTGAAATCACTCTGGAAGCCAACCCCGGCACCTTCGAGCAAGAGAAGTTCGTTGCGTACCGCAAACTGGGGATCAATCGCCTGTCGATCGGTATCCAGAGTTTCCAGCAGGAAAAACTCAAAGCCCTCGGCCGTATTCATAACGGCGATGAAGCAGTGCGCGCTGCCGGCATGGCGCGGCAGGCCGGATTCGATAACTTCAACCTCGACTTGATGCACGGCTTGCCGGATCAATCGCTGGACGACGCCTTGAGCGATCTGCGCCAGGCCATCGAACTGAAGCCGACGCACATTTCCTGGTATCAACTGACGCTGGAGCCGAACACCGTGTTCTGGAACCAGCCGCCAGAGCTGCCGGAAGACGACACGCTGTGGGACATTCAAGAGGCCGGGCAGGCGCTGCTGGCCGAGCACGGTTACGCGCAATACGAAGTGTCGGCTTACGCACAACCCGGTCGTCCGGCGCGGCATAACCTCAATTACTGGAGTTTCGGCGACTTCATTGGCATCGGCGCCGGCGCCCACGGCAAGCTCAGCCACCCGGACGGGCGCATCGTGCGCACTTGGAAGACGCGCCTGCCGAAGGACTATCTCAACCCGGCCAAAAGCTTTCAGGCCGGCGAGAAAGCCCTGACCAATGACGAGATGCCGTTCGAATTCCTGATGAACGCCTTGCGCCTGACCGCTGGCGTCGATTCGCGTCTTTATCCGCAGCGTACCGGGTTATCGCTGGAAAGCCTCGCCGAAGGCCGGGCAGCGGCAGAACAAAGCGGTCTGTTGCAGGTCGAACCGTCACGTCTGGCGGCCACCGAGCGCGGACAGCTATTCCTCAACGACTTGCTGCAACAATTTCTGAACTGAGCCCAACCCTCAACTTCTGTCCCAAGGGAAAACGCATGGATTTGATACTCGACCTGCTCGCCACCGTCTCCCGCTGGAGCCGCAGCAACCTCTCGGAAATCGCCTTGGCGCTGGTGGGCTGCCTGCTGGTGCTGTTCGGCGCTGACTTCAAAGGCTGGGTCGAGCAACGCCTGGGCAGCATCGCCGGCGCCCTGCGCGTGCCGCTGATGGCCCTGCTGTGCATGGTCGGCAGCGGCGCGGCGCTGATTTACGCAACGCCGTGGGTGATCAAGGGGTTGAGCCAGTTCAACAACTACAGCCTGGCTCCGGTGTTGTTGGTGGTATTGGTGTTGATCGGCGTTGTCGCCGACCGCCGCTGACTTTCAGTTCACACAAAACAACGGTAGGAGCTGCGGCACGCTGCGATCTTTTGATCTTGAAAAACAAAATCAAAAGATCGCAGCGTGCCGCAGCTCCTACATTGGGTGTTGCGTGAGGCTCAGGACTGCTTTTCGAACTTCAGATCCCACACGCCGTGGCCAAGACGTTCGCCGCGGCGTTCGAACTTGGTGATCGGGCGTTCGGCCGGGCGTGGTACGCACTTGCCGTCTTCGGCGAGGTTGCGATAGCCCGGCGCCACATTCATCACTTCCAGCATGTATTCGGCGTACGGCTCCCAGTCGGTGGCCATGTGCAGAATGCCGCCGACCTTCAACTTGCTGCGCACCAGTTCAGCGAACGACGCCTGGACGATACGGCGCTTGTGATGACGGCTCTTGTGCCACGGGTCCGGGAAGAACAGCATCAGGCGATCGAGGCTGTTGTCGGCGATGCAGCGGTTGAGCACTTCGATCGCGTCGCAATCGTAGACCCGCAGGTTGGTCAGGCCCTGAGTCAGCACGCCATTGAGCAGCGCGCCAACACCGGGACGGTGAACTTCCACGCCGATAAAGTCCTGATCCGGCGCGGCTGCGGCCATTTCCAGCAGCGAGTGGCCCATGCCGAAACCGATCTCCAGCGAGCGCGGTGCCGAACGGCCAAAAACCTGATCATAATCCACCGGCGCGTCGGCCAGCGGCAGCACGTACAGCGGCGCGCCTTGGTCCAGACCGCGTTGCTGGCCTTCGGTCATGCGCCCGGCGCGCATCACGAAACTCTTGATGCGGCGGTGTTGGCGCTCGTCGCCCTCTTCCGTCTGGATAGGCGTGTCGTTCGATTCAGTCATCAATGGCTCTTACTTGATCAGACCATCCAGCGGCGAAGAGGCGCTGGCATAGAGTTTTTTCGGCATGCGGCCGGCGAGGTAGGCCAGACGGCCCGCGACGATCGCGTGTTGCATGGCTTGGGCCATCATCACCGGTTGCCCGGCGTGGGCGATGGCCGAGTTCATCAGCACCGCGTCACAGCCCAGCTCCATGGCGATGGTAGCGTCGGAAGCGGTACCGACACCGGCATCCACCAACACAGGGATCTTGGCTTCTTCGAGGATGATCTGCAGGTTGTACGGATTGCAGATCCCCAGGCCGGAACCGATCAGACCGGCCAGCGGCATCACCGCGATGCAGCCGATTTCTGCCAGTTGACGGGCGATGATCGGGTCATCGCTGGTGTAAACCATCACGTCGAAACCTTCCTTGACCAGCGTTTCGGCGGCCTTGAGGGTTTCGATCACGTTGGGGAACAGGGTTTTCTGGTCGGCCAGCACTTCCAGCTTCACCAGGTTGTGGCCGTCGAGCAGCTCACGGGCCAGACGGCAGGTGCGCACGGCTTCGATGGCGTCGTAGCAACCGGCGGTGTTCGGCAGGAAGGTGTAGCGATCCGGCGACAGCACGTCGAGCAGGTTCGGCTCCCCTTCGATCTGGCCCAGGTTAGTGCGGCGCACGGCGAAGGTGACGATTTCGGCACCCGAGGCTTCGATCGCCTGGCGGGTTTCTTCCATGTCACGGTACTTGCCGGTACCGACCAGCAAACGCGACTGGTAAGTACGACCGGCCAGCACAAAAGGCTTGTCGCTACGAACGATGCTCATGGGGAATCCTCTTTAAAGGTGAGGGTCTTGCAGAATTCTGTGTCCTCGCGGGACGGGCGATTAGCCGCCGCCGATGGCGTGCACAACTTCGACATTGTCGCCGTCATTGAGCGTGGTGTCGGCATGCTGGCTGCGCGGGACGATATCCAGATTGAGTTCGACCGCTACCCGGCGTCCGGTCAGATCCAGACGGGTCAGCAGGGCCGCAACGGTTTCACCGTCGGGCAGTTCAAGGGATTCGCCGTTCAACTGAATGCGCATGCGCAAGGCCGCCATCATTTTTAGGGGCTGGCATTCTAGCCCGATCAGACTAGGCGACCCAAGCCATTCATCGTGAAATGGACTACCCGGTCAGCTCAACCGCCAGGCGGCGAGCCCGAGGCACAGCCAGCCGACCAGAAACGCCAGCCCGCCGAACGGGGTGATGATGCCGAGCTTGCTGATGCCGGTGAGGGTCAGCAGATACAGACTCCCGGAGAACAGCAGGATGCCGACGGTGAACGACACACCCGCCCAAGTGATCAGGCGCCCCTGAATCTGCGTGGCCAGCAGCGCAACGCCGAACAATGCCAGGGTGTGCACCAGTTGATAGGTGACGCCGGTGTGGAAAATCGTCAGGTACTCGGGCGTCAGGCGGCTTTTCAGGCCATGGGCGGCGAATGCGCCGAGGGCAACGCCGGTGAAACCAAAGAAAGCGGCCAGCATCAGAAAGCCACGCAGCATGTGGAACTCCAGTCAGACTCGATCGGCAGGGTCTGTATAATGGCCCGCTCCACGGGTTCGGCCAAGCCATCTCTATGCTGCGTTCAATTTTTCGTCGTCTCACGAAGGCCCTGCTCTGGTTCGCGGGCGGCAGCGTCTTGCTCGTCCTGGTGTTTCGCTTCGTGCCGCCGCCCGGCACGGCGCTGATGGTCGAGCGCAAGATCGAATCCTGGGTCGACGGCGAGCCCATCGACCTGCAACGCACCTGGAAGCCTTGGGATGAGATCTCCGATGATCTCAAGGTAGCGGTGATGGCCGGCGAGGATCAGAAGTTTCCCGAGCATTGGGGTTTTGATTTTGGCGCTATCCAGGCGGCGCTGGCCCACAACGAACTCGGCGGTTCGATTCGCGGCGCCAGTACGCTGAGCCAGCAAGTGTCGAAGAACCTGTTTCTGTGGGCGGGTCGCAGTTACCTGCGCAAAGGCCTGGAAGCGTGGTTTACCACGTTGATCGAGGTGTTCTGGCCCAAGCAGCGGATTCTTGAGGTGTATCTGAACAGCGTCGAGTGGGATGACGGGGTGTTTGGCGCCGAGGCCGCGGCCCGGCATCACTTTGGTGTGAGTGCCAAGTCGTTGAGCCGGCAGCAGGCGAGTTATCTGGCGGCGGTGTTGCCAAACCCGCGGGTCTGGAGCGCGAGCCATCCGACGGCGTATGTGTCGCGGCGGGCCGGGTGGATTCGCCAGCAGATGAGCCAGTTGGGCGGGACCAGTTATCTGCTGGGGCTCAATGATTCCCGCCGAGCGCCTTGGGCTCAGTGACGTCAAGATCAAAAGATCGCAGCCTTCGGCAGCTCCTACAGCTGAAATGCGGTCCCCTGTAGGAGCTGCGGCACGCTGCGATCTTTTGATCTGCTGAACGAAAACGCCCCGATCATCGCTGATCGGGGCGTTTTTTTAGTGCCGAAATACCTGTTATGCGGCAATCGACAACTTGAGCTTGTTCATCGCGCTCTTTTCGAGCTGACGGATACGCTCGGCCGACACGTTGTACTTCTGCGCCAGGTCGTGCAGCGTGGCTTTTTCTTCTGCCAGCCAGCGCTGGTAAAGGATGTCGCGGCTGCGTTCGTCCAGCACTTCCAGCGCTTCGTGCAGGTTTTGGTTGGAGTTGTCGCTCCAGTCGGCATCTTCCAGTTGACGCGCCGGGTCGTACCGGTGGTCTTCCAGATAGTTGGCCGGCGATTGGAATGCGCTGTCGTCGTCCGCTTCCGCGGCCGGGTCGAAGGCCATGTCATGGCCGGTCAGGCGACTTTCCATCTCGCGCACTTCCCGCGGCTCGACGCCGAGGCTTTCCGCCACACGGTGGACTTCCTCATTGTTCAGCCACGCCAGACGTTTCTTCTGGCTGCGCAGGTTGAAGAACAGCTTGCGCTGGGCCTTGGTGGTCGCGACTTTCACAATGCGCCAGTTGCGCAGGATGAACTCGTGAATTTCCGCCTTGATCCAGTGCACAGCGAACGACACCAGACGCACACCCATTTCAGGGTTGAAACGTTTTACAGCCTTCATCAGGCCGACGTTACCTTCCTGGATCAGGTCAGCCTGAGCCAGACCGTAGCCGGAATAGCTACGGGCAATGTGTACGACAAAACGCAGGTGGGCGAGCACCATCTGCCGAGCCGCCCCCAAATCCTGCTCATAGTAGAGACTCTCGGCCAGTTCACGCTCCTGCTCCGGCGTCAGCAATGGAATGCTGTTGACGGTGTGCACATAGGCTTCCAGGTTCGCGCCCGGAACCAACGCGTACGCAGGTTGCAAAGAATTGGTCATATGAAAAAACCTCCGACTTACATACTCGTGCCTTTCAGCACTGCGAAAAATTGACCGGGAACTCAAGTGCAAGTTCCCAAAAAAACCGCAAGGCCAATCACGCGCAAAAAAGATTCTACTTCGGCGCCAGCTCCCTGAGATGACGTGCGACTGCAATCCATGCACCGATATAACCCAACAGCACCGCGCCAAGCAAGAGCGACAGACCGTCGGCAACTGGCACTCCGGCCAGTGCGAAATCACTGCCGTACAAGCCGGCCAGTCCAACCACCGCATCGTTCAACCAGTTCAGGCCGAACGCCAATACACCCCAGGACAGCAGTCCCGCACCGAAGCCATACAACGCGCCCATATAAAGGAAAGGACGACGTACATAGCTGTCGGTGCCGCCGACGAGTTTAATCACTTCTATCTCGGTGCGGCGGTTTTCAATATGAAGACGAATGGTATTGCCTATCACCAAAAGTAATGCAGAAACCAACAACACCGTCAGACCGAAGACAAAACGATCGCCGAGCTTGAGGATGGCGGCCAGACGCTCGACCCAGACTAGATCAAGTTGTGCCTGTTGTACCTTGGGCAGCTCGGAAAGTTTTTGTCTTAATGCTTCCAGGGTCGGCTTGTCGACCTCATTCGGAGTCACCAGCACCACACCCGGCAACGGGTTGTCCGGCAGCTCGCGCAGGGCTTCACCCAACCCGGACTGCTGCTGGAACTCTTCCAGCGCCTGATCGCGGCCGACATATTCAGCATCAGCTACGCCAGGCATACCTTTGATCTGCTCGCGCAACGATTCGCCCTGTTCCGGGCTGGCGTCGAGTTGCAGGTACAGCGAAATCTGCGCCGCCCGCTGCCACGAGCCGCCGAGACGCTCGACGTTGTTGAGCAACAGCGACAACCCCATCGGCAGGCTCAACGCCACGGCCATCACCATGCAGGTGAAGAAGCTGCCGATCGGCTGTTTGCCGAGACGACGCAGGCTGTCGAGCAGACTGGCACGATGGCTTTCGATCCAGGCGCGGAACAGCGTGGCGAAGTCCGGGCCGTCATCATCGTCGTGCTTTTTCTTCTTTTGCGGCTGCGGATCGGCGGCCTTGGGGGCCACGCGTTCGGAAACCTTCGGACTGCGTGTCGCACTCATTCTCCGGCCTCCCCGTCGCCGATCAATCGGCCGCGTTGCAAGGTCAGCATGCGGTGACGCATGCGCGCGATCAGTGCCAGGTCGTGACTGGCGATCAGCACGCTGGTGCCCAAACGGTTGATGTCTTCGAACACGCCCATGATCTCGGCCGCCAGGCGCGGGTCGAGGTTACCGGTCGGTTCGTCCGCCAGCAGCAAGGCCGGGCGATGGACGATGGCGCGGGCGATGCCGACGCGCTGTTGCTGACCGGTGGACAGGTCGCCGGGGTACAGATCGGTTTTATCCGACAGCGCCACGCGCTCAAGCGCCGAGTCGACACGCTTGGCGATCTCGGCCTTGGACAGCCCGAGAATCTGTAACGGCAACGCGACGTTGTTGAACACCGTGCGATCGAACAGCAACTGGTGATTCTGGAACACCACGCCGATCTGCCGACGCAGGAACGGAATCTGTGCATTGCTGATGGTGCTCAGGTCTTGCCCGGCCAGCAGCAATTTGCCGCTGGTTGGACGCTCCATCGCCAGCAACAGGCGCAACAGCGTTGATTTGCCGGCGCCGGAATGGCCGGTGACAAACAAGAACTCGCCACGACGGACTCGAAAGCTCAGCTCATGCAAGCCGACGTGACCGTTCGGGTAGCGCTTACCGACCTGTTCGAAACGAATCATGAACGCTCCCGCTCGGCAAACAGTGCCTGGACAAAGGGTTCGGCCTCAAAGGTGCGCAAGTCGTCGATGCCTTCACCGACGCCGATGTAGCGGATCGGCAAACCGAACTGCTTGGCCAGGGCGAAAATCACCCCGCCCTTGGCGGTGCCGTCGAGTTTGGTCAGCGCCAGGCCGGTCAGTTCGACGGTCTGGTTGAATTGCTTGGCCTGGTTGATGGCGTTCTGGCCGGTGCCGGCATCGAGCACCAGCAACACTTCGTGCGGCGCGTCGGCGTCGAGCTTGCCAATCACCCGACGAACCTTTTTCAACTCTTCCATCAGGTTGTCTTTGGTGTGCAGACGACCGGCGGTGTCGGCGATCAACACGTCAATACCACGGGCCTTGGCGGCCTGCACGGCGTCGAAAATCACCGAAGCCGAATCGGCGCCGGTGTGCTGGGCAATGACCGGGATCTTGTTGCGCTCGCCCCAGACCTGCAATTGCTCGACAGCGGCGGCGCGGAAGGTGTCGCCGGCGGCGAGCATGACTTTCTTGCCTTCCAGTTGCAGCTTCTTCGCCAGTTTGCCAATGGTGGTGGTCTTGCCGGCGCCATTGACGCCGACCACCAGAATCACGAACGGCTTGTTCTGCGAAACGATTTTCAGCGGCTGCTCGACCGGTTTGAGCATCGTTGCCAGCTCGGCCTGCAGGGATTTGTACAGCGCGTCGGCGTCGGCCAGTTCCTTGCGAGCGACCTTCTGGGTCAGGCGCTGGATGATCTGCGTGGTGGCTTCGACGCCAACGTCAGCGGTCAGCAGACGGGTTTCGAGGTCGTCGAGCAAGTCGTCGTCGATGGTTTTGCGACCGAGGAACAGGCTGGCCATGCCCTCGCCAATGCTCGCACTGGTCTTCGACAGACCTTGCTTGAGACGGGCGAAGAAGCCGGCTTTGGTTTCTTCGGTGCGCGGGGCTTCGACAGGCGTCTCGACTGGCACTTCGACCGGCACGACCGGCGCAACGAAGACGGGTGCTGGTGCTGGCTCAGGTTGTTGAGCGACCGGCGCAACGAAAACCGGAGCAACCGGCGCAGGCTCGACAACCGGTTCAACCACCGGCGCCGGTGCGACATCGGCAACAAACGCGGCAGGCGCAGGAATCGGCGGCGTTACGTGAGGTGCGGCCTCTTCCACCAGCGCCACCGGCTCTTCGGCCACGGGCAAGGTCAGCCACGGCTCTGCAACCGGGGTCAGTGGCAACTCGGCAACCACTTCCGGCTCAGGCTCGGCCGCCGGTTGCAGCACCGGCTCGGCACTCGGCAGAACGATCGGTGCCGGCTCTTCTTCTATTACAGGAGCAGGCGCAGGGGCCGGTTCAGGAATCGCGGGCGGCTGTTCGACGACGGGTTCCTGCGGTTTTTTACGCAGCCATCCGAACAGGCTTTTCTTCTCGCCAGCCGCAGCTGGGGTCTTCTTGTCGTCGTTGGAACCAAACATGGAGGACGGCTATCTCACGGTAGCGACGCGCCATAAGGGCGCCCCGGCAAATAAATATTCGATGCAGAACAGACTGTGTTTCACCCAGCTTGTTCACGCGCAACATTTTGTCGAGGCGCCAAGGACGCCTCAAAGGTCGATTATTACGAAGGACTGGAACGGCATCGT
The DNA here is from genome assembly GCF_030687715.1 of Pseudomonas sp. FP2196. Lineage (GTDB taxonomy): Bacteria > Pseudomonadota > Gammaproteobacteria > Pseudomonadales > Pseudomonadaceae > Aquipseudomonas. Next base: position 5,825,998 of record NZ_CP117445.1, read on the forward strand.
CGGCGAAAACGCAGAGTTTAGCTGACAAACTCAAAGCTTCTGCCGGAAACCCATACAACCTATCGAGCGATCAAAGGCCTGATAGGCGTGGCCGCCAGTAAAACGGATCAGTATCCTAGCACCTCCTCGCCCGCCTAGGCTAAGACCAAGCGGGCAGCCCAACAGGTTAAAAAACGAATGAATGCTCTAGCCCGCCGCGCTGCAGGCCTGCTGCTCAGCACAGTCTGCCTGCCCCTTTCGGCCCTGGCGGCCGACCCGCAACCGACTCACGAATTCACCCTCGACAACGGCCTGAAGGTCGTCGTGCGCGAAGACCATCGCGCGCCGGTGGTGGTGTCGCAGATCTGGTACAAGGTCGGCTCCAGCTACGAAACCCCGGGCCAGACCGGTCTGTCCCACGCGCTTGAGCACATGATGTTCAAGGGCAGCGAGAAAGTCGGCCCCGGCGAAGCCTCGCTGATCCTGCGCGACCTCGGCGCCGAAGAGAACGCTTTCACCAGCGATGACTTCACCGCTTACTACCAAGTACTGGCCCGCGACCGTCTGGGCGTGGCCTTCGAACTGGAAGCCGACCGCATGGCCAATCTGCGCCTGCCGGCCGACGAGTTCGCCAGGGAAATCGAAGTCATCAAGGAAGAGCGCCGCCTGCGCACCGATGACAAGCCAATGTCCAAGGCCTACGAGCGCTACAAGGCAATGGCTTACCCGGCCAGCGGCTACCACACGCCGACCATCGGCTGGATGGCAGACCTCGACCGGATGAAGGTCGAAGAGCTGCGCCACTGGTATCAATCCTGGTATGTGCCGAACAACGCCACACTGGTGGTGGTTGGCGACGTCACGCCGGATGAAGTGAAAACCCTTGCCCAGCGCTACTTCGGGCCAATCGCCAAACGCGACGTGCCACCGGCAAAACAACCGCTGGAACTGGCCGAACCCGGCGAGCGGCAAATCACCCTGCATGTGCAGACACAACTGCCTAGCCTGATGCTCGGCTTCAACGTACCAAGCATCGCCACCGCCGAAGACAAGCGTTCGGTCAACGCCCTGCGCCTGATTTCGGCGTTGCTCGACGGCGGTTACAGCGGTCGCATCCCGACCCAACTGGAACGCGGCGAAGAGCTGGTGTCCGGGGGTTCGTCGAGCTACGACGCCTACACCCGTGGCGACAGTCTGTTTACCCTGTCGGCGACGCCGAACACCCAGAAGAAAAAGACCATGGCGCAAGCCGAGGCCGGTCTCTGGAAGCTGCTGGAACAACTGAAAACCACCGCACCGTCCGCCGAAGAGTTGGAACGCGTGCGGGCTCAAGTGATTGCCGGTCTGGTCTACGAGCGTGATTCGATCACCAGCCAAGCCACTGCCATCGGCCAACTGGAGACGGTCGGTCTGTCGTGGAAGCTGATGGACACCGAACTCGCCGATCTGGAAAGCGTAACCCCGCAAGACATCCAGAACGCCGCCAAGCTGTATTTCACCCGCGAACGTCTGAGCGTCGCCCACGCCCTGCCACTGGAGACGACTCATGAGTGAGCGCAAAACCCCACGCCTGTTGCTCGGCCTGATCGCCGTAACAGTCATCGGTTCCGCCGCATTTTATCTGGCTCCCGGCGCGAGAACCGACGCCAGCGAAGCGCTGGACAGCGCCAAGTCCAGCCAGAAACTGCAATCGCTGGCCGAACTCGACGGCAAGGCTCCGGCCAGCCGCAAGCTTGACGTGCAGACCTGGAACACCGCCGAAGGCGCCAAGGTGCTGTTCGTCGAGGCCCACGAGTTGCCAATGTTCGACATGCGCCTGATTTTCGCTGCCGGCAGCAGTCAGGACGGCAATGCGCCGGGGCTGGCAGTGCTGACCAACGCGATGCTCAACGAAGGCGTTGCGGGCAAGGACGTCGGCGCCATCGCGCAGGGTTTCGAAGGTCTTGGTGCAGATTTCGGCAACGGTGCCTTCAAGGACATGGCGCTGGCTTCGCTGCGCAGCCTGAGTGCCACCGAACAACGTGAACCCGCGCTGAAACTGTTCTCGGAAGTGGTCGGCAAACCGACCTTCCCGAACGACTCATTCGCGCGCATCAAGAATCAGATGCTCGCCGGTTTCGAATACCAGAAACAGAACCCCGGCAAACTCGCCAGCCTGGAGCTGATGAAACGCTTGTACGGCGATCACCCCTACGCGCACTCGAGCGATGGCAGTGCGCAAAGTGTGCCGAAAATCACCGTGGCACAGCTGCGTGAATTCCACGCCAAGGCCTACGCGGCAGGCAACGCGGTCATCGCGCTGGTCGGCGACTTGTCTCGCGCTGACGCCGAGGCGATAGCCAATCAGGTTTCCGCCGCCCTGCCGAAAGGCCCGGCACTGGCGAAGATCGCTCAGCCCCAGGAACCGAAAGCCAGCGTTGGCCACATCGAGTTTCCGTCCAAGCAGACCAACCTGATGCTCGCGCAACTGGGCATCGACCGCGAGGACCCGGACTACGCCGCACTGTCGATGGGTAACCAGATCCTCGGCGGCGGCGGTTTCGGTACGCGCCTGATGAGCGAAGTGCGCGAGAAACGCGGCCTGGCCTACGGCGTGTACTCCGGCTTCAGCCCGATGCAGGCTCGTGGCCCGTTCATGATCAACCTGCAAACCCGCGCGGAAATGAGCGAGGGCACCCTGAAACTGGTGCAGGACGTTCTCGCCGATTACCTGAAAACCGGCCCGACCCAGAAAGAACTCGACGACGCCAAACGCGAATTGGCCGGCAGCTTCCCGCTGTCCACCGCGAGCAACGCCGACATCGTCGGCCAACTCGGCGCCATGGGCTTCTACAATCTGCCATTGAGTTATCTGGATGACTTCATGCGTCAGTCCCAGAGCCTGACCGTGGAACAAGTCCGCGACGCCCTGAACAAACACTTGAGCACGGACAAAATGGTCATCGTCACCGCTGGCCCGACCGTGCCGCAAAAGCCGTTACCGGCCCCATCTGACAAACCTGCCGAGCAACCGCTCGGGGTTCCGGAGCATTAATGGCTACTCGAGCACCGAAAAAACCTGCGCACAACGTGCATAACGGCGTGAATCAGTTACGCATCATTGGTGGCGAATGGCGCAGCCGCAAGCTGAGCTTCCCCGACGCGCCGGGCCTGCGCCCGACGCCGGATCGCGTGCGTGAAACGTTGTTCAACTGGCTCGCACCGTACGTGGCCGGCGCCAAGGTCCTTGACCCGTTCGCCGGCAGCGGCGCGCTGTTTCTCGAGGCGTTGTCCCGTGGCGCGGCCATGGGGCAGGCGCTGGACGCCAGCAATATCGCGGTTTCCAGCCTTAAAGAGCACCTCGGCACGCTGCGCTGCACCAACGGTCAGGTGCAGACTGCCGACGCCCTGCGCTACCTGGAAACCCAGGCCGCTACGCCGTTCGATCTGGTCTTCCTCGACCCGCCGTTCAACCAGAACCTGCTGCCTGCAGTGTGCACGTTGCTCGAAGAGCGTCAGTGGCTGGCCGACGACGCCTGGGTGTATACCGAAAGCGAAACGGCACCCTCGACCCTCGGCCTGCCGGCCAACTGGCGCCTGCACCGTGAACAGAAATCCGGACGCGTGTATTACGCGCTTTGGCAGCGCAGCGCTTGATCCCACGCTTCATGGCCGGTCACTGCATCAGCCATAAATAGATACCGCACATCGCTCCTCGCATCTCGCCAAAGTGGTTAACGCAATCTGCGTTAACCACTTTGGACGATTCATGTATGGATACGTTATGCAGCAGGATGCTGCTCATTCTTTGCCTGGCGCCATTGATATCCCTGGCCGCCCCCGCACCACCCACTCACCAGTTCACCCTGGACAATGGTCTGAACGTGCTTGTGCGCGAAGACCATCGTGCACCGCTGGTGACCTCACAACTCTGGTTCAAGGTGGGCTCTGCCGACGAGGCGCCAGGCCAGAGCGGACTCTCTCACGCACTCGAACACATGCTCTACAAAGGCAGCAGCAAAACCTGCGCCGGCGAGGCCTCGGCCATTTTGCAAACACTCGGTGCCCGGGAAAACGCCTTCACCAGCAAAGATGCCACGACCTATTACCAAATCCTGGCCCCCAGGTATCTGGGCGTGGCATTCGAGTTGATGGCCGATCTGATGTCGACCGCACACTTGCGCACCTCGGACTTGACCCCGGAAATGGCGGTGATACGCGAAGAACGGCGCTTGCGCACCGACGATGCTCCCCATGATCTGGCACTGGAGCGTCTGACCGGTGTGGCGCATTTGGCCAATAGCTATCGCACACCGATTCTTGGCTGGATGCATGACCTGCACCGTTTGAATGCCGACGATCTGCGCCACTGGTATGCGACCCGCTACGCCCCTGGCAACGCCACGCTAGTGGTTGTCGGTGCTGTGACGCTCGATCAGGTCGAACGGTTGGCGCAGCGCCACTTTGGCCCCTTGCCGGCGCGCCCTGTTCCTCGTCTGCTACGGCCCACCGAGCTGGCACAGCCAGGTGAACGCAAACTGACGCTGTCTCTGGCCGTCCCGACCCCCCAACTGATCATGGCGTTTAACGTGCCGGGGCTTGCCACCGCTGAAAATCGGCGATCTGTACACGCCCTGCGCCTGATCGACGCATTACTGGGAGGGACCCACAGTGCACGCCTGAAAAAACGCCTGGAATTCACCGAACAGTTGTTCAGCGACGTCAGTACCTTTTATGACGCGCTCACACGCGGCGACAGTCTTCTGCTCATGACGGCCGAACTCGCCAGCGCCCACGCTGACGACCTGGACGCGGCCGAGGCACGGGTCTGGCAAATGATTGAAGAACTGCATGCCCACCCGCCGACAGCCGAAGAGTTGGAGCGCGCACGCACTCAATTGATTGCCCGACAGATCTATACACAAGACTCCATCGTTGAGCAGGCCCGCGAGTTGGCCACATTGGCGAGTATCGACCTGCCTTGGCAGTTGATGGACAAGGACTCAGACGAGCTTGCACAGGTGACACCGGCTGACATCCAGCAGGCTGCGTCAACGTTCTTGACGCGCGAACGCCTGACGGTTGCGCATGTATTGGCGGAGGCGGCTCATGAATAATGGCCTTCGGAAGGCAAGGGGCGTTTTGCTCGGACTGGGAATCGTAGCAAGCCTGACGGGCGTTCAAACGCTGGCAGATACCGTGACGGTCGCGCCGGCAAATTACCCCGCGCCACGTCTGCAATCGCTCCTGGGGCCGGTTCCTGTCGCCGGCACCGCGCGAGCACTGTCGATCAAAGGCTGGAAAACCCTGACCAGCACCAAAGTGTTGTTCATCCGCACCACAGAGCTGCCGATGTTCGATCTGCATGTCAGCTTCGCCGCAGGCAGCGCACGAGATGGCGCCACGCCGGGCCTCGCCGCCGCCACGTTCAGCATGCTCAATGAAGGCATACCGGGCAAAGACTTGCCCGCCATCGTCGAAATCTTTGACGGCCTGGGCGCGCAACTCGACATGAACATCGATCATGACCGCGCCACATTGGCCTTGCGCAGCTTGAGCGATGAACAGAAAAGTGCCCCGGCGTTGCAGCTGTTTTCGCAGATCCTCGGCGCACCAACACTGACCGAGGATGCGCTGAAGAGGGTGAAAATCGAGCTGCGCGACAGCCTCACTTCCGCTGCGCAGGATGCAGGTAATTCGCCAGAGCATCTGGTCAAGACACTGCTCGCCCCGGACGGTCCCTACTCGCTGCCGTTCTATGGCACGGTTCAAGGGTTGCAGGCGCTGACCAGGACGCAGGTAAAAGATTTCCACCAGCGTTTCTACAGCGCCAGTCAGGCGCAAATCACCCTGGTCGGTGACCTGACACTGGCGCAGGCAAAGGCGCTCAGTCTGCAAATCAGCAACGCCTTACCGGTCATGCCGGCAGGCACCGCGGTCGTGCCAATGCCCGCGCACAACCCCGTTGGCCCCGAACGGACCCTGCACGAGGAACAGCCACTGGCCCAGATCAACCTGATACTCGCCCAGACCAGCGTGTCGCAAAACCATGCGGACTATGCCGCGCTGTACGCCGCCAACCTGATTTTTGGCGGTTCGACCAACAGCCGACTGATGAGCGAACTACGGGAAAAGCGCGGGCTGGTGTACGACGTCCATGCAGAAAACACCTCCTGGGCCACGGCGGGTTTGCTGACCATTTCCCTGCAGGTCAATCCGGCATTCAGCCAGGCTACGCTGGCGTTGACCCGGTCGCTGTTCAGTGACTACCTGCGCGACGGGCCGACACAACAGGAGCTCGATCAGGTCAAGCTTCAAGTCGCCAACAGGAGTGCACTTAACAGCTCCAGCAACCGGCAGATTCTCAAGCAACTGGTGACAATCAATCGCCATGATCTGCCACTCGACCTCGACTACACCGTGCAACAAGTGCAACGCCTGACACTCAAACAAATCCATGAGGCGCTGAATCGGCATTTGGCCGCCGACCGCTGGCGCGTGGTGACAGTCGGGGCCACCGTCGAGCAGCAGGCGCTACCCGCCCCCGCGCCGGCACCGCCCGGCACGTCATCCCAGAGCATGTGTCGCGCCGAAGCAGGCTTTGTGGCAAGTTAGGTTCTTTCACTCAAAAGCGGCAGATGCCTGACGCACCTGCCGCTTTGCGCAAGACCTGTCGAGATTTGCCGTGCAGTCACTGAACCCTGTTCCCAGCCCCCGCTTTGCACCGGCCTTCGGCCTGGGTAACCCACACCTGCAAACCTTGTGGGGGCCGCTGTGGCGCAAAACCGTTCACCTTGATCGTCAGCGAGAACGTCTGTGGCTTGATGATGGCGATTTCCTCGACCTCGACTGGCATGGCCCGCACAGCGCCGAGACTCCGCTGGTGTTGGTGCTGCATGGACTGACCGGTTCTTCTAACTCACCTTACGTTGCCGGCATCCAGGGCGCGCTCGCCGCGCAAGGCTGGGCCAGCGTGGCATTGAACTGGCGCGGCTGCTCGGGCGAACCGAACCTGCTGCCGCGCAGTTATCACTCCGGCGCCAGCGAAGACCTTGCCGAAGCCATCCGCCACCTGCGTACGAAGCGTCCGTTGGCACCGCTGTATGCGGTCGGCTACTCCCTTGGCGGCAATGTGTTGCTCAAGCATCTGGGCGAGACCGGGAGTGCCAGCGGCGTGCGCGGTGCGGTGGCAGTGTCGGTGCCGTTTCGCCTCGACCAGTGCGCGGATCGGATTGGTCAGGGATTTTCCAGGGTCTATCAAGCGCACTTCATGCGCGAGATGGTCGCTTACATCAAGAACAAGCAACGCCAGTTTCAGCACGACGGGCGCGATGATGGTGTAGCCGCACTCGCAGCGCTCGGCTCGCTGGAAAATATGCGCACCTTCTGGGATTTCGATGGCCGGGTCACTGCGCCACTGCACGGCTTTACCGATGCCGAGGATTACTATCGTCGCGCTTCGAGCCGGTATTTTCTCGGTGAGATCCGCACGCCGACCCTGATCATTCAAGCGGCGGACGATCCTTTCGTGTTTCCGCACAGCCTGCCCCTGGCCAGCGAGCTGTCAGACCTCACCGAATTCGAATTGCAGGCTCGCGGCGGCCATGTAGGCTTCGTCGATGGCTCGTTGCGCCAGCCGGGTTATTACCTGGAACGGCGCATCCCACAGTGGCTGGCAGGCCTGACGACGTGAACAATCAGGAAGAGACTCTTGTGGGAGCGAGCGAGCTCCCACAAGGAGGTGTTTATTCGCCGGTGGCAATACCGCGCGACGGCTCGTTGATCCACTCACTCCACGACCCGGCGTACAACGAACCCAACGGATAGCCCGCCAGGCACAGCGCAAACAGGTTGTGACACGCCGTCACGCCAGAGCCGCAATACGCGACCAGTTCCGACGGCGAACGCTGCCCCAGTTTCGCGGCAAAGCGCTGCTTTAGCTGATCGGCCGGCAAGAATTGCCCTTCACTGCCGAGGTTGTCGGTAAACGCCGCACATTGAGCGCCAGGTATGTGCCCGGCAATCGGGTCAATCGGTTCCACTTCACCTTTGAAACGCGGCAAGGCCCGGGCGTCGATCAGGGTCAGTTCGGGCTGGCCGAGACGTTGCTGCAATTGTCCGGCGCTGAGCAACAGGCTCATGTCTGGCTGGCCGCTGAAATGGCCACGGGTGACGGTCGGCGCATCCAGGCTCAGCGGCAGACCCGCTGCATGCCACGCCTTGAGTCCGCCATCGAGAATGAACACACCGTCGCGCTTGCCCAGCCACGCCAGCAGCCACCATGCTCGGGCCGCATAGGCTCCGGGGCCGTCGTCGTACAAGACCACGTCGCTGTTGGCATTGATGCCCCAGGCTTGCAGACGCTCGATCAGCTCTGCCGGCTCAGGCAACGGATGACGCCCGGTCACGCCCTTGACCACTTTGCCACTGAGGTCACGCTCAAGATCGGCAAAACTCGCCCCGGCAATGTGCCCTTCGGCATAGCTGCGCTGACCGTAGTCCGGGTCTTCGAGGGCAAAACGACAATCCAGAATCACCAGCCCGGGCTGCTCCTTGCGGGCATCCAGTGCGTTGGGGCTGATCAGTTGCGCAATCGGCATAACGGGCTCCTGTGGGATTTCAACGGAACGGTTTACTTCACATCTTCGAGGGCCTGGGCCAGTGGCACATAGAACTCCTCGAACAGCGCATTGACCTGCTCGCGCGCCTGCTCGGTGACAAATCCGGCTTCCAGCACCAGCACCTGATACACGCCACGTTTAATGGCTTGTTCACTGAGGTGATTGGAGTTTTCCCGGGTGGTGCACAGAAAGCGTACCCAGGACGTCAGGATGATCCAGGCATTGAGGGTCAGCGATTCGATCTGCACGCGATCCATGTCGAGGATCCCGGCCGCCACGAAACCTTCGTAGATCGCCGCGCCCTGGATCATACAACGCTGGGAAAAGCGCCGATAACGTGCGGCCAGTTCCGGATCGCTATCGAGCAGATGCTCGAGATCGCGGTGCAGGAAGCGGTAGCGCCACATCGCCGAGAGCAGCTCCTTGAGGTAGAAGCGCTTGTCTTCAACGGTCGCGGCGCGTCCCTGCGGCGGGCGCAGGAAACTGTCGACAAGGCTTTCGTACTCACTGAACAAGACGGCGATGATCGCCTGCTTGTTGGGGAAGTGGTAGTACAGGTTGCCTGGAGAAATCTCCATATGGGCAGCAATGTGATTGGTACTGATGCTGCGCTCGCCCTGCTGATTGAACAGCTCGAGGCTGTTCAGCACGATACGCTCGCTGGTTTTTATTCGTGGGGCCATGGCTTGGGCTTTAATTCAGAGTGCGTTGACGAGCATCTTACGACCTAACCGGAAATGGATAAAACACTGCTGTGCATGGATGTTGATTGACTTTCTAGAGCATAGACTCTAGAAAGTTCCTCACTACAATAAATACTGAGCCGCCCATGACTGCCGACATTGCCTACCTGCAGACGCTGCAATTGCCCCTGGAAGCGCTTGATCGGCAGTTCGCGGCGCAACGCGCTGCGTATGCCGCCAACCCGATGCCACCCGCCGCCCAGCGCCAGCAATGGCTCAAGGCACTGCGCGATTTGCTGAGCAACCAGCGTCAGGCTTTGATCGAGGCAATCAGCGCCGACTTCAGCCATCGCAGCGCCGACGAAACCCTGCTCGCTGAACTGATGCCAAGCCTGCACGGCATTCATTACGCCAGCCGTCATCTCAAGGGCTGGATGAAAGCTTCGCGGCGCAAGGTCGGCATGGCATTCCAGCCGGCTTCAGCGAAAGTGGTTTATCAGCCATTGGGGGTGGTCGGCGTCATCGTCCCGTGGAACTATCCGCTTTATCTGGCCATCGGCCCGCTGGTCGGCGCTTTGGCGGCGGGCAATCGGGTGATGCTCAAACTCAGCGAATCGACCCCGGCCACCGGCCTGTTGCTCAAGGAGTTGCTGGCGCGAATCTTCCCCGAAGATCTGGTTTGTGTGGTGCTCGGCGAAGCCGATATCGGCGTGGCGTTTTCCCGTTTGCGCTTCGATCATCTGTTATTCACCGGCGCCACCAGCATCGGCAAACACGTCATGCGCGCAGCGGCGGAAAACCTGACCCCGGTCACTCTTGAGCTGGGCGGTAAGTCCCCGGCCATCGTCTCCCGCGACGTGCCGTTGAAGGACGCCGCCGAACGCATCGCCTTCGGCAAAACCCTCAACGCCGGGCAGACCTGCGTCGCTCCCGATTACGTATTGGTCCCGGAAGACCGCATCGGTGGTTTCGTCGAAGCCTATCGCCAAGCCGTACAGGGTTTCTATCCGACCCTCACCGACAACCCCGACTACACCGCAATCATCAACGAACGCCAGTTGGCGCGGCTCAACGGCTACGTCAGCGATGCCACCAGCAAAGGTGCGCTGCTGATTCCGCTGTTCGATCAGGGTCAGGGCCGGCGCATGCCGCACAGCATGCTGCTGAATGTCAGCGACGACATGACCGTGATGCAGGACGAAATCTTCGGCCCGCTGCTGCCGATCGTGCCATACCAGGATCTGGAGCAGGCATTTGCTTACATCAATCAGCGCCCACGACCTCTGGCTCTTTACTACTTTGGCTACGACAAACACGAACAGAACCGCGTGCTGCAAGCAACCCATTCCGGCGGCGTGTGCCTGAACGACACCCTGCTGCATGTCGCGCAGGACGATATGCCGTTTGGCGGCATCGGTGCGTCGGGCATGGGTCATTACCACGGTCACGAAGGCTTCCTGACATTCAGCAAAGCCAAGGGCGTGCTGGTTAAACAGCGCTTCAACGCGGCCAGACTGATTTACCCGCCGTACGGAAAATCGATTCAGAAACTGATCCAGAAGCTGTTCATCCGCTAAATATTCGTCATCGCCGGGTAATAAAAACAATGCACCCAAGCCTGACCGATACACCTGAACTGTCACGTCGTGGTCTGCTGAAACTCAGCCTCGGCGCCACGGCTTTCCTCGCCACCGCCGGTCTCGGTGCCAGCCTCAGCGGCTGTTCGTCGAGCGTCGCGGCCAATGGTTTCGTGACTTTGCGCGACGGCGATTTGCTGTTTCTGCGCGCGCTGATTCCGGTGATGCTTGATGGCGCCGTGGTCGCCGAGAAGATGCCCGGCGCGGTGGCTGGCACCCTCGATTCGCTGGATTACAGCCTCGATCACCTGTCGCCGGAAATGCTCAAACTCACCCGACAACTGTTCGACGTGCTGGGCATGGCCGTGACCCGTGGCCCGCTCACCGGGATCTGGGGCAGTTGGGAAAACGCCAGTCCCGAAGCGATGCGTCACTTCCTCGACCGTTGGCAAAACAGTTCGTTGAACCTGCTGCGCATGGGCCATAGCTCCCTGCAGCAAATGGTGATGATGGCCTGGTACACCCGCAAGGATTCCTGGGCGCACTGCGGCTATCCCGGCCCGCCTGCGGTCTGAAACCGAACCGCACCTATCGCGAGAACTACAAAAACAAGAGAACCTGATCGATGCCCGTACCCGACCCCTTCCGCGAAGGCCTCGCCCGAGGCTGGAAAACCTACAACGGCGCTCAACTCAGCGACGACCTGACCCTCGAAGCCGACGTCGCCATCATCGGCAGCGGCGCCGGCGGCGGCACTACGGCAGAAATCCTCAGCGCTGCGGGCTATAAAGTGCTGCTGGTCGAAGAAGGCCCGCTGAAAACCAGCTCCGACTTCAAAATGCTCGAAGACCAGGCCTACAGCAGCCTCTATCAGGAAGGCATCGGCCGCATGAGCAAGGATGGCGCGATCACTATCCTGCAAGGCCGCGCCGTCGGCGGCACCACGCTGATCAACTGGACCTCGAGTTTCCGCACGCCGCTACCGACCCTGGAACACTGGGCCACAGAGCACAACGTCAAAGGCCACAGCCCCGAAGATATGGCCCCGTGGTTCGAAAAAATGGAGCAGCGCCTCGGCGTTGCACCATGGATGGTTCCGCCCAACGCCAACAACGACGTAATCCGCAAAGGCTGCGAGCAACTCGGGTATAGCTGGCACGTGATCCCGCGCAACGTGCGCGGCTGCTGGAACCTCGGCTACTGCGGCATGGGCTGCCCGACCAACGCCAAACAATCGATGATGGTCACGACCATTCCGGCGACGCTGGAAAAGGGTGGCGAGTTGCTCTATCTGGCCCGGGCGGAAAAGCTGCAGATCAGCGGCGATAAAATCACCGGCCTGCAATGCGTGGCCATGGACGAGCGCTGCGTCGAACCGACCGGCCGCACAATCATCGTCAAGGCGCGGCATTACGTTCTGGCCGGCGGCGGCATCAACAGCCCGGCATTATTGCTGCGTTCGGATGCGCCGGATCCGCATAAGACCCTCGGCAAACGCACGTTTCTGCATCTGGTGAACATGTCCGCCGGACGCTTCGATGAGGTGATCAACCCTTTCTACGGCGCGCCACAGTCGATCTACACGGACTATTTCCAGTGGAAGGACGGGGCGACCGGGTCGATGGGCTACAAGCTGGAAGTGCCACCGCTGCACCCGGCGCTGGCGGCGACTTTACTCGGTGGTTTTGGCCAGCAGAACGCCGAGCACATGGCCGATCTGCCGCACACCCACGCGATGCTGGCGTTGTTACGCGACGGCTTTCACCCCGACAGCCAGGGCGGCAGCGTCGAATTGCGCGGCGACGGCTCGCCGGTGCTCGATTACCAGGTTTCGCCTTACGCTTGGGAAGGCCTGCGCCGCGCCTTCCACAGCATGGCCGAGATCCAGTTCGCCGGCGGCGCCAAAGCGGTGATGCCGATGCATGCCGACGCCCGCTACGTGAAAACCCTGGCCGAGGCGCGCGCGCTGATCGACGGCTTGAGCCTTGAGCGGTATCGCACACGACTGGGCAGCGCCCACGTCATGGGCGGCTGCGCGATGGGTGAAGAGCCCAAGAGCGCCGTTACCGACAGCCTTGGCCGCCATCATCAACTGAGCAATCTGTCGATTCACGACGGCTCGCTGTTCCCCACCAGCATCGGCGCCAACCCGCAGTTGTCGGTGTATGGTCTCACCGCACAATTGGCGACGTCCCTCGCTGATCGGCTGAAAAACCCATGAAAAAGCGGATTATTCCTATCGTCTATAGTGCTTTCTTACCCAAAAGGCGACTTGGCCGACCGGGACGGCTGCGATACCATCCGACTCCCCAACGGACTCCCGCCAGGACGACGCGATGAACCGAGTGTTGTACCCAGGTACCTTCGACCCTATTACCAAGGGCCATGGCGATCTGGTCGAACGCGCCTCGCGCCTGTTCGATCACGTGATTATTGCGGTCGCCGCCAGCCCGAAGAAAAATCCGCTGTTCCCGCTGGAACAACGGGTTGAACTGGCTCGCGAGGTCACCAAACACCTGCCGAACGTGGAAGTGGTCGGTTTCTCGACGCTGCTGGCGCATTTCGCCAAAGAGCAGAACGCCAATGTGTTCCTGCGTGGTTTGCGGGCGGTGTCGGACTTCGAATACGAATTCCAGTTGGCCAACATGAACCGCCAGTTGGCCCCGGATGTGGAGAGTCTGTTTCTCACCCCTTCCGAGCGTTATTCGTTCATTTCGTCGACGTTGGTCCGCGAAATCGCCGCACTGGGCGGCGATATCAGCAAGTTCGTCCACCCGGCCGTGGCCGACGCGTTGACCCAGCGCTTCAAGAAGTAACGACCGTTCAAACGGCGCCCGCGTGCACTGCGGGCGTCAATGCGGCACAATTGCGCGCATTGATTTATAGCGCCCGGGCCTGCCGCCCCGGCTGGAGTTAGCATGTCCCTGATCATCACCGACGATTGCATCAACTGCGACGTCTGCGAACCCGAGTGCCCGAACGCCGCCATCTCCCAGGGCGAAGAGATCTATGTGATCGACCCGAACCTGTGCACCCAATGCGTTGGCCACTACGACGAACCGCAGTGCCAGCAGGTTTGCCCAGTGGATTGCATTCCGCTCGACGAAGCGCATCCAGAGACTGAAGAACAGTTGATGGAGAAGTACCGCAAGATTACCGGCAAGGCCTGAGTCCTTCAGCGCCTGCACAGCCCCTATCGCGGGCAAGCCCGCTCTCACAGGATTCTGTGGTGATACACAAATCGTGTGAACACCAAAATACTTGTGGGGGCGGGCTTGCCCGTGATGAGGCCATCAGCAACACCGCAATATCCGGATCAGCTCACTCACGCTGCTCAAACCCCTCCCCGGTACACCCCAGACACCGCACAAACGCCGCCTTCGCCGGATCGACCACCAACGCCTGCCCCGCATCACCAATCCCGCCGCCTAGCGCGGTAAACGGCAGCGACACCACAAACACCCCTGCACCGATCACCGTCGCCACAACCAGCAAAGGTCGGGCAATCAGCAAGTCGCCTATCATCGCGTAGGCCGGTGGGTTCTGGATGGTGTAGCGCGGATCACCGCTGCCGCTTTCCGTGGCTTGAACAGCCAGGCTGGAACAGAGCAGCAGGGTGACGAAGAGGGCTTGCAAGGATTTCATGGCACGATCCTTCGGGCTGAACAGTGAGACAACTCACTATAGACCGTAGGACTTTTTCGGCCCTTTGCCTCAGGTCTGACAGCGCGGGCAGAACACACTGGCACGCTGGCCGAGCTTCACTTCACGCAGACCGGTGCCGCAGACCTTGCAGTGTTCACCGCCTCGGCCATAAACAAACAGTTCCTGCTGGAAATACCCTGGCTGCCCGTCACCGCCAATGAAATCACGCAACGTAGTGCCGCCACGCTCGATGGCAGCAGCGAGGATGCGTTTGATCTCGATCGCCAGCTTCAGATAACGCCCCCGGGAAATGCCCCCGGCCTCGCGGCGTGGATCGATGCCGGCGGCGAACAGCGCTTCGGTCGCATAGATATTGCCGACCCCGACCACCACCGCGTTGTCCATGATGAACGGCTTGACCGCCATCGAACGCCCGCGCGACAGCTGAAACAAGCGCTCGCCGTCGAACAGATCGGTCAACGGTTCCGGCCCGAGACGAATCAGCAATTCGTGATTGAGCGGATCGGTGCTCCACAACATCGCGCCGAACC
Organism: Pseudomonas sp. FP2196; assembly: GCF_030687715.1. GTDB lineage: Bacteria > Pseudomonadota > Gammaproteobacteria > Pseudomonadales > Pseudomonadaceae > Aquipseudomonas. The sequence goes on from NZ_CP117445.1 coordinate 5,841,033, forward strand.
GCCGTGGATCGGTGTAACGCAGGGCCAGGCCCGACTCCAGTTCGATATCGACATGCTCATGCTTGAGCGCCGGCAGACCGGCCTCAACCAGACGCAGATTGCCCGACATACCCAAATGGCTGATCAACGTACCGACCTCTGCGTTGATCAACAGATACTTGGCCCGTCGCTCGACCAACACGATGCGCTGCCCGGACAGACGCATATCAAGGTCTTCGGGGATCGGCCAGCGCAGCCGACGGTCACGCACGATCACCCGGCTGACGCGCTGGCCTTCCAGATGCGGGGCGATGCCCCGGCGAGTGGTTTCGACTTCCGGCAGTTCAGGCATGGCGTCCTCGAATCAATGCGCGCCGAGGTCGCGGATCGTTTGTTTGAGGGTTTCGAAGTCATAGTCCGACAACCCCACGTAATCGAGAATCAGCGGGCCGATGCTGCTCCATTCGTAGTCTTCGGTCTGATTGCCCAGCACGCGATACGAAGCGCAAATGTGCTCGGCCATCTTGAGGATCGCCAACAGGTTTTTCATCTGACTGTTGCGCGACGACTCGTCGCTGAAAATCGCCAGGGCATTGTGGTGATTGGCAATGGCCGTGCTGACATGCTCCGGAAGTCGCCAGGACTTGGCGGTGTAATAACCGACCACCGCGTGGTTGGTGTTGAACTCGGCGTTTTCGGTGTCCACCACTCGACATTCAGAGGTGGCATTGGCGTAGGCCGTTTCCAGCACCGACATGTAATTAGGGAACCGCTGCAGCATCAACGGCACGCCGCAATCGTGAAACAGGCCCAACGCATAGGCTTCATCGCCCGCCTGCGTGCCGATGCGCTTGGCCAGGGTCAGGCAAGTCATCGCCACGTCCTGGGCGGTGTCCCAGAAACGATTGAGAGTGACGATGGTGTCGTCGTTCATCTCGCCCTTGATCGACTGCGCGTTGATCAGGTTGATGATCGAACGGCTGCCCAGCAGATTCACCGCACGCTGGATCGAAGTGATCTTGTTGCTCAAGCCGTAATACGGCGAGTTGACGATTTTCAGCAGCGCGCCGGACAGGCCGGGATCCTGGGCGATCAGCTTGGCGATCACCTCCAGGTCCGGGTCGGGCATGTACTGCTCCATTTGCAGATCCACCATGATCTGCGGCTGCGCGGGCACGCTGATGCCTTGCAGGGATTGTTGAATCTGTTCGGTGGTCAGCTCTTGGGACATAAGTACACACTCTGGGACAGGCGGCGATTCTAACCCCTAAAAACCGCTGGACGACACACCAGTGGGCAATTGTCAGGAACTTTCATTCAAGCCCCGGCTTCGGACTCTGTAATGCCCACAGGATCATTGCGGTCCCACGTGGCGGCAAATCCCCACAGACTCAGGAGCTTACTGATGGCCACTTCCCTCAACGGCAAGCGCGTCGCTTTTTTGGTAACCGATGGTTTCGAACAGGTTGAATTGACGGGTCCCAAACAGGCCCTGGAAGAGGCTGGCGCTCAAGTCGATATCCTTTCGGCGGAAGCTGGCAAGGTCAAAGGCTGGAACCACGACAAACCGGCCGATGACTTCACGGTCGACCAGACTTTCCAGGCCGCCAGCAGTGAGCAATACGACGCAATCGTCCTGCCCGGCGGCGTGCAGAATTCCGACACCATCCGCATCGATCAGGACGCCCAGCACCTGGTCAAGACCGGCACCTCCGCCGGCAAGCCGATTGCGGTGATCTGCCATGGCAGTTGGCTGCTGATTTCGGCGGGGCTGGTCAATGGCAAGACCATGACCAGTTACAAAACGGTCAAGGATGATCTGGTGAATGCGGGCGCCCACTGGGTCGATCAGGAAGTGGTCAGAGACGGTCACTTGATCAGCAGCCGTCAGCCGGATGATATTCCGGCGTTCAGTCGTGAGTTGATCGACGCTCTGTCGGCGTAGCGTTCATGACCTCTTCGCGAGCCTGCTCGCGAAGAGGTCATCAGCGTTTCATCGCACGCCAAACCCGACACAAGTCGCAACACGGTATACTCCCGCTCTTTTTTCCGGAGCGACGTCATGTCCCTGCCTAGCTTGCGCCTCAAAGCCAACGCCGACCGTCGCCTGCGCGCCGGTCACCTGTGGGTCTACAGCAACGAAATCGACGTGGCCGCCACGCCACTGCACGGCTTTAATGCTGGCGATCAGGCGATCCTCGAAGCTGCCGGCGGCAAACCGCTGGGCATCGTGGCCATGAGCCCGAACAATCTGATTTGCGCCCGCCTGCTGTCGCGCGACACTAAAGTTGCGCTGGACAAATCGCTGCTGGTGCATCGCCTGAACGTCGCCCTGTCGCTGCGCGAACGTCTGTTCGACAAGCCGTTCTATCGTCTGGTCTACGGCGATTCCGATCTGCTGCCAGGTCTGGTGGTCGACCGTTTCGGTGACATCCTCGTGGTGCAGATTGCCTCGGCAACCATGGAAGCGCACAAAGACGACGTAATTGCCGCGCTGACCCAAGTGCTCAAGCCAAGCGGCATTCTGTTCAAGAACGACTCCGCCGCACGTGACGCCGAAGGCCTCAACCGCTACGTCGAAACCGTGTTCGGTCTGGTGCCGGAGTGGGTCGCACTGGAAGAGAACGGCGTGAAATTCGAAGCCCCGGTCATTCAGGGTCAGAAAACCGGTTGGTTCTACGATCACCGCATGAACCGCGCGCGCCTGGCCCCCTACGCCAAAGGCAAACGCGTACTCGACCTCTATAGCTACATCGGTGGTTGGGGCGTACAGGCCGCCGCGTTCGGCGCCAGCGAAGTGTTCTGCGTCGATGCCTCGGCCTTCGCCCTTGACGGTGTCGAGCGCAACGCCGCGCTGAACGGTTTTGCCGACAAGATGACCTGCATCGAAGGCGACGTATTTGAAGCCTTGAAAGAGCTGAAAGCCAGCGAAGAGCGCTTCGACGTGATCGTGGCCGACCCGCCAGCGTTCATCAAACGCAAGAAAGACATGAAGAACGGTGAAGGCGCCTACCGTCGTCTGAACGAGCAAGCCATGCGCCTGCTCAACAAGGACGGCATCCTGGTCAGCGCTTCGTGCTCGATGCACCTGCCGGAAGACGATCTGCAGAACATCCTGCTGACCAGTGCCCGTCACCTGGATCGCAACATCCAGTTGCTGGAGCGCGGCGGTCAGGGTCCGGATCACCCGGTGCACCCGGCCATTGCCGAAACCCGCTACATCAAGAGCATCACCTGCCGCCTGCTGCCTAACAGCTGATCAATGCGGATAACGGGGAGCCAGCAGGCTCCCCGTTTGCTGTACGCCTGGCCCTGGCGGTCATTCGGCGCCTTTTATTCCTTCCGACGTTCTCGACGTCCTACACTTGCCTTCCTATGAACGTGCAGGATATTTCCTTACGTCTTTTAATTATTGAAACTTAACCTACAAAGCACATCTCCAGCTAAAGATTATTCCGACAAAATTACTGGAGCATTCCTACTTAATATCCACTTGCCAATAATCCATTACAAACTATTATGAAGTTGTCGCCACGAGGTGACTTAAACTTTCAACGAACAAGGAGTTCACATCATGAAAAAGATTTCTCTGGAAACCAACAAAATCGCAAACCTGGCTTTTCTGGTTGCTGCTAAAACCCGTTAAGTAAGTCAGGACGCTGGGGAGTGCCGGCAACTCAGCGTCCTTCCGACTTCAGCCAGAGTAAATAGCCCCATGCACATCAATCCTTACCTGTTTATATTGCCGCGCTCGCCAAAACAAATAGTATGGAACTACAAAGAACATGCTCAATATGAGCTGGATATAAACTACTCATCGCGCCTTGCCCAACTAATAAACAATCCAGACTTATTCGATACACACAACATAATAGACACACAACTACTCAGCGCGGGCATTCTAACCGTTTCAAAAATCGACACCCCGCAATGGGGCTGGGATGAATTATCAAAGATCTATCACATCGGCACTCAAAACATTCCCTGCGAACACGCCCCTCAGAATATTCATGAGTGGTCCAGACAATATCTGGCGCACTGCAACGAAGTATTGGCTAGCCCGGCTCCCGCGACAGAACGCCCGCAGCATCAATCTGCACCGCGCATCGCCCTGCCCGTCCCCCGCGCACTGAGCAACGATAGCCTGAATAACGCGCTGCTCCAGCGAAAGACCTGTCGTTCCTTTACGGGTGCAGCAATGACGCTCAGCGACGTCAGCACCCTGCTTTATCTTTCGCTTGGTTATCTCCACGAGCGCGACATTGATCGCGACGCCACCATCGCCCAAGACCTCGGCGCACGTCGCAGCAGTCCCTCCGGTGGCGGTCTGAACGCATGCGAAGGCTTTCTGATGGTGCAGAATGTCGAGGATCTGGAGCCCGGCATCTACGCCTATCACCCGGCGGAACACACCCTGAGCCGGGTTAATCCATTGCCACAAGCGGCACCGGGCGATTTGCTCGGCGGCCAGCATTTCATCAACAACCTGCCGCTGGGGTTGTTCATCACGGCCCGATTTGACCGGCTCTGGTGGAAGTACGAGCACTCACGGGCCTACCGCATGGCATTCGTCGAAGCCGGCCATCTGTCACAAACCTTTCAACTGGTGGCTACCGCGCTTGGCTTCAATACCTGGTTGACCGGCGCGTTTGCCGACAAGCAGGTCGAAACACTGCTCAAACTTGAGGAAAGCGCGGAACAGCCACTGTTCTTTGTCGGCTGCGGGAAAAGCGATGGACAGGCAATGTGCCAGGAAATGCGCGATCTGTTGCGCGAGGTCCAGACATGACCCTGCTGATCCCTGATCCGCATGAAGTACCGGTGTCATGGGCGCACAAGTTCACCCTGGGGGACTGGGACAGTCGAGCCTCGGTACGCAGCAGCACCCACGACTACCAATTGCCGGACGACGTGCAGCAACAACTGCAAAGCCGCTATTGGTTCCCACCCGCCTTCCTGCCCTATCTGGCTCACCCGGCGATACAGGCCGCGGGGCGCGAGGTATTGCATCGGCTGACGGCCAATCACCTGGTGCACTTTCTCGACTACACCACGCTGCTCGAACACCGCATCGTCAATCGTGCAGTTGAAGTCATCGCGCATCGGGAGCTGCCCATTTACGTGCCGCTGCCAATGAAACACTCGGCACTGCAGCTCTACACCGACGAGGGTTACCACGCGCTGTTCTCCAATCGTCTCGCGGAGCAGATCGCCGGGCTTTACGGAATCACCGGGCGGCCGACGATCCCCAAGCGGATCACCCGCATGAACGCACTGATCGCCCGCACCCCGGAGAAGAACCGTGCACTGGCATGGTTTCTGCTCGGCTTCGTCTCGGAGACCATCATTGCCCGAGAGCTGCTGGACATCTGCCGCGACACTCTGGTGTCCAGCGTGAACGACATGCTGCGCGACCATCTGGCCGACGAAGCCCGCCACAGTCGCTACTTTGCCGAAGTGTTCCACTACTGCTGGCTGTCCATGAACAGCCGCCAGCGCACGTTTGTGAGCAGAACGCTGCTGGAGATCATCGGGATTTTCTTCGAGATCGATGAACGCTGGCTGCAACAGAGCCTGCGTGGCGCGGGTATCGCCGACAGCGACGTGATGGAGATTGTCCGCAGCATGACGACGGTGCAGGCCAACCGCGCGCGTGCACGATCAGGTTGCGTCGCTACGCTGGATGCATTGCGCAAGGCGGGATTTTTCGCCACGCCCCATAACCAGACACTTTTTGCCAAGGCAGGACTGATCGATGGATAAAGGAAAATCCGTGGTAACCGCCCGTCAACGTCGCGGGGCTGTCAGCCTATTGCTGGCGATGGTGTTGCTCGGCGTGTTTCCACTGGATGTCCTGCTGCCTTCGTTTCCGGCACTGGCGGCGCACTTTCGCAGCACACCGGCGGACATCGCGCTGTCGATCAGTCTGTTCGCCGTAGGTATCGCGTTTGCCCAAGTGTTGATCGGCCCGCTGTCCGACGTGATCGGGCGCAAGGGCTTGTTGCTCGCCGGCATGAGCGTATCGATGCTCGGTGCCGTCGGTTGCGTGATAACCAGTGATTACGCGCTGTTCCTGATGTTCCGGGTGGTACAGGCAGTGGGGTGCGGCTGCTTCGTGCTGTCCCAGGCACTGGTGCAGGATCTGTTCGAAGGTGAGGAGCGTGATCGTCTGCGTATCCTGATGGTCACGGCTACCGGGATTTTCATCTCGGTATCGCCGCTGGCCGGCACTTTTCTGCAAGCCACCCTCGGCTGGCGCGGCAGCTTCTGGGTGTTCACTGCGCTCGCTGCCGCGGTGTTGCTCAAGGCCTGGGTTTTCCTGGAGAACACCCGTCCCGCTGCCAGCGGCCCTCCCCTGAGTTTCCTCAAGGCCTATCGACGGGTGTTGGGAGATTTCGACTTCGTCGGCTACTGGCTGATTTCAGCCTTTGCGTTCGCCTGCCATTTCTCGTTTATCGTCATTTCACCGCTGATATTCATGGACCAGCTGCAATTGTCGGCCTATGACTTTTCGCTGATCCTGCTGGTGTATGGCGCCGCGTATGTCGTGGGGGGCATCATCGCCACGTTACTGAATCGACGTATCACGCCGGGCCGACAAATCATCACCGGGCTAAGCCTGATCCTGCTGTCGGGACTGGCGATGCTGTATCTGGCGGCCAACCATGTGCTGGCCCCCGTGACAGTGCTGATTCCGATGCTGATCTGCACCGCCGGCACCACCATTGCGCGCCCGGCTGCCACTTCACGGGCCATGAGCCTGTTTCCTGAAAACGCCGGCACTTCAGCCTCGGCCGGCAGCACGATCATCTTCATCTGCGGCGGGCTGATCAGTGCGTTGATCAGCCTCAGCCCGACCAATCTGCAATCGACGCTGGGCTACAGCTTCGTGCTGCTCAGCGGCATCGCGCTGATGCTCAACAGCCGGATCAGCCAGCGCGCCAGGAACCTGCAGGTCAATGCGATCGCGCGGACGGGTAGCGATTAAACCTGCCGGTCGTCATGCCACACGCCCCTTCGGCACGGGAACAACGCTTTGCGCCATTCCCTCCAGACGCCAGCGGTGTAGAATCGCCTGATTCATCGCCATTCATCCCCCGGCGGGTTTATGAGCTCAGGCTGAGGCAAGCGGCGATCCCGCAAAGTCATCGGCAACTTCAGGACACACGGCCATTTCTGAGTGTTCCAGACGTCAATAGAAGCTCACTCCCCTTTGATACCTGATTAGCCGCCCGGAGTGCTCCATGCCAGATTACCGCTCGAAAACATCCACCCACGGCCGCAACATGGCCGGCGCCCGCGCACTGTGGCGTGCCACCGGGATGAAAGATGACGACTTCAAAAAGCCGATCATCGCCATTGCCAACTCCTTCACCCAGTTCGTGCCTGGCCATGTCCACCTGAAAGACCTGGGCCAACTGGTTGCCCGCGAAATCGAGCGCGCCGGTGGTGTTGCCAAGGAATTCAACACCATCGCCGTGGATGACGGCATCGCCATGGGGCACGACGGCATGCTGTATTCGCTGCCGAGCCGCGAGATCATCGCCGACTCCGTCGAATACATGGTCAACGCCCACTGCGCCGACGCCATCGTCTGCATCTCCAACTGCGACAAGATCACCCCCGGTATGTTGATGGCTGCCTTGCGCCTGAACATTCCGGTGATCTTCGTTTCCGGCGGTCCGATGGAAGCCGGCAAGACCAAACTCGCTTCCCATGGCCTCGACCTCGTCGACGCCATGGTGATCGCCGCCGACTCCAGCGCTTCTGACGAGAAAGTCGCTGAATACGAGCGCAGCGCCTGCCCCACCTGCGGTTCGTGCTCCGGCATGTTCACCGCCAACTCGATGAACTGCCTGACCGAAGCCCTGGGCCTCGCACTGCCGGGCAACGGTTCGACCCTCGCCACCCACAGCGACCGCGAGCAACTGTTCCTGCAGGCCGGCCGTACCATCGTCGAGCTGTGCAAGCGTTACTACGGCGAGAACGACGAATCGGTGCTGCCGCGCAACATCGCCAACTTCAAAGCGTTCGAAAACGCGATGATGCTCGACATCGCCATGGGCGGCTCGACCAACACCATCCTGCACCTGCTGGCTGCCGCCCAAGAGGCGGAAATCGATTTCGACCTGCGCGACATCGACCGTCTTTCGCGCAGCGTGCCGCAGTTGTGCAAAGTCGCGCCGAACATCCAGAAGTACCACATGGAAGACGTGCACCGCGCCGGCGGCATCTTCAGCATTCTCGGTTCGCTGGCCCGTGGCGGCCTGCTGCACACCGACCTGCCGACCGTGCACAGCCGCAGCATGGAAGAAGCCATCGCCAAGTGGGACATCACCCAGACCACCGATGAAGCCGTGCATCACTTCTTCAAGGCAGGTCCTGCGGGCATCCCGACCCAGACCGCGTTCAGCCAGTCGACTCGCTGGGAAACTCTGGACGATGACCGTGAAAACGGCTGCATCCGCAGCTTCGAACACGCGTACTCGCAAGAAGGCGGCCTGGCCGTGCTGTACGGCAACATCGCCCTGGACGGCTGCGTGGTTAAAACCGCCGGCGTCGACGAGTCGATCCACGTCTTCGAAGGCAACGCGAAGATCTTCGAAAGCCAGGACAGCGCCGTACGCGGCATCCTCGCCGACGAAGTGAAGGCGGGTGACATCGTCATCATTCGCTACGAAGGCCCGAAAGGCGGCCCAGGCATGCAGGAAATGCTTTACCCGACCTCGTACCTGAAATCCAAAGGCCTGGGCAAGGATTGCGCCTTGCTCACCGACGGTCGCTTCTCCGGCGGCACCTCGGGTCTGTCCATCGGCCACGCTTCGCCAGAGGCTGCGGCCGGTGGCGCGATCGGTCTGGTGCAGGACGGCGACAAGGTGCTGATCGACATTCCGAACCGCTCGATCAACCTGTTGGTCAGCGACGAAGAACTGGCTGCACGCCGCGCCGAACAGGACAAGAAGGGCTGGAAACCTGTTGAAGTGCGTCCACGTAAAGTGACCACCGCACTAAAGGCCTACGCCCTGCTGGCGACCAGTGCCGACAAGGGTGCTGTGCGTAACAAGGCGATGCTCGACGGGCTGTAAGCGTCAATCGCAGAAACAAAAATGCCCCGCCAAGTGCGGGGCATTTTTTTGCCGGAAGAATTGAAAACCCGATCCCTTCGGCAGCTCCTACAGGGTGAGATTTGGGTTTTTGATCGCTCCCACGCAGAGCGTGGGAACGATCATGCGTGTTCAGGCTTACTGAATCTCTTCAGACTTGACGATCACCCAGTTCTTGTCCGCCGTCACCTGCAACCCTTCCTTGGCCTGCGCTGCGGCGTGCTTGGCCATCATGCCGTTTATCTGGGTCATGTATTTGTCCTTGCGGTTGATCCACAAGTGAATACCGCCCTTGGCCACATCGACATCGTGGAACAGCATGTAGCCGTCACTGGTTGGCGTATCGCCGCCTACCAGAACCGGTTTTTTCCACTCATCGATGTAGGTCAGAATCGCCGCGTGCTTGCCGGCCATCCAGGTCGCCGGGGTCCACAGGTAAGGGGTCAATTCTAGGCCGAGGTTGGCCTTCTCGTCATATTTGCCGGCGGTGATCTGCTTGCGTGCGGTGGTCAGTTCGCCAGTTTTCGGATCTTTGAGCAGCAGCGACACGCCGATGACGTTCTGCGGTTTGACGTTGTAGCCGTACTTCGGATCGGCCGCGACCATGCGCACCAGTTCTTCGGAGGCGGCAGTCATCACGTAGACCTCGATGCCGTTCTCCATCAACTTGTTGTAGAGCTCTTGCTGACCGGTGAAGATCTTCGGCGGATTGACGTCGAGCTTCTTGACCACATCGCCTTCGTAATACGTCGCCGGCACCGGTTTGCCCGAGGCCATCAGCTCATCGACATAGCCTTTGAGTTCCTTGAGGGTGAACCCGGAGAACACCTGCGCCACCCACGGGTAGCAGACCATGTCGTCGACTTCGCAGAGGCGATAGTAGTAACTGAACAGACTTTCCTTATGGTCGGCGGTGTCCTTGAACGGCATCAGTTTCAGCGAGGGATCGAGCTTGTCGCGGGTGATCAGGCCCTTGTTTTCCATGAACGGCAGCAAGGACTCTTCAAGGTCGTAGCGGTAACTGGTGTTGTCCATGTCGAACACCGCGTAGTTACCCTTGTTGGCGTTGGCGGCGATCATCGCGTCCAGTGCCTTGGCCTGATCGGCCGGCCAGTGTTTGAGGTCAGTGGCGAAAGCCTGACCGGCCAGGCCCAAACCTACCGTCAGTGCGACAGCCAGAAATTTCGGTGCGAACTTCATCGATGCTTTCTCCCTGAGCTAAAGACATCGACGCTAACAAATAAGTGTGACAGCCCTCGTCTGTCAGCGACCGTCCACGTCCCCATCGCGCCAGATGCATTCCCGAGAGCGACGCGCGCTTATTCCAAAAGCGACTATTACCATACGTTTTCGGTATTAATTCATTGGAAATCAAACTGTTAGGCTTGCCGGTTCGCAGCAGCCCCGGAAGGCTGTTGGCAAAGTCTTTTCTGGAGTTCTCATGAATCTACCGCTGATTCTCAACCTGCTGGTGTTCCTCGCCCTGCTCTTCGGTCTGGCGCAAACCCGCCACACCTCGTGGAGCCTGGCGAAAAAAGTCCTGCTCGCGCTGGTGTTGGGCGTAGCGTTCGGCGTGGCTCTACACACCGTTTACGGTGCCGGTAACCCGGTGCTGAAAGCCTCGATCGGCTGGTTCGATCTGGTCGGCAACGGTTACGTGCAGTTGCTGCAAATGATCGTCATCCCGCTGGTGTTTGCCTCGATCCTCAGCGCCGTGGCGCGTCTGCACAACGCTTCGTCGCTGGGCAAGATCAGCTTCCTGACCATCGGCACGCTGCTGTTCACCACCGCGATTGCGGCGCTGATCGGTATTGGCCTGACCAACCTGTTCGGCCTCACCGCTGAAGGTCTGGTCGCCGGCACGCAGGAAATGGCTCGTCTGCAAACCATTCAGAGTGACTACGCCGGCAAGGTCGCCGACCTGAATGTGCCGCAGTTGCTGCTATCGTTCATCCCGCAAAACCCGTTCGCCGATCTGGCGCGGGCCAAGCCGACCTCGATCATCAGCGTGGTGATCTTCGCAGCGTTCCTGGGGGTTGCCGCGCTGCAACTGCTCAAGGATGACGTCGAGAAAGGTCAGAAAGTGATCAACGCCATCGACACCCTGCAAGCCTGGGTGATGCGTCTGGTGCGTCTGGTGATGAAGCTGACCCCGTATGGCGTACTGGCGCTGATGACCAAAGTGGTCGCCGGTTCCAACCTGCAAGACATCATCAAGCTCGGCAGTTTCGTGGTGGTGTCGTACCTCGGCCTGGGCCTGATGTTCGTCGTCCACGGTTTGCTGGTGTCGGCCGCCGGGATCAACCCGCTGCGTTTCTTCCGCAAGATCTGGCCGGTGCTGACGTTCGCGTTCACCAGCCGTTCCAGCGCCGCGAGCATCCCGCTGAGCATTGAGGCGCAGACTCGTCGCCTGGGGATTCCGCAATCGGTGGCCAGTTTCGCCGCTTCGTTCGGTGCGACCATCGGCCAGAACGGTTGCGCGGGTCTGTACCCGGCGATGTTGGCGGTGATGGTGGCGCCGACCGTGGGCATCAATCCGCTGGACCCGCTGTGGATCGCGACGCTGGTGGCGATTGTCACGCTGAGTTCGGCCGGTGTGGCGGGCGTGGGTGGCGGTGCGACGTTCGCGGCGCTGATCGTGCTGCCGGCGATGGGTTTGCCGGTGTCACTGGTGGCGTTGCTGATTTCGGTCGAGCCGCTGATCGACATGGGCCGCACGGCGTTGAACGTGAGTGGTTCGATTACCGCCGGTGCGATTACCAGTCAGGTGATGCAGCAGACGGATAAAGCGCTGCTGGATGCGGATGAGCATGCGGAGTTGGCGCAGGCTTGATGTAAAGCAAGATCAAAAGATCGCAGGCTTCGCCAGCTCCTACAGGGGAAATGCGAACACCCTGTAGGAGCTGCCGCAGGCTGCGATCTTTTATGCCTTCTCCCAAACCTCGAAGTTGTACGCAGGTTTATCGCCTTCAGCCGGATTCGGTACATTCGACACCAGCGTCCACTGGTTCAGATCAAACTCCGGAAACCACGCATCGCCCTCCGGGCTCAGCGCCACACGGGTCAGATACAGACGATCCGCCTGCGCCAGCCCCTGCGCATACAACTGCGCGCCGCCAATCAGCATCAGCTCATCGACGCCCTGCGCTTTCGCCCATTCTTCGGCGCGAACCACGGCAGCCTCCAGCGACGGATAAACCTCCGCACCTTCCAGCACCATGTCATGCTGACGGCTGACCACGATGTTCAACCGGCCCGGCAGCGGCCGACCGAGGGAATCCCAGGTCTTGCGACCCATGATGATCGGCTTGCCCAAGGTCGTGGCCTTGAAGTATTTGAAGTCCCCCGGCAGGTGCCAGGGCATGCTGTTATCGACGCCGATCACGCGGTTTTCACCGAGGGCTGCAATCAGGCTGAGGGGAAGTGATTTAGTCATGCCGGCGAGGATACCAGAGCCTCGCTTGACCCGATAAGCGCCACAGCGGTTATGCTCACGGCTCAATTGAGCGACGGGATGCCGCGTGACACAACTGACTCCACTGCAAAACCTCTGGTTGACCGAAACCGTGCGCCTGCGCGAAGAACACGCAGGCCCCCTGGATGACCTGGAAGCCAATCGTCTGGCTCGCGCGGCGGGCGGTGATCTGCCGAGCCGGATACAGCGCCGTGCCTTGTGGCTGGCTGAGCGTGACGGGCTGACCAGCGCACTCAAACACTGGCTGCAAGGCGCACGTCTGGCACTGGCGCTGCTGATGATTTTTGCCGTACTGAGCGGCGCCGCACTGGCCTTCGCCGCGCTGGGGCAGACCCCGGTAAACGTCTTTTGGGCCCTGGGCAGTCTGCTCGGGCTGAATCTGATTCTGCTGCTGAGCTGGGCGCTGGGGCTGATCTTTGCGGGCGAACACGGCGCCACGCTCGGGCGCCTGTGGTTATGGCTCAGCGAAAAACTCGCCCGCGACGCCAAAGCCGCGCAACTGGCGCCGGCCTTGCTGCTGATGCTGCAACGCAAGAAACTCAATCGCTGGGCGCTCGGTGCATTGGTCAACGGCCTGTGGCTGCTGGCGATGTTCAGCGCTCTGGTTCTGTTGCTGACGTTGATGGCGACCCGGCGCTACGGCTTCGTCTGGGAAACCACGATTCTCAGCGCCGACACGTTCATCAACATGACCCAGGCCCTCGGATCTCTGCCGGCGCTGATCGGTTTCAATGTGCCGACGGTGGAAATGATCCGCGCCAGCGGTGACGGTGCGCTCGATATCGAAAGTGCTCGTCAGGCCTGGGCGACGTGGCTGGTCGGTGTGCTGGTGGTTTACGGCGTGCTGCCGCGCCTGCTGTTGGCGCTGTTGTGTTTCTGGCGCTGGAACAGCGGCAAAGCGGCGCTGCGTCTGGACCTGAACCTGCCCGGCTACGCGCAACTGCGCGAACGCCTGATGCCCACCAGCGAACGCCTCGGCGTCACCGACGCCGCACCTGAGCATCTGCATCGAGTGGAAAGCAACGTCAGCGAACACGCCAGCGACGGCGCATTGCTGGTGGCCATCGAACTCGACGAGCAACGCCCATGGCCGCCCGCCCTGCCGAAAAACGTCAGCAATGCCGGCATCCTCGACAGCCGCGAATCGCGCAACAAACTGCTCGAACAACTGAGTCGCTTCCCCCCGGCACGACTGGCGATTGCCTGCGATCCACGGCGCTCGCCGGATCGCGGCAGCCTCGCGCTGATCGCCGAACTGGCGCGCAACGCCAGCACCACCCGCGTCTGGCTGCTGCAAGCGCCACCCGGCGAAGCGCTGGACGCTGAACGCCTCGGCGACTGGCACGTCGCGCTGCAACAACTGGAGCTGCCTTTTGCCGATAGCGCGCCGATGAACTGGCTGGAGAACGGTCATGACTGATGCCTTGAAAGCACCGCTGAAACTCGCGGTGGTCGGCCACACCAACGTCGGCAAGACGTCGCTGCTGCGCACCCTGACCCGCGATGTCGGCTTCGGTGAAGTCTCGCATCGCCCAAGCACCACGCGGCACGTCGAAGGTGCGCGGTTGTCGGTGGACGGCGAGCCGCTGCTCGACCTCTACGACACGCCGGGCCTGGAAGACGCCATCGCCCTGCTGGATTTTCTTGAGCGCCTGGAACGCCCCGGCGAACGCCTCGACGGCCCGGCACGGCTGGCGCGGTTTCTCGACGGTAGCGAGGCGCGCCAGCGTTTCGAGCAGGAAGCCAAAGTGCTGCGGCAACTGCTCGCTTCCGACGCCGGTTTGTATGTAATCGACGCCCGCGAGCCGGTGCTGGCGAAATATCGTGATGAACTGGAAGTGCTGGCCAGTTGCGGCAAACCGCTGCTACCGGTGCTGAACTTCGTCAGCAGCGCCAACCACCGCGAACCGGATTGGCGTGAGGCATTGGCGCGATTGGGCCTGCACGCGCTGGTGCGTTTCGACAGCGTCGCACCGCCGGAGGATGGCGAGCGACGGTTGTATGAAAGCCTCGCGCTGCTGCTGGAAAACGCCCGGCCACAACTGGAACGGTTGATTGCTGATCAACAGGCTCAGCGACTCGCCCGTCAGCAAAGTGCTGCGCGGTTGATCGCCGAGTTGCTGATCGACTGCGCCGCGTGTCGGCGCAGTGTGGTCAGCGAAGCGGAACAGGAACAGCAAGCCATCAGCGAATTGCGCAAGGCTGTGCGTCAGCGTGAGCAGCGTTGTGTCGAAGCCTTGCTCAAGCTCTATGCGTTTCGCCCGCAAGATGCGACGGCCAGTGATTTGCCGTTGCTCGACGGGCGTTGGGGCGATGACCTGTTCAACCCGGAAACCTTGAAGCAACTCGGTGTGCGCGTGGGTGGCGGGATTGCAGCCGGCGCGGCCGCCGGGGCTGGCGTCGACTTGCTGGTGGGCGGGATTACCCTCGGTGCTGCCGCATTGGCCGGTGCGATTGCCGGGGGCGCGCTGCAAACGGCCCGCAGTTATGGCAGTCGTTTGCTGGGCAAGATCAAAGGGCAGCGGGAATTGACGGTGGATGATGGCGTGCTGCGGTTGTTGGCGTTGCGGCAGCGGCAGTTGCTGTTGGCGCTCGATCAGCGCGGGCATGCGGCGATGGACGCGGTTCAGGTGGCAACACCACAGGACAAAACCTGGCGTGAGGGCAAGTTGCCGGAGGCGTTGAGCAAAGCGCGGGCGCATCCGCAGTGGTCATCGCTTAATCCGCATGCGAAGTTGAATCAGGCGGAGCGGCAGGAGCAGATTGAGTCTCTGGCCGCAGATTTGTAGCGCCTGAGCCGGCCTCTTCGCGAGCAGGCTCGCTCCCACATTGGATCGTGGTCACAACACCAAACCTTGTGGGAGCGAGCCTGCTCGCGAATGGCGCTACTCAGTGGCACGGATTACGCACAGCCAGCAGCCGCGCCGCTTTCTCCTTCAACACCCCAAGATCCATCACCGCCACTGCCCTCTCCTTGGCCAGCTCATCCCACTGCCGCATGCGCAAACTCACCGCACACAACGGATCGCGCTCAAACTCACCCGCCTCAGCCTCCGTCATCACCCCGCCCTGATACGCCAACGTCCTGCGACTCGCCTCACTCAACCGCTGAAAATACCCCGGCTCACGCAACGTCAAATAACGCTTGGCCTCAACGTGATACTCCACCAACCGCGCCATGCGCTCACTGAACCCGGCCTCACGCAAATAATCCGCGCCAAGCCGTTCATGGCTGACCACGCCATAGCCGCCCATGTTCTGCGCACCCTCGGCACACAGATGGCCGATGTCGTGGAAGAACGCGGCGAGCACCACTTCATCATCAAAGCCTTCAGCCATCGCCAACTGCGCGGCCTGAGACATGTGTTCGATCTGCGACACCGGCTCGCCGATGTAATCACTGGCACCAAAGCGTTCGTACAAACCGAACACCCGGGCGACGACTTGCTCGTGATCTGCCATCAAACCTCCTCCAGCAACTGCGACACATTGCGCTCGGCCATCGCCGGGCCGACGCTCATGCCGACACCCGTGTGCATCAACGCCACACTCAGCCCCGGCGCCGGACGCAGGAATGAAAACGGCCCCGGCCCCCGGGAACCATAGACGCCCTGCCAACGCTCGACCACTTGCACCTTGCAGCCCAGCGTCTGCTCGGCCAGTTCAATCATCCAGTCGTCCACCTGCTCGGCGTTGAACGGCGACGGATCGCTGCCGTAATGGTGCGAGTCGCCGATGATCAGCTCGCCGTAAGGCGTGGGGCTGATCAGCAAGTGAATGCCGTTTTCATGCAGGTGCGGTTGCTCACGCAGAATCTGCGCCTGCACCGCCGCCGCTTCAGGTAGATCCGCGAACGCGCCGTAATGCACGCAGCTCAGGCCGGTGAGCAAGGCGTGTTGCAGATTCAACTCGACTTGCGGTTTGGCGCGAAGCATTTGCAGGCGGCAGATTTGCGGGTCGAGCGCGGCAATCGGCTCGGCCAGCAGGGTCTGATAATCGTGGCCGGAGCAGACGATGATCTGCCCGGCGCTGAAGCTGCCAACGGTGCTGTGCAGGCGCCCCGGCTCGACATCGCGCACCAGCGTGGAGAAGTGAAACTCGACGCCGAGATCACGGCGCAGGTAATCGATCAGCGCCGGAATCGCTTCGCGCGAGTACAGCTGTTGGTCGTCCATGCCGTGGAGTGCGGCGCGGTGATGGCTGAACTGGCCGTGGTACAGATCGCGCAAAGCGGCGCCGCGCAGCAAGTTCACGTTGTAACCGTGTTCCACGGCGCGGCGGTTGCAGAAGGCTTCGAGCAGGTGTTCTTCAGCTTCGGTTCGGGCGAACAGGTACGAGCCGTTGCGCTTGATTTGCAGGCCGGCGAGTTGCGCCCAGTCGCCCCAGATCTCGCGGCTGGCCTTGGCCAGTTCGAGCATCGGGCCGGGTGGCTGGCCGGTGACCAGCGCTTGGCCGAAGTTGCGCACCGAGGCGCCGAGGGGGGTGGCGGTGCGTTCGAAGACGCTGACTTTGAGGCCGCGTTTGGCGGCGGCGTAGGCGTGGGAGAGGCCGAGGATGCCGGCGCCGATGATCAGCAGGTCTTTGTGTTGTGTCATGGGGATGATGTCCTGAATGAAAGACCGCCATCGCTGGCAAGCCAGCTCCCACAGGGAGTTCGGGTGTTCACAGATGTGTGTTCACTCGAGATCCAATGTGGGAGTGAGCCTGCCAGCTCCCACAGGGATTTGTGGTGAACACCGATTGCGAGAACACCTTGAAACCTGTGGGAGCTGGCTTGCCAGCGATGAGGCCCTGTCAGTCGATAAAGATCTTACTTGGCGACGACTTTCTCGGACTTGCCGTCATAGCGCTTGCGCCACTCGGTGAGGATCTCGTCGCGATTCTTCGAGGCCCAGGCAAAGTCGTTCTTGATCAAACGCTGTTCGTAATCTGCCGGCAATTCGGTCTGCGGCTTGGCGATGCCCGGCTGCGCAAGAACGGCGAAGTTTTCCTTGTACAGATCCATCGCTTCGGCACTGGCGGAGAAGTCGGCGAGTTTCTTCGCGGCTTCTTCATGCGGCGTGCCTTTGATCACGGCCGTTGCTTCGATCTCCCAGCCCAGGCCTTCCTTCGGCAAGATGATGTCCAGCGGCGCGCCTTGGCGCTTCAACTGTACGGCCGGGTATTCAAAGGAAATCCCGATCGGAAACTCCCCCGCCGCCGCCAGTTTGCAAGGCTTGGAACCGGAGTGAACGTACTGGCCGATGTTCTGGTGCAGGCCGTCCATGTAAGCCCAGCCCTGCTTCTCGCCGAAGGTTTGCAGCCAGGCGCTGACGTCGAGGAAACCGGTGCCGGACGACGCCGGGTTCGGCATGACGATCTTGCCCTTGTATTCAGGCTTGGTCAGGTCCTGCCAGCTCACTGGCTTGCTCAGGCCCTGCTTTTCGGCTTCGACGGTATTGAAGCAAATGGTCGCGGCCCACACGTCCATGCCGACCCAGGCTGGCGGGTTGGCGGCGTCGCGATAGTTCGCGCCAATTTTGCCGAGATCCTTCGGCGCGTAGCTTTGCAGCATGCCTTGCTGATCGAGGATCGCCAGGCTGGAGGCGGCCAGACCCCATACGGCATCAGCCTGCGGGCGGGCCTTTTCGGCCAGCAGTTTGGCGGTGATGATCCCGGTGGAATCGCGCACCCACTTGATCTCGACGTCCGGGTTGGCCTTTTCGAAGGCTTCTTTGTAGGACTTCAGTTGCTCGGCTTCGAGGGCGGTGTACACCGTCAACTCGGTTTTTGCCGCGAAGGCATTCAGGCTGAAAGTCGCGAGCACAGCAGCGGCCAGGGCCATAGGCTTGAACATGATCGTTTTCCTGTGTTTTGAGTTGAAGGGCAGTTGAAGGTGCAAATCAGTGACCGGGCGCGGTTTGCCGCCAGGCCTGGGAACGGCGCAGCAAGCCGCGCGAAGCCCACGCCAGCAGCAAGGACACGCCCGCCGAGGTGAACAGAATCAGGGTCGACATCGCCGCCGCGCCGCCGACGTTGCCGGCGTCATCCATGTTCAGCACCGCCACCGCTGCGAGGATGGTGTCGGGGCTGTAGAGGAAGATCGCCGCCGACACGGTGGTCATCGCCGAGACAAACAGGTAGCGCACGATGTCCAGCAGCGCCGGCAGGCAGATCGGCACGGTCACACGCAAGTAATGCCGATACAGCGGCGCCTTGAGCGACAGCGCTGCCGCTTCGAACTCGGCGTCGAGCTGACGCAGCGCGGTGGTCGCGGTCATTTGTGCGGTGGTCAAATAGTGAGCAATGGTGCAGACGATCAGCAGCGTCATCGTCCCGTAGAGCACGTGCAACGGGTTACCGGTCAGGTTGAAAAAGAAGACGTAACCCAGACCGAGCACCAGCCCCGGCACCGCCATCGGGATGAAACTGAGCATGCGCAGGGCCAGATTGAGGCCGCGCTGCGTGCGGGTCTTTTCCATCAAATACGCGCCGGTGAAAATCAGCACGCTACCGATCAACGCTGTACCCAACGCCATCTTCAAACTGTTGCTGTAGGCCAGCCAGCCACCGCCGGCGGTTTCGTTGAACTGGTAGTGGTTAAGCGACAGCGACAGGTTGTACGGCCAGAACTTCACCAGCGACGAAAACACCGCCATGCCGAACACCAGCAACAACGCCGCACTGATCAGCAAGACAATCGCCAGATAGCAGCCATCACGCAGCTTCGACGGCGCCGGTTTGAACACCTGCGCGCGGCCACTCATCGAGTCGCCGTGACGCCGACGCAACCAGGCATCGACCCCGAAGCTGAACAGCGCAGGCAGCAACAGCACCATGCCGATCAACGCACCACGCCCGAACTGCTGCTGGCCGACCACGGCTTTGTAGGCTTCCAGCGCCAGCACTTGATAGTCGCCACCGACCACCACCGGCACACCGAAATCGGTGATGGTCAGGGTGAACACCAGACAGAACGCGGCGAACACAGCCTGCCGTGTTGCCGGCCAGGTGATGCTGCGAAACGCCTTGGCCGGACTGGCGCCCATGCTCGATGCGGCGTCGAACAGCCGTGCATCGGCCAGCGACAGCGCCGACAGCAGAATCATCAGCGCATGGGGAAAGGTGTAAATCACCTCACCCAGCACAATCCCCCAGAAGCCGTAGATGTTGTCCGAGAGCAAGCCGCGCAACATGCCCTGATTGCCGAACAGATAGACCAGCGCAATCCCCGGCAGCATCGACGGCGCCATCAGCGGCAACAGAGAAATCCCGCGCCAGATGCCTTTCGCCGGAATCAGCGTGCGTTGCAGCGCGTAGGCAAACAGGTAGGCCAGCGGTACGACGATCGCCGCGACGCTGAGGGAAACTTTCAGGCTGTTGACGAGCAACCAGTGGAAATTCTCGCTGCTCACCAGCTCCTTCGCCGCGACCCAGCCACCGCCCTGCCCCGCTTCGCTACTGAAGCCACGCCAGAAGATCGCCAGCAACGGCAACAGCACCGCAACGCCAAGCAACACCAGCAGCAAGAGTTTGCCGCCGATCACAAAAATCCGGTCGCCGACTTCGGCACGGGAAGTCTGCCGCACCTGCTTGTGCGGTAGCGGCAGCGCGAGGTTGCTGTTCATCAGGCAAACACCTGCAAGCTGCGCGGCGGCAAGGCGACCATGATCTGCTGCGCGCCAAGGCCCGGCATGGCTTCGGGCGCCAGTTCGGCGAGCAGCGCATGGCCCGGCAGTTGATCGAGTTCGAAGCTCATGCGGCAGCGGTTGCCGAGGAAAGTGATCTCGCGCACCTTGGCCGGGAACAGGTTTTCCTCATGCACCAGCGGGTTGACGCTGACCGCTTCCGGGCGGCAGAACAGTCGGCCCGAGGCGCCGCTGACGCTGCCATCGGCCAGACGCACATTCATCCCGCCGACCCGGGCGTGACTGTCGCTGCTGCGCTGGAACGGCAGCCAGTTGCCCTGCCCGACGAACTCGGCTACGAACGGCGTGGCCGGACGGTTGTAGATTTCCTGCGGGGTGGCGTACTGCTCGACACGACCGTTGTTCATCACGGCGATGCGGTCGGCCATCAGCATGGCCTCGTCCTGATTGTGCGTGACCATCAGGGTGGTGATACCGAGGTTGCGTTGCAGTTGGCGCAGTTCGGTGCACAGATGCTCGCGCACCCGAGCATCGAGGGCCGACATCGGCTCGTCGAGCAACAGCAGCGACGGTGCCGGCGCCAGAGCACGGGCCAGTGCAACCCGTTGCTGTTGACCGCCGGACAATTGGCCGGGGTACTTTTTCTCACTGCCGGTGAGGCCGACCAGTTCCAGCATCTCACCCACACGGCGGCGCACTTCGTCGCGACCGCTGCCGGCGAGGCCGTAGGCAATGTTCGCTTCGACGGTCAGATTGGGGAACAGCGCGTAGGACTGGAACAGAATCCCGTAGTCCCGCGCTTGCGGTGCGAGGTGCGAGACGTCGCGGTCACCGAGGTACAACTCGCCACTGTCCTGTTTCTCCAGACCGGCGATGCAACGCAGCAGCGTGGTTTTGCCGCAACCCGACGGGCCGAGCAGGCACACCAGTTCACCGGCGGCGACGTCGAGGGAGACGTTATCCAGGGCAGTGAACGCACCAAAGCGTTTCTGCACGCCGCGCACTTTCATCGGTGCGCCGGGGGTGGTCAGGGTGGTTGCGATGGCAGGATTCATGGGACAGACCTCATCAAGCAGATGAGGCCAATCCTAGAGTTGTAATGCGTCCGTCATGTGGCAGCGAGGCAAAAACGGCTGATAGTGGTATTCGGGGATTTTGGTTCAGCGGCCGGATCTGTGTTGCCTGATCTGGCGCTATCGCTGGCTTGCCAACGATAGCGCCAGTCAAAGCACCGAAAGTGCTGGATCAGTCTGTCGGCACTAACTTGTCCAGCACCCGATTGACGGCCAGTTCTGCCAGCATCACCACCTGAGCGATGCCTTGCAGGGTCTTGCGGTGCGTGCCTTCAACCATTGCCACATGGTTGTGCAGCAACACGATGGCCGAGCCGAGGGTTTCACTGGCGTCCGCGATCAGGGATTCGGTGTCGGCCTCGGGGTGCGCCATGTACAGGGTGTTGGGTTTGTAGGGCGCGGCCATGATGGCTGCAGTTGGCGGGCCGAGATAGTGGTCGAGGGCGCGCTCGGCGGCTTCGTGGAATTTCTTTGAATCGAGTGATTCGTAAGGGGATGCCGGATCAGGGATCGGCGGGTTAGGCGTTGGTTTGAACATTGAGTCTTGCTCCAGAAGAGCCGCAGCCATCTCGCTACTAAACGAAAGGGGTGGCAGCTGTGCGCAAGTTAGTAGACCGGCAGAAGACTCAAGATCCGGCGCACCCGAAGATGCCATGCGCACAGCCACCATCAAATGCAAGCGAACGCCCGACTGGATGATTCTTGTGCAACCGTAAGTCTACTGAACCGGGCTACTAAACCCGATCACTGGGAATCAGTGACCCGATCAAGTTACGCAGCCCGCCCAAGGCGCACAAGCCGGCGGATTCTGGTGCATGCGTAGGCAGCGGCGCAAGGATTTGTAGGCTGTCGGGCGTAACACTGAGTGTCTTTAAACACGGCGGCTGAAAAGAGTTTATTGCACTACAGAGATCGGGGATTTGCCTGTCGGATTAGTGAATACAAATGTTGTGAACACCAGAATTACCCGTGGGAGCTGGCTTGCCAGCGATGAGGCCAGCACAGGCTTTGAAGATCTCAGGCCGGGGACATTTCTTGTGCCAAGCCGAGAAACGCCGCCGGCAACCGCGCGCCCTTGCGCTCCTTGAGGCAATACAGATACTCGGGAATCTGCGGCGCATTCTCGATGGTCAGCACCCGCAGCTGCGGATCATGCGGCACTTCCTGGCGGGCAATGATGCTGATGCCGATATTGCGCAGCACCGCCTCACGGATCGACTCACGGCTGCCAATCTCCAGCAACGGCCCAAAACTCACCCCGGCACTGGCCAGCAACTCTTCAGTCAGCCGCCGCGTGGTCGAGCCGGACTCGCGCATCAACAAGGTATGCCCGGCCAGAGCGCTCAACGTCACATGCTCCTGCGCTGCCAGCGGATGATTGCGATGCACTGCCAGTACCAGCGGATCAGTGCCGAGCACCCGGCGAATCAGTCGCGCGTCATCGAGCAACTGCGATGACGCGGCGACGTCCACCCGGTAATCCTCCAGCGCTTCGAGCACTTGCTGGGAGTTGCCGATTTCCACCGAGACTTCCACCTGCGGCAAGCGCTCGCGAAAGGTCTTCACCAGATCGAGGATGTAATACGGCGCGGTGGCAGCGATGCGCAACGTGCCCTGCACCTGGCCGCTGTTGCGCAGGAAGAACTCGATATCGGCCTCCTGCTGCAACAGCGCCTTGACCATCGGCAGCAACCGCGCGCCTTCATCGCTGACGCTGAGGCGGCGACCGCCACGGTAGAACAGCTCTACCGAATACTGGCTTTCCAGATTGCGGATCTGCGTGGTCACGGTCGGTTGGCTGAGGCCGAGTTTTTTTGCCGCCAGCGTAATGCTGCCCAGGCGGGCCACCATGTAAAACGCCTTCAGCTCGGCACTCAGCACAACCGTCCCTCTCTTCTATTTGCGCAGCAGGCGCAACCCGTTGAACACCACCAACAGGCTCACGCCCATGTCGGCGAACACCGCCATCCACATGGTGGCGAGTCCGGCGAAGGTTACCCCAAGGAAGATCGCTTTGATCACCAGCGCCAACGCGATGTTTTGTTTCAGGATGCTCGCAGTGTCGCGCGACAGGCTGATGAAGGCCGGGATCTTGCGCAGATCATCGTCCATCAGGGCGACATCAGCGGTTTCAATCGCGGTATCGGTGCCGGCAGCGGCCATGGCAAAACCGATCTCGGCGCGCGCCAGCGCCGGTGCGTCGTTGATACCGTCGCCGACCATGCCGACGCGATGACCTTTACCGTAAAGCTCTTCAATGGCTTGCAGCTTGTCGGTCGGCAGCAAGTCACCCTTGGCCTGATCGATGCCGACCTGCGCCGCAATTGCCTGCGCGGTGTGGACGTTGTCGCCGGTGAGCATCAGGGTTTTCACACCGAGTTCATGCAACTGACGGATCGCTTCGCGGCTGGTCTCCTTGACGGTGTCGGCCACGGCAAACAGCACCAGCGGGCCGGACTGGTCGAGCAGCAGCACCACGGATTTGCCCTGTTTCTCAAGTGCAAAGAGCTTTTCTTCCAATGCCGGCGAGCACAGGCCCAGCTCTTCAACCAGACGATGGTTGCCCAAGTGATAGGTCTGGCCGTTGATATCACCCTTCACACCACGCCCGCCCAGCGCTTCGAAGTTATCCACACTCAACGCGGCGAAGTTTTTATCCACAGCCGCTTTAGCGATGGCCAGCGACACCGGGTGGTCGGAGCGACCGGCCAGTGCGGCAGCAATTGCCGGGGCCGTGGCGTCGGCGGTCGGGTCGAGGGACAGGTAATCGGTCTGCACCGGTTTGCCGTGGGTGATCGTCCCGGTCTTGTCGAGCGCCAGATAGTCGAGTTTGAAACCGCCCTCCAGGTACACGCCGCCCTTGACCAGAATGCCTTTGCGCGCCGCCGCCGCGAGGCCGCTGACGATGGTCACCGGGGTGGAAATCACCAAGGCACATGGGCAAGCAACCACCAGCAACACCAGCGCGCGGTAGATCCAGTCGAACCACGCCGCGCCCATGAACAGCGGCGGAATGATCGCCACAGCCAGGGCAAATACGAACACCACGGGCGTGTAGATTTTCGAGAATTGATCGACGAAGCGCTGGGTTGGTGCGCGTGCGCCTTGTGCCTGTTCGACGGCGTGGATGATTCGCGCCAGGGTCGAGTTGTTCGCTGCGGCGGTGACCGCGTATTCCAGCGAACCGGCCTGGTTGATGGTGCCGGCGAAGACTTTATCGCCGACGGTTTTTTCAACCGGCAGGCTTTCACCGGTGATCGGCGCTTGGTCTATGGTCGAACTGCCGCTGACCACTTCGCCGTCCAGCGCGATGCGCTCTCCGGGTTTCACCCGCACGCGGGCACCGAGTTCGACGCTTTTCACTTCCTGTTCAAGCCAGGTGCCGTCGGCCTGAAGTACCGTGGCCTGCTCCGGCGTCATCTGCATCAAACCGCTGATCGCATTCCGTGCGCGGTCCAGCGAACGCGCCTCGATCAACTCGGCCACGGTGAACAGGAACATCACCATCGCCGCTTCCGGCCACTGGCCGATGAGGATGGCGCCGGTCACGGCGATGCTCATCAGTGCATTGATGTTGAGATTGCGGTTCTTCAGGGCGATCCAGCCCTTTTTATAGGTGGTCAGGCCACCGCTGAGGATCGACACCAGCGCGATGATTGCCACCACCCAGGTTGGCGCGGCGTTGGTGAAGTGGATGACTTCGGCGGCAAGCGCTCCGACACCGGACAGCGCCAATGGCCACCAGTGTTTTTTCACTGGCGCAGCGGTTGGGGTTTCGACGCCCGCCTCCAGCGGCTCGGCCTGCATGCCGAGGGATTTGATCGCATCGATGATCGGCGCGTTGTCCGGCAGCGTGTGGGTCACGCCGAGCACGCGGTTGATCAGGTTGAATTCCAGTTGCTCAACGCCGGCCAGTTTGCCGAGCTTGTTCTGGATCAGCGTCTGCTCGGTCGGGCAGTCCATCGCCTCGATACGGAAACTGCTCAGCCGGGCGTCGGCGCTGGTTTTCTCGCTCAGTTGCACCAACGCGGGCGCGGCGGCTTTCGACGAGCAGCAGGCGTCTTCGTGCGCATGAACCGGGGCCGGCGCAGCAGCTTTCGACCCGCAGCAAGCATCGCCGCCATGTGAATGTTTATGCACAGGCTGCAATTTGTGGCTGTGATCGTGCCCGTCGCCGGGCTTGTGGGTGTGCTGGGAATCGCTCATCGGGTCGCGTCCATGAAGGTGCCTGTTGCCAAGTAAAGACCCTGTAGCCACTATAGGGTCAAGCACCCTTTTGGAGATGGCCGTGATGAAGATCGGAGAACTGGCGAAACTGACCGACTGCGCCGTGGAAACCATCCGCTACTACGAGCGTGAAAACTTGCTGCCGGAACCGGCCCGCAGCGACGGCAACTACCGCGTCTACACCCAGGCCCACGCCGAACGCCTGACCTTCATCCGCAACTGCCGCACCCTCGACATGACCCTCGAAGAGATCCGCAGCCTGCTGGCCATGCGTGACAGCCCGCAGGACCAGTGTGAAAGCGTCAATACGCTGATCGAGGAGCACATCCAGCACGTGAAGGCGCGGATTGATGGCTTGCTGGCTTTACAGACACAGTTGCTCGACCTGCGCCAACGCTGTGGCGAAGGGCCGGGGGCGGATCAATGCGGGATTTTGCAGCGACTGGAAGTGAGTGGCGGAGTTGTCGCGACGGAGGTTGAGCATTCCCATGTTGGCCGCAGCCACGGCCATTAAGAACACCCCAAACCTAATGTAGGAGCTGCCGAAGGCTGCGATCTTTTGATCTTGCTGTTTATAAGATCAAAAGATCGCAGCCTTCGGCAGCTCCTACATAGGGGTACTGCGTATTGCTTGTCAGACCGCCATTGGCGCAGTCATCGGCGCGTGGTGCTCGTAACCTTCCAGCGAGAAATCGCTCGGCTCCACCAGCTCCAGCCATTCCGGCTGATACACACCCGTCTTGGCAAACTCCGGCACGCGATCCGAGATTTTCAGTTTCGGCATGGCAAACGGCTCGCGCTTGAGCTGTTCGTTGAGCATGTCCAGGTGGTTTTCGTAGACGTGGGCGTCACCGATGAAATAGGTGAACCAGCGCGGCGTGTAGCCGGTCAGGCGACCGATCAGGCTCAGCAGCGCGGCGCCTTCGGTGAGGTTGAACGGTGTGCCCAGGCCCAGGTCGTTGGAGCGGATGTAGAGGGTCAGGGAAATCTCTTTGGTCTCGACATTCGGGTGGAACTGATACAGCAGATGGCACGGCGGCAGCGCCATTTCATCGAGTTGGGCGCAGTTCCAGCCGTGGAACAGAATGCGACGGCTGCCCGGATCCTTGATGATCGTGTCGACGCACTGACGCACCTGATCGATGGCTTTGTACAGCACCACGTAGGCCTGACCGTCTTCTTCGCCTTGAGCGATCTGCTTGTAGCCGTTGCTCAGCGTTTGTTCGATGGCCGCGGTGTTGCTCAACGGGATCTGCTTGTACGCCGGCCACTTGCGCCATTGCACGCCGTAGATTTCGCCGAGGTCATCGTCGCCCTGACGGAACGGGTTGGCCAGCCACTGGGCGTTTTCGTTGGCGTTCTGGTCCCAGACCTTGCAGCCCAGCGCACGGAATTCAGCGGCGTTGTTCACGCCACGCAGAAAGCCGCACATCTCGCCGATGGCCGATTTGAAGGCCATCTTGCGGGTGGTGATCGCCGGGAAACCTTCCTGCAGATCGAAACGCAGCATCGCCCCCGGAAAACTGATGGTGTTGATGCCGGTGCGGTTGGCCTGTTTGGTGCCGTTCTGGATGACGTGCGAGACCAGTTCGAGATATTGCTTCATGAGTTACCTGTGTCCTTTGAGCCCCGGCGTCGCGCGCCGGGGTTCGTAGTTTAAGCCGTCGGAGCGAGCGGTGCCGCCGGCGCGCGACGATAGGCCAGCCAGATCAGGAACAGCCCGCCGATGATCATCGGCACGCACAGCACCTGACCCATGGTCAGCCAGTTCCAGGCCAGATAGCCCAGTTGCGCATCCGGGACGCGGACGAACTCGACGATAAAACGGAAGATGCCGTAGAACAGCGCGAACATGCCGGAAACGGCCATGGTCGGACGCGGTTTGCGCGAGAAGATCCACAGGATCAGGAACAACGCCACGCCTTCGAGCGCGAACTGATACAGCTGCGAAGGGTGACGCGGCAGTTGCGCCGGATCGCTGAACGGCGGGAAGACCATGGCCCACGGCACGTCGGTCGCCTTGCCCCACAGTTCGGCGTTGATGAAGTTACCGATACGCCCGGCGCCCAGACCGATCGGTACCATCGGCGCGACGAAGTCCATCAGCTGGAAGAACGACTTGCCATTGCGCTTGCCGAACCACAAGGCCGCCAGCATTACGCCGATGAAACCGCCGTGGAACGACATGCCGCCCTTCCACACTTCGAAAATCAGCGTCGGGTTGGCCAGGTAAGCGCTCAGATCGTAGAACAGCACATAGCCCAGACGTCCGCCGACAATCACGCCCATCGACAGCCAGAAGATCAGATCGGAGAGCTTCTCCTTGGACCAGGTCGGGTCGAAGCGGTTGAGCCGGCGCGACGCCAGCAGCCACGCACCGCCGATGCCGATCAGGTACATCAGACCGTACCAGTGGATTTTCAGCGGACCGATGGCCAGGGCCACCGGGTCGATCTGCGGGTAAGGCAGCATTGCGACTCCTCGTTAGAGTTGAAAGCAGAATTCCCGGGCGACGCTGCCACCTCAGGATTAAGCCAGGATTGCGACGCGATCAAAGCAAAAAGCTTAAACCTACGGTGAACAGCAAAGCGGCGAACAGCCGTTTCAGCAAGCGCGGCGACAACCTGTGCGCCAAACGCGCGCCGAGACGGGCGAACACCATGCTGGTCAGGGCGATGCCCAACAGCGCCGGTAAATAAACAAAACCGAGACTATGGGCCGGCAGCAACGGATCATGCCAGCCCAGAATCATGAAACTTAGTGCACTGGCCAAGGCGATCGGCAAACCGCAGGCAGAAGATGTCGCCACGGCCTGCTGCATCGGCACGCTGCGCCAGGTCAGGAACGGCACGGTCAGCGAGCCGCCGCCAATGCCGAAAATGGCCGACGCCCAGCCAATCACACTGCCGGCCACGGTCAGACCGAGTTTACCCGGCACGGTTCGGCTGGCCTTGGGTTTGACATCCAGCGCCAACTGCACAGCAATCACCAGGGCGAACACACCGATGATTTTTTGCAGATTGGGCCCGGAAATCGCTTCAGCGGTCAGCGCACCGAAACCGGCGCCGAGCAAAATGCCCACGGTCATCCACATGAAGATCGGCCAGCGCACGGCACCGCGTCGATGGTGCTCACGTACCGCGTTGACCGAGGTGAAAATGATCGTCGCCAGCGAAGTACCGACCGCCAAATGGGTCAGAATCGACTGATCAAAGCCCTGCAAGGTAAAACTGAACACCAGCACCGGGACAATGATGATCCCGCCACCAACCCCGAACAGCCCGGCCAGCACGCCCGCACAGGCGCCCAGCGCCAGATAGAGCAGAAATTCCATGACCGTCTCCCAGACGCATCCCCAAAACCGGAGCGGCATGGTAACGGATGCACACCCTCAGGCGGAACTGGCGATGGATGCACGGACGCCGGATGCGTAGAGTGGGCAAAAACACACAAGGACCACCTTATGTGCCTGATTGTTTTCGCCTGGCGCCCGGGCCATGCCCAGCCGCTGATCGTCGCGGCCAACCGTGACGAGTTCTACGCCCGGCCAAGCCTGCCGCTGGCGCAATGGCCGGAAGCGCAGCATGTGCATGCCGGGCGTGATCTTGAGGCCGGCGGGACTTGGCTTGGGATCGGCGCCAACGGCCGCTTTGCCGCGCTGACCAACATTCGCGATCCGCATCAACCGCCGGCGCGCAAGTCGCGAGGCGAGTTGGTGGCGCGGTTTCTCACAACTGATCTGTCGATTGATGATTATTTGATCGATGTGGTTGGTCGCTCGCCGGAATACGCCGGGTTCAATCTGCTGCTCGGCAACAGCCATGAGCTGTGGCATTTCAATGCGCGGATGTCCGAGCCGGTGATGCTGGCATCCGGGGTCTACGGGTTATCCAATGCCGGGCTGGACACGCCGTGGCCGAAGTTGCTCAAGGCCAAGGCCGCGTTGAGCGCAGTGCTGGAGGATCCGCAGCCTGAACGCTTACTGGGATTGTTGAGCGATGCGCAGACGGCGCCATTCAGCGAGTTGCCGGATACCGGCGTGGGGCTGGCGACTGAATCATTGCTGTCGAGTGTGTTTATTGCCAGCCAGAGTTACGGGACGCGGGCGAGTACCGTGCTGATTGTGCAGGCGGATGGGACGCGGCGGATGGTGGAGCGCAGCTTTGGGCCGTATGGGGGGCATTTGGGCGAGGTGGAGATTCTGCTTTAGCAGTGCCTGGAGGGATGCCATCGCTGGCAAGCCAGCTCCCACAAGTGTCTCGAGTGCCCACAAATGTCGTGTTCACTGAAGATCCCTGTGGGAGCTGGCTTGCCAGCGATGGGGCCATCAGCCTTTTACAGGGCTTTGTTGACCGCCGGCGGATTGATCTTCGACAACCCAAGGTTCTTCAGCGCCAACTGCAACGAGCTGTGGATAACTTGCGGGTTATCGATGGTCATCAACTCCGCCAGCAATTCCTTGGCCTTGCTCAAATTCACTTGGCGCAGCATCCACTTCACCTTCGGCAAGTTGGTGGCGTTCATCGACAGGCTGTCGAAGCCCATCGCCATCAACAGCACTGCCGCTGCCGGATCACCGGCCATTTCACCGCAGATGCTCACCGGCTTGCCTTCGGCATGGGCGTCGCGCACCACGTTTTGCAGGGCTTGCAGCACCGCCGGGTGCAGGTAGTCGTAGAGATCGGCGACGCGCGGGTTGTTACGGTCAACCGCCAGCAAGTATTGAGTCAGGTCGTTGGAGCCGACCGACAGGAAGTCCACCTGCCGCGCCAGTTCCTTGGTCTGATACACCGCTGCCGGAATCTCGATCATCACGCCAATCGGCGGCATCGGCACGTCGGTGCCTTCGTCGCGCACTTCGCCCCAGGCCCGGTGGATCAGGTGCAGGGCTTCTTCGAGTTCGTGGGTGCCGGAGATCATCGGCAGCAGAATCCGCAGGTTGTTCAAGCCCTCGCTGGCCTTGAGCATCGCGCGGGTCTGCACCAGGAAGATTTCCGGGTGGTCGAGGGTGACGCGAATGCCGCGCCAGCCGAGGAACGGGTTGTCTTCCTTGATCGGGAAGTACGACAGCGACTTGTCACCGCCGATGTCGAGGCTGCGCATGGTCACCGGTTGCGGATGGAACGCGGCGAGCTGTTCGCGGTAGATCGCCAGTTGTTCCTTCTCGCTCGGGAAGCGCTGGTTGATCATGAACGGCACTTCGGTGCGGTACAGACCGACACCTTCGGCGCCACGCTTCTGCGCCCGCGCCACATCGGCCAGCAGGCCGGTGTTGACCCACAGGGGCATGCGGTGACCATCGAGGGTCACGCACGGCAGGTCGCGCAGGGTGTCGAGCCCCAGCGCCAGTTGTTTCTCTTCTTCCACCACCTCGGAGAACTGCTTGCGCAGCACGTCGCTGGGGTTGGTGTAGACCTCGCCGCGTGTGCCATCGACGATCATCTCGATGCCGTCGACCTTGGCGTATGGCAGGTCAACCAGCCCCATCACCGTCGGAATGCCCATGGCCCGGGCCAGGATCGCGACGTGGGAGTTACCCGAGCCGAGTACCGACACCAGACCGACCAGCGTGCCCTCAGGCACCTCGCCAAGCATCGCCGGCGTCAGTTCTTCGCTGACCAGAATGGTTTTTTCCGGGTAGACCAGGTTCTGCTGACGCTCTTCCTGCAAATAGGCGAGCAGGCGGCGGCCGAGGTCTTTGACGTCCGACGCGCGCTCGCGCAGGTAGGCGTCGTCCATCAGTTCGAAGCGATTAACGTGTTCGGTGACCACTTGGCGCAACGCGCCTTGGGCCCACTGGCCGGTCTTGATCACGGTGGTGATTTCGCTGCCCAGCGAGGCATCGTCGAGCATCATCAGGTAGACGTCGAACAGCGCGCGCTCTTCCGGGCGCAGCTGGGTGGCCAGTTTGGCCGACAACGCGCGCATGTCGGCGCGCACGCCTTCGATGGCAGTCTTGAACAGCGCCAGTTCAGCGTCGATGTCAGTGATGGTCTTGTCCGGCACCACGTCCAGATCGGCGGGCGGCAACATGACCACCGCGGTACCGACCGCCGCACCCGGCGAGCCCGGCACGCCAACGAACTTGGCTTCCTGAATGCCTTTGCCCTGACGGCCCAGACCGCGAATCGAACCGGTGGCCTCGGCGTGGGCGATAACGCCGGCGAGCTGCGCGCTCATGGTCACGAGGAAGGCTTCTTCACCTTCATCGAACTGGCGGCGTTCTTTTTGCTGGATGACCAACACGCCGACGACGCGGCGGTGGTGAATGATCGGCGCGCCGAGGAACGAGGCGTAGCGCTCTTCGCCGGTTTCGGCGAAGTAGCGATAGCGCGGGTGATCCGCGGCGTTTTCGAGGTTCAGGGGTTCTTCACGCGTGCCGACCAGACCGACCAGACCTTCGTTGGGTGCCATGCTGACCTTGCCGATCGAGCGCTTGTTCAAGCCCTCGGTGGCCATCAGGACGAAGCGATTGGTCTCGGGATCAAGCAGGTAGACCGAGCAGACCTGGCTGCCCATGGCCTCTTTGACGCGCAACACAATAATCCCCAACGCCGCCTTGAGATCCTTGGCGGAGTTAACTTCCTGGACGATCTTGCGCAGCGTATTGAGCATGGCTCGGGGTCGAACTCCGTCGTCAGTCGCGCGCTAAAAGGCGCGGGGCAAGCTCTTTGAGGGCGCGGCGATACACCTCGCGCTTGAATGTCACCACCTGGCCCAACGGATACCAATAGCTGACCCAGCGCCAGCCATCGAACTCCGGTTTACCGGTCAAATCCATCCGCACCCGCTGCTCGTTCGAGATCAGGCGCAGGAGAAACCATTTCTGTTTCTGGCCGATGCACAGCGGTTGGCTGTGGGTACGCACCAGACGTTGCGGCAAACGATAGCGCAACCAGCCCCGGGTACAGGCCAGTATTTCAACATCTTCACGTTCCAGGCCAACTTCTTCGTTCAGCTCGCGGTACAAGGCGTCTTCCGGCGTCTCTTCAGGGTTGATTCCCCCTTGCGGAAACTGCCAGGCATCTTGATTGATACGGCGAGCCCATAGCACCTGGCCGGCGTCATTCGTCAGAATGATCCCGACATTGGGGCGGAAACCATCGGGGTCGATCACGGCAACAACCTCGCAAACGCATGTCGCCGCATTGTTCCACAAAGGTTGATAAGGCGGCAACGAGGCTTCCTACCTTATGTGAACTCTTGTGAAAAGACCGTATTCTTGTCGCCTTTTTACTGACTTATCAGCGGGTAACTGCAATGCGCCTGGCACTCTTCGATTTGGACAACACCCTTCTGGGCGGCGACAGCGATCACGCTTGGGGCGACTATCTGTGCGAACGCGGCTTCCTTGACCCGATCGCATACAAGGCGCGCAACGACGAGTTCTATCAGGATTACCTGGCCGGCAAGCTGGATAACGCCGCCTACCTGAACTTCTGCCTGGAGATCCTCGGCCGCACCGAAATGGCCGTGCTCGATCAATGGCACAGCGACTACATGCGCGACTGCATCGAACCGATCGTGCTGCCCAAAGCGCTGGAGCTGCTGAAAAAGCACCGCGACGCCGGCGACAAACTGGTGATCATCACCGCGACCAACCGCTTCGTTACCGCGCCGATTGCCGTGCGTCTGGGCGTTGAAACCCTGATCGCCACCGAGTGCGAAATGGTCGATGGCCGTTACACCGGGCGCAGCACCGACATCCCGTGCTTCCGTGAAGGCAAGGTGACGCGCCTGAACCGTTGGCTGGAAGAGACCGGGCATTCGCTGGACGACAGCTATTTCTACAGCGATTCGATGAATGACTTGCCGCTGCTGGAGCAGGTGGCGAATCCGGTGGCGGTGGATCCGGATCCGAATCTGCGTGCTGAAGCCAAAAAACGTGGCTGGCCGGTCATGACTCTGCGCGACTGATGACGCCATCGCTGGCAAGCCAGCTCCCCCAGGTTTCTCGGTCGTCCACATAATCTGTGTTCACCGAAAATCCCTGTGGGAGCTGGCTTGCCAGCGATTGGGGGCAACGCGATCTCAAGCCTTAAACCGGCTTGGCCCCCATCAACGCCGCAATGGCGAGAAACCCGACGCCGCTGACAATCGCCAGCGCCAGATTGAATTTCCGGTTGCCAACCCCTGTTGTCCACAGCCGATTCAGCCGCACCAGCAGCCAGACTGCACTGAACGTGGCCACGGCATAGATCACGCTGGAACCCAGAATCCACAACTGCCCCAACGGCCAGCCGATCAGGTGCACCAGCCACCAGCCGGTGAAGGGCATGCTGAACATGCCGAGCAGCATCAAACACCAGACAAACAACCACGGACGCTGCATCGTGCTCGCCGGCCCTTCGCTGCGATTACGCCAGGAAAGCGCGGCGAGCCCCAGCCCGCTCACGAGGATCACCACGGTCGCCGCGACGTGAAGGACTTTCAAGGTGGTCAGGGTTTCCATGTGTTTCTCTTCCTTGGGTCATGCCCATCAGCGTAGCCGTTCAGCCAAGAAACAGCTGATAGGCCGGGTTCTCGCTTTCATCCCAGTATGGGTAGCCGATTTCCTCAAGCGCCGCCGGCACCAGATGACGCTCGTCATGGGGTACTTGCAGGCCTGCGACCACCCGGCCATCCGCCGCACCGTGGTTGCGGTAGTGGAACATCGAAATGTTCCAGCGCCCGCCGAGCTTGTTGAGGAAGTTGAACAGCGCGCCCGGGCGCTCCGGGAATTCGAAGCGGAACACCACTTCATCGATCACATGCGCCGCGTGCCCGCCGACCATGTGGCGGATGTGCAGCTTGGCCAGTTCGTTGTCAGTCAGGTCGAGTACCGGGAAACCCTGCTCGGTCAGGCTCGCCAGCAAAGCGCTGCGCGGGTCGTTTTCCGGGTGGGTCTGCACACCCACGAAGATGTGCGCTTCGCTACCGGTGTTGTAGCGATAGTTGAATTCGGTGATCTGGCGTTTGCCGATGGCTTCGCAGAACGCCTTGAAGCTGCCGGCCTTCTCGGGGATGGTCACGGCGATGATCGCTTCGCGGCCTTCGCCCAGCTCGGCGCGTTCGGCAACGTGACGCAAGCGGTCGAAGTTGACGTTGGCACCCGAGTCGATGGCAACGAAGGTCTGACCGCTGACGCCGCGCAATTCGACGTACTTTTTGATCCCGGCCACGCCCAGGGCGCCGGCAGGTTCGGTGATCGAGCGGGTATCGTCGTAGATATCCTTGATCGCCGCGCAGATCTCGTCGGTGCTGACGGTGATCACTTCATCGACGTAGTCTTTGCAAATGTCGAAGGTATGCTGGCCGATCTGCGCCACAGCCACACCGTCGGCGAAGATGCCCACGGTCGGCAACACCACGCGTTCGCCGGCAGCCATGGCGGCTTGCAGACAGTTCGAATCGTCCGGCTCGACGCCGATGACTTTGATGTCCGGACGCAGGTATTTCACATACGCCGCGATGCCGGCAATCAGACCGCCACCACCCACCGGAACGAAAATCGCGTCCAGCGGTTGCGGGTGCTGGCGCAGAATCTCCATCGCCACGGTGCCCTGCCCGGCAATGGTGTGCGGATCATCGTAGGGATGGATGTAGACGTAGCCTTTTTCATCGACCAGTTTCAGCGAGTAGGCCAGCGCTTCCGGAAACGAATCACCGTGCAGCACCACTTTGCCGCCGCGCGAACGCACGCCTTCGACCTTGATCTCCGGGGTGGTCTTGGGCATCACGATAGTGGCTTTGACGCCCA
Source organism: Pseudomonas sp. FP2196 (assembly GCF_030687715.1). Lineage (GTDB taxonomy): Bacteria > Pseudomonadota > Gammaproteobacteria > Pseudomonadales > Pseudomonadaceae > Aquipseudomonas. Next base: position 5,876,258 of record NZ_CP117445.1, read on the forward strand.
GCACTTTCGCCGCCAGGGCCAGGCCCTGTGCATGGTTGCCCGCCGACGCGGTGACCACGCCACGGGCGCGCTCTTCTTCGGTCAGTTGGGTCAACTTGTTGTAGGCGCCGCGAATCTTGAAGGAGAACACCGGCTGCAAGTCTTCGCGCTTGAGCCAAATGTCATTGCCCAGCCGCTCGGAGAGCTGGCGAGCGTTCTGCAGCGGAGTTTCTACGGCAACGTCATAAACGCGCGAGGTGAGGATCTTTTTGACGTACTGTTCGAGCATCGGAAAGCATCACTGAGCGGGTTGGGCAGGGCCAAGGAGTCTAACCCGGCTTTTGCCCGTACGACCACACGATTGCAGAGGTTTTAGCCCGGCTTGAGGCTATAATGCCGGCCTTTCCGTTCTCACCTTGCCCGCTTCCGGAGCCCGCATGACCCAGGATCAACTCAAACAGGCAGTGGCTCAGGCCGCCGTCGACTTCATCCTTCCGAAACTCGACGACAAGAGCATCGTCGGGGTCGGCACCGGCTCCACCGCCAACTGCTTCATCGATGCACTGGCTCAGCACAAGGGTGCATTCGATGGCGCAGTCGCCAGCTCCGAAGCCACCGCCGCACGCCTGAAGGGCCACGGAATTCCGGTGTATGAGCTGAACACCGTCAGCGATCTGGAGTTCTACGTCGACGGCGCCGATGAAAGTGACGCGCATCTGAATCTGATCAAGGGCGGCGGCGCGGCCCTGACCCGCGAGAAGATCGTCGCGGCCGTGGCCAAGACCTTCATTTGCATCGCCGATGCCAGCAAACTGGTGCCGGTGCTGGGCGAGTTCCCGCTGCCGGTCGAAGTGATCCCGATGGCTCGCAGCCACGTCGCTCGCGAACTGGTGAAACTGGGCGGCGACCCGGTGTACCGCGAAGGCGTGCTGACCGACAACGGCAACATCATCCTGGATGTGTTCAATATGCAGATCACCAACCCGGTGGAGCTGGAAGCGCAGATCAACGCGATTGTCGGCGTGGTCACTAACGGTCTGTTCGCGGCGCGTCCGGCGGATTTGTTGTTGTTGGGCACCCCTGAAGGCGTGAAAACCCTCAAGGCTGAATAAGCCTGATGGCCCACAAGTATTGGGCATACAAATAAACCTGTGGGAGCTGGCTTGCCAGCGATGAGGCCGTCAGACTCAACTACAAAGTTGACTGACAGACCGCCATCGCTGGCAAGCCAGCTCCCACAGTTTTTTGTATTGTTGGTTAGTTCGGGGCTGGTTTTTTGAAGACGTAAAACAAATTCGGCTCGCTCACCAGGTACAACGTCCCGTCATCATCCATCGCAATGCCTTCCGCCTGCGGCACGGTTTTCTGCAAGCCCTGCCGGCCCTTGTTCAGGGACATGGTGCTCAACGGGCGCCCGTCGACATCCAGCTCCAGAATCAGCCGCGACTCGTCCGACAGCGCCAGCAAATGGCCGCTGCGCTCGTCGTATTGAAGGCTCGACAGATCGCGCACGAACATCCCGGCATCGCGCTTGGGATTGTTGATCACGTGCACCGCGTAGGACTTTTCCGGATTGAAGTGAGGAAAGCCGTGCACTTCATAGATCAGCATCGGATCGCGTTCCTTGGCCACGAACAGGCGTTTACCCACCGAGTCGTACGCCAGGCCTTCAAACCCCTTGTTGCCCGCCATGTGCACACCGAGGGTCATCTGCTCGGCGTCCGCCGCATCGAGGAATGTAGTGTCTTGCTCCAGATGAATCTTGATCAGCCGCTGCTGGCGCTCATCGGTGATCACGTAAGTATCGGCACTGATGAACTCGACCGCCTCCGCGTCGCCGAAGCCAATCAGCGGGATGCGCCGCAGGATCTTGCCCTCCAGCGACAGCTCGACCAGTTCGGAATTCTTGTTGGTCACGGTAAACAGACTTTTGCGCACCGGATCGTAGGTCAGCGCCGACACATCGTCGTCCAGTCCATCAATGACGCGCGCTTCGATGTCCACACGATATTGATCCAGATCGATCGCTTCGCTGCTCAGCGGCTGCCAGAGCAAGTGCAGATTGAACCAGGCGCGCTCGAACAGGCGCATGTATTGGCCGATCGCGATCAACGCGATCAGGGTAATCACCGACAGGATGATGACTATGGGTTTGGGACGGGCAAGTCGACGCATTCGGGCGGGCTCGGAATCAAAACAGGCGGATGAAATATCACGCCTGTCTGAACTGAAGCTTAATGGCCACTTGCCTGCGACGACAAGTGAACCCTGCGGCAGCTCCTACAGGACCATCATTTGTGCTTTTCGAAGCGATAGAACAGATTCGGCTCACTGACCATGTACAGCGTGCCCGCCTCGTCCATGGTCACGCCTTCAGCGCGCGGGATGGTTTTCTTCAGACCGTTGAAACCGCCGAGCAGGGTCATGAAGCTGACTTGTTCGCCCTTCTCGTCCAGCTCCAGCAGCAAGTGCGAATCGGCGGAAAGCACCAGCATGTGGCCAGTGCGCGGATCAATCGCCAGAGCAGACAGATTGCGGATATCCAGCTCATCACTGTCCAGCTTCCGCTTGTCGCCCTTCAGGGCCTGGTTACCATCGCTCTTCCAGGTGAACAGCGCCGGCGGTCGTTCCTCGCCCAGCCACAGTTGCTGATTGTGCGGGTCCCAGGTGATGGCTTCGAAAGCCTTGTTCTGGTCTTTCGACGGGCCGAGGTCGTATTTGGGGAAGTTGGCGATGTTGAGCTCACGGGTGTCAGCATCGACTTTGACAATCGACAGCGTGTGCTGACGCTCATCGACGATCGCCATCAGGCCGTTTTCCATGACGGTCAGGCCTTCCGGATTGCTCCAGCCCACCAATGGCATCTTGCGCAACACATCGCCTTGCAGGGTCAGCTCGGCGAGGAACGGATTTTTGCCCATCACCGAGAACAGGGTTTTGGTTTGCGGGTTGTAAGCCAGGTCCGAAGCTTCGTCCTTTTCCATGCCTGCCAGCGGCTTGGCATCGATCACCGCACGGTAGTCCGGCAGCCAGATGCTTTCCTTTTGCTCCGCCGTGCTTTCGAAGCGCTCCAGCACCCACAGCACGCCCCGGTCATCCCAATGCATGGCGAACGCCACCCCGTACGCCGCAGCAATCGCCAACAGCAGCCAGGCATACCAGCGCAGGGCAAAACGTGAGCGGCGAGGGGATTTGAGCTGAGTTTGAGATGACATCGAGAGACGCGTTCCGAAAATTCAGGCTATGGGTAATAGCACAAAGAGGCCGGCTGAGACGCCAGAATTGCGGAAATTATCCAGACGGGATGTGAAAAAAACGGCAAATGGCGCGATTGCCCTGCACCGTTGCGGGAAGGATCACAAAACTCTGTAGGAGTGAGCCTGCTCGCGATGGCGCCAGGTCAGTCAGCATATTTGTTAACTGACAGACCGCTATCGCGAGCAGGCTCACTCCTGCAGGGGTATTCGTTGAATCAGCGCACGCTGCTGTTGAAGCTGCTGGCGCCGACCAGTTCCAGCACGATGTCGTCGCCGACGTTCAACGGGCCGACGCCCACTGGCGTGCCGGTGAGGATCACGTCACCGGCCTGCAACGAGAAGCAGCCGGCCATGTGCTGGATCATCGGCACGATCGGGTTGAGCATCGCGCTGCTGTTGCCGTCCTGGCGGACTTCGCCGTTGATGGTCAGGCGGATGCCTATATCAGTCAGATCAGCAAAGGTACTGCCGACCACAAACGGCGCAAGTACCGCCGCGCCGTCGAACGACTTGGCGATTTCCCACGGCAAGCCCTTGGATTTCAGCTCGGCCTGTTTGTCGCGCAGGGTCAGATCCAGCGCCGGGGCGAAACCGGAGATCGCGTCCAGCACTTCTTCACGGCTTGGCTTGGTGGACAGCGGCTTGCCGATCAACACGGCAATTTCCGCCTCGTAGTGCACCGAACCGCGCTCGGTCGGAATGCTGAAACTACCTTCCAGCGGCACCACGCAACTGCCCGGTTTGATGAACAGCAGCGGCTCGGTAGGCACCGGGTTGTCCAGTTCCTTGGCGTGTTCGGCGTAATTACGGCCAATGCACACCACTTTCCCAAGCGGGAAGTGAATGCGCGTGCCGTCGACGTACTGGTGCTGATAGCTCATTTACCGACTCCTGCCTTCATTGATTCATCAAGAATTACAGATCAAACCGCGAAGATCTTGCCCGGGTTCATGATGCCGTTCGGGTCGAACACCGCTTTGACCGCTTTCATGTATTCGATCTCGACCGGCGAACGGCTGTAGGTCAAGTAATCGCGCTTGGTCATGCCCACACCGTGCTCGGCGGAAATCGAACCGTTGTACTTCTCGACGGTTTCGAACACCCATTTGTTGACGGTGGCGCACTTGGCGAAGAACTCGTCCTTGCTCAGGTTTTCCGGCTTGAGGATGTTCAGGTGCAGGTTGCCGTCGCCGATGTGGCCGAACCAGACGATTTCGAAATCCGGATAGTGTTCGCCGACGATCGCGTCGATTTCCTTCAGGAACGCTGGCACTTTCGAAACCGTGACCGAGATGTCGTTCTTGTACGGCGTCCAGTGCGAGATGGTTTCGGAGATGTACTCGCGCAGCTTCCACAGGTTCTGCAACTGGGTTTCGCTCTGGCTCATCACGCCGTCCAGCACCCAACCCTGTTCGACGCAGTGCTCGAAGGTTTCCAGCGCGCTGTTGGCCACTTCTTCCGTGGTCGCTTCGAATTCCAGCAGGGCGTAGAACGGGCAGTCGGTCTCGAACGGCGCCGGCACGTCGCCACGGCCCAGCACTTTGGCCAGCGCCTTGTCGGAGAAAAATTCGAATGCGGTCAGGTCTAGCTTGCCCTGGAAGGCATGCAGCACCGGCATGATCGAATCGAAATCGGCGGTGCCGAGGACCATCGCGGTGAGGTTTTTCGGCGCGCGATCCAGACGCATGGTCGCTTCGACCACGAAACCAAGCGTGCCTTCAGCGCCGATGAACAACTGGCGCAGGTCGTAACCGGTGGCGTTCTTGATCAGGTCTTTGTTCAGTTCCAGCACATCGCCCTTGCCGGTGACGACTTTCATGCCAGCGACCCAGTTGCGGGTCATGCCGTAGCGAATCACCTTGATCCCGCCGGCATTGGTGCCGATATTGCCGCCAATCTGGCTGGAACCGGCCGAAGCGAAGTCCACCGGGTAGTACAGGCCCTTTTCTTCGGCGACGTTCTGCAAATGCTCGGTGACCACGCCCGGCTGACAAACGGCGGTGCGATCAGTGAGGTTCACGTCGAGAATCTGGTTCATGTAGTCGAACGACACGACCACTTCGCCATTGGCGGCCACCGCAGCAGCGGAAAGCCCGGTGCGCCCGCCCGATGGGACCAGCGCGACTTTGTGGGTATTGGCCCAACGCACAACGGCCTGCACTTGTTCGATGGTCTTGGGGAACACGATGGCGCTGGGCGCCGGGGCGAAGTGCTTGGTCCAATCCTTGCCATACGTGTTCAGGGAGTCGGCGTCGGTCAGGACCTTGCCAGGCTCGACCAGGGTCTTCAGTTCATCAATCAGGGCAGGATTGGTCATCGACAGAACTCTCGAACAATTCATGGTCATCCTGAGAACGCTTCACGTCGCAGGAATGAGTGTTTAGCGGGGCGGCTATGCTAGCATACCGACCCCGCAGGCCAGTGCCCAAGGCCAGTTCTGCGGTAACGGCTTTCCTGCCGTTTGGGTCAGCTCCAGGCTGCTCCCCTCCCTGCCATTTTTCTCCGGGATACAGGTTTACGCAGATGAGCAAGACTTCTCTCGATAAGAGCAAGATCAAGTTCCTTCTTCTCGAAGGCGTCCACCAATCGGCTGTCGACGTCCTCAAGGCGGCGGGCTACACCAGCATCGAATACCTGACAGGTTCCTTGCCGGAAGCCCAGCTCAAGGAAAAGATCGCTGACGCTCACTTCATCGGCATTCGTTCGCGCACCCAACTGACCGAAGAGATCTTCGATCACGCGAAGAAGCTGGTCGCGGTCGGCTGTTTCTGCATCGGCACCAACCAGGTTGACCTGAGTGCTGCCCGTGAGCGCGGTATCGCCGTGTTCAACGCGCCGTACTCCAACACCCGCTCCGTTGCCGAGCTGGTGTTGGCCGAAGCGATCCTGCTGCTGCGCGGCATCCCTGAGAAAAACGCTTCCTGCCACCGTGGCGGCTGGATCAAGTCCGCAGCCAACTCCTTCGAGATCCGTGGCAAGAAGCTCGGCATCGTCGGCTACGGCTCGATCGGTACTCAGTTGTCGGTCCTGGCGGAAGGCCTGGGCATGCAGGTGTTCTTCTACGACACCGTGACCAAGCTGCCGCTGGGCAACGCCACTCAGATCGGTAGCCTGACCGAGCTGCTGGGCATGTCCGACATCGTCACCCTGCACGTTCCGGAAACCGCTGCGACCCAGTGGATGATCGGCGAGAAAGAAATTCGCGCCATCAAGAAGGGCGGCATCCTGATCAACGCGGCGCGCGGCACCGTGGTCGAACTGGACGCCCTGGCGGACGCGATCAAGGACAAGCACCTGATCGGCGCGGCCATCGACGTATTCCCGGTGGAGCCACGCTCCAACGACGAAGAGTTCGAAAGCCCGCTGCGTGGCCTCGACAACGTGATCCTGACCCCGCACATCGGTGGTTCGACCGCTGAAGCGCAAGCCAACATCGGTCTGGAAGTGGCGGAAAAACTGGTCAAGTACAGCGACAACGGTACGTCCGTTTCGTCGGTGAACTTCCCGGAAGTGGCCCTGCCGGCTCACCCTGGCAAGCACCGCCTGCTGCACATCCACGAGAACATCCCGGGTGTGATGAGCGAGATCAACAAGGTCTTCGCCGAAAACGGCATCAACATCTCCGGTCAGTTCCTGCAGACCAACGAGAAGGTTGGCTACGTGGTGATCGACGTCGACGCCGAGTATTCGGATCTGGCGCAAGAGAAGCTGCAGCACATCAACGGCACTATCCGTAGCCGCGTGTTGTTCTGATCGAACGCTGAGCGACAAAAAAAGGGAGCCTTCGGGCTCCCTTTTTCATGCACACCGAAACGTCATTCGACGTTGATGGTGATCTTCTCTGACACGATGGGCGGATCGAACGGCATGTGACCGCTGTCGCCCAGCTCCAGCTGCAAGGTGTGCTTGCCCGGGGCCAGTTTGACGTCGGCCTGAGTCTGCGCCTTGCCGAAGTGCATGTGGTTGGCATCGTTGGGAATCGGCGCACCGGCTGCCGGCAGCTTGTCGACGTCGATCAGCAGATGGTGGTGACCGGAGTTTTTGGTGGTATCGCCAGCCGGTGCCAGCGAGACGTCTTTGACGCCGAACTTGACGGTAAAGGTTTGCGATACAGTCGCCCCGTCTTTGGGAGAAACGATGAACACTTCGGCACCCTTTGGAGCCGGGGTGGCCGCACTGGCCAGCACCGAAACCCCCATCAGCACACCCGCCAACGCTGCACGTGACATAAAGCTTTTCATTTTCTTCTCCAGTTTTCCGTAAAATCCGCGTGGTCATGACAACTTCATGACCATTCGTTGTCGAAGGCACTCGACAACCATAGCAAAGCGAGCCAGAAAATCTGGCCGCGATAATGATTTCAAAGGAGTGACCATGCGTTTTCTGCCTGGCCTGATCTGCCTGCTACCCCTTCTGAGCCCGCTGGCTCACGCCGAACTGATTGATGACGTCAACGACCGTGGCGAGTTGCGCATTGCCCTTGAGGCTAATACACCGCCCTTCAATTACAAGGACGGCGACACACTCACGGGGTTCGAGGTCGAGCTTGGGCAACTGCTGGCCAAGGAGCTGGATGTTCGCGCCGACTTCATCGTCACCGACGAGGGCGATCTGCTCGAGGGCGTTGAAAGCGGCAAGTACGACGTCGCGCTCAACCACATAGCACTGACAGCCGAACTCAAGGATCGTTTCGACTTCAGCGAGCCTTACGGCAAGGTCGATTCGCAGTTGCTGGCGAAGAAGGATGAGCAGCCACGGCCGATGGTGCTGGTGCAGGCGCTGACTGAAGCGAAGCCTGCAGTGAGTGCACCAGTGGAATTGGCGATTCCGTTTCAGAAGGGTAATCCGGCGTTTCAGGCCAGTCTTGCGAGCGCGATGGAGCGGATCAAGGCGGATGGACGCTTGGCAGCGCTGACCGAGAAGTGGCTCAACGAACCCAAGTGAACACAAAACCCTGTAGGAGCTGCCGAAGGCTGCGATCTTTTGATCTTGCCCCCTTGAAAGCAAGATCAAAAGATCGCAGCCTTCGGCAGCTCCTACATGGGGTTTACGCTGGACTTTTAATCGAGCAGGGTCAGAGCCAGCGCTGCTCGCGGCAATTCAAGCTCGCTGAAAACCTGAACGCCATGGCGTTTCAGTAGAGCAGCAGTAACACCCTCACCACTGACCTTCACCCCACTGAACGTCCCGTCATACGTCAGTCGATTCCCGCAAGAAGGACTGTTGGCCTTGAGCACCGCCACGCGGATGCCATGTTTCTGCACCAGTTCCAGCGCCTGCCGTGCACCATCCAGAAACTGCGCGCTGACATCCTCGCCGTCAGTGGTGATCACCGCAGCCGTGCCATCGAGCACTTGCGCGCCCTGCCCACCCGGGATTTCCGCCGCCGCCCTTGGCGTCGGCAAACCACCCGCGACCTCCGGGCACAACGGCACCACCCGCCCTTCGGCAATCCACTGTTCGAGCAAATCAAACGGCCCGCTGGCCCCGCCGTCGTAACGCACGCGGTGGCCCAACAGGCAGCGGCTGACCAGAATCTTTTCCATTTCAGAAAGGCTCGTTGCCACGGCGGCGGAACCAGCCGGTCAGCGACAAGCGCTCGCGGTTCGCCGGCAGTACTTCGTGAGGCACTTCGCCGGAGAGAAACACCACCAGGCAACCGCCGGTAGGTTGCACGTCATGCACGCGATCGTCTTTCAGATACATGCGCAACTGACCGCCGTCCTCCGGCAGCCAACCCTCATTGAGGTAGACCACTACCGAAACCATGCGCCGGTCATCATCGCGAAAGCGGTCGACGTGCTTGCGATAGAAGGCCCCCGGCGGATACAGCGCGAAATGGCATTCGAAGTCCTCAAGCCCGAGAAACAGACCACGGTTGAGCGCTTCGCGCAGGCTGTCCATCAGGGTCAGATAGCGGTCACTGGCCTCGGCCTGACCGGGATCGATCCACTGAATGTGATCGCCGCGAATACCCTCGCGAATTTCTGAAAACGGCCCGCGACCAACCGCCGCCGGCGCCAGTTCACCCTCGGCCTCACGTTTACGGCACTCGGCCGCCAGCTCGCGGGTCAAACCGGCGGGCAGGAAAATGTTCTGCTGCGACCAGCCGTGTTCGGCCAAGTCGTCGACGATACGTAACAGCAGCGGGTGTTCAGAGGATATTTGCATGGCGCGCATAGTATGTCGGCGGCAAGAAATCCGACAGAGCCACGCGGCGGCTTGATACGAATTCTCGACAAGTACCGACACCGCACGGAGAATAGTGCGCTGCTGACAGGAGTCCCTATGCGCCGTTTGCTTTTTTCACTGTTGATGTTCTGCGTTTTGCCCGCCTGGGCGGACGGCTACGATCAGTTGTACAAGGTCGCCGGCTGGCCAGATCAACGTGCGCATTTCAATGACGCCTTGACTGCCGCGCAGCAGCGCTATCAAAACAGCCTGCCACCCGCCGTCTTTCAAGCGCTGGTCAACAACAGCAATCAGCGCTTCGCCCCACAGGCCATGGATCAACGCGCCGAAGCGCAACTGCGGCAGAACCTCGCCGATCCAAAACCGGCCCTGTCCTTTTTCCAGTCGCCGCTGGGCAAGAAAATCATCGCCGCCGAATTGCTCGCGACCCGCCGCGATCAACTGGCAAAGAATGCCAAAGGCCTGCCGAAGATGCCCGCCAGTGACAGCCGCTTGCTGATCATCGGTCATCTGGCCCAAGCCCTGCCCGCCCGTGAAGCCGGTGCCGAAGTCAGCCTGGCGATTGCCGGCGTGGCGGCGGACAGTTTGAGCTCGATGATTCCGGGGCTGCTCGGTGGCGGACAAGCGCAAGGCATGTTGAACGGTCAGCGCCAACGCCTGATGGATCAGATCGGCGCGGACATGAACAACACGTTGCTTTACGTGTATCGCGACTTGTCGGATGAAGAGCTGGAAGAGTTTGCGACGTTTGCCGAATCGACCGAGGGCAAGGCGTATTACCAGGCGGCGCTGGCGGCGATTCGGGCGGGGTTGGCGGTCGGCCAATGATCTTCGTCATCTCTTAGACCGCTATCACGAGCAGGCTCACTCCTACAGGGGTCCGCATTCCAATGCAGGAGTGAGCCTGCTCGCGATGAGGCCCGCTGAATCCACTAGAGATTCCGGCCCCTGATCCGCTTGCTCAAGAACTCGAAATACTCCTCGCGCATATCAGCCGTCTCATTCGCCAGATGATGCCGCGCCTCGGGCAGCAGCAATATCTGCGGCCGATCAAACTTCCACTTCAACACCTGCAGGTTGTGCTGCCAGTCCACGGTCATGTCCGCCTGCCCCTGAATGATCAGCGGCCGCCGCGGACTTTTCTTCGCGTATTCCACGCGATTGATCCAGCGTGACAAGGCCCCGACCCAAGCCGTAGGCAAGCGCTTGGGCTGCAACGGATCGGCCAGCAAAAACGGCAGGAAATCCGGGTCATTGGAGTTCTCGCTAAAGCGCCGTGCAATGCCCCGCACGAACGGTCGTAGCAGGTAGTAACTGAACTGCGACCAGCCCCACGCTCGCGGCCGCACCAGCGGCGAGAGCAAAATCAAGTGACCTTGCGCCGGACTGTTCTCGCCATGGTTGAGCACATGGTCGACCACGATCGCCCCGCCGGTACTTTGCCCGCACAGGTGCCACGGCTGCGGCAGCGCAATCGAATGGGCCTCGGCAAACAAGGCTTGCAGAGCGTCCTGATATTCCGAGAAATCACGAATACTCGCCCGCGCGCCGCTGGACAGACCGTGCCCCGGCAAATCACAGGCGATCACGGCAAAATCCTGATCCAGCGCCCACTCGATCACATGCCGATAGAGCCCGGTGTGATCGTAGAAGCCGTGCAGCAGAAACAGCGTGCCCTTGACCTTCTCTGGCCACCAGCAATGGCTGACCAGTTGATAACCATCGACTTCAAAACGGCCCATGCCGCGCCAGACATCCCGCTCGGGGAAGTCCGTCTGATAGAAACGTTGATAGGCCTTGGCCTCGTCCGATAACGGCTGCCACTCGGCCAAAGGCTTGAGACTGGCGCGTAAATGATCGGGGTCGAAAGTGGCAGGCATGGGGCAATTCCAGAACGGTGAACAGACTTTATCGGCCTGCGATATTCATCTGTCGCGGCAAGCATGGCAAGCTAGCGGGCCTTCGAGGATCGAAATCCATGCGTTCGCCCTACCGCACCGCACTGTTTGCCAGCCTGCTCGCGCTCGTGTGTGCCGGGGTGTTGTGGGCGGCTTACGACTGGTTTCAGGGTCGATATCTGCGCGCGTTCAGCGAACACACGGCGGTGTTTTCCGGCGATCCGTTGCGCTTGCCGGATGATATCGCCGGTCCCGGCAATATTCGACTGGTGCATTTCTGGGACCCGGCCTGCCCGTGCAATGTCGGCAATCAGCAGCACCTGACCGAGATGGTTGAACAGTTCGGCGCCAAAGGTGTGGAGTTCTTTGCCGTACAGAAGGCCGGCAGCCACGGCCAGTTGCCCGCCACCCTGAGCAGCCTGAAAATCATCACGGTTTTGCCCGGTTCCGAACAAGTCCCCGCCAGCCCGGCCGTGGCCATCTGGGACCGCAGCGGCAAACTGGCGTACTTCGGCCCGTACAGCGAAGGCCTGACCTGCAACTCCAGCAACAGCTTTATCGAACCGATTTTGAACGCACTGACTGACGATCGCCCGGTCAACGCCACGCACACGCTGGCGGTCGGCTGCTATTGCCCGTGGCCGGTGGCGGCGCAGTAAGGCATTCCGGACTTTTCAAGGACAGCGCTGCACGGTACAGAAGGTCTGTGCTAATTGTTTGCAGCCCGACGGGCGGCAATCCCGCCTGCACAAGGAGTCACCATGAAGCGCGTGTTCACCGTTCTTGCCTTGCTCATCGTTGTCCTGCTCGCTGGCGCCGGTTGGTACGTCTATAGCAAGCAGCCATCACGTCAGGGCCAGGTCGAGCTGCGCAACCTGCAAGGTTCGGTGACCGTGCGCTACGACGAGCGCGGCGTGCCGCACATCCGTGCCGAGAACGAAACCGACCTCTACCGCGCCCTTGGTTATGTGCACGCCCAGGATCGGCTGTTCCAGATGGAGGCCATGCGCCGCCTCGCCCGGGGCGAGTTGGCCGAAGTGCTCGGGCCGAAACTGCTCGACACCGACAAACTGTTCCGCAGCCTGCGCATCCGCGAGCGCGCAGCCAGCTACGTTGCCAGCCTCGATAAACAGTCCCCGGCGTGGAAGGGCCTGCAAGCCTACCTGGATGGCATCAACCAATATCAGGACACCCACGCCGCGCCTGTCGAGTTCGACGTGCTAGGCATCCCCAAGCGACCGTTCACGGCTGAAGACAGCATCAGTGTCGCCGGCTACATGGCTTACAGCTTTGCCGCGGCGTTTCGCACCGAACCGCTGCTGACCTACGTGCGCGATCAACTCGGCGCCGACTACCTCAATGTCTTCGACCTCGACTGGCAGCCCAAAGGCGTGTTGGTCAACGATCACTCCAGGCAGGCACCCGCCCTCGCGGCCGGCGATTGGAAAGACCTCAACGCCCTCGCCCGCCTTAGTGAGCAGGCGCTGATCGACAACGGCCTGCCGCAATTCGAAGGCAGCAATGCCTGGGTGATTGCCGGCAACCGCAGCCAGAGCGGCAAACCCTTGCTGGCCGGCGATCCGCACATTCGCTTTTCAGTGCCGTCGGTGTGGTACGAAGCGCAGTTGTCCGCGCCGGGCTTCGAGCTCTACGGCCATCATCAGGCGCTGGTGCCGTTCGCGTTCCTTGGGCATAACCTGGATTTCGGTTGGAGCCTGACAATGTTCCAGAACGATGATCTGGATCTGATCGCCGAGAAGGTCAACCCGGACAACCCGAATCAGGTCTGGTATCGCGGCCAGTGGACCGACATGGTCAAGACTGAGCAGCAGATCAATGTGAAGGGCCAGGCGCCGGTAACGATCACCCTGCGTCAATCGCCTCACGGCCCGATCGTCAATGACGCCCTCGGCACAGCTGCCGGCAAAACACCGATCGCCATGTGGTGGGCGTTCCTCGAAACACCGAACCCGATCCTCGAAGGCTTCTACCAACTCAACCGCGCCGACACCCTGGCCAAGGCCCGCGCTGCCGCCGCCAAAGTGCAGGCGCCGGGGCTGAACCTCGTCTATGCCAACGCCAAGGGTGATATCGCCTGGTGGGCTTCGGCCCTGCTGCCCAAGCGGCCGACCGGGGTGAAGCCGGGTTTCATTCTCGACGGCAGCACGAATCAGGCGGACAAGGACGGCTTCTACCCTTTTAGCGCCAACCCGCAGGAAGAAAATCCGGCACGCGGCTATATCGTCTCGGCGAACTTTCAACCGGTGTCGCCGACCGGCATGGAGATTCCCGGTTACTACAACCTCGCCGACCGTGGCCAACAGCTCAACCGCCAGCTCAGCGACAAGAGGGTGAAGTGGAGCAACGACGCCAATCAGAAGCTGCAACTGGGCACCGCCACCGGTTACGGTCCGCGCTTGCTGGCGCCATTGCTGCCGGTGTTGCGTGAAGGGGTGAGCGATCCGGCGCAGCTCAAACTGGTCGAGCAACTGGCGCAGTGGCAAGGCGACTATCCGCTGGACTCGGTCAGTGCAACGCTGTTCAACCAGTTCCTCTACGACCTCGCCGATGCGGCAATGCGTGACGAGTTGGGCAATGAATTTTTCGAGACGCTGCTGTCGACGCGGGTGATCGATTCGGCACTGCCACGGCTGGCGGCAAACGCCGATTCACCGTGGTGGGATAACCGCACCACGCCAGACAAAGAGACCCGTGCCGACACCGTGCGCGTGGCTTGGCAGGCGAGCATGAAGCACTTGAAGCTGACCCTCGGCGACGATGCTGCCGGATGGAAATGGGGTACGGCGCACACGCTGACCCATGGTCATCCGCTGGGGCAGCAGAAGCCGCTGGATCGCATTTTCAACGTCGGGCCGTTCGCCGCGCCGGGCAGTCATGAAGTCCCGAACAATCTCTCGGCGAAGATCGGACCGGCACCGTGGCCGGTGACTTATGGGCCTTCGACGCGGCGCCTGGTGGACTTCGCTGACCCGGCTCACAGTTTGACGATCAACCCGGTGGGCCAGAGTGGCGTGCCGTTCGACAGTCACTATGACGATCAGGCTGAAGCGTATGTCGACGGGATGTATGTGCAGGCGCACTTCAGTGAGGAAGAGGTGGCGGCGAATACGCGCAGTACCTTGAAGCTGCTGCCGGCGCGAGCTGCGCAGTAGTTCTGGGTTAGATGGAATGACCCCATCGCTGGCAAGCCAGCTCCCACAGGTTTTTCGGGCGTTCACAAATCCGTGATCGACTCAAAACCCTGTGGGAGCTGGCTTGCCAGCGATGGGGCCTTGAAGAGCACTACTGACCTCAGATGATGACCGCAAAATTCAACCGAAACTGCTGCGGCGTCACGCCCAGCCTTCGATTGAACACGCCGCGCATATGCTGCGCATCGCGAAACCCGCACTGATACGCCACGGTCTTCAACGGCGCCGTGGTGCTTTCGAGCATCACCCGCGCCGCATCCACCCGCGCCCGCTCGACAAACTCCGCCGGCGTGACCTTCGCCTCCCGCGCAAACACTCGGGAGAAATTGCGCGCACTCATGTGCGCCGCATTCGCCAGATCGGCAATGGTCAGATCCCCGGTGAGATTGGCCAGCACATACAACTGCACCATCGCCACCGCCGACGTCGGCTCCGCGTGCGGTGTCAGGAACGGGCTGAACTGCGACTGCCCGCCGGAGCGCTGGGTGAACACCACCAGCCGCTTGGCCACGCTCAGCGCTACCTCCGCACCGTGATCGCGGGCCAGCAAGTACAGCGAGAGATCGATCCCTGCCGTCACCCCGGCCGAGGTGTAGAGCGCGCCGTCCTCGACATACAAGCGATCCGCCTCCACCTGCGTCGATGGGCATAACTGCGCCAGGGCGTCGGCATCGTTCCAGTGCGTAGTGACCGTGCGCCCCTCGAGCAATCCCGCCCGCGCCAGAATAAACGCGCCGTTGCAGATCGAACCGAACCGCTGCGCCCGCGCACAGGCATCACGCAGCCAGGCATCGAAGGTCTTGCCAAACTCCATGAACGGCAAGGTCGGCCCGCCAGCCACCAGCAGCAAGTCATAGGCGCCAAGCGCTTCGCTGAAATGTCGATGGGCGTTCAGGGACAGGCCGTTGGAACACGCCATCGGCCCGTGTTCCACACCGATCACGTCGAGGTGATAGTGATCCTCGGGCGCAAGAAAACGGTTGGCTTCGGCAAATACATCCATGGGCCCGCTGACGTCCAGCGATTGCACACCGGGGAACACGACGATGGCGACGGTTTTGTTCATGGCTGTTGCGGCCTCGGAGAAGTCTGCAGTGAGTTGGCACGATTTGCAGGTCGATTGGCAAGGATCGCAGCCATGCGTCGATTGTTCGCATTGCAGCGCGGGAACAGACTTTCCCCATCAGCGCCGCTCCGGCGTTTTCGATGAGGAAATCGCTCATGAGCACCACCATTGCCGGCATCAAGATCCCTGACAGCGCCCTGGCCCGCGCCACCACCGAGTACATCCGCGAGATCGAATCCGACCTGCTCTATCACCACTCGCGTCGGGTGTTTCTGTTCGGCGCATTGAGCGGTGAGCGTCAGCAACTGACCTACGATCCGGAGCTGTTGTACGTCGGCGCGATGTTTCATGACCTTGGTCTTGTCGAAGGTCACCGCAGCGCTGATGAACGTTTCGAGGTTGACGGCGCCAATGCGGCGGCAGCGTTTCTCAAGCCGCACGGGTTGAGCGATGACGACATCGAGCAGGTCTGGCTGTCGATTGCCCTGCACACCACGCCGGGCGTGTCCAGGCATCTGCGCCCGACCGTGGCACTGGTGACCGCAGGCGTGGAAATGGATGTGCTGGGCATGGATTACGCGGCGTTCAGCTCCGTACAGCGCGAAGCTGTGGTGCATGCGCATCCACGCGGGGAAGGTTTCAAGGAGTGCATCATCTGCGCCTTTGCCGATGGGCTGCGCCATCGTCCACAGACCACGTTCGGCAATGTGAAGACCGATGTGCTGGTGGATCAGGAACCGGGGTTCAAACCGATGAACTTTGTCGAGGTCATCCGCCAATCACCCTGGACTGCATAAAACGAAAGGTGGGAGCGAGCCTGCTCGCGAAAGCGGTGTATCAGTCAATATTTGAGTCGACTGATACTCCGTCTTCGCGAGCAGGCTCGCTCCCACATTTCGATTTGTGGTTGGCCTCAAGACCGAGGCCAACCCGGTAGTGCTTACGCCGCTTCCGGCGCAGGCGCGCGGCGCGCGTCCGGCTGCTTCCACGAATCGGCAGCGCTTTCTTCGATGGCTTGCTGAATGGCTTTCTTGCGGGCTTCTTCGGCGCGACGGCTGAAGAACCAGACCAGGAACGTCACGATCGACACCGCCAGCAGAATCAGACTGGCCACAGCGTTGATCTCAGGCTTCACGCCCAGACGCACCGCCGAGAACACTTCCATCGGCAAGGTCGTCGACCCCGGGCCGGAGACGAAGCTCGCCAATACCAGGTCATCCAGCGACAGTGCGAACGACATCATGCCGCCCGCCGCCAGCGACGGCGCGATCATCGGGATGGTAATCAGGAAGAACACCTTCCACGGCCGCGCGCCCAGGTCCATCGCCGCTTCTTCGATCGATTGGTCCAGCTCACGCAGACGCGCCGACACCACCACCGCCACATACGCCGCACAGAACGTCGTGTGGGCGATCCAGATGGTGACGATGCCACGTTCCTGCGGCCAGCCGATCATCTGCGCCATGGCCACGAACAGCAGCAACAGCGACAGACCGGTGATCACTTCCGGCATTACCAACGGCGCGGTCACCAGGCCGCCGAACAGCGTGCGGCCCTTGAAGTGGGTGATGCGAGTCAACACGAACGCGGCCAGCGTGCCCAGCGCCACCGCAGCAATCGCGGTGTAGCAGGCGATTTCCAGCGAGCGCAGCACCGAGCCCATCAGTTGGCTGTTGTCGAGCAGGCCGACGTACCACTTGATCGACCAGCCGCCCCACACCGTTACCAGTTTCGAGGCGTTGAACGAGTAGATCACCAGAATCAGCATCGGCAGGTAGATGAACAACAAACCAACGACCAGCATCAGGCTGGAGAAACGGATGCGCTTCATTCTTTACCCTCCATTTCCTTGGCCTGACTGCGGTTGAACAGAATGATCGGCACAATCAGGATCGCCAGCATCACCACCGCCAGGGCAGACGCCACCGGCCAGTCACGGTTATTGAAGAACTCTTGCCAGAGCACTTTACCGATCATCAGGGTTTCCGGGCCGCCGAGCAGTTCCGGGATCACGAACTCGCCCACCACAGGGATGAACACCAGCATGCAGCCGGCAATGATCCCGTTCTTGGACAGCGGAATGGTGATTTTCCAGAAGCTGTTGAAAGTGCTCGAACCGAGGTCGGAAGCCGCTTCCAGCAGACTGTTGTCGTGCTTCACCAGGTTGGCGTACAGCGGCAGGATCATGAACGGCAAGTAGGAGTAAACAACGCCGATGTATACCGCGAGGTTGGTGTTGAGGATCTGCAGCGGCTCGTCGATCAGGCCCATGCTCATCAGGAAACCGTTGAGCAGACCGTTGTTGCTGAGGATGCCCATCCACGCGTAAACGCGGATCAGGATCGCCGTCCATGTCGGCATCATGATCAGCAGCACCAGCACCGTTTGCAGCTCTTTACGGGCACTGGCGATGGCGTAGGCCATCGGGTAGCCGATCAGCAGGCAGAGGACGGTGCTGATCAGCGCCATCTTCAGCGAGC
Source organism: Pseudomonas sp. FP2196 (assembly GCF_030687715.1). GTDB lineage: Bacteria > Pseudomonadota > Gammaproteobacteria > Pseudomonadales > Pseudomonadaceae > Aquipseudomonas. The sequence goes on from NZ_CP117445.1 coordinate 5,894,342, forward strand.
CAAGGTAGGCGGCGATGTACAACTCGTCGTCGCCGAGCATCGCGTAATTGCCCAGGTTCAGCAGCAGTTGCAGCTTCTGCTCGGCAAACGTGTAGATCTCGGTATACGGCGGAATGGCCACGTCGGCTTCGGCGAAGCTGATCTTCAGGACGATGAAGAACGGCAACATGAAGAACAGGAACAGCCAGATGAACGGAACCCCGATGACCAGTTGGCGGCCATTGGGAATTATTCGGTTGAGCCGTCGTTTGAACTTGCGCATGTTCATGAGCGAAGTACCACGCCGCTGTCGTCTTCCCACCACACGTAAACCTGATCACCCCAGGTTGGACGGGCGCCACGGCGCTCGGCGTTGGCGACAAACGACTGCACCAGTTTGCCGCTCGGCAATTCGACGTAGAACACCGAATGCCCGCCCAGGTAGGCGATGTCGTGCACCTTGCCGCTCGACCAGTTGTATTCGCAGGTCGGTTGATCGGCGGTGACCAGCAGCTTCTCCGGACGGATCGCGTAGGTCACGGATTTGTCCTGCACCGAAGTGCTGATCCCGTGGCCGACGTAGATCTGCCGGTCGAGATCCTTGCAGGTGATGGTCGCGTGGCCCTCGGCGTCGTCGATCACTTCGCCTTCGAAGATGTTGACGTTGCCGATGAATTCGCAGACCAGACGGCTGGTCGGGGTTTCGTAGATGTCGATCGGGCTACCGATCTGGGCAATCCAGCCCAGGTGCATGATCGCGATGCGCTCGGCCATGGTCATGGCCTCTTCCTGGTCGTGGGTCACCATCACGCAGGTCACACCGACGCGCTCGATGATTTCCACCAGCTCCAGTTGCATCTGCGAACGCAGTTTCTTGTCCAGAGCGCCCATCGGTTCGTCGAGCAGCAGCAGTTTCGGCCGCTTGGCCAGCGAACGGGCCAGCGCCACACGCTGACGCTGACCACCAGACAGTTGATGCGGCTTGCGCTTGGCGTACTGGCTCATCTGCACCAGTTTGAGCATCTCGGCCACGCGGGCGTCGATCTCGGCCTTGGGGATCTTGTCCTGCTGCAAGCCGAAGGCGATGTTCTGCGCCACGGTCATGTGCGGGAACAAGGCGTAGGACTGGAACATCATGTTGATCGGACGTTCGTACGGCGGCATGTCGGTGATGTCGACGCCGTCGAGGAAAATGCGCCCCTCCGTGGGCCGTTCGAACCCTGCCAGCATCCGCAGCAGAGTGGATTTGCCCGATCCCGAACCGCCGAGCAGGGCGAAGATTTCGCCCTTTTTGATTTCCAGGGACACATCGTCCACGGCAATCGTCTCGTCGAACTTCTTCGTGACCCGGTCGATTTTGACCAGCACCTGTTTAGGTGTCTGGTCGCCCTCGAGGGCTTTCTTGTAGGCGCCGGAGGCAACTGCCATTTACGAAACTCCCAGAAAAAAAGAGTGCAGTTCGCCCAATGCGGACGAACCCAGGATAGTTGTGCCTTATTTGCCCGACTTGACCTTGGTCCAGCTACGGGTCATCAAACGCTGAATATTGGGTGGCAACTCGGTCGACACGTAGGTCTTGTCGAGGACGGCTTGCGGTGGATAAACCGCTTCGTCGGTACGAATGGACTGCTCCATCAGCTTGTCCGAACCCGGGTTGGGGTTGGCATAACCGACATAATCACTGACCTGGGCGATCACCTCAGGTTTCAGCAAATAATTGATGAAGGCGTGGGCTTCTTTGACGTTGGACGAGTCCTTGGGAATCGCCAGCATGTCGAACCACAGCGCGCCGCCTTCTTTCGGGATCGAGTAGGCGATGTTCACGCCCTTCTTGGCTTCTTCGGCGCGATTCTTGGCCTGGAAGATGTCGCCGGAGAAGCCGATGGCCACGCAGATGTCGCCGTTGGCCAGGTCGCCGATGTATTTGGACGAGTGGAAGTAGGTCACGTAAGGACGCACCGCGAGCAGTTTGGCGGTGGCTTTTTCGTAGTCTTTGGTGTTGGTGCTGTTGGCGTTCAGGCCCATGTAGTTGAGCACGGTCGGCATCATTTCATCGGCCGAATCGAGGAACGCTACGCCGCAGCTGTGCAGCTTCTTGATGTTTTCCGGTTCGAACAGCACGGCCCAGGAATCGATCTTGTCGACGCCCAGCACGGCTTTGACTTTATCGACGTTGTAACCGATGCCGTTGGTGCCCCACAGGTAAGGCACAGCGTACAGGTTGCCCGGATCGTTCTGCTCCAGACGCTTGAGCAGTACAGGGTCGAGGTTGGAATAGTTCGGCAGCTGCGTCTTGTCGAGCTTCTGGAACGCACCCGCCTTGATCTGCTTGCCGAGGAAATGGTTCGACGGCACGACCACGTCGTAACCGGTACGCCCGGCCAGCAGCTTGCCTTCCAGGGTCTCGTTGGAGTCGAACACGTCGTAGACCGGCTTGATCCCGGACGCTTTCTCGAAGTCGGCCAGAGTGGTCTCGCCGATGTAATCGGACCAATTATAAATATGCACCGTACCGGCGGCTTGGGCACCGACAGCAATCGTCAGGCCGGCAGTGGCCAGCAGGGCTTTGCGCAAAGAAGAAAAAATAGGCAAGTGGAGGTCCTCTAAATTAGTTGGGCCCAAGTTGCCCCGCGCTGCATGACAGCCATCGCTGCCCGGCAACAAAACCGGCGCGCAACTTACCCTCGAAAAACCGTTCCAGCAAAACTTTCTGTCATTTAATTATCCCGCTGGCCGCCCTCGCAGAGACGACGGCCAGCGGTTACTGCGTCAAACCGGCTTATTTGCCGGATTTGATCTTGGTCCAGCTGCGAGTGATCAGGCGCAGGGTCGCTGCGTCCAGGTCGCTGATCGCGTAGAGCTGTTTCTTCACTTCAGCCGACGGATAGATGCTCGGATCGCTGGTGATGTCTTTGTCCACCAGCGGCGTGGCCGCCTTGTTGCCGTTCGGGAAACGCACGGCGTTGGTGATGCCGGCCATCACTTGCGGCTCAAGCAGGTAGTTCATGAACTTGTAGGCGGCTTCGACGTTTTCGGCATCCTTGGGAATGGCGACCATGTCGTAGAACGTGCCAGCACCTTCTTTTGGAATGGTGTAGGCCAGCTTGACCTTGTCGCCGGCTTCCTGGGCGCGGGTCTTGGATTGTTCCAGGTCACCCGAGTAACCGACGGCAACGCAGATGTTGCCGTTGGCCAGGTCCGAGATGTACTTGGAAGAATGGAAGTAGGCAACCGAAGGACGAATCTTCAGGAACAGGTCTTCGGCGGCTTTCAGATCAGCCTTGTCTTTGCTGTTGGTAGGCTTGCCCAGATAGTGCAGAGCCGCCGGAATCATTTCGGTCGGGGCGTCGAGGAAGCTCACGCCGCAGCTTTTGAGTTTCTCGATGTTTTCAGGCTTGAACACGATGTCCCAGGAATCGATCTTGTCGATCCCCAGCGCAGCCTTGACCTTCGCCGGGTTGTAGCCGATCCCGATGGAGCCCCACATGTACGGGAACGCGTGCTTGTTGCCCTGGTCGCTGGCATCGCCAACGGCCTTGAGCAGGTCTTCGTCGAGGTTCTTCCAGTTCGGCAGCTTGGACTTGTCCAGCTCCTGGTAAACACCGGCCTTGATCTGCTTGGCGAGGAAGTTGTTGGAAGGCACCACAATGTCGTAACCGGATTTACCGGCCAGCAGCTTGGCTTCCAGGGTTTCGTTGCTGTCGAATACGTCGTAGACGACTTTGATCCCGGTGGCCTTCTCGAAGTTGGCGACCGTGTCCGGCGCGATGTAGTCGGACCAGTTATAGACGTGCAATACCTTGTCGTCCGCCTGAACCGCACCCGCCATCATGCCCGCCAGGGACAGTGCGAGCAGTGTCTTGCCAGCAAGCTTTTTACCTAATGCCTTCATGCGTCATGCTCCAAATTTTTCTTTTTTGAACCACTTTGTTCAGCGGCCGAACCCGGACAACTGGAACCGCGGCTAGTCTGGCAAGATCCGAGGCGGTCTTTCAAGAAAAGACCAGCCTTTCTGACAGCTTCGAGCGAGTGCGCCGCAGCTCCCCCGCTCGAAGCCTAGCACCTAGCCCTGCAATGCACTGAGGGTCAGGTCCAGACACTTGCGTGCCTTTGTAACCAACTCGTCGATCTCCGCTTTGCTGATCACCAGCGGCGGCGCGATGATCATGGTGTCACCCACGGCACGCATGATCAGCCCGTTATCGAAGCAGAACTGCCGACAGATCATGCCGACGCCCTTGCCTTCGTAACGCTTGCGAGTGGCTTTGTCCTGCACCAGCTCGATCGCCCCCAGCAGCCCGACTCCGCGAACTTCACCCACCAACGGGTGATCGTTCAGTTCCCGCAGACGTTTCTGCAAATACGGTGCCGTTTCGTTGTGGACGTTCTCGATAATTTTTTCGTCGCGCAGAATGCGGATGTTTTCCAGACCCACCGCCGCCGCCACCGGGTGACCGGAGTAGGTGAAGCCGTGGTTGAAATCGCCGCCCTCATTGAGCACTGCCACCACCGAGTCACGGACGATCAGGCCACCCATTGGGATATAGCCGGAGGTCAGGCCTTTGGCGATGGTCATCATGTCGGGCTTGAGGTCGTAGAAATCGCTGCCGAACCACTCACCGGTACGGCCGAAACCGCAGATCACTTCGTCGGCGACGAAGAGGATGTCGTACTTGGCGAGGATTTCCTTGATGCGCGGCCAGTAGGTGTCTGGCGGAATGATCACGCCACCGGCACCCTGAATCGGTTCGGCAATAAAGGCACCGACGTTGTCGACGCCGACTTCGAGAATCTTCTCTTCCAGTTGATTCGCCGCCAAGATGCCGAACTCTTCCGGCGACATGTCGCCACCTTCGGCGAACCAGTAAGGCTGCGCGATGTGGACGATGCCCGGGATCGGCAAGTCGCCCTGTTCGTGCATATAAGTCATGCCACCCAGGCTCGCGCCGGCCACGGTGGAACCGTGATAACCGTTCTTGCGGCTGATGATGACTTTCTTGTTCGGCTGGCCCTTGATCGCCCAGTAGTGACGAACCATACGCAGCATGGTGTCGTTGCCTTCGGAGCCGGAACCGGTGAAGAACACGTGGTTCATGCCTTCTGGCGCGACGTCGGCGATGGCCTTGGCCAGTTCCAGTGCCGGCGGGTGCGCGGTCTGGAAGAACAGGTTGTAGTAAGGCAGTTCGCGCATCTGTTTGGCGGCGGCGTCGGCCAGTTCATCGCGACCGTAACCGATGGCCACGCACCACAGGCCGGCCATGCCGTCGAGGATCTTGTTGCCTTCGCTGTCCCACAGGTAAACGCCCTTGGCGTTGGTAATGATCCGTGGGCCCTTCTCTTTCAATTGCTTGAAGTCGCTGAACGGGGCCAGGTGGTGATCGCTGCTCAGCGCTTGCCACTCACGGGTTTGCGGGTTGTTGCTGGTCATGCCAATTCTCCTTGTTATCGGTGAAGGCGCGGCGCCTGAGCACCGCGCCCGGCGTATCAGACGGCGAAGAGCAGGTACTCACGCTCCCACGAACTGATCACGCGCTTGAAGTTTTCATGCTCGGCCCGCTTGACCGCGACGTAGCCCGTGATGAAAGTTTTGCCCAGATACTTCTCGATGGTCGCGCTGTTTTCCATACGCTCCAGCGCGTCTTCGATGGTCAGCGGCAGGCGCAGGTTGCGGCGCTCGTAGCCACGACCGACCACCGGCGCACTCGGGTTGAGGCCTTCAACCATGCCGATGTAACCGCAGAGCAGGCTCGCGGCAATTGCCAGGTACGGGTTGGCGTCGGCACCCGGCAGGCGGTTTTCCACACGGCGGTTCTGCGGGCCGGCATCCGGTACGCGCAGACCTACGGTGCGGTTTTCTTCGCCCCACTCCACGTTCACCGGCGCCGAGGTGTCCGGCAGGAAGCGGCGGAACGAGTTGACGTTCGGCGCGAACAACGGGAGCAGCTCGGGGATCAATTTCTGCAGGCCACCGATGTGGTGCAGGAACAACTGGCTCATGGTCCCGTCTTCATTGGAGAACACGTTCTTGCCGGTCTCGATGTCGATGATGCTCTGGTGCAGGTGCATGGCACTGCCCGGCTCGCCCGTCATCGGCTTGGCCATGAAAGTGGCAGCCACATCATGCTTGAGCGCGGCTTCACGCATGGTGCGTTTGAACACCAGAATCTGATCGGCCAGCGACAGCGCGTCGCCGTGACGGAAGTTGATTTCCATCTGCGCCGTGCCGTCTTCGTGGATCAGCGTGTCGAGGTCCAGCTCCTGCAATTCGCACCAGTCGTAGACGTCTTCGAACAGCGGGTCGAATTCGTTCGCAGCTTCAATAGAGAACGACTGACGTCCGATTTCCGGACGCCCGGAACGACCGATCGGCGGCTGCAACGGATAGTCCGGGTCGTCACTGCGCTTGGTCAGGTAGAACTCCATTTCCGGCGCCACGATTGGCTGCCAGCCTTTGTCGGCGTAGAGCTTCAACACTTTCTTGAGGACGTTGCGCGGCGACAGCTCGATCGGGTTGCCTTGCTTGTCGTAGGTGTCGTGGATCACCTGGGCAGTCGGCTCTATGGCCCATGGCACCAGATACACGGCGTTCTGATCGGGGCGGCAGATCATGTCGATGTCGGCCGGGTCGAGCAGTTCGTAATAGATGTCGTCTTCGACATAGTCGCCGGTCACGGTCTGCAACAGCACGCTCTCTGGCAGGCGCATGCCCTTCTCGGCGATGAATTTGTTGGTCGGCGAGATTTTGCCCCGGGTGATACCGGTCAAGTCGCCGATCATGCATTCGACTTCTGTGATCTTGTGGTCTTTCAACCAATCGGTGAGCTGGTCGAGGTTGTTACTCATAAATGCCTCTGGGCTGAGTCTCCTGACGTGGTGTCAGGGAAAGTTTGACGCTGGGGCGTCGCGTTAAAGGGGGCTTGCTTGCGCGCAGTACCGGCTTACGCCCGGCACCGCGCATAGACAATGAAAGAGGAGCTTACCTGCCCTTTACGCTGGCGTTGCATTTCCTGTGCAAACTCATGGCGTGCAGAATCATGAGCACGCTTTGCGGAGCGGCACGGGCTTTGGGAGAGAAAGAGATCTATATTGAAAGGAGACGCCATAAAGCGGATGCCCTGTCGTGCGTCCAGAATATCGGACGCTGCCGTTTTGGCTGCGGCTGACGACAACTTCGTCTCCAGGCTGCGAGCCTCAAAGGCTGCGCTCTGTACGGACGATTCGCCACTGATGGGATAAGCATGCAGACCGTACTGTTGCGAGCAGTCGGTGACGCCGATTATCGGCAGGCGAGACATGAAGCACCCCGGTATTATTGCTGTTATGGGTTTGATCGGAGCTTAGCCTTGTTCATTTTTTTACACAACACCCCCGTAAAAAATACAACACGGCCTGCTCAAGCCCGCGGGTGCCAAGTCTCCCAAGGACAAAAAAATGCCCAAAACTGCCCCATAAATGCCCTCGCAGCGCTTTTTTAGGGCAAAAAAGGCCTTGCTTGACTTCGGCAGGCCGTTCGGGTTGACTGAAACCAGAAAAGATCAATGATTGATATTTTTAACAACAAAGGTGTTGCATCATGTCGGTACCCCCGCGTGCCGTTCAGCTCAACGAAGCGAACGCGTTCCTTAAGGAACATCCTGAGGTTCTGTACGTTGACCTTCTGATTGCGGATATGAATGGTGTGGTGCGCGGCAAGCGCATTGAACGCACCAGCCTCCACAAGGTTTACGAGAAAGGCATCAACCTGCCGGCCTCTCTATTTGCTCTGGATATCAACGGCTCTACGGTGGAAAGCACCGGCCTGGGCCTGGACATCGGCGACGCCGATCGTATCTGCTATCCAATTCCTGACACCCTGTGCAACGAGCCATGGCAGAAGCGCCCTACCGCGCAACTGTTGATGACCATGCACGAACTCGAAGGCGACCCGTTCTTTGCGGATCCGCGCGAAGTGCTCCGTCAAGTTGTTGCAAAGTTTGACGAGCTCGGCTTGACCATCTGCGCCGCTTTCGAACTCGAGTTCTACCTGATCGACCAGGAAAACGTGAACGGCCGTCCACAGCCGCCACGCTCGCCGATCTCCGGCAAACGCCCGCACTCGACTCAGGTCTACCTGATCGACGACCTCGACGAATACGTCGACTGCCTCCAGGACATTCTGGAAGGTGCAAAAGAGCAAGGCATCCCGGCCGACGCCATCGTCAAGGAAAGTGCTCCGGCGCAGTTCGAAGTGAACCTGCACCACGTCGCCGACCCGATCAAGGCGTGCGACTACGCGGTACTGCTCAAGCGTCTGATCAAGAACATCGCCTACGACCATGAAATGGACACCACCTTCATGGCCAAGCCTTACCCGGGCCAGGCAGGCAATGGTTTGCACGTGCATATTTCGATTCTGGACAAAGAAGGCAAGAACATCTTTGCCAGCGAGGATCCCGAGCAGAACGCCGCATTGCGTCACGCAATCGGCGGTGTGCTGGAGACCCTGCCCGCTCAAATGGCGTTCCTGTGCCCTAACGTCAACTCGTACCGCCGTTTCGGCGCACAGTTCTACGTGCCGAACTCGCCGTGCTGGGGCCTGGACAACCGCACCGTGGCGATTCGCGTACCGACCGGCTCGTCCGATGCCGTGCGTATCGAACACCGCGTGGCCGGTGCCGACGCCAACCCGTACCTGCTGATGGCTTCGGTGCTGGCCGGCGTGCATCACGGCCTGACCAACAAGATCGAGCCGGGCGCGCCTGTCGAAGGCAACAGCTACGAGCAGAACGAGCAAAGCCTGCCGAACAACTTGCGCGATGCCCTGCGTGAGCTGGACGACAGCGAGGTGATGGCCAAGTACATCGATCCGAAATACATCGATATCTTCGTCGCCTGCAAAGAGAGCGAGCTGGAGGAGTTCGAACACTCCATCTCCGACCTCGAGTACAACTGGTATCTGCATACCGTTTAAGCGGATTGCAGCTACAAAAAAACGCCGTCGGCTATCACAGCCTGCGGCGTTTTTTTATGGCCTCTGTGGTGAAGGGATTTATCCCCTCGCCACAGGTCGGCAGACAACACACAAACCGGCTCGTACAATGCCCGCTGCCCCGCAGGAGACTTCCATGACGCGACCCGCCCCCCTTCGCAAACCCCGCGCCCGCAGTCAGGCACGGATCGATTCGATACTCGACGCCGCGCGTATCTTGCTGGCAACCGAGGGCGTGGCCAGTCTGTCGATCTACAGCGTGGCCGAGCGCGCACAGATTCCGCCCTCCTCGGTTTATCACTTCTTCGCCAGCGTCCCAGCCCTACTTGAGGCACTCACCGCCGACGTACACGCTGCATTCCGTGCCTGCCTGCAAGCGCCGATCGATCATGAGGCCCTGCGCGACTGGCGCGACCTGTCACGACTGGTTGAACAGCGGATGTTGGAGATCTACGACGAAGACGCTGCCGCCCGGCAGTTGATCCTGGCTCAGCATGGATTGACGGAAGTCACTCAGGCTGACCGTCAGCACGATATCGAGTTGGGCGACCTGATGCACAAGCTGTTCGACCATCACTTCGAACTGCCGAGGCTGCCGGATGATGTCGATGTGTTCGCTCTGGCGATGGAGTTGGGCGACCGCGTCTATGCGCGCTCGGTGCAGCAGCACGGGCAGATCACGCCGCGCATGGCCGAGGAAGGGATGCGGGTGTTTGATGCTTACATCGGGTTATACCTGCCGCCGCACCTGCCCAAAAGACCTCTGGTGATCTGACCGGCCTCATCGCTGGCAAGCCAGCTCCCACAGGATTACGTCGGTCACAAAATCTGCACCCACTGAAAATCCTTGTGGGAGCTGGCTTGCCAGCGATGGCAGCACCACTTTTTCCAGGTCATGCGCACAAAGAAAAACCCCGGAGGGCTCACACCCTCCGGGGTTGTTTTTTATCCACAGCCTTACAACTTGGCGATGGAAACCTCAGTGGATTTCACAAAGGCGATCACTTCACTGCCGACCACCAGTTCCAGCTCTTTTACCGAACGGGTGGTGATCACCGAAGTGACGATGCCGGAAGCAGTCTGCACGTCGATTTCCGACAGCACGTCACCGAGGACGATTTCCTTGATCGAGCCTTTGAACTGGTTGCGCACGTTGATGGCTTTGATAGTCATGGCAATGATTCCTGTCGTTTGCTTGAGTTATTGAGCCCAACGCAGTTGCGTAGGCAGTGGTGAAACGGGTTCCGGTGCTGGCGGTTCGCCGGGCAGGGAAAGAACGCGGTTGAGCACTTCGGTTTCCAGCGCGGCCAATCGGTGCGAACCACGCACCCTCGGCCGCGGCAGTTCCACTTGCAGATCGAGACCGACTTCGCCGTCCTCGATCAGAATCACTCGATCGGCAATGGCCACCGCTTCGCTGACATCGTGGGTCACCAGCAACACGGTGAAACCATGCTGCTGCCAGAGGCGTTCGATCAGTTGCTGCATCTCGATCCGAGTCAGCGCATCCAGCGCGCCGAGCGGCTCGTCGAGCAACAGTAGACGCGGTTGGTGGATCAGCGCCCGAGCCAGCGCAACACGTTGCTTCTGTCCACCCGACAAAGCGGCAGGCCATTCATTGGCGCGATCCGCCAGCCCCACTGCTTCCAGCGCGTCCAGTGCTTGCGGGCGCCAGTTGCCCTTGAGGCCGAGACCCACGTTGTCGATGATCTTTTTCCACGGCAGCAGCCGCGCTTCCTGGAACATCAGTCGGGTGTCTTCCCGCGCATCGCTGAGCGGCGCTGTGCCTGCAAGCAAGTCGCCGCCCGTTGGCTGATCCAAGCCGGCAAGCAAGCGCAGCAAGGTGCTTTTGCCGCAACCACTGCGCCCGACCACAGCGACGAACTGCCCCGCCGGAATGTGCAGATCGATGTCACGCAAAACCTGGCGCGAACCGAAAGTCTTTTGCAGATTGCGCACCGCCAGCGGTATCCCGCGCAGCAGGCGTGGAGGTTGTTGAGCGGTCATGCTGCACCTCCCTTGGCAACCTGATAGGCCGGATGCCAACGCAGCCACACACGCTCAAGTCCGCGTGCTGCGAGGTCGGCGAGTTTGCCGAGCACCGCGTAAAGCAGGATCGCAAGGACCACCACGTCGGTCTGCAAAAACTCCCGGGCATTCATCGCCAGATAGCCGATGCCGGAGCTGGCCGAGATGGTTTCAGCGACGATCAGCGTCAGCCACATGAAGCCCAGGGCAAAGCGCACGCCGACCAGAATCGAAGGCAGCGCGCCCGGCAGAATCACCTGCCAGAACAGGCTGAAACCGGAGAGGCCATAACTGCGCGCCATCTCCACCAGCGCTGGGTCGACGTTGCGGATGCCGTGATAGGTGTTGAGGTAAATCGGGAACAACGTGCCCAACGCCACGAGAAAAATCTTCGCCGACTCGTCGATGCCGAACCACAGGATTACCAGCGGAATCAGCGCCAGATGCGGCACATTGCGGACCATCTGCACCGAGCTGTCGAGCAGGCGTTCACCCCACTTCGACAGGCCGGTGATAAACCCCAGTACCAGGCCGATGCTGCCACCGATGGTGAAGCCCAGCGCCGCACGCCAGCCGCTGATCGCAAGGTGCGTCCAGATCTCGCCGCTGCGCACCAGACTGATGCCGGCCTCGACCACCGCCACCGGTGCCGGCAGGATCCGTGTCGACAACCATCCCGCCGACACCGACAACTGCCACACCGCCAGCAGCAACACCGGCAACGCCCACGGTGCGAGGCTGTGGATAATTTTCTTCATGGCGCGCCTCAGCTCTGGGACGCGGCTTTGGGAAGAATGTCGTTGGCCACCATCTCGCCAAACGGGCTGACGTAACCGGCGCTTTTCGGCAGTTCCGGGCGCTCGATGTCGAGGTGCGGAAACAACAGTTCAGCCACGCGATACGACTCTTCGAGGTGTGGATAACCGGAGAAGATGAAGGTGTCGATGCCCAGATCGGCGTATTCCTTCACCCGCGCGGCCACGGTCGGGCCATCGCCGACCAGCGCCGTACCGGCACCACCGCGTACCAGGCCGACACCGGCCCACAGGTTCGGGCTGACTTCGAGGTTGTCGCGACTGCCGCCGTGCAGTGCGGCCATGCGTTGCTGGCCGACCGAGTCGAATCGGGCCAGCGAGGCTTGAGCACGAGCGATGGTGTCGTCATCCAGATGCGAGATCAGCCGATCCGCCGCTTGCCACGCCTCGGCATTGGTTTCGCGGACGATCACATGCAGTCGGATGCCGAAGCGCACGGTGCGGCCGAGCTTGGCGGCTTTGGCGCGCACCTGTTCGATCTTCTCGGCGACGGCTGCTGGCGGCTCGCCCCACGTCAGGACCATTTCGACCTGTTCGGCAGCCAGATCCTGCGCCGCTTCCGAAGAACCGCCGAAATACAGCGGCGGACGCGGTTGCTGGATCGGCGGATAGAGCAATTTGGCACCTTTCACGCTGATGTGCTGACCGTCGTAATCCACGGTTTCGCCTTCCAGCACACGACGCCAGATACGCGTGAATTCCACCGAGGCCTGATAGCGCTCTTCGTGGCTGAGGAACAGTCCGTCGCCGGCCAACTCTTCCGGATCGCCACCGGTCACCAGGTTAAACAACGCACGGCCACCGGACAGGCGATCCAGGGTTGCTGCCTGACGCGCCGCGACTGTCGGGGAAATGATCCCGGGGCGCAGGGCGACTAGGAACTTCAGACGCTGGGTCACCGGAATCAGCGACGCGGCCACCAGCCACGAGTCTTCGCAGGAACGACCGGTGGGAATCAGCACCCCGCCAAAGCCCAGACGATCCGCCGCTTGCGCAACCTGTTGCAGATAGCCGTGGTCGACGGCGCGCGCACCTTCGGCAGTACCTAGGTAATGGCCGTCGCCGTGGGTAGGCAGGAACCAGAAGATATTGAGGCTCATGGAGTGGTCTCCTTGGGGATTCGATTTACTGGGCTTGGGTGACTGAGCGTTGGGCCACAGCGGCCGGTGGTGCCCAGATCACATCCTTGATGCTCAAAGGCTTGGGAATCAGCTTGAGCTGGTAAAAGGTGTCGGCGATTTTCTGCTGCGCGGCGACCACTTCCGGGGTCAGGAACAGCGCACCGTAGCCTTGACGTTTCACCGAAGTCAGGGTGATGTCCGCCGGCAGACCGAGCAGAGGCGCAACCTGCTGGGTCACGTCTTCAGGATTGGCTTTGGACCACTCGCCAACGGCGCGCACCTCTTCGACGAGGGTCTTGATGACCTCGGGATTTTTCTGTGCGTAGGGTTTGGTCGCCAGATAGAACTGGTGGTTGTCGACAATGCCTTTACCGTCGCGCAGGGTGTGCGCTTGCAGCTGTTTCTCGGCGGCCGCCTGGTACGGATCCCAGATGACCCAGGCGTCGACGCTGCCCCGTTCGAACGCGGCGCGGGCATCGGCCGGTGGCAGGAATACGGTTTGAATGTCGGTGTATTTGAGGCCGGCGTCTTCCAGCGCACGCACCAGCAGGTAGTGAACGTTGGAGCCTTTGTTCAGCGCGACTTTCTTGCCCTTCAGATCCGCGACGGATTTGATCGGCGAGTCTTTCGGCACAAGGATCGCTTCACTGTTCGGCGCTGGCGGCTCGTAGGCGACGTAAAGCAAATCGGCGCCGGCAGCCTGGGCGAATACGGGTGGGGTTTCGCCCGTCACGCCGAAGTCGATCGAGCCGACGTTCAGGCCTTCGAGCAGTTGTGGGCCACCGGGAAACTCAGTCCATTGCACGTCCACGCCTTGGGCGGCCAGACGTTTTTCCAACGTCCCTTTGGCTTTGAGCAGCACCAGCGTGCCGTACTTTTGATAACCGATCCGAAGCGTCTCGGCCTGAGCTTGAGTGATGGCGCCGAAGGACACAGCCGCAGCAAACAGAGCGACCAGACCACGACGCAAAAATACAGTGCGCATAGCGCTCTCCTTTTTTGCTGTTGGGTTTTGGCTGCACCTGCTTGCCCGTTGGCGGGCGAGTAAGGCCAGTACTTCAAATTTCGATGAGACTTAAATGCTCCAGCGAGCACTCAACAAACGTTCGTTCAACAGACCCGGCTCCAGTGGTTTCGGCCGGCGGGCCATGGCACTGACAAACTGGTCCAGCGCTTCAAGCAGACGCTGTTCCAGCGCCGGCGCCAGCTGCGCCGCGGCACTGCCTTCGCCATACGCGATCTGGCTGTCCTCGGCAAAAATTCCTTGGAGCATTTCCTGGGCTTTCAATGCCGACAACACAGGCTTGAGGGCGTAATCGACCACCAACATGTGGGCGATGCTGCCGCCGGTGGCCATCGGCAAAACAATCTTGTGGCTCAGGGCACGCTCGGGCAGCAGGTCCAGCAGAGTCTTCAGGGCGCCGGAGAACGAAGCCTTGTAAACCGGCGTGGCGATCAGCAGGCCATCGGCGCTTTCAATCTGAGCGAGCAGGTCGAGCACTTTGGGGCTGTCGAAGCGGGCGTGGAGCAGATCCTCGGCCGGGAAGTCCCGCACCTGATAACTCACCACTTCCACCCCTTGCTCCTGCAACCAGCGTTGCGAGCGCTCCAGCAACACCCCGGATCGGGAGCGTTGGCTAGGACTGCCACCGAGTGAGACAACCAGCATTCAGACGATTCCTTGAGCGTTACAGGCGATTCGCGGATTGCGATCTCGCTTCGATGGGAGTGACCTTACCAGTTGATTTATATATCCATAAATCATATTTATTCATTTGGTTATGCGTTTTAGAGATATAACACCGAGATTGTTCCGGACGAAAAAAAGGCCGTCGAAACGGCCTGAACCCCCCTGCTTTGTGGTTCTGTGTTGAGCGGACTGGCGCCATCGCGAGCAGGCTCACTCCTACATGGGAACGCATTTCAAATGTAGGAGTGAGCCTGCTCGCGATGACAGTGGTGGCTACACCGCCAATCTCACTGATTCACTTGTTCGGCTGCGGCGTCAGGCGCAGGTACGGCTTCACCGCGCGATACCCCTTCGGAAAGCGTTTCTTGATCTCTTCCTCATCCTTGAGCGACGGCACGATCACCACCTCCTCACCGTCCTGCCAGTTGGCCGGCGTGGCCACCTTGTAGTTGTCGGTGAGTTGCAGCGAATCGATCACCCGCAGGATCTCGTGGAAGTTGCGCCCGGTACTCGCCGGGTAGGTGATGGTCAGGCGAATCTTCTTGCTGGGATCGATCACGAACAGCGAACGCACGGTGAGGGTGTCGTTGGCGTTCGGGTGGATCAGATCGTACAGATCGGAAACCTTGCGATCGGCATCGGCCAGGATCGGAAAGTTGACGACCGTGTTCTGGGTTTCGTTGATGTCTTCGATCCACTTGTGGTGCGAGTCCACCGGATCGACCGACAGCGCGATGGCTTTGACGCCGCGCTTGCTGAATTCATCCTTGAGCTTGGCGGTAAAACCCAGCTCGGTGGTGCACACCGGGGTGAAATCCGCCGGGTGGGAGAACAGCACGCCCCAGCTATCGCCCAGCCATTCGTGGAAACGAATCTTGCCGGCACTGGAGTCTTGTTCGAAATCGGGGGCGATGTCGCCGAGTCTGAGGCTCATGGTGCTGCTCCTGATGAGTTGTTGGAGACCTCAACTGTAGCTGGGGTTTTGATCTTCTGAAAAAGAATAAATAAATAGATATCTAGATCTTAAAAGAATATTAAAGATCTGTTCACTGGACGCTCGGCCGTATCCCGACGAACATCGTTCGCAAGGTTCGAGAAGGCCTTGAGTTGCTGTAAAGAGGGAAATTCGGGGAGGGCTTACGGGGGTGGGCCTGACTCGAAAACGCAAAAGCCCCGTCCGGCGCGATGCCGGACGGGGCTTTTTTACATCAACGAATCGAGACGCGCTATTACAGCAGCGGGATCGAGTAGCTGACGATCAGGCGGTTTTCATCCTGGTCGCGCTGACCCGGGATGTCGTTGCGCCACATGGCGTTTTTCCACATCACGCCAACGTTCTTCAGCGGGCCTTCTGGTACGACGTAACCGATGGTCAGGTCGCGTTCCCACTCTGAACGGCCATTGCCGTTTTCAAGGCCGTTTCTACCCACAGTGTCGATGTTGTCGCCACGCAGGTAAACCATACCGGCAGTCAAGCCCGGCACGCCGACTTTAGCGAAGTCATACGAGTAGCGTGCTTGCCAGGTACGCTCGCCGGCACGGCCGAACTTCTGGATTTGCATGTCGGTGATGGTGTAGTTCGACGAACCGTCGCCCTGGTTCAGCCAAGGGAAGTCGCTGCTACCGTTGGAAACCTGATAGCCACCACCGAAGGTGTGACCGGCAACGGTGTACAGGAACAAGCCGCTGTACAGGTTGTTGTCGACCTTGCCTTTACCGCTTGCCTGACCGGTGTAATTACCGTTGCTGTAGTAAGCCGGAGTGTTGGAGTTGGCACCATCATCCGAGCTGTTGAAGTAACGGAAATCAGACTTCAATACGCCCGGGCCGATTGCCCAGTTGTGAACCAGACCCAAGAAGTGCTGCTTATAGAAGTCTTCCAGATTGCCGTAGTAGTACTGGGCAGTCAGGTCTTTGGTGATTTTGTAGTCACCACCGCCGTAGATGAACTTGTTGCTGTTGGTAATACGAGCGGTTGCACCACCAATGGACATGTTCTCGTTGTTGCTGGAGTTACGTCCTTTCACGGCTTCGATCTGACCGCCAACCAGAGTCAGGTCCTTGATTTCGCCAGAGGTAATCTGTCCACCCTGCCAGGTTTGCGGCAACAGACGACCGTCGTTGGTCACGATCACTGGCAGTTTTGGCTGCAGAGTGCCCAACTTCAGTTCGGTCTGAGAGACCTTGGCTTTGGCAGTCAGACCCAGACTGGAGAAGCTGTCGACAGCGTCACCATTGCGTTCGCTTGGGAAAACGGTACCGCCGTAGTTACCAATACCGTTGGTGCCACCACCCGAATCCAGACGCACACCCAGCAGGCCGATGGCGTCGATACCGAAACCTACAGTGCCTTGGGTGTAACCAGAGATGAAGCGCAGATCGAAGCCTTGGCCCCATTCTTCGTTCTTCTTCTGAGCGCCAGCGGCTTTTGTGCCGGAGTCACGGTTATCGTTGTTGATGTAGAAGTTACGCAGCCCCAAAGTTGCCTTGCTGTCTTCGATAAAACCGGCGGCGCCTGCCTGCTGCGCCATAACCCCTACGGCCACAGCCAGGGCCAAGGTGGACTTGTTCATGTAATGCTCCTCTCGTTTCTAATTCTTGTGTTCCTGGCCCGGGATCTGATGCCCCTGGGTCCTAAGATGCGCGATTAGCGCCAGACCGTGACTGACAAGTCAATCGTAACCTTGTGTGTCTACGACCAAGGTCTAACCGCAGTGATTTGGTCCGTGCAGGGTAAAGACTTCCTGATAAACCCAAAAAGAATTTATTCATTCTTTTTCATATCATTTCGGAATATGGCCAGTAACTGGCCATCAATGCCGGGATACAGCGTATCGGCGACTAAGCTCATTCCTAAATGGTATTTGTTAGCCTTTTTTTAGATCGATTAGCTTTGGCGCATCCCAAACACGTCAAACCCTATCGAAAAGGCGACGCCATGATGGCCAAACGCGCACTATCTAGTCAATTTGTTACAGTTTGTGTGTCAGCACTGATTTCTTTTTCCGCTCACGCCGCCAATCTAACCGTGGGTTACCAGACCGGGATCGACCCGAGCAAAGTCCCTCAGGCCGACGGCGTCTACGAGAAAACCATTGGCGAGAAAATCGACTGGCGTCGCTTCAACAGTGGCCCGGAAGTTGTGACAGCCATTGCTTCCGGTGATGTGCAGATCGGCAACCTCGGTTCCAGCCCCCTCGCGGCTGCCGCTTCGCGTAACTTGCCGATTGTTGCCTTCATCGTGTCGGCACAGATCAACGCCGCCGAAGCCTTGGTGGTGCGCAACGGCAGCGGCATCAAGAACCCGCAGGATCTGGTGGGCAAAACCATCGCCACGCCCTTCGTGTCCACCTCCCACTACAGCCTGCTTGGCGCACTCAAGCACTGGGGCCTGGACACCTCGAAGGTCAAAGTGGTGAACCTGCAACCGGCGGAAATCGCGGCTGCCTGGAAGCGCGGGGATATTGATGGCGCCTTTGTCTGGTCGCCGGCACTGGGTGAAATCCGCAAGACCGGCAAGACCCTGACCGATGCCGCGCAGGTCGGCCAGTGGGGCGCTCCAACCTTCGAAGTCTGGGTCGCGCGCAAGGACTTCGCCGAGAAGCATCCTGAGGTCGTGGCCAAATTTGCCAAGGTCACACTGGACTCGTTCGCTGACTATGCGGCGCATAAAGACAGCTGGACGGCTGACTCCGAGCCTGTGCAGAAAATCGCCAAACTGACCGGTGCCAACGCGGTTGATGTTCCTGAGTTACTGGCCGGTTCGGCATTTCCTGATGCCAAGGCACAGCAAACCACTGCGCTGCTGGATGGCGGCACGGCGCAGGCGATTGGGGAGACGGCGAAGTTTCTGAAGGAACAGGGCAAGGTTGAAACGGTGCTGCCGGACTACTCGCCGTATGTCAGCGCGAAGTTCGTGGCGCAATGAAAGCTTCGCGAGCAGGCTCGCTCCCACAGGAAGCCGCGTTCCAAATGTGGGAGCGAGCCTGCTCGCGAATGGAGCAACTCGGTTAAAGGGTCTTTTCGAAGATCTTCGAATTGCGCTGATAGTTGTACAGCGACGCCCGCGCCGCTGGCA
This sequence comes from Pseudomonas sp. FP2196, assembly GCF_030687715.1. Taxonomy (GTDB): domain Bacteria; phylum Pseudomonadota; class Gammaproteobacteria; order Pseudomonadales; family Pseudomonadaceae; genus Aquipseudomonas. The sequence continues at coordinate 5,913,021 of NZ_CP117445.1, forward strand.
GACGCTCAACACTGCTCGGCTCAAACCCACGCTCACGGAACCAGTGCGCGGTGCGGGTGGTGAGGACAAACAGCGTCTTCAAGCCCTGGGCACGGGCGCGGGTCTCGATACGTTCCAGCAGTTCATCCCCGCGACCGCCATGACGGTACTCCGGGTTGACTGCCAGACAGGCCAGCTCGCCAGCGTCCGAATCGGCAATCTGATACAGCGCCGCACAGGCGATGATCATGCCTTCACGCTCGACCACGCTGAACTGCTCGATCTCGCGCTCCAGCACTTCGCGCGAACGACGCACCAGAATCCCCTGCTCTTCCAGCGGGCTGATCAGGTCGAGCAAGCCACCGACGTCTTCAATCGCCGCCTCGCGCACCAGTTCGAATTGCTCCTGGGCAACCAGCGTACCGCCACCATCACGGGTGAACAGCTCGGTCAGCAGCGCGCCGTCTTCGGCGTAACTGACAATATGACTGCGCGCCACACCTCCGCGGCAGGCCTCGGCGGCGGCATCGAGCAGTTCCGCTTGGTAATTGCTGCTGCCCAGACGCTGCAAATGCGCCGGCACTTGCTGCGGACGCAGTTCGCGCACCAGCCTGCCGTTCTCGTCGATCAGACCGAGGTCAGCACCGAACAGCAGCAGCTTGTCGGCACCCAGATCGATAGCGGCACGGGTGGCGACGTCTTCACACGCCAGGTTGAAAATCTCGCCGGTCGGCGAGTAGCCCAGTGGCGACAGCAACACGATGGAGCGCTCATCGAGCAGACGATTGATGCCCTTGCGATCGACCCGACGCACTTCGCCGGTGTGGTGATAGTCGACACCTTCAAGCACGCCAATCGGCCGCGCGGTGACCAGGTTGCCGCTGGCCACGCGCAGGCGCGAGCCCTGCATTGGCGATGAGGCCATGTCCATCGACAGCCGTGCTTCGATGGCGATGCGCAACTGGCCAACCGCGTCGATCACACACTCAAGGGTCGCGGCATCGGTGATGCGCATGCCGTGGTGGTAATGCGGGGTCAGGCCACGCGCGGCGAGGCGGGTTTCAATCTGCGGGCGCGATCCGTGGACCAGCACCAGACGCACGCCGAGACTGTGCAGCAGCACGATGTCGTGAACGATGTTACCGAAGTTCGGATGCTCCACCCCATCGCCGGGCAGCATGACGACAAAAGTGCAGTCGCGGTGGGCATTGATGTAGGGAGACGCGTGACGAAGCCAATTGACGTATTCGGGCATGAACCTGGGCCTGTAATAAAGAGCAGCCGGAAAAAAGGGCGAAACGGAAAACGCACAGCGGGCTGATGGTTATCGTCGGAACAGGCTTGGCGACACGCGCGCTCTCCTCATGAATACGGGTTGGGTAACCGGTAATTTAACTGCAACCCTCTGTAGGAGCTGCCGAAGGCTGCGATCTTTTGATCTTCAAAACAAAACCAAAAGATCGCAGCCTTCGGCAGCTCCTACAAGGGATGCGTTCAATTCTTCAGGCAGTAATGTTCAATCAGTTGTCGCAATAGATGCACGGTAGGCTGCAAACGTGACATTTCAAGGTATTCGCCGGGCTGATGCGCACAGGCGATGTCGCCGGGGCCGAGCACGATGGTTTCGCAACCAAGGCGCTGAAGATAAGGCGCTTCGGTGCCGAACGCTACCGCTTCAGCCGTGTGGCCTGTGAGTTTTTCCGCTACTTGCACCAGTTCGACGTCTTTAGCCTGCTCGAACGGCGGCACTTCCGGGAACAGTGGCTTGTAGTCGATTTTCACCTGATGCCGCTCGGCAACCGGTTTGAGCTTGCGCAGAATCTCGGCACGCAGGACTTTCGGGTCCATGCCCGGCAGCGGTCGCAAGTCAAACTCGAGCGAACACTGGCCGCAGATGCGGTTGGGGTTATCGCCGCCATGGATGCAGCCGAAGTTCATCGTCGGTTGAGGCACGCTGAATTGCGGATTGTTGAATTCGCGCTGCCATAACAGGCGCAGACCACGCAGTTCACCGATGGCATCGTGCATGGCTTCGAGGGCGCTGTGGCCCAGGCGCGGATCCGACGAGTGGCCGCTCTGCCCGAGAATGTCGATGCGCTCCATCATGATGCCTTTGTGCATGCGAATCGGTTTAAGCCCGGTCGGCTCGCCGATCACTGCAGCACGGCCTAGCGGACGTCCGGCCTCGGCCAGCGCACGGGCGCCGGACATCGAGCTTTCCTCATCGCAGGTCGCGAGGATCAGCAGCGGTTGCTTGAACGGCTGATCGAGCAGCGGTTGCACGGCCTCGATGATCAGGGCGAAGAAGCCCTTCATGTCGCAACTGCCGAGGCCGACCCAACGGCCATCGACTTCGGTGAGTTTCAACGGATCGGTCTGCCACAGCGCGTCGTCGTACGGCACCGTGTCGCTGTGCCCGGCCAGCACCAGCCCACCGGGGCCGCTGCCGAAACTGGCGAGCAGGTTGAATTTTCCGGGGCTGACCTGCTGGATATCGCAACTGAAGCCCAGATCACCCAACCATCCGGCGAGCAAATCGATCACGGGCCGGTTGGACTGATCCAGGCTCGGTTGCGTGCAGCTGACCGACGGCGCGGCAATCAGCGCGGCGAACTGGTCTTTCATGGACGGCAAAGGCATCGCTGACTCCAACTCCCGAATTGAGGTCCATCATAGAACCATCCGGCGCCAGGAATAAACCGCCGCAGGGCGTAGGACGAATCAGTCCTGTACACTGCACGGCCTTGGCAGCCACACATTCCCCCGGCTGCGCTCCCGATCCTGGATTTTCCGGCCATGCAGAAAGAAACCGAAATCAAACTCCGCGTCAGCCGCGAAACCCTCGCGGCCCTGCGCGAGCACCCGTTACTGAAAAAACGCAACAAAAATGGCTGGGAACGCCGTGAGTTGATGAACCAGTACTTCGACACCCCAGAGCGCGATCTGGCCCAGGCCAAAGTCGCTCTGCGCCTGCGCAAGGATGGCGACGAGGTGATTCAGACCCTCAAAACTCGCGGCCAAAGCGTCGCCGGTCTGTCCGAGCGTAACGAGTACGACTGGAAATTGCCCAAAGCCAAACTCGACGTGAAGAAACTCGACGGCGAATGCTGGCCCGAGTCGCTGGCCGAGCTGGACAAGAAAACCCTGAAACCGATCTTCACCACCGATTTCGTCCGCGAGCGCGCCGAAATCGCCTGGGGCCGCGGCAAGGCCAAAGTGGTCATCGAAGCCGCTCTGGATCTGGGCCACGTCGTGGTCGGCAAACAGAAAGAAGAAATCTGCGAGCTGGAACTGGAATTGCGCGAAGGCGAGCCTGCCGCGCTGCTGGAGCTGGCCGCCGAACTGGCTGAAACCCTGGCCCTGATGCCGTGCGACATCAGCAAGGCCGAGCGCGGCTATCGTCTCTACGACGCCAACAGCTACTCGCTGAGCCTGCCGGCGCCGCAACTGACGACCGAAACCCAACTGGATGACGCCTTCGCTGCCCTGTGCTGGCACTTGCTCGGCAGCAGTCAGCGTCTGGCCGAACAGTACCGTTTCAACGGTCACTGGCGCCTGTTGCTGGACTGGGTCGAGAACCTCGCCGAAATGCGCGCCCTGCTCAGCAGCCTCGGTCAGGCCGCACCGCGTCCGTCGACCCACGACCTGCGTGTGGCCCTCGATGCACTGCTGGAAGACTGGCGTCCGCTGGTTCAGGCCGGCATCGAAGACGAAGACGTGCGCAAAGCCGCGCCGGAACAATTCCTCGAAGAACTGGAAGATCCGCGCTGGGGCCTGTTCTCGCTGAACACCTCGCGCTGGCTGCTGGCTCGCACCTGGACTGCCGAGCGCAACACTCGTGGCAACCGTCAGGGCGCCGCGCAGTTGCACAGTTGGTTGCCGCGCATGCTGGGCGAAGAAGCCACCTCCCTGCAATTGCAGCGCTATCAGCAGCAGCCGGAAGATCTGGCCGAGCAACTGCCGCGCATCGAGCGTATCCAGGTCTGGTTGCACCACGCACGTAACGTGCTGGAGATCCCGGAAATGGATCGCCTGTACGGCGAACTGAACAAACTGGCGCAACTGGCCAACGAGCCGACGATCACTGACGAACTGCTCGACGCACGCAAGCAGCAGGCGATTGCGGTTTATCAGAACCGTGCCTGGAAAATGTTGCTGCGCATGTGATTACTTTGTGGTGAGGGGATTTAGCGAAACGTCGCACCGCCCCGATGGGTCGCGAAGCGGCCCGCTTTTATTAGAAAGCTGGGACTGCTCCGCAGTCCATCGGGGATAAATCCCCTCACCACAGTAAATCCCCTCACCACAAAGGCTTTCAGCGCAGTACCGGCAAACTGGTGGTGGACTTGATCTCCGACAGCGCCACAATCGAGTTCACCTCCTGAATTCCCGGCACCAGCGAAAGCTTCTCGAAGAAGAACCGCTCATACGCCTCGATGTCCGCCGCGACAATGCGCAACAGAAAATCCACCGCGCCCATCAGCACATAACACTCCAGCACTTCCGGAAACCCCCGAATCGCCTCGGTGAATTCGGTGAAGTTCGAACGCCCGTGCGCATTGAGTTTGATCTCGGCAAAAATCTGCGTATTCAGGCCGATTTTCTTGCGATCCAGCAATGTCACCTGCCCGCGAATGATCCCCTCCTCCTTCATCCGCTGAATCCGCCGCCAGCACGGCGATTGCGACAGCCCCACCTGCTCGGCGATCTGCGCACTCGAAAGCGAAGCGTCCTCTTGCAGCAGGGCGAGAATCTTGCGGTCGTAGCTGTCCAGCTCGCTATGCATAGAAAAACCTCAAATCAACCATCTTACGAATTGATCAATTCGATCATTCGCCAATAACGCCCATCATAGATAAGAAATACCCGGCACCGAATGTAAAAATTCCTCCAGTGATTTTGGAGACCAGCCATGCCCCACCTCGAAGCCGTCAACAGCAGCCCGACCCGCGTCGATGTCTGGAACGTCAGCAACCCCCACTGCCTTGCGCAGTATCAGATCCTCGCCGAAGCCGAGCCGGATGTGCTGGTTCGGGTGCTGAACTTATTCGCGCTGCAATTCCTCACGCCCGAGCAGGTCAACGTGCAGCGAATGGACGATTTGCTGTCGATCGACTTGGTCATGAGTGGCCTGAGCTGGCACCGGGCCGAAGTGATTGCGGAAAAACTTCGTAACCTGATCAGCGTCTGCTCGGTAAACCTGCAAAGCGCCGACACGGCGTGGGATGCGCCGGCGCAAGCGGCCGGCTGAAAGATCCGGCAACGGCTTCGTCGGGTAGTGGCCCAACGGTCTGCGGGGCCGCGACTATCCTTTGCGCAATGTCGCTCAAAAGGAAGCCCGCATGTCCGTTCAACTCGCCACTCAGGACCGCTGGCTGGAACTCAACGATGTATTGCGTGAACTGGTCGCCCAAGGCTTTATCAGCCAGGACTCGGCGGAACAGGCGCTGAATGCCCGTCGTCGCCACGCCGCACATGGCCAGATGCATCCGCTGGAGTTCATCGCCGGGCAACAGCTGGACGACCTCAGCCGACCGGGCAAACACCTCGATCTGGAAAGTTTGACCCTGTGGCTGGCGCAACAGGCCGGGCAGCCTTATTTGCGCATCGACCCGCTGAAGATCAACGTCGCCGCCATCACGCCGCTGATGTCCTATGCCTTTGCCCAACGCCACAAGATTCTCGCCGTCGCAGTCGACCGCGACTCGGTGACCGTGGCCAGCGCCCAGCCCTACGTGAATGGCTGGGAAGCCGACCTGACTCACGTCCTGAAGCTGCCGGTCAAGCGGGTGGTGGCCAACCCGGTGGACATACAGCGTTTCAGTGTCGAGTTTTTCCGCCTGGCCAAATCGGTCAGCGGCGCCAGCAACGCCGATCAGCAGGGCAGCAATCTCGGCAACTTCGAACAACTGCTCAACCTCGGCGCCAGTGATCAGGAGCCGGACGCCAACGATGCGCACATCGTCAACATCGTCGACTGGCTGTTCCAGTACGCCTTTCAGCAGCGCGCCAGCGATATCCATATCGAGCCGCGCCGCGAGCAAGGCACCGTGCGTTTTCGCATCGACGGCGTATTGCACAACGTCTATCAATTCCCGCCGCAGGTGACCATGGCGATTGTCAGCCGCCTGAAAAGCCTCGGCCGGATGAACGTCGCCGAGAAGCGCAAACCCCAGGACGGCCGGGTCAAGACCAAGACCCCGGACGGTGGCGAAGTCGAGCTGCGCCTGTCGACCCTGCCCACCGCGTTCGGCGAAAAAATGGTCATGCGGATCTTCGACCCCGAAGTGCTGCTCAAGGACTTCGATCAGCTCGGCTTTTCAACTGACGACCTGCGCCGCTGGCAAGACATGACCCGCCAGCCCAACGGCATCATTCTGGTCACCGGCCCCACCGGTTCGGGCAAGACCACCACGCTTTACACCACCCTGAAAAAACTGGCGACGCCGGAGGTCAACCTCTGCACCATCGAAGATCCGATCGAAATGGTCGAGCCAGCCTTCAACCAGATGCAGGTCCAGCACAACATCGACCTGAGCTTCGCCGCCGGGGTGCGCGCACTGATGCGGCAGGACCCGGACATCATCATGATCGGTGAGATTCGCGACCTCGAAACCGCCGAAATGGCGATTCAGGCGGCGCTGACCGGTCACCTGGTGCTATCGACCTTGCATACCAACGACGCCCCCTCCGCGATCAGCCGCTTGCTGGAACTCGGCGTGCCGCACTATCTGATCAAAGCCACCGTTCTCGGGGTGATGGCGCAACGACTGGTGCGCACCTTGTGCCCGCACTGCAAGGCACCGCTGACCCTGGACGAAGACGACTGGCAAACCCTGACCCGTCCTTGGCAGGCGCCGTTGCCGAACAATGCACAACGCGCGATCGGCTGCGTGGAGTGCCGCGACACCGGTTATCGCGGCCGCGCCGGGGTCTACGAAATCATGCAACTGAGTGACAGCCTCAAGGCCTTCATCACTCCCGACACCGACCTCACGGCGATCCGCCGCCAAGCGTTCAAGGAGGGCATGCGCAGCTTGCGTCTGTCCGGCGCGCAGAAGGTTGCGGCCGGGCTGACAACGATTGAGGAAGTGCTGCGAGTGACCCCGCAAAGCGAGCAGAAATAGCCAAATTGCCATCAAGCGGTGCTTAACCCCGGGCCACGCCGTTACACTTGCGCCATCGCTACTTCAATTGATCCATCCAACAAGGAATCGTTATGCAGACCGGAAGTGTGCTTTTACTGTTTGTGGCCCTGGCAATCGCCATTCTGTTCATGGGTTTCAAAGTCGTGCCACAGGGTTTCGAGTGGACGGTCGAGCGCTTCGGTCGCTACACCAACACCCTTAAACCGGGCCTGAACATCATCATTCCAGTGATGGATCGCATCGGTCGCAAGATCAATGTGATGGAAAGCGTGCTGGATATCCCGCCGCAGGAAGTGATCACAGCAGACAACGCCACAGTACAGATCGATGCCGTGTGTTTCTTCCAGGTTGTGAACACGGCCCAGGCTGCCTACGAGGTGAACAACCTCGAACACGCCATTCGCAACTTGCTGCAAACCAACATCCGCACCGTGCTCGGTTCCATGGAACTCGACGCCATGCTCAGCCAGCGTGACAACATCAACGAAAGACTGCTGCGCACCGTGGACGAAGCCACCGCACCGTGGGGCATCAAGATCACCCGGATCGAAATCAAGGACATCAGCCCGCCTGCCGACCTGATGGCCGCCATGTCTGGTCAGATGAAGGCCGAACGAATCAAACGCGCGCAAATCCTTGAAGCCGAAGGCCTGCGAGCCTCGGCGATTCTCACCGCAGAGGGCAAAAAGCAGGCTCAGATTCTGGAAGCCGAAGGTAGCCGTCAGGCCGCGTTTCTTGAATCCGAAGCTCGAGAGCGTCAGGCCGAAGCCGAAGCCCAGGCGACCAAAGTGGTATCCGAAGCCATCGCTGGCGGCAACGTGCAGGCGGTCAACTATTTCGTCGCACAGAAATATATCGACGCGCTGGGCAAGCTGGCTTCGGCCAACAACAGCAAAGTCATTCTGATGCCACTGGAAGCCAGCTCGATGATCGGTGCAGTGGGTGGCATCGGCGAGATCGTCAAAGCGACCTTCGACGGCAAGAAGGCTTGAGCCATGCCAGCTGAATTGTTCACCTTCTGGAGCTGGCTGGGGCTGGGCACTGTGTTGCTCATTCTTGAAGTGTTCGGGGCTGGCGGTTACCTGTTGTGGATCGGCATGGCCGCCGCCGCAGTGGGCGTGACGACATATGTCTTGCCGAGTCTGCCGTGGGAAGTCCAACTGGTGCTGTTTGCGCTGTTTTCGATCCTCTGCGCGCTGTACTGGTGGCGACGCCAGCGCACCGCGGTGCGCCGTAGCGATCAACCAAATTTGAATGTGCGGGGTCAGGAGCTGATCGGCAAAGTGTTTGTGGTCAGCGAAGCGATCGTCGACGGCCGCGGCAAAATCAAGGTTGCAGATGGCGTCTGGATGGCCCGTGGGCCTGACACACCGGTCGGCGAGCGCGTTCGCGTAACGGGACAACAAGGCGTGATATTCCTGGTGGAACGTGCCGATTAGTGTGCATGGAACCGGATCGGTAAATGACGATCCAACGCCGTAGTTAACCCCCAGGAGTCACCTAAATCATGCGTCTCAAACTTGCTGTCGCCACTCTGGCCTTGCTGTCCCTTCCCGTTGGTTCAGCCATGGCCGACAGCTTTTGGCGTAACGTCATTTCGTCCGGCGCAACCACTGGCTCGACTTACCTGACCTTCAAGGATCACAAGCTGATCGTCGCTGCGCAGGATGATGCCGGCAGCTTCGTTGCCAGCGATGGCGGCATTCGCGGGCCGTATCTGGAAGCAGCGATGCAGAAAGTCCGCACCGACAACCCGGGCCTGCAAGCGACGGACATGGAACTGGCGAATGCGATTCTGGCGAAGAATGCCGTGGCTTCCGAGTAAGCCTTTTGCCCACCAAAATGCCGCTCATATGAGCGGCATTTTTTTGCCTGGACTTCCGCCTCACTACAATCCCCTGTAGGAGTGAGCCTGCTCGCGATAGCGATGTATCTGGCAAATTCTCCGGTGACTGATTCACCGCGATCGCGAGCAGGCTCACTCCTACATTGGAACTGTGTGTACCCGGAAATCAGCGGTAATCGTCCACGGGGACACAAGCGCAAAACAGATTACGATCCCCATAAACGTTATCCACCCGATTCACCGCCGGCCAGTACTTGTGGGCCTTGGTGTGCGCATCCGGCGTGATGCCCTGCTCGATGCTGTAAGGCCGCTCCCAGACTCCGGTGACATCCGCCAACGTGTGCGGCGCGCGTTTTAGCGGATTGTCTTCCGCCGGCCAGTTGCCGTTCTGAACTTCGGTGATTTCCGCACGAATGCTCAACATGGCACCGATGAACCGATCCAGTTCAGCCTTGGATTCACTCTCCGTCGGTTCGACCATCAATGTCCCCGGCACCGGGAATGACATGGTCGGCGCATGGAAACCGTAATCCATCAAACGCTTGGCGACGTCCTCTTCGCTGATGCCGGTCTGTGCCTTCAACGGCCGCAGATCGAGGATGCATTCATGCGCCACCCGCCCGTTGCGCCCGGTATACAACACGGGAAACGCACCGGATAAATGCTGCGCCAGGTAGTTCGCCGCCAGAATCGCCACTTCACTGGCGTCCGCCAGTTGCGGCCCCATCATGGCGATGTACATCCAGCTGATCGGCAGAATACTTGCGCTGCCCCACGGCGCTGCGCTGACTGCGCCGTTCTGCGCCAGCGGTCCATCGATCGGTACCACCGGATGATTAGCGACGAACGGTGCGAGATGCGCGCGGACCCCGATCGGCCCCATGCCCGGCCCGCCGCCGCCATGGGGAATACAGAAAGTCTTGTGCAAATTCATGTGCGAGACGTCGGCGCCGATGTCCGCCGGCCGCGCCAGCCCGACCTGCGCGTTCAGGTTGGCGCCGTCCATGTAAACCTGACCGCCGTGCTGGTGGATAACCTCGCAGATTTCGCTGATGCCCTCCTCGTACACACCGTGGGTCGATGGATAGGTCGCCATCAGGCACGACAACCTGGCCCCGGCCTCGGCGGCTTTGGCCTTCAAATCTTCCAGATCAACGTTGCCCGCGTCATCGCACTCGACAATCACCACACGCATCCCCGCCATCTGCGCCGAGGCCGGATTGGTGCCGTGCGCTGACGACGGAATCAGGCAGATGTCCCGCGTACCCTGCTGGCGGCTCTCGTGATATTTGCGGATCGCCAGCAGCCCGGCGTACTCACCCTGCGCGCCGGAGTTGGGCTGCATGCAAATCGCATCGAACCCGGTGATCGCGCACAGCCAGCGCTCCAGTTCTTCGATCATCAAGGTGTAACCGACCGCCTGCTCTCGCGGCGCAAACGGGTGCAGATTGGCGAACTGCGGCCAGGTGATCGGGATCATCTCGCTGGTGGCGTTGAGCTTCATAGTGCAGGAGCCCAGCGGAATCATCGACTGGTTGAGCGCCAGATCCTTGTTCTCCAATTGCTTTAGGTAACGCAGCATCTCGGTTTCGCTGTGATGGGCGTTGAACACCGGATGGCGCAGATAAGGTGTCTTGCGCTGGAGGTTTTCGGGAATGCCGCAAACCAATGCTTCAGCGTCGAGATCCTCGACGATCAACCCATGATCGGCACCGAGCAGCACATCAAAGAGTTTCGCCACAGTACTTTCATCACAGGCTTCATCGAGGCTCAGGCCGACTCGACCACGTCCGAGAATCCTCAGATTGATCTGCGCGGCTTGGGCACTTTCGATGATCGCGGTTTGCGCGCCGCCAACCTCAAGCGTCAGCGTGTCGAAAAACTGAGCGTTGACCCGTTTGATACCTTGGCGCTCAAGGCCGGCCGCCAGAATGCAGGTCAGTCGATGCACGCGCTGGGCGATGCGTTTCAAGCCTTCCGGCCCGTGATAGACCGCATAAAAACTGGCGATGTTGGCCAGTAAAACCTGCGCGGTGCAGATGTTCGAATTGGCCTTCTCGCGGCGGATATGTTGCTCGCGGGTTTGCAGGGCCATGCGCAGCGCCACGTTGCCCCGAGCGTCTTTCGACACGCCGATGATCCGCCCGGGGATTGCCCGTTTGTATTCCTCGCGACTGGCGAAAAACGCTGCGTGCGGGCCGCCGTAGCCCATCGGCACGCCGAAGCGTTGTGATGAACCGAACACCACATCCGCACCCAGTTCGCCCGGTGGTGTGAGCAACAGCAAACTCAGTAGATCGGTGGCAACACAGGCCAGCGCTTGCTGCGCATGCAAATGATCGATCAATGGCCGCAAATCCCGGATCTCGCCATGGCTGTCAGGATATTGCAGCAGCGCACCGAACACTTGGTGCTGCCTCAAGTTATCTACAGCGTCGACGATCACTTCGAAACCGAAGCCTTCGGCGCGGGTCTGCACCACGGAAATGGTCTGTGGATGGCAGTTCTCATCGACGAAAAACAGATTGCTCTTCGACTTGGCAACGCGCTTGGCCAGCGCCATGGCTTCGGCGGCGGCGGTGGCTTCATCGAGCAGCGAGGCGTTGGCCAGTTCGAGGCCGGTGAGGTCAATGGTCAGTTGCTGGAAATTCAGCAACGCTTCGAGCCGGCCTTGGGCGATCTCCGGTTGATACGGCGTATACGCGGTGTACCAACCGGGATTTTCCAACACGTTGCGCAGGATGACAGTCGGCGTCAGGGTGCCGTGGTAGCCCATGCCGATCAGGCTGGTCCAGACCTGATTCTGCTCGGCATACCTGCGCAGTTTCGCCAGCGCGGCTTGCTCATCCAGCGCTGGCGGCAGTTCCAGTGCGCGATTGAGGCGGATGCCCGGCGGCACCGTTTGCTCAATCAGTTCAACGCGGCTGCCGATCCCGAGGCTGTCGAGCATCGCCTGCTGCTCGGCGGCATCAGGGCCCAAGTGGCGGCGCAGGAAGGCTTCGGGATCGCGTAACTGGTTCAGGGACGGCAACTGGGACATGACGGGCTCTCTCTTGGCTGGCGCTCGGCGTCAATGCAACACGGTCAAACCAGCATAGCAGTGCCCTTGAAGATCAAAAGATCGCAGCCTTCGGCAGCTCCTACAGGGTGAACACCATTCCTGTGCAGGAGCTGTCGAAGGCTGCGATCTTTTGATCCTGAAAAAAAGCCCCGACGAGTCGGGGCTTTGGGTATTGCAGGCAACTTACTCGCCGATGGCAGCCTTGTAGCCGGCGGCGTCGAGCAGCTTGTCCAGCTCAGCCTTGTCGCTAGGCTTCAGTTTGAAGATCCACGCGCCGTATGGGTCGGTGTTCAGCAGCTCCGGCGAAGCACCCAGATTTTCGTTGATCGCGATCACTTCCCCGCTGATCGGGGCATAGATATCGGAAGCGGCTTTTACCGACTCGACCACACCGGATTGGTCGCCAGCGGCGAACACCTTGCCAACTTCGGTCAGCTCGACAAACACCACATCACCCAGCGCTTCCTGCGCGTGATCGCTGATGCCCACAGTGACGGTGCCGTCGGCTTCCAGACGTGCCCATTCGTGACTTTCGGCAAAACGCAGGTCGGCAGGGATATCGCTCATCTTCAGTGTCCTCAGGAAATTGTCAGCGGTCGGCCCGCCGGAAAAGGTTAGATCAAAGTTTTGCCATGGCGTACGAAGGTCGGTTTGACCACTCGCACGGGATACCACTTGCCACGGATTTCCACTTCGGCGCGGTCGGCGGTGGCCATCGGAACACGCGCCAGAGCAATCGATTTGCTTAGCGTAGGAGAGAAACTACCACTGGTGATCTCCCCTTCGCCAACATCGGCGATGCGAACCACCTGATGAGCGCGTAAAACTCCGCGTTCTTCCAGCACCAGACCGACCAGTTTGTGCGCAACGCCGGCGGCTTTTTCCGCCTCCAGTGCAGCGCGGCCGATGAACTGGCGCGTGGTCGGTTCCCAGGCAATGCTCCAGGCCATGTTCGAGGCCAACGGCGAAACGTCTTGATGAATGTCCTGACCGTAGAGGTTCATGCCGGCTTCAACCCGCAGGGTGTCGCGGGCACCGAGGCCGATCGGGGAAATGCCGGCACCCACCAGATCGTTGAAGAACGCCGGGGCCTGATCAGCCGGCAGGGCGATTTCCAGACCATCTTCACCGGTGTAACCGGTGCGGGCAATGAACCAGTCGCCGTCGGCGTGGGCTTCGAAAGGCTTGAGGTGCTGGATCAGCGCGGCGCGGGACTGGGTCACCAGTTCGGCTATCTTGTGCCGGGCCTGCGGCCCCTGAATGGCCAGCATGGCCAGCTCCGAGCGCTCGTGCAATTGCACGTCGAAACCGCCGAGCTGCGCCTGCATCCACGCCAGATCCTGATCGCGGGTGGAGGCGTTGACCACCAGGCGATAACCGTCGTCGAGGCGGTAGACGATCATGTCGTCGACGATGCCGCCGCGCTCATTGAGCATGGTGCTGTACAAAGCACGGCCGGGGCGATGCAGGCGTTCGACGTCGTTGGCCAGCAAATGCTGGAGCCAGGCTTTGGCCTGAGGGCCATCAACGTCGATAACGGTCATATGGGAAACATCGAACACCCCGCAATCGCGGCGCACTTCGTGGTGCTCCTCGACCTGCGAGCCGTAATGCAGTGGCATATCCCAACCGCCAAAATCGACCATCTTCGCGCCGAGGGCGAGATGCAGGTCATACAGAGGCGTACGCTGTCCCATGGGTTTCTCCTTCCGGGCGTGGCGAAGGTGCGGACAGCCGCTGTACAGCGTGAAAGCCCTGTAATAGAAGGCTTTCAGCCAATCTCAGCGAACAGATCTGTCAGACGAACCGCACCGAATGCCGCGCATTGTAGCCGCATGATTCAGGACTGACGACTAAGTGTTTCGATGCGCCGAGCGGCGGATCAGGCCAATGACCGGCAATAGTCCGACCAAGACAAGCGTCAATGCCGGCAGCGAAGCCCTCGCCCACTCGCCTTCGCTGGTCATTTCAAAGATGCGCACCGCCAGCGTGTCCCAGCCAAACGGGCGCATCAGCAGGGTCGCGGGCATTTCCTTGAGCACATCGACGAACACCAGCAACGCCGCGCTCAAGGTGCCGGGCAGCAACAGCGGAAGATACACTTTGAAAAACAGTCGCGGCCCACTGACACGCAGGCTACGTGCCGCTTCGGGCAAAGAGGGCCGTATACGCGCCAGACTGTTTTCCAGCGGGCCATAAGCGACGGCGATAAAGCGCACCAGATACGCCATCAGCAATGCCGCCAGACTGCCGAGCAGCAGCGGCTTACCTGCGCCCCCGAGCCAGCCGGAAAGCGGGATTACCAACTCGCGATCCAGATAACTGAACGCCAGCATGATCGACACCGCCAGCACCGAGCCCGGCAAGGCGTAGCCGAGATTGGCCAGACTGACACCGGAGCGGATCGCCCGGCTCGGCGCCAACCGTCGGGCAAACGCCAACAGCAACGCGACGCTGACCGTGATCAGCGCCGCCATGCCGCCCAGATACAAGGTATGCAGGATCAGCCCGGCGTAGCGCTCATCGAGATCTAAGCGCCCGCGCTGCCAGAACCACACGATCAGTTGCAGCAGCGGAATGACGAAGGCGCAGGCGAACACCAATCCGCACCAACTCATTGCCGCGAACGCCTTGAGCCCGCGCAGGTGATACAGCGCCTTGACCCGCGGCCGCTCGTTGCTTGCCCGATTGGCGCCACGGGCGCGGCGCTCGCCGTAGAGCACCAGCATCACCACCAGCAGCAACAGGCTGGCCAGTTGTGCTGCACTCGACAGGCTGAAGAAGCCGTACCAGGTCTTGTAGATCGCGGTGGTGAAGGTGTCGAAGTTGAACACCGAGACCGCGCCGAAATCCGCGAGGGTTTCCATCAGCGCCAGCGCCACACCCGCACCAATTGCCGGACGCGCCATCGGCAACGCCACACGCCAGAACGCTTGCCACGGTGACTGGCCGAGCACCCGTGCGGCTTCCATCAGGCCTTTGCCCTGAGCAAGGAACGCGGTGCGCGCCAGCAGGTAAACGTAGGGATAGAAAACCAGCACCAGCACCACAATCACCCCACCGGTGGAGCGTACCCGCGGCAGGCGCAGGCCGGTGCCGAACCATTCGCGCAGCAGGGTTTGCACCGGGCCGGCGAAGTCCAGCAGGCCGACGAAAACGAAGGCCAGCACGTAAGCAGGGATGGCGAACGGCAGCATCAGTGCCCAGTCGAGCCAGCGTCGCCCGGGGAATTCGCAGAGGCTGGTGAGCCAGGCGAGGCTGACACCGAGCAGCGTCACACCGACGCCGACGCCGAGGACCAGCGTCAGAGTGTTGCCCAACAGGCGCGGCATCTGGGTTTCCCACAGGTGCGACCAGATCTGTTGATCGATGGTTTGCCATGAGAGCAACAGAACGCTCAGGGGCAACAGAACCAACGCGGCGATGGCGAAGACGATGGGGTACCAGCGGCGTTGGGCGGGGTGGGCCACTTCGAAGGTCTCGCGGGAAAATCGTGGAGTTTAGAGAAAAAAGCAAAAAGATCGCAGCCTTCGGCAGCTCCTACAGGTGATCTCATGTAGGAGCTGCCGAAGGCTGCGATCTTTTGCTCTCTACAGCAGCAGACTCAGTTCCAGCCCGCCCGATCCATCATCCGGATCGCCTCGGCCTGACGCTTGCCCGCCACTTCCACCGGCAAGGTATCGGCAATGAACTTGCCCCACGCCGCCACTTCTTCCGAAGGCGCCACCGTCGGGTTGGCCGGGAATTCCTGGTTCACGTCAGCGAAGATTTTCTGCGCTTCGGGCGTGGTCATCCACTCGACCAAAGCCTTGGCCGCTTCAGGGTGCGGTGCATGCTTGGTCAGGCCGATACCCGACAGGTTGACGTGCACACCACGATCCGCCTGGTTCGGCCAGAACAGTTTCACCGGCAGCTCCGGCTTCTGCTTGTGCAGGCGGCCGTAGTAGTAAGTGTTGACGATGCCGACATCGCACTGCCCGGCGTTGATCGCTTCCAGCACCGCGACGTCGTCGGAGAACACATCGGTGGACAGGTTGTTGACCCAGCCCTTGAGGATTTTTTCGGTCTTCTCGGCGCCGTGCACTTCGATCATGGTCGCGGTCAGCGACTGGTTATAGACCTTCTTCGCCGTGCGCAGGCACAGGCGCCCTTCCCAGTTCTTGTCGGCCAGCGCCTCGTAGGTGGTCAACTCGCCCGGCTTCACGCGCTCGGTGGAATAGGCGATGGTCCGCGCGCGCAGGCTCAGACCGGTCCAGGCGTGAGTGGACGAGCGGTATTGCGCGGGAATGTTGGTGTCGATGGTTTTCGAGGTGAACGGCTGAAGGATGCCCATCTGCTCGGCCTGCCAGAGGTTGCCGGCGTCGACGGTCAGCAGCAGGTCGGCGGTGGCGTTTTCGCCTTCGGCCTTGATCCGCTGCATCAGCGGCGCTTCCTTGTCGGTGATGAACTTGATCTTCACCCCGGTTTTTGCGGTGTAGGCATCGAATACCGGTTTGATCAGCTCATCGATGCGCGAGGAGTAAACCACCACCTCGTCGGCGGCCTGGGCAGTGGTGCTGCCGATCAGGGTCAAGGCCAGTGCGGTCAGAAGACGCTTGGGTGCCAACATGGGAGTGGTCTCTCGGTCGGGAAATGTGGGCCAAATGATAAGGACTCACATTTACCTTCTCAATCGAACACTTTCCCAAGGAGTTACCAGATGTTGCACAGTGCAGCACTCCCTCTGTAGGAGCTGCCGCAGGCTGCGATCTTTTGATCTGGCTTTTCAGATCAGGATCAAAAGATCGCAGCCTTCGGCAATTCCTACAGGGGAGTGCATTTCAAATCTGGGAGCGGGCTTCAATGAAGCTCTCAAGGTTTGGCGAGGGCCGGGAGGTCACCGGTCAGGCCCAAGGCCTCACGCACAAACAACGCCTTGGCCTCAGGCATTTGGTCCACCAGCTTCAATCCGGCATTACGCAACCAGCGCACCGGCAGCGGGTCAGCCTGGAACAAGCGCTCGAAGCCTTCCATTGCCGCCATCAGCGCCAAATTGTGCGGCATGCGCCGACGCTCGTAACGGCTCAGCACCTTCACATCCGCCAGTCGCTCGCCACGCTCGGCTGCTTGCAGCAGTACTTGCGCCAGCACCGCCGCATCGAGGAATCCAAGGTTCACACCCTGCCCCGCCAACGGGTGAATGGTGTGCGCCGCATCGCCGATCAGCGCCAGCCCTTCGGCCACATAACGCTTGGCGTGACGCTGACGCAGCGGCACGCACAGTCGCGGATCAGCGCTGATCACGTCGCCGAGGCGACCTTCGAAGGCGCGCTCCAGCTCGCGGCAGAAGCCCGCCTCATCCAGCTTCATCAAACGCTCGGCCTCACTCGGCGTGGTCGACCAGACGATCGAACACCAATCCTGCTGCCCGTCGCGTTCCAGCGGCAGAAACGCCAGCGGCCCGTGATCGGTAAAGCGCTGCCACGCGGCCATCTGGTGCGGCTTGCTGCTGCGCACGCTGGTGACGATGGCGTGGTGCAGATAATCCCACTCGCGGGTCGCCACGCCAGTCAGACGACGCACTGCAGAGTTGGCACCATCCGCGGCGATCACCAGCGGCGCGCGCAATGTGCGGCCATCGGCCAGGGTCAGCAGCCAGTCGTCACCGGAGCGGCGCATCTGTTCCAGGCGCGCGTTGGCCAGCATGCCCAGATCGCAATCATGCAAACGATCGAGCAAGGCATCCTGCACCACGCGGTTTTCGACGATATGGCCGAGTACATCGGCATGCACACTGCTCGCCGAGAAGTGAATCTGTCCGGTGCCGCTGCCGTCCCAGACGTGCATGTCGGTGTACGGACTGCTGCGTCGCTGGGCGATGCCGTCCCATACGCCGAGGCGTTCGAGAATGCGTTGGCTGGCCGCCGACAGCGCACTGACACGCGGCTCAAATGGCGCTTGAGCATCGAACGGTTTGACGCTCAACGGGCTGCCGTCGAGCAGCAGGACTTCCAGCCCGCTGTCCTGCAACGCCAGCGCCAGGGCGCTGCCGACCATTCCGGCTCCGACAATCAGCAGATCTGCGCGCATTTCCATGCTTTAAGCCTGTCTCGCTTGCGGCTTGAGCCGCACGTAAAGGGTTTTACCGACCCGCGCGACAAGGTTGCCGGCGCCGTCATGAATATCGACCTGCAGCTGCGGCAGGTATTTCTCGCCATTGGCGGTCTGCCGGCGGATCTCGTCGAGCAAGGTCTCGTCGATATTGAACCGGGCGAACACCGGGCCTTTGCCCGGCGCAATGAAATCGATGTCGGCGGCCTTGTCCCAGACGATGTAACGCGAGCCGAGATTTTCCATCAGCATCAGCATGAAGAACGGATCGACCATCGAGTACAGGCTGCCACCAAACTGGGTGCCGACGTAGTTGCGGTTGTACCAGCCCAGCCCCATCGACACCTGAACGTCGCGAAAGTCATCGCTGATGTGCCGCACGCGCACACCGGCGCCGAGGTATGGCGGGTAGAACGTCATCACCCAGCGCATCAACCGCGCCTTGCCGAATTTAGCGGTCAGCCACTTAAGCATCCGGACGCGTTCCCAAACCCATGGCCTGACGCGCAAACCAGCGCTTGGCCGGCGGCAACAGATCGAGACCGAGCAGGCCGATGTTGCGGCCCAGCGAAACCAGCGGCTGGGTGCTGCCGAACAGGCGCGTCACCTGATCGGAGAAGCCCACGGTGAGGTCCTGGTCCAGACGCTGACGCTCGCGATACGCCTGCAATGTGGCGAAGTCGCCCAGCGGTTTGTCGCTGGCAAGCAGCGCCGCTGCGAGAGCATCGGCATCGCGCAGGGACAGGTTGAAACCCTGCCCGGCAATCGGATGCAAGCTGTGCGCAGCGTTGCCGAGCACGGCCAGATGCGAGCGCACCTGCTCTTCAGCCTCCACCAGCGACAGCGGATACAAATGCCGCGCGCCGACTTGTTTCAAGGTGCCGAGACGGTAACCAAACACGCCCTGCAATTCGCTAAGGAAATCGCGCTCGCTCAAATCCGCCAGGCGCTGCGCGTCCATGCCCAGACGGGTCCAGACCAGCGCGCAACGGTTTTCCGGCAGCGGCAGCAGGGCCATCGGGCCTTCGTCGGTGAAGCGCTCGAAAGCCATGCCGTTGTGCGCTTCGCTCGGCGTGATGTTGGCGATCAGCGCGCTCTGGTTGTACGGACGCTTGCGCACGTTGATGCCCAACTGCTCGCGCAGCCCCGAACGGCCACCATCGGCGAGCACCGCGAGGTCACATTCAAGCGTGGTTTCGTCATTGAGCGTCAGGCGATAGCCGTCGGGCAGCGGCTCCATGCGCGTGACTTCTGCCGGGCAGCGCCAACTGATCACATCCTTGTCGATGTGCTGCCACAGGCATTGGCCGAGCCAGGCGTTTTCCACCACGTAACCCAGTGCCGGCACGCCCTCTTCCATGGCCGACAAACGTGCGGTGGAGAAGCGGCCACGGTCAGACACATGAATCTGTTTGATCGGCTCGGCGCGGCGGGAGATTTCCTGCCAAACGCCCAACCGTTGATAAATCTGCCGCGAGCCGAAGGACAGCGCCGACGAGCGAGCGTCATAGCTTGGCTGCCAACTGTCGCCGGGGGCGAACGGTTCGATCAGGACAATTTTCCAGCCACGGGCCTTGGCCCCGTCCTGCAAGGCCAATGCGAGACTGGCGCCGACCAGGCCGCCACCGATGATTGCCAGATTGACTCGACTCATGCTGCGTGTGTCCGTGCTTGCGCCATCAGCGCTTCGATGTCGGCGACGGTTTTCGGTACGCCGTTGGTGAGGATTTCACAACCGGTTTTGGTCACTACCACGTCGTCCTCGATGCGCACGCCAATGCCGCGCCATTTCTTCGCGACGTTCTGATTGTCCGGGGCGATGTAGATGCCCGGCTCAACGGTCAGCGCCATGCCGACTTCCAGCACGCGCCATTCGCCGCCGACCTTGTACTCGCCGACGTCGTGTACATCCATGCCCAGCCAGTGGCCGGCGCGGTGCATGTAAAAGGCTTTATAGGCTTCCGTCGCGATCAACTCGTCGACGTCGCCCTGCAGCAGCCCCAGCTTCACCAGCCCGGTGGTGATCACGCGCACCGTGGCTTCGTGCGCCTGATTCCAGTGCTTGTTCGGGGCGATTTCGGCGAACGCGGCTTCCTGCGAAGCCAATACCAATTCATAGATCGCTTTCTGCTCGGGCGAAAACTTGCCGTTGACCGGCCAGGTGCGAGTGATGTCGCTGGCATAACAGTCGATCTCGCAACCGGCGTCGATCAGCACCAGATCACCGTCCTTGAGCAGCGCGTCATTCTGCTGGTAATGCAGGATGCAACTGTTGCGCCCGGCCGCGACGATCGAGCCGTAAGCCGGCATTTTCGCCCCGCCCTTGCGGAACTCGTAGTCGAGTTCGGCTTCCAGGCTGTACTCGTAGAGACCGGCGCGGCTGGCCTGCATCGCGCGGATGTGGGCCTGAGCCGAGATTCTCGCAGCCTCGCGCATCACCTTCACTTCTGCCGCCGATTTATACAGACGCATGTCGTGCAGCAGATGATCCAGGGCAACGAACTCGTTCGGTGGCTGCGCGCCGAGGTGCGCCTTGGAGCGGATCACGTTGATCCAGTCCATCAGGTGTCGATCAAATTCGGGGTTGCTGCCCATCGCCGAATACACCCGGTCGCGACCTTCGATCAGGCCCGGCAGGATGTCGTCGATGTCGGTGATGGGGAAGGCGTCGTCGGCGCCGAAGTCGCGGATCGCGCCTTCCTGCCCGGCACGCAAGCCGTCCCACAATTCGCGTTCGGCGTTGCGTTCACGGCAGAACAGCACGTATTCCCCATGCTCACGGCCGGGCATCAGCACGATGACGGCTTGCGGCTCGGGGAAACCGGAGAGGTACTGAAAGTCGCTGTCCTGGCGGTAGACGTGCTCGACGTCGCGGTTGCGGATGGCAACCGCGGCGGCGGGCAGGATCGCGATGCTGTTGGGTTCCATCTGCGCCATCAGGGCCTTGCGGCGACGGCTGTATTCCGCTTTCGGGATATGGGTCATGGGCAGATGGCTTTCCCTGGCACGCGATTAATGCAGCGACGGCTTGGCGGCTGGCGGCACGTCGGCTTTCTTGGTTTCCGAGAACAGCAGCAACGGCGCGACGCGCAGGTATTCCATGACTTCCATGTAGTCGGTTTCGCCGTCTTCGGATTCTTCCAGGGCATCTTGCACCTGGGAGATCGCTGCCAGATCCTGCAGCACTTCGGTGGCTTCGGTGCTGAGCATGCTGCTGTCGCGGCAGTTCAGGCCGAAACCGCTGAGGAAGCCCTGGCACCATTGGCCCAGTGCAGCGGCGCGGTCAGCGAGAGGCGCGTCATCGGTTGGCAGCAGCAGGACAACGGTGACGTCGTCGCCGGTCAGCTCGCCTTTGACCATCTCTTGCAGGCCGATCAGGGCGTTGCGGACGTTGTCCTGGATGTCGCCTTCGAGCAGTTCGGCGGCGTCGATCAGCCAGCCTTCGTTATCGAAGCCGGCACCGGCGCAACTGCGTCCGAGCAGCTGGCCATGCAGTTCGGCAGGCGAGACGTTGTGGCCGCTGGAAGTCAGCAGGGTGGCAAAGGCTTGGTACGGGGAATTCGCAATGGTCATGGGCAGCTAGGCGCCAGACGGCGCTATGTCTAGAATGAAGGCCTTGTATCCTACATCGACAGACTCGCCAAGACTATTAAAGGCTGTCCGCCAGATAACCCATCAGACAGTGAACCCAATGGAAGACAACGACCTGCAAGCGCTGATGGCCAGACTCGAACTGCTGATTGGCCGAGTCGAGCAACTAAAGAGTCAAAACGCACTCTTACTAGCTCAGGAAAAGACCTGGCGCGAGGAACGCGCTCACCTCATTGAAAAAAACGAAATCGCCCGGCGTAAGGTCGAATCGATGATTTCGCGCCTCAAGGCCCTGGAGCAAGACTCATGAGTTCAAGCAATAGCGTTACCGTGCAGATCCTCGACAAAGAATATTCGATCATCTGCCCGCAGGAAGAGCGCAGCAATCTGGTCAGTGCCGCGCGTTACCTGGACGGCAAGATGCGCGAGATCCGCAGCAGCGGCAAAGTCATCGGCGCCGACCGCATCGCCGTGATGGCCGCGCTGAACATCACCCACGACCTCTTGCACAAAGAAGAGCGCCCGGACATCCAGGCCAGCGGCTCGACCCGCGAACAGGTGCGCGACTTGCTCGATCGTGTCGATCTGGTCCTGGCCGACGATCCGGACATCAGCAAGGGCTGATTCGCCGGGACGCTTGAGGTATACTCGCCGCACTCCCTGGGGTGCTTGCCAGTTGACGATGTCCCTGAGCCGATTCGCACTACCCTGGAAGTTGCACGTTGGGCTGGTGTGCATGTCCGCCAGACGGAAAGCCTTAAAGTCTACTGCATCTTCCACCTTGAACTTTCGGGTTCAAGGGCTAAGTTGACAGCGGTTCATCCGGGGAGCCTGATTCGAATCCGATGTCGGTGAATGCCGACATCGGATTTTTTATGCGTACGTTTTTGCACCCACCCTGCCGAAGCCGAACCATGACCGAACCCTCGCTGCTACCCCGCCCGCAACTTCGCCGCCTGCTGCGCAAGGCGCGCCGTTCGCTGACGCCCGGTGAGCAACGTCAGGCCGCCAAAGGGTTGTTCCGGCAACTGGCGCAAGACCCGCACTTTCGCCGGGCGAAACATATCTCCCTGTACCTGCCTACCGACGGTGAAATCGATCCACGCTTGCTGCTGCGTGAAGCGCAGCGCCGGGGCAAGGCCACGTACCTGCCGGTGCTCAGCGCCTGGCCGCGAACCAAAATGGTCTTTCAGCGAATACGCCCCGGCGAGAAACTCAAACCCAATCGCTTCCGCATTCTTGAGCCACGCGCCAATCTGGCTCGCCAGCGCAAGATCTGGACGCTGGATCTGGTGCTGTTGCCATTGGTGGGATTCGACGACGTCGGTGGACGGCTGGGAATGGGCGGCGGCTTTTATGATCGCAGCCTGGCGTATCTGGCACGGCGCAAGAACTGGCGCAAGCCGACGTTGCTGGGCCTGGCCCATGAATGTCAGAAGGTCGAACGTCTGGCGCAGGCGAGCTGGGATGTGCCGTTACAAGGCACGGTCACCGATAAGGCGTGGTATTTCGCGGGATAGACGCCGCAGGGTACAGCGGCGTCGGGAGAGCAGTTTCAGCGTTTGAAGGCTGTCGACTGTTGAACCTGTTGCGCCACTTCAATCGGTGCGTCGGTCTTGTTGGACCACAGGCTTTGCGCATAACCCGTGGTCACGACGCCAAGGCCAAACAAAATAACCAAAGTCCATAGCAAATCCGGTTTGCGTTTCATCGATTGCCCCCCTCAAGGCACATCATCACGATGACAGCAGCGGTTTCCGTTCGTAGGCCGTGCAGCAGCGTCAAGCTTTAAAGGCCGGCATTTTGCGACAACGTGAACCCGCGCGCAAACGCTGACGTCAACCGACTGTCGGTTTGTCATAAAATTGCCCGACAACTTGCCCAAAGAATGTTTCAGGAGCAAAAACCATGGCCTATTGGCTGATGAAATCCGAGCCCGACGAACTCTCGATCAGGGGCCTGGAAAAGCTCGGCAAAGCGCGCTGGGATGGGGTTCGCAACTATCAGGCACGCAACTTCCTGCGGGCGATGGCCGTGGGCGATGAGTTCTTTTTCTACCATTCCAGCTGCCCGGAGCCGGGGATTGCCGGAATCGGAAAAATAATCGAGGCGGCGTACCCGGATCCCACCGCGCTGGAACCGGAAAGCCATTACTTCGACCCGAAGGCCACCCCTGAGAAAAACGCCTGGAGTGCAATCGACGTGGCGCACGTCGAAACCTTTGCGCGGGTGTTGAAACTCGATTATCTGAAGCAGCAGCCGGCGCTGGCCGAGATGCCACTGGTACAAAAAGGCAGTCGCCTGTCAGTGATGCCCGTCACCGCCGAGCAGTGGGCCGTTGTGCACGGCTTGCGCTGAGAACCGCTCGGTCACGCAGTGTTCCCAGACAAAAGGGTCTAGGCTTGCCGCTCATTTGATTGACATCAAGCGCCCCCAGCGCTTGAACCGTCAGACTGGACGCCACAGCCGCAGGATGCCCCCATGTCGACGCACAGCCGTTCCTCACTTCTATTTGCCGGATCGCTTATTGCACTGCTGCTGGCCGCTGGCGGCTTCGGTTACTGGAAGTCGCTCAGTAGCCGTCTGCCCGAGGGTCTGTCGGCCGGCAACGGACGACTCGAGGCCACCGAAGTGCAGATCGCCAGCAAGACACCCGGTCGCCTGGCCGAGGTGCTGGTCGATGAAGGTGACAAGGTCACTAAAGGGCAATTGCTCGCGCGCATGGACACCCGCACCCTTGAAGCCCAACGCAACCAGGCCGAAGCCGAAGTCTTGCGCGCCCGGGAAAACCTCAACGCCGCTCAGGCCAACGTGCAGTTGCGTCAGAGTGAGCTATTGCTGGCCCAGCAGGAACTCGGCCGATCGCAATCGCTGTTCAAGCACGGCTTCGTCAGCGCCCAGGCCATCGACCAATTGCAGTCGCGCATGGGCACCGGCAACGCTGCGGTGACGGCGGCCCGCGCCCAAGTGTCGGCGGTCAGTGCAGCGATCGGCGCAGCGCAGGCGCAGGTCGCGCAATTGACCAGCGAAATCGACGACAGCAGCCTGCGCGCGCCGATTGATGGCGTGATCCAGTTACGCATGGCCGAACCCGGCGAAGTACTGGGTGCCGGCGGCCGCGTCCTGCTGCTGATCGATCCCAATGATCAGTACATGAACCTCTACCTGTCCGCCTCCGTGGCCGGGCGGCTGGCGGTGGGCGATGAGGCGCGGGTGCTGCTCGATGCCCTGCCCGAGAAACCCTTGCCGGCAAAAATCAGTTTCGTCGCCGGCAAATCACAGTTCACCCCCAAGGAAGTCGAAACCCGCGACGAGCGGCAAAAACTGGTGTTCCGCGTCAAGCTGCGCCTGACCCAACCCAGCGCCGTGCCGCAAGCCAAGCCCGGCATGCCCGGTGCCGGGTATGTGCGCACCGCGCCGATCGCCTGGCCGGCCAATCTGCAATGAGCAATCTCGCGGTTCAGGCGAACGGCATCGCGCACCGCTACGGCAAACAGCAAGCCCTGAGCGAGATCACGTTCAGCCTGCCCGCCGGCACCCGCTGCGGGCTGATCGGCCCCGATGGCGCCGGCAAGTCCAGCCTGCTGGGGCTGATCGCCGGGGTGAAGGGCCTGCAACAAGGGCAGTTGGACGTCCTCGGTGGGCCCATTGAGCAGCGCCGCCACCGCGACACGTTGTATGCACGCATCGCCTTCATGCCTCAGGGATTGGGCGGCAATCTGTATCCCGAGCTGTCGATCCGCGAAAACATCCAGTTCTTTGCCACGCTGTTCGGTCTATCGAAAGCCGACAGCGAACAACGCATGCACAACCTGCTGCTCGCCACTGATCTGTTGAAGTTCGCTGAGCGCCCCGCCGGCAAGTTGTCCGGCGGCATGAAACAGAAACTGGGGCTGTGCTGCGCGCTGATCCATGAGCCGGACCTGCTGATCCTCGACGAGCCAACCACCGGCGTCGACCCGCTGTCACGCCGGCGTTTCTGGGAGTTGATCGACGACGTACGGCGCCAGCGCCCGCAACTGACCCTGCTGGTCGCCACCGCTTATATGGAGGAAGCCGAACAGTTCGAGCATTGCCTGATGCTCGACAACGGCAAGTTGATCGCCACCGGCCTGAGCCGTGAACTGGCGGCTGTCACCCCCAGCGGCAAACTCGATGAGGCCTTCACGCATTTCCAGGGTGACAGCCAGCATGACGCCCAGCCGCTGGTGATTCCGCCACGTAGCGGCGGCAGCAGCGACATCGCCATCGAGGCCCACGACCTGACGCTGCGTTTCGGCGACTTCACCGCCGTGGATCACGTCAGCTTCGCCATCGGGCGCGGCGAGATTTTCGGTTTTCTCGGCTCCAACGGTTGCGGCAAGACCACCACCATGAAAGTCCTCACCGGGCTGATGCCCGCCAGCGAGGGCAGTGCGACGCTGCTCGGCAACCCGGCAGACGCCAAGGATCTGGCCACGCGCAAGCGGGTCGGCTTCATGTCCCAGAGTTTTTCGCTGTATGGCGAGCTCAGCGTGCGGCAGAACCTTGAGCTGCACGCCCGGCTGTTCGACTTGCCCAAAGCCGAGAGCGCGCAACGCATCAATGCATTGATTCAGCGCTTCAATCTGCTCAGCGTCGCCGATCAGCCGTCCGGGGCCTTGCCTCTCGGACTGCGCCAGCGTCTGTCGCTGGCGGTGGCGGTGTTGCACCGCCCGGAAGTGCTGATCCTCGACGAGCCGACTTCCGGCGTAGACCCGGCAGCCCGCGATGATTTCTGGCGGCTGTTGATCGAACTCTCCCGCGAGCAAGGCGTGACGATTTTCCTCTCCACCCACTTCATGAACGAAGCCCAGCGCTGCGACCGCATCTCGCTGATGCACGCCGGCAAAGTCCTGGCGTGCGACACCCCGGCGGCGCTGCAACGTCAGTTCGGTGGAGAAACGCTGGAAGCCGCTTTCGTGACGTGCCTGGAACAGGCCCAGGGCACTGCCCAATCGCCGCCCACGAGTGAATCGCCGACAGCGCCAGCGGCTAACGCGCCACCGCTCAAGCAGCGCGGTTTCAGCCTCGGTCGCCTGCTGGCAGTGGCCCGTCGCGAAGGCAAGGAGCTGCTGCGCGACAAAGTGCGCATGGCCTTTGCGCTGGCTGGGGCGATTTTCATGATGGTGATTTTCGGCTACGGGATTTCCCTGGACGTGGAAAACCTCGCGTTCGCCGTGTACGACCAGGATCAGACACCGCAGAGCCGAACTTATCTGGAAGCCTTTCGCGGCTCCCGTTATTTCGACGAACAACCGGCCATCCATGACGCTCAAGAACTGCATCGACGCCTGCAACGTTCGGAAATCAAACTGGCGCTGGAGATTCCCCCCGGGTTCGGCCGCGATCTGTACGCCGGGCGCCAACCCGCCGTGGCGGCCTGGCTCGATGGCGGCATGCCGTTTCGCGCCGAAACCAGCCGCAATTACGTCGAAGCCGTCCATTTGGCCAATCTTCAACAGTTGGCCGAGCAGAGCAGCCCAGCCATCAACTATCAGGCGGGCGCCAGCCTGCAAACCCGCTTTCGCTACAACCAGGATGTGGTCAGCGTCAACGCGATTGGCCCCGGGGTGATGGCGCTGATTCTGGCGTTCATTCCGGCGATGCTGACCGCGCTCGGCATCGTGCGCGAAAAGGAACTGGGTTCGATCACCAACTTCTACGCCACGCCCCTGACTCGTCTGGAGTTTCTGCTGGGTAAACAAGCGCCGTACCTGCTGGTCAGTCTGATCAACCTTGCGCTGCTGGTGGCGATGAACCGCTGGCTGTTCGGCGTACCGTTCAAGGGCAGCCTGCTGACGCTGGCGTTCGGCGGCCTGCTCTACGTACTGGCGACCACCAGCATGGGCCTGCTGATCTCGGCGTTCACCCGTACGCAAATCGCTGCGATCCTCGGCACCATGATCATCACCAGCCTGCCCACCATCCAGTTCTCCGGGCTGATTGTGCCGCGCTCCTCTTTGGAAGGGGCCGCAGCGGTGATGGGCATGCTGTTTCCGGCGGGGCATTTCCTCGACATCGCCGTCGGTACCTTCACCAAAGCGCTGGACTTGCGGCAGCTGTGGCCGCAGTGCCTGGCGCTGTTCGGGTTCTTTGTCGGGTTCACCGGGCTGAGCCTGGTCATGCTGAAAAAGCAGGAGGCCTGATGCACAAGTTCGCGCACATCCTGCGCCTGGGACTCAAGGAGCTGACCAGCCTGCGCCACGACAGCGTGTTGCTGCTGTTCCTGTTCTACGCCTTTACCGTGGCGATCTACATGCCCGCCGCCGGTTCGGTGATCGGCGTGCACAACGCCAGCGTGGCGATCGTCGACGAAGACCACAGCGCCCTCTCGCGCCAGTTGGCCCAGGTCCTGCAACCTCCAGAGTTCCAGATACCAGTGCTGTTGCCTTACGCGCAACTGGACCAGGTCATGGACAGCGGCCAATACACCTTCGTGATCAATATTCCGGCGCGTTTTCAGACCGATCTGCTCGCGGCGCGACAACCGGCCATTCAAGTCAACGTCGATGCCACCGCGATGAGCCAGGCGTTCATGGGCGCCGGCTACATCGGCCGGATCTTCCAGCGCGAGCTGCAGGCCTATGGCGGCCAGAGCGATGCCGCGAGCAAGGCGCCAGTGCAACTGACTACCCGCGCCCTGTTCAACACTAATCTGGAGGGGGGCTGGTTTCTGGCGGTGATTCAGATCGTCAACAACATCACCATTCTGGCGATCATCCTGACCGGCACGGCGCTGCTGCGTGAACGCGAACACGGCACGCTCGACCATTTGCTGGTGCTGCCGCTGACGGCGCTGGAAATCATGCTGGCGAAAATCTGGAGCAACCTGCTGGTGGTGGTGCTGTGCACCTGGCTGTCACTGGAGGTGGTGGTCAAAGGCGCGCTCGGCGTGCCGTTGTCCGGCTCGATGAGCCTGTTTTTACTGGTGACGGCGGTTTATCTGTTTGCCAGTACCGCACTGGGGATCTTTCTGGCGACCCTGGCGCGCTCGACGCCGCAGTTCGGCCTGCTGGCCATTCCGGTGATCATCCCGATGTTGCTGCTGTCCGGCGGCAGTACGCCGCTGGACAGCATGCCGCAATGGCTGCAGTGGGTCATGCAAGGCTCACCGTCCACGCATTTTGTCAGCCTCAGCGCCGCGATTCTGTTTCGCGACGCCGGGCTGAGCGTGGTCTGGCCGGACTTGCTGGCGCTGACGGCCATCGGCCTGCTGTTCTTCGTCATTGCCCTGGCGCGCTTTCGCAAAAGCCTGGCGTCCTGAACAGCAGCCAACGCACTTACTGAATGATCAGGTTGTTGAACAACAGATCCTCAACCACCGGCTTGCCGGTCTCGTCATTCATCACTTGCTGAGTCTGCTTCAACGCTTCCTGACGCAGCTTTTCCTTGCCCTCGATACTGCCCATCGCCTCGGTGCTCTGCTGGGTGAACAGCGCCACCAGCTGATTGCGGATCAGCGGCTCGTTGGCCTTGACCAGTTTGGTCGCCTCTTCGCCAGTCACGCGCAGCGCTACGTCGGCCTTGTAGACCTTCAGTTTCGGCGTGCCGTCCAACCCGTAATTGCCCACGAACGGCGGGCTCAGGGTGATGTAGTTGACCTTCGGCGCCTCGCCTTCTTTGGCTTCTTCGGCCTGCGCTGCCACAGGCAGAGACAGGGCCAGCAACAACATGATCCACGCTTTCACAATTCGCTCCTTATCCGGTTTGCGGCCTAGCATAACGACCCGCCGCGCAAGCACAAGCTTATGGCTGACTATCAGGGCCGGGCATGCTCGTTGACCCGTTGACTGACACACCTACACTTATCGGCCATCACTCCCAAAGGAATAGCCCTGATGAAAGCCGTGCTGTGCAAAGCCTTCGGCCCTGCCGAATCGCTGGTGCTGGAAGACGTCGCCAGTCCTGTCGCCAAGAAGAATGAAATCCTGCTGGACGTGCACGCCGCCGGGGTCAACTTCCCGGACACGCTGATCATCGAGGGCAAATACCAGTTCAAGCCGCCCTTCCCGTTTTCTCCGGGTGGTGAGGCGGCCGGCGTGGTCAGCGCTGTGGGTGAAAAGGTCAGCCATCTGAAAATCGGCGACCGGGTCATGGCCCTGACCGGATGGGGCAGCTTCGCCGAACAGGTCGCGGTGCCCGGCTACAACGTGCTGCCAATTCCGCCATCGATGGACTTCAACACCGCCGCCGCTTTCAGCATGACCTACGGCACCTCGATGCATGCGCTCAAGCAGCGCGGCAACCTGCAACCGGGCGAAACCCTGCTGGTGCTCGGTGCTTCCGGCGGCGTCGGCCTGGCGGCGGTGGAAATCGGCAAGGCCATGGGCGCACGGGTCATCGCCGCCGCCAGCAGCGCGGAAAAACTCGCCGTGGCCAAGGCCGCCGGCGCCGATGAGCTGATCAACTACAGCGAAACCAACCTCAAGGACGAAATCAAACGCCTCACCGATGGCCAGGGCGCCGATGTGATCTACGACCCGGTTGGTGGCGACCTGTTTGACCAGGCCGTCCGTGCCATCGCCTGGAACGGTCGACTGCTGGTGGTCGGTTTCGCCAGCGGACGCATTCCGGAGCTCCCGGTCAACCTCGCCTTGCTCAAGGGTGCGGCGGTGGTCGGCGTGTTCTGGGGCTCGTTCGCCCAGCGTCAGCCGCAGGACAACGCGGCCAACTTCCAGCAGCTGTTCGGCTGGTTCGCCGAAGGCAAGCTGAAACCGCTGGTATCGCAGGTATACCCACTGAGTAATGCGGCGCAGGCGATCAATGATCTTGGACAGCGCAAGGCTGTGGGCAAGGTGGTGGTGCAGGTGCGCTGAGTTTTCTTTTAAAAAAGCCAGAACTGTTCGTGCGGTAGTTCTGGCCTTTCTTTAGATGCGCAGACCCGAGATCAAAGCAACTCCCGAATTTCCACCGGCAACAGGCTCATGTATTTACGTGTCGGACTGTCCCGACAGCCTCGCACAATCGCCGGCACACGCTTGTTCATCTTGGCGATCATCGCCAGACGCTGTGCATCCGGTAGTTGATTCTTGTGGAATACATTCGAAAGATAAGCTCGAGTCTGCGCAAACACCGGCGAATCGATCCACGAATACTCGTCAATGTTTGCGAGGTTTTCGTTAATCGCACGGCATCTCAGCGCCTTCAGCTGCTGGTTGACATGAATCGGCTGAGCCAGATCGAGCCGGAAAACCATCGGCGCAACAACAGCCTTTTCAGCTGGTTTGCCCTCCTCAAGCGCCCAAGGCTTGAAACGCCACTGTTCTACCGCGACTCTGACCGCTTCAGCCATATCGGGGTGATCACTTTGCACAATGGCGATCTCGTTGACCGAGCCATCCGCCCTGACGATGAAACGGACCTTCACCTCCCCCGTAACGCCCGCTCTGGACAGGGCTTTGGGATAAATCGGTACGGGATTTTTTTCGGGTATCAACAACACCTCTGAAGCCTGCGCAAAACCAGTAAACACCAACAAACACAAAGCAAAAATCCATCGCATGATCCCGCCCCTTCATCACTGAAATGCCCTTTCCGGCAACAGCTCAAAGGTTACGGAGCAATGGTTTTTAACTGAATGGCGCTGCTTCGCCTTTATGCGCAGGACGTTTCCTAAACCCACACGGTAAAACGGGCAAAAACACCGCGCGGCAGTTCGCAGGTCATTTTTCTGACGGACATTTACCCTCCGCTGGTGACGCCAACATCCCCCGGCAGCAGGTGTTCCTGAATCTTCTGACTGCGGGACTGCATCAGTTGTCCCTTGTCATCGAAGCGCAAAACGATGAGCCAGTCGTAGACATCCACAGGCCATTTCTCCTGTCCGATCAGTGCCGGACCATTGCCGCCGAAAGCGGCAATCAACTTATTGATATGCCCGTGATGCCAGGCGATGAGCACTGTTTTGGCCTGATTGTGCTCGCGCAACAGACTCACCAGCTTATCGACCTTGCTGTTGGCAAATGGCTGTTCGACAGGCAGTTGAAGACGTTGCGACAGAGGGATCAGCGTTTGCCGGGGCCGGATGCTTTCCGGGCTGTCGGCGGTAGCAATGAGGCGCTGGGGCGTGAGTGTCTCGCCAGCCAGTTTCAGCGGATTGAAGTAATCGGCATAGGCGGCGGCCCGCTGTTCACCGCGAGCATTGAGCTCTCTGCCGATATCGGGCTTTTCCGCATGCCGGACGATCAGCACCGTGACATTGCGCAGCCCCGGTGCAGCAGAACCTTGCGCGAAACTCAATGCCAGAACAGAAACGGTAAGGGCTACCGCCACCAACAATCGCGGCAGCAACATGCGAACCTTCAAGTCCATTATTTATCTCGGTTGACTCAGTCGGAGTGACTGATCACGAGTCTATGACAGCCATCGTCGACCGCATCAAAAACGCCCTGTTCTTACAGCTGAGCGACAGGTTCGTAAAGGAACATGCGACTTCCAACATTTTCCGCTGTTTGGTCGATGCGAACCGGTGCTATTTTCGGTAACGAAACTGTAACATTCGCATCCGCAGTCAAAACAAGAAATCTGGAGCTCTTGAATGTTTGCTTTCTTTCGTCCTGCCGCGCATCAGGCTCCATTGCCTGAAGAAAAAATAGACAGCACTTATCGGCGCCTGCGTTGGCAGATCTTCGCCGGTATCTTCTTTGGCTATGCGGGTTATTACCTGCTGCGCAAAAACTTCTCCCTGGCCATGCCGTACCTGATCGACGAAGGCTACAGCCGCGGTGATCTGGGTCTGGCGATGTCGGCCATTGCCATCGCGTATGGCTTGTCGAAATTCCTCATGGGCCTGGTCTCCGACCGCTCCAACCCGCGTTACTTCCTGCCGTTCGGCCTGTTGGTATCGGCCGGGGTAATGTTCATTTTCGGTTTCGCGCCGTGGGCGACGTCCAGCGTGACCATGATGTTCATTCTGCTGTTCATCAACGGCTGGGCCCAAGGCATGGGCTGGCCGCCGAGCGGACGCACCATGGTGCACTGGTGGTCGCAGAAGGAACGCGGTGGCGTGGTGTCGGTGTGGAACGTGGCACATAACGTCGGCGGTGGCCTGATCGGCCCGCTGTTCCTGCTCGGCATGGGCCTGTTCAACGACTGGCACGCGGCATTCTACGTACCGGCAGCGGTGGCGCTGGGTGTGGCGGTGTTTGCCTTCATCACCATGCGCGACACCCCGCAATCGGTCGGCCTGCCGCCGATCGAGAAGTACAAGAACGACTACCCGGAAGGCTACGACGCCAGCCACGAAGACGAATTCAGCGCCAAGGAAATCTTCGTCAAATACGTGCTGCGCAACAAAATGCTCTGGTACATCGCCATGGCCAACGTCTTCGTCTACCTGCTGCGCTACGGCGTACTGGACTGGGCGCCGACCTATCTCAAGGAAGCCAAGGGTTTCACCGTGGATAAAACCTCGTGGGCCTATTTCTTCTACGAGTGGGCGGGCATTCCGGGCACGCTGCTGTGCGGCTGGATGTCGGACAAGATCTTCCGTGGCAACCGTGGCCTGACCGGCATGGTGTTCATGGCGCTGGTGACTGTCGCGACCCTGGTTTACTGGCTGAACCCGGCCGGCAACCCGACCGTCGACATGATCGCGCTATTCTCCATCGGCTTCCTGATCTACGGCCCGGT
Organism: Pseudomonas sp. FP2196; assembly: GCF_030687715.1. GTDB lineage: Bacteria > Pseudomonadota > Gammaproteobacteria > Pseudomonadales > Pseudomonadaceae > Aquipseudomonas. The sequence continues at coordinate 5,946,388 of NZ_CP117445.1, forward strand.
GATGCTGATCGGCCTGCAAGCGTTGGAACTGGCACCGAAAAAAGCCGCCGGCACAGCCGCAGGCTTCACTGGTCTGTTCGGTTATCTGGGCGGTTCGGTCGCGGCCAGTGCAGCCATGGGCTACACCGTCGACCATTTCGGCTGGGACGGCGGGTTCGTGCTGCTGGTCGGCGCCTGCCTGTTGGCGATGGCCTTCCTCGCTCCGACGCTATGGCACAAGCAAGTCGCCAGTCAGAGCCGCGAAGCCGTCGCCTGATCGGCTTGTGACTGACAGCGCTTGAGCCGCGCCTCCAGATTCCGGTCTGGCATGGCGTGGCTGCGCAGGGCGTGGGCGGTTTGCTCGACATAATCGCGAGTGGTGCCGTAACGCCCTCTTGCGCTTTCGAACACCTGGCTCAGCACATGATCCGGCAAGTTGCCGGCATAGCTGGGCAGGTGTCGCTCCAAAACAAATCCTAACGCCTGCACCTGAGTGCCATCTTCGAGCCGGCAGTTGAGCCAGTGCGGCCGATACGACGGCACCGGCATCTCGCGTTTCCACAGGGCATACAGCGCGCTATCGAGATTGTCTTCCGGCAACCGGTAGGCGAAGCCGCTGCACGAACCGCCACGATCCAGACCGAAGACCAGCCCCGGCATTTCCGGCGTACCCCGGTGCTCGTGCGACCACAGGTACAAACCGCGATGATAGCCATGCACCCGACCGCGCACTCGTTCCACGGCGGAGCATTCCGGCCGCCAGATCAGCGACCCGTAGGCGAACAGCCACACCGGCCCGCCCTTGTGGCGCGCCATGGTCGACTGCATGGAAGCGAGAAGTTGTTCGTGCGTCAGCTGCGGCCCAAGATCGAGCCGCGGAGGGTAATTCAGATTCAGAAAAGCGTTTTCAATGGCGCTCATGGCGAATAGCGTTCAGCTCCCCGCGGGTGAAGAATTACTTAATAGAACGCACCGCTGTAACAATAAGGCACATATGTTTTAAGGCAATTTAAGTGCCATGGCACAGTTCTTAATTATTTGCCTGATGGATATATAACCTAGCGGTATTTATTCAATTAGATAAATACCGATCGGCTATATGCAGAGTTATAAAGAATTAACCGCGCGGTGCGTAAGCGAATACGTCCGCACGCATTTGATGAGCATCCATCCCCGCCTCCACCAGCGCATCCAGCGTGCCGTAGACCATGGCCGGCGAGCCGCTGGCGTAGACGTGCAGAGGCTTGAGATCAGGGAAGTCTTCGCAGACCGCCTCGTGCAGCATGCCGCAGCGCCCTTCCCAGCCGCATTGGTCGCTGACGACTTTGTGCAGGAACAGATTGGGCAGCTTCAGCCACTCGTCCCAATGTTCGATGTCATAGAAATCTTCCGGACGGCGCACGCCCCAGTACAGATGCACGGGATGCTTGAAGCCATTGGCGCGGCAATGTTCGATCAGGCTGTGAATCTGGCCCATGCCCGTTCCAGCGGCGATCAGCACCAGTGGCCCGTCAGGCAGTTCCGCAAGGTGGGTGTCGCCGAACGGCAGCTCGACGCGCACCATTGCGTTGCGTTGCAGCTGTTCGATCAGGCTCAACGCACTGGCTTCGCGCGCCAGCACGTGGATTTCCAGGTCGCGTCCACCGTGCGGGGCCGAGGCCATGGAGAACGCCGATTTCTCGCCGCTCTCGCGCTCGATCATCAAATACTGCCCGGCGTGATAGCGCGGCGGTTTACCGGCCGGGGCGCGCAGACGCACACGCCAGGTGTCGCCACCCACGTCCCGGCATTCGATGACCTGACACGACAGGCTGCGCACCGGCAGTTCTCCCAACGCGAGTACGCCATCCCACAACAGGATGCAGTCTTCCAGCGGCTCGGCTATGCAAGTGTAGAACTCGCCGTGGTCATGCACCTTGCCAGCCTGTTCGACCCGGCCTTCCACCAGCAGCGCCGCACACACGTGGCAATTGCCGTTGCGGCAGCTTTGCGGGCAGTCGTAGCCCAGGCGCCGCGCACCATCGAGAATCCGCTCGCCGGGCTGTATTTCAAGCACCGCTCCGGAGGGCTGCAGGGTTACACGCATCAATCTATTCCTAACTGATTCCAGATGGCATCGATCCGCTGGGTGACGGCGTCGTCCTTGACGATCACGCGGCCCCACTCGCGAGTGGTTTCGCCCGGCCACTTGTGGGTGGCATCCAGGCCCATTTTCGAACCCAGGCCGGAGACCGGCGAGGCGAAGTCGAGGTAGTCGATCGGCGTGTTGTCGATCATCACCGTGTCGCGCTTGGGGTCCATGCGCGTGGTGATGGCCCAGATCACATCGTTCCAGTCCCGGGCGTTGATATCGTCGTCACAGACAATAACGAACTTGGTGTACATGAACTGTCGCAAAAACGACCAGACACCCAGCATCACGCGCTTGGCATGCCCCGGATAAGATTTTTTCATGGTCACAATGGCCATGCGGTACGAGCAGCCTTCCGGCGGCAGATAGAAGTCGGTGATCTCCGGGAACTGCTTCTGCAGAATCGGCACGAACACTTCGTTCAACGCCACGCCCAGGATCGCCGGCTCATCCGGCGGACGGCCGGTGTAGGTGCTGTGATAGATCGGCTTGATCCGGTGGGTGATGCGCTCGACGGTGAACACCGGGAAGCTGTCGACTTCGTTGTAGTAACCGGTGTGATCGCCGTAAGGGCCTTCATCGGCCATTTCGCCCGGGTGGATCACGCCTTCGAGGATGATCTCGGCAGTGGCCGGCACTTGCAGGTCATTGCCACGGCACTTGACCAGTTCGGTGCGGTTGCCGCGCAAGAGACCGGCGAAAGCGTATTCGGAAAGGCTGTCCGGCACTGGCGTCACGGCGCCGAGAATGGTCGCCGGATCCGCACCGAGGGCGACGGACACGGGGAACGGCTGGCCCGGGTGCTTCTCGCACCATTCGCGATAGTCCAGCGCGCCACCTCGGTGGCTGAGCCAGCGCATGATCACCTTGTTGCGGGCGATCACTTGCTGACGGTAGATGCCGAGGTTCTGCCGCTCTTTGTTCGGGCCTTTGGTGACAGTCAGGCCCCAGGTGATCAGCGGGCCGACGTCGCCCGGCCAGCAGGTCTGCACCGGCAGCATGGCCAGATCGACGTCGTCGCCTTCGATGACCACTTCCTGGCACACCGCGTCTTTGACGACTTTCGGCGCCATCGAGATGATTTTGCGGAAGATCGGCAGTTTCGACCACGCGTCTTTCAAGCCCTTCGGCGGCTCCGGCTCCTTGAGGAAGGCCAGCAGTTTGCCGATTTCGCGCAGTTCGCTGACCGACTCGGCGCCCATCCCCATGGCTACCCGCTCGGGGGTGCCGAACAGGTTGCCGAGCACCGGGATGTCGTAGCCTGTCGGCTTCTCGAACAGCAGCGCCGGGCCCTTGGCCCGCAGCGTGCGGTCGCACACCTCGGTCATCTCCAGCACCGGCGAAACGGGAATCTGGATGCGTTTCAACTCTCCGCGCTGCTCAAGCTGCTGCACGAAATCCCGAAGATCCTTGAATTTCATTGACGATGGCACCCTCAAAATAGGCGTACATCCTACCTGCTCTGACGGGCAAACAGCAGCCCGTCAGAGCCTGGCACCGCTCAATTTTGACTAGCACCCAACAGCAACGGCGCAAACAACGGGCTCAGTCGGGCACTGCCCACGTCCGAAAGATGATCAGCATCCTTGTACTGAGAGTGGCCGTCGACATCGATGGCGCACAAGCCGTCCTTACACATCAACGGCGTCGGATCGATGACATGCACGCCGGAATCGGCGGCGCTCATTGACCCGAACAGCGAAGTGAAAAACTGCTGACGAGCCAAGTGCTCGTTGAGCGGACGACCGAGACCTTCTGCCGAACGGCCGATGCGCGCCAGGCTTGTCAGCCGGTCGATGAAGCTCTTGTGTTGCAGCGGCACTTCTTTGAACAGCCAGACTTGCACACCGGCTTCACGCAGCTCGGCTACTTGCGCCTTGATGGCGGCGGCCATGCGCTGCTCTGCCTGACGTGGATTGTCTTTGCGATCAAGCAGGAACTGCAGATCGCCGTCGCCGTCTTCACGACCATAAACGTACAGGCTCCAGTTCGCTGCCAGCACCACGTCCTTGATCCCCAGGCTGGTGACACGGTCCATGTTGCGCTGGTTGAAGTCTTTGCACTGCGGGCGCAAGTGGTCATCAATGATCGGTGGGCAGCCGGTCAAGCTGTACAACCACACCGACTGCACATTGTGCCCGGCATTGCCTTCGATGGCCGGCAACAACGCAGCGGCGTGACTGTCGCCCCAAAACATTTTTGTCGCTGCAATATTCTGATCGCCACCCACAAGGCAGGATTTGGTCAGTGCCTTGTCCGTGCTCAGATGCATGCACTTCGACTGCCCGGCGTTCCACTCTCGCGATTGCGCGTATTCCAGCGCCTTGCCGGTCAGACGCTGCGGAACACCGTCTGCCGAGCGAATCACCGACCCGGTAATGGCCAGAAGCGTGATCGACACCAAACCACCGACCAATACCGAATTACGGCTGGCGAACACACGCTTCTCACGAAACGGCAGTTCGATATAGCGCAGGCTCAGCCATGCCAGACCAAGTGCCAGGGCCATCCAGCCGAGAGCCTCCAGCGGCTGGATGCCGTCGATGGAGATCGCGTTGGCATACACGTAGACCGGCCAATGCCACAGGTAAAGGGAATAGGAAAGCAGGCCGATCCACACCAGAGCACTCACACTCAGTAGCCGACCCGTCCAGGTCGCGCCCTGCGCGCCGGACCAGATCAGCGCCGTCGTGCCCAATACCGGTAGCAATGCTGCCCAGCCCGGAAATACCGTGGACCGGTCAAACATGAAGATTGCCGCCAGCACAGCAGCCAGTCCGGCCAGTCCGACAGACTGACGCAGCCATGGCTGTACGGCCTGTTTCGGGGCGGGCATCACCGCCAACATCGCGCCGCACAGCAACTCCCAGGCGCGGGTCGGCAGCGAGAAAAACGCGAATTCGGGTCGGCGCTCGATATAAACGATGTTCAGGCCGAACGACACCAGCAGCACGGCGAACAGCATCCAGCGCCAGTGGCGGACATACCGCATCATCAACACCATCAAAAGCGGGAAGAAGATGTAGTACTGCTCCTCCACCGCCAGCGACCAGGTGTGCAGCAGCGGCTTGAGTTCCGAAGCAGGGGCGAAGTAGCCGTCCTCACGCATGAACAGGATGTTGGAGATGAACAACGACTGGTAGCGAATCGTACGCCCGAGTTCGGCAAGGTCTTTGGCCGTCAGCAACAGCCAGCCCAGCGCCAGCGTCACCACCACCACGACGGTCAAGGCCGGCAGGATACGGCGGGCGCGACGCCCCCAAAAATCCAGAAAGCTGAAACGCTGCGCGCTGATTTCACGGAACAGGATGGTGGTGATCAGGAAGCCGGAGATGACGAAAAAGACGTCAACCCCGACAAAGCCGCCACTGAATGTATTGAATCCGAAATGAAACAGCACCACGGGAATAACCGCCAGTGCCCGTAATCCGTCGATATCACGGCGATTACCAAACGTATGCATAACTCTTCTTGTCCTTGTAGATACATGCGATCAAACAAGGACACTAGCGGCTGGCAAAAGTTATGCACCGCGAGCGCAAAAAAAACGCCCCTTTCGGGGCGTTCTTTTAAACAGCTGCGTATTACTTGCGTTTCATCGACAAGAAGAACTCGTCGTTGGTCTTGGTCGTCTTCAGCTTGTCGACCAGGAACTCGATGGCAGCTACTTCGTCCATCGGGTGCAGCAGCTTGCGCAGGATCCACATACGCTGCAGTTCGTCGTCGGCGGTCAGCAACTCTTCGCGGCGGGTGCCGGAGCGGTTGATGTTGATGGCCGGGAACACACGCTTCTCGGCGATCTTGCGATCCAGAGGCAGTTCCATGTTGCCGGTACCCTTGAACTCTTCGTAGATCACTTCGTCCATTTTCGAGCCGGTTTCAACCAGCGCGGTGGCGATAATGGTCAGCGAGCCGCCTTCTTCGATGTTGCGCGCAGCGCCGAAGAAACGTTTCGGTTTCTCCAGGGCGTGGGCGTCAACACCACCGGTCAATACCTTGCCGGAGCTCGGGATCACGGTGTTGTAGGCACGGGCCAGACGGGTGATGGAGTCGAGCAGGATCACCACGTCTTTCTTGTGTTCGACCAGGCGCTTGGCCTTCTCGATCACCATTTCGGCCACCTGTACGTGACGGGTCGGCGGCTCGTCGAAGGTCGAGGCAACCACTTCGCCGCGCACGGTGCGCTGCATTTCGGTCACTTCTTCCGGACGTTCGTCGATCAGCAATACGATCAGGTGAACTTCAGGGTTGTTACGGGCGATGTTCGCTGCGATGTTTTGCAGCATGATCGTTTTACCGGCTTTCGGCGGAGCAACGATCAGACCACGCTGGCCTTTGCCGATCGGGGCGCACAGGTCGATCACACGACCGGTCAAGTCTTCGGTGGAACCGTTGCCGGCTTCCATCTTCATGCGCACGGTCGGGAACAGCGGGGTCAGGTTCTCGAAGAGAATCTTGTTTTTCGCGTTCTCAGGACGATCGAAGTTGATCGTGTCGACCTTGAGCAGGGCGAAATACCGCTCGCCTTCCTTCGGAGGGCGAATCTTGCCAACGATGGTGTCACCGGTGCGCAAGTTGAAACGGCGGATCTGGCTTGGCGAGACGTAAATGTCGTCAGGGCCGGCCAGGTAGGAAGCGTCAGCGGAGCGCAGGAAGCCGAAGCCGTCCTGGAGAATCTCCAGCACGCCATCACCGGAGATTTCCTCGCCGCTTTTCGCGTGCTTTTTCAGCAGGGAGAAAATCACGTCCTGCTTGCGCGAACGGGCCATATTTTCTATGCCCATCTGTTCGGCCAATTCGAGCAGTTCGGTAATCGGCTTTTGCTTGAGTTCAGTCAGATTCATATAGGAATGACGTAATCATTTATGGAGGGGGGGAAATTAAGCTTTTGGCTTAATGAGGCCGCGCCGCGGAGAAGGCGACAGGATCGCGTACTTATTCGAAAAGGAGTGCGTCGGCGACGGCTAGCAGGGGGCAGTGGAGAAACCAGTGCGGGGCCGAATGTACCACCTGAGTTTCTGAGCGTCTAGCCCTGAATACGCAAAAAGCCCCGCTAATTGCGGGGCTTTTTTTCAGGCACTTTACTGCGACGCTTAGATGTTGGCGTCGAGGAAAGCAGCCAGTTGCGACTTCGACAGGGCGCCGACTTTGGTCGCTTCAACGTTGCCGTTCTTGAACAGCATCAGAGTAGGGATACCACGCACGCCGTGCTTGGCCGGGGTTTCCTGGTTCTCGTCGATGTTCAGTTTGGCAACGGTCAGCTTGCCTTTGTAAGTCTCGGCAATCTCGTCCAGAACCGGAGCGATCATTTTGCAAGGGCCGCACCATTCAGCCCAGTAGTCGACCAGTACAGCGCCTTCGGCCTTGAGTACGTCGGCTTCGAAACTAGCGTCGCTAACGTGTTTGATAAGATCGCTGCTCATGGAATTCTCCAGGTTGTAAGCAAAAAAACGTGGCCCATCATATCCGCCCTTCCCCCGTTCAGGAAGCCGCAGATGATTGAGTCTTGCTATGGTGCCCCATGAGTTTGGGTATAGCTCAAGTCAAGCCGTGGCGGGGGCGATGAAGGCAATCCCGGTGCGCAGCGCGGCGTTGCGCACGTGTTCCTGCATGGCTTTTTGCGCAGCACCGGAGGCTCGGCGGGCCAAAGCACGAAGGATCTTGCGGTGTTCCTGCCAGGTTTCCATGGCGCGCTCGGCGCGGATGAACGGTAGTTTCTGGCTTTCCAGAAAGATTTCCGCGCTGGCGGTGAGGATGCTGAGCATCGCCTGATTGCCGCTGGCCAGCAGGATTCGCCGGTGGAATTCGAAATCCAGCTTCGCCGCCGCCTCGAAGTCACCGGCCTTCAGTTGCTCGCGCATCGCCGCGACGTTGTCTTCCAGCGCATCCAGATCAAACGTGCTCAACGTTACCGCCGCCAGCCCCGCCGCAAAGCCCTCCAGCGCATAGCGCAATTGAAAGATATCCAGCGGCGACGCCTGCGCTGCGAACGACCAGCCCGGCGCGTTCTCACCGCGCGACAATTCCACCGGCGACTGCACGAAAACACCTTTACCCGGCTGAATGCTCACCACCCCCAGCGCACTCAGCGATGACAGTGCTTCACGCAGCGAGGCCCGGCTGACACCCAACTGCAACGCCAGATCCCGTTGCGACGGCAAAGCATCGCCCGCGCCGAACCCCTGTTCGGTGATCAGTTTGCGGATCGCTTGTAGCGCCACTTCGGGTACGGCGCGGGAGATCGAGTTCATGGTTTTCAGACGAGCCAGGCCAATGTGCGGCTAGTTGTAAAGCTATTCGCCGTGTCCGGCAAGTCGTGCCCCAGCGGGGTTCGATGATCGATCGCGATGCGCCATCGCAGTGCGAAAACCAACCTGACTGTTCAGACCAGTAAGACCGAACAAAACCGCTGAAACCGCGGCCTGCCGAGGCAAAAGCCAGGTATTGGCACGGCCCGTGCTCTGTCCGATCGCAGAAATCACTTCCCGTCGATCCGGAGATTGTCCATGACCCAGCGTTACAGTGCCCTCCTCGCTTCTCTGTTTGCCGGCCTGCTGCTGTGCCAGGCTCCCGCCCACGCCGACGGTCTGGACGACGTGGTCAAACGCGGCACGTTGAAAGTCGCCGTGCCTCAGGACTTCCCGCCGTTCGGCTCGGTCGGCCCGGACATGAAACCCCGTGGCCTGGACATCGACACGGCGAAACTGCTGGCCGATCAATTGAAGGTCAAACTTGAACTGACCCCGGTCAACAGCACCAACCGCATTCCGTTCCTGACCACCGGCAAGGTCGATCTGGTGATTTCCAGCCTCGGCAAGAACCCGGAGCGTGAGAAAGTCATCGATTTCTCCCGCGCCTACGCGCCGTTCTATCTCGCGGTATTCGGTCCACCGGACGCGGCGATCACCAGCCTCGATGACCTCAAAGGCAAAACCATCAGCGTCACCCGTGGCGCCATCGAAGACATCGAATTGAGCAAAGTCGCCCCCGAAGGCGTGACCATCAAGCGCTTCGAAGACAACAACTCGACCATCGCCGCTTACCTCGCCGGCCAGGTCGATCTGATCGCCAGTGGCAACGTGGTCATGGTTGCGATCAGCGAGAAGAACCCGAAGCGTGTGCCGGCCCTGAAAGTGAAGCTCAAGGACTCGCCGGTCTATGTCGGCGTGAACAAGAACGAAGCGGCGCTGCTGACCAAGGTCAACGACATCCTGAACACAGCCAAGGCTGACGGCGCACTGGAAAAGAACTCGCAGACCTGGCTGAAAGAGCCGCTGCCGGCCGATCTCTGATCGACTGCGCGGGAGACCTTCATGGCTTATCAGTTCGATTTCATGCCGGTGGTGCAGAACACCGACCTGCTGCTGCGCGGGGCATTGTTTACCCTTGAGCTGACGGCCATCGGCGCGGTGCTCGGGGTGGGCGTGGGTATCGTCGGGGCGTTGGTGCGGGCATGGAACATTCGCCCGTTCTCGGCGATCTTCGGCGTCTACGTCGAGTTGATCCGCAACACGCCGTTTCTGGTGCAACTGTTCTTCATTTTCTTCGGTCTGCCGTCGCTTGGCGTGCAGATTTCCGAGTGGCAGGCGGCGGTGCTGGCGATGGTGATCAACCTCGGCGCGTATTCGACCGAGATCATCCGTGCCGGCATTCAGGCGATCCCGAAAGGCCAACTGGAGGCCGCTGCGGCGCTGGCGATGAGCCGCTTCGAGGCGTTCCGCCACGTGGTGCTGCTGCCAGCGCTGGGCAAAGTCTGGCCGGCCCTGAGCAGCCAGATCATCATCGTCATGCTCGGCTCGGCGGTGTGTTCGCAGATCGCCACCGAAGAGTTGAGCTTTGCTGCCAACTTCATTCAGTCGCGCAACTTCCGCGCCTTTGAAACCTACGCGCTGACCACGCTGATCTACCTGTGCATGGCGCTACTGATCCGCCAACTGCTCAACTGGCTCGGTCGCCGCTACATTTCCAGGAGCAGCCAATGAGCGACTTCACGTTCTGGGACATCCTGCGCAACCTGCTCACCGGCCTGCAATGGACACTGGCGTTGTCACTGGTGGCGTTTATCGGCGGCGGGCTCGTGGGGCTGCTGATCCTGGTCATGCGCATCTCGAAAAACACCCTGCCGAGCAGCATCGCGCGTACCTGGATCGAGCTGTTCCAGGGCACGCCGCTGCTGATGCAACTGTTTCTGGTGTTCTTCGGCGTGGCGCTGGCCGGGATCGAAATCTCGCCGTGGATGGCGGCAGCGATTGCGCTGACGTTGTTTACCAGCGCTTATCTGGCAGAGATCTGGCGCGGCTGCGTCGAGGCGATTCCCAATGGTCAGTGGGAAGCTTCGTCGAGTCTGGCGCTCAATCCGCTGGAGCAATTGCGCTACGTGATCCTGCCACAGGCCTTGCGCATCGCCGTGGCGCCGACCGTGGGCTTCTCGGTGCAAGTGGTCAAAGGCACCGCCGTGACCTCGATCATCGGCTTCACCGAGTTGACCAAGACCGGCGGCATGCTCGCCAACGCCACGTTTGAACCGTTCATGGTCTATGGCCTCGTCGCCCTCGGCTACTTCCTGCTCTGCTACCCCTTGTCCCTCAGTGCGCGCTACCTGGAAAGGAGACTGCATGCCTCTGCTTAGAATTTCCGCCCTGCATAAATACTACGGCGATCACCACGTACTCAAAGGCATCGACCTCAGCGTCGAGGAAGGCCAGGTCGTGGCGATCATCGGCCGCAGTGGCTCGGGCAAGTCCACCCTGCTGCGTACCCTCAATGGTCTGGAGTCGATCAACGACGGGGTGATCGAAGTCGACGGCGAATACCTTGATGCCGCCCGTGCCGACTTGCGCAGCCTGCGGCAGAAGGTCGGCATGGTGTTCCAGCAGTTCAACCTGTTCCCGCACCTGACGGTCGGCGAAAACGTGATGCTCGCCCCGCAAGTGGTGCAGAAAGTACCGAAGGCCAAGGCGGCGGAGCTGGCGCGCAAGATGCTTGAGCGCGTGGGTCTGGGCGAGAAGTTTGATGCGTTCCCGGATCGGCTGTCCGGCGGGCAACAGCAACGGGTGGCAATTGCCCGGGCCTTGGCGATGTCACCGAAAGTGCTGTTGTGTGACGAGATCACCTCGGCGCTTGATCCGGAGCTGGTCAACGAAGTGCTCAGCGTGGTGCGCCAACTGGCGAAAGAAGGCATGACGCTGATCATGGTCACCCACGAAATGCGCTTTGCCCGCGAGGTGGGGGATAAGTTGGTGTTCATGCACCACGGGAAGGTGCATGAGGTGGGGGATCCGAAGGTGTTGTTTACCAATCCGCAGACGACGGAGCTGGCGAATTTCATCGGGACGGTGGAACACGCCGGTTGAAGGCTCAATCCGTCAGCAGTTCAAAGGTTCCGGCTCCATCGACAACGGTCTCGTCGCGAACCTGCAACTGCCGCATGTCTAGCCAGGCCTGAACGGCGATCTGCGCGGTGAAGTGCCGCGCAGTCATCTCGCCTCCCGGCAACTGCGCCTGAATGCTTTGCCCGGCGTCGAAAGACTGCTCGGGCCGCAGTTCTGGCTGGCCGTCCCTGACTAGCATTGCTGCTCGACCGTCGATGACGGCGTCGTTGATGTGCACGGTAAATTGCCCCCCATTCCCCATCCTGAATACACCGGAGCCGACACTGGCAGCATTAAAGCGCAGCTTCATCGGTGCAGGCGTCTGGCAGACCACGGTCAATGTCAGCCGGTGCGTATCCAGGGCCAGCCAATATTGGCCTGACGGCATGTCAGGCAGCTCGCCGCGATGCAATCGCCCGTAGTCCACTTCAGATTGACTCAAGCGTGACTCGCACTCAGCGGCAAAGCCTGGCGATGCACCGGCCAGCAGAGCGAGCGCGACGCTCCACAGGCGCAGCGCAGTGAACGATGTTAACGGTCTAACTCGCATGACATACGCCTTCCACGGTCTCAAACAGTTGCTCTGAATCGTTGTGCGGCGAAAGTGCCAATTGCAGTTCACAGCGACGGTTATCCGCCAGATTGATCTGCACAACCTGGTCAGGCTGCACATCACTCAGAAAGGCCTTGCCACCCTCAACGACCGAACCGAGCAATTGTCCCTCTGCGGTCATCACCGAAGCGCCTCGCGAAATGGGCTGGCCGCGCTTGTCGACAATCTGCAGCAGCACCCGGCGGACGCTGATCACGTCGAAATTCAGCGTATTAAAGGAACCGCGTCCGGCGTGCAGTTCTTTGTAGCCATTAATGAGATCCGCCCGACGTGGCAATGTCCGGGTCACGACCTCCACACGATTGGGGCTGTAGGCGGTCAGGCCGGAAATCACCGCTTGCCCGTCACCGTCCGTCCACGCCGGCCCCGCAGGCGTCGACAGTTGCACACCCGACAGATCACCCACTGTGGCGATGCCGAAAGTGTCTTGAATCGCATAGGGGGAAAACGTCACGCCGCCCTCATGCATGGCGATGCCCCCCTTCAATTGCCCCATGTAGCTGCTGCTCGCGGCATCCTGGCTGACGCCAAGGTTGACCTGGGTATAACGAGGAACCAGGCCGACGTTGGCGCTGTAGCGAGCACCTGGGTCATCGCCAATACCCTCCATGCCGAGCCGGTAACTCACTGCATCATTCACCTGTTCGCTCAACGCAGCCCCAAGGCTCGTTGCGTCTTCGCGGCGACGCGCATAGGTGCGCAACTGACGTGAACCGCCAAGCGCAATCCCCACGCTGAGGTACATCGCCGTTGTTGCGCCGCCCCTGTTCCGGGAGGCGCCTGGTTCGGTCTCGATATTGAAAGACACGCTGGCATGCCGAAAGCCCTTGCCCCACGAACCACTCAATCGCTCGCGATGATCGCCGTTATGCAAGGCGCTACGACTGTAGGCGACGGTGAATCCACCCCAGTGCGGTTCCGACCAACCGAGGGTCGCGCTGTATTGGCTCGAGAACCGTTGTTGCAACTGATCGCCCGTGTAGGCCTGGGTATCGAGCAAATCCCGATACGCCCTGCTGCGCAACGTGGTGCTCACGCCGAAGCTCGCCCGCTCAAAAAAGGCGCTCGACAACGAAATGTTCTGCTGGGTGCCTTGGGAGCCAGTGTCGTCATGCCAGGCAAGTACAGAGCGCCAACGCAGATCGGCGTGCTGAAACAGCCGCGTGTCGATCCCCCAGCCGACCGATTGATAATCCGCCGTCGCCATCACTCCGCTGCTGAGCATGAGCGATGGCCCAACCCCCCAACTGCCGGTCAACGATGTCACCGCCTGACTGTCGATCTGCTCATCCGCCCTTGAGCGCACTTTGCCGGCAGCCCAATGAAACCCGGGGCGGCTCTGGGTCACCTGGTGGAATGCCGATACCGGCACTGAAAATTCCCGTTGCGACCCTTCTTCGCCGATCACCCGGACCTGTAAATCATCGCTGCCGTTGAGCAAGACAATTCCACTCAAACGGTAAGGCCCGGGCGGTATCACGGTGGTGTAGACCAGGGCTCCGGACTGACGAACTTCAACACGCGACTGACTGTTGGCAATCCCCTCGACGACCGCACCCGGGTCATCCGGCCGTACGTTGCTTTGCACAGGAAACAGCTGCAGCCCGGTAATCGGTACGCCGGCAAACAGTGGATTCAAGGTGTTGATCTGGCCCAACTGAATAGTCGAGTTCACCTCATGCAGATCGCGCTGGGCATAACTGTATAAATGCTCCACGCCCCAGCCTTGTTGCTGCCCTGACGTCAACTGCTGGCGGCTACGTACGATCCAGTCGTGGGCATTGAAGCCCGCCACCGTCGACGCGGAGACGTAACCGCTGTTGCCTGTTCCTGAGGAGTCGAGGCCCAGCAAGTCGTAACTGAACATGCCTGCGGTGCCGGCACGCGTGAAGTCTGCCTTCACAGTCTGGATTTCAGCCAATGCCTGGGTCGGTACTACCAACCGCACTTCTTCCTGATTGGGCCGCAACGTCACTCGCGTCTGCGGGTAGTGCGCCAGAAACGCCAGACAGCCCTCATTGCTTGCGGTCGGCAGTTCGCGGTCAGCGTCGAGACTGCGCAAACCCGCCTTGTCCAGCAAGGTCTTGGTAAAACACAGGTTACCTGCAGCGTCGAACCGTGCCTCGGCCCATCCCGCCTGACGCTCATTGACAAACAACGCCACGACACGCGTGCCCTCACGAAAGCGCGGGGCATAGCGAAAGTAGTCAGCCATGGCCGGATCAACACCTCGACTGCCGAGCACATCCGTGTCGAACTCCACAACCTGAGGCTGCACAGCAGAAGCGGCCTGCGCACAGATTCCCAGCGCGGCCAGACAAATCCATTGGTAAAACCCGCCAGCCATGATTCAAGGGCCCTGAACAGCGACGCGGGCGGCATAACTGGCAACCGTGAATCCATAAACGGTCGCGGGGTAAAACGTGACACCGGTGGTCGACTGCAGAGGCCCACCCAGCTTGCGCCGGATGACTTCACCCGGCAGCACGTAGGTTCGGCCAATGTCCGCAGGACGATTTTGCGGGGTGAGGAGAATCTCTTGTGATAAACGCACCACGTAGGGACTTTCATTGCGCACCTGCAGGACATCGCCGACGATCGACCACTCCAACAGCGTCCACGGTGTCGGATTTTTTTCCAGGCCCCGTGGATGAATAATCAATGGCAGGTTCTGCCTGATTGTTACACCGACTGATGCGGTTGTTGCATCTTTTCTCGGCGGTACGCCTTCAAAAATAACGCGCTTGAGACGCTGGGTTTTGAGTGGTTCGGAAAACTGCCCGATAACTCGTACCAATTGCTTTTCGGAGGGCTCGACCCGGGTAATGGGCGGTGTTACCAGTGCGAGAAACTCCGGATCTTCCGGCAGATTTTCAATGGATGAATACAACAGGGCGGGCTTCGCATCGGTATTCTTTACATTAATGGTCGCCTCGCCATCCTCCTCGTGAAGAATAACCACGGTTGTTTCAGGCACCATGCCGTCGGCCAGTACCGAAGTTCCTTCCCCCCACATGAAAATGACAAATACAAACCACGTTATTTTTTTTGAAAACAAAAACCCGGCCACAGAACACCCTCACGAGCAAACAGATTCGCGACAAGACACACGATAAAAATCAAATAAAGTTACGAAACATCCTGATATGCCACCCTGACAGGTGACATACCGGGACAACTAACTGAATTTAGAGGTAGCTCAACTCGAACGTGGTCAGACCATCAAGAGGAACATCATTATTAATGGTCAACTCCGAGGCCTTGTTGATCACCGCCTGAACTTCCATCGCACCACTGAGGGTGATGAACGAAATAGGCGTTGGCAGTCCGGTTGTCGAAGACCAGGAAGCGATGTTGTCCGTTTGCCCTACCGCACCCGTGGTGGTTTCGATCCAGGTAGTGCCATTGTCGAGGGAGGTGATGGCCTTGACCGCCGCACCGCCGGCATTGAAGCTGCCTGGCTTCAGATTGACCGCATAGCCGCCAATGCTCTCGCCGTCGACGGTGGCGCCCAGACCATAGTTGTAGTTGTCGGTGTAATCGGGACCGATGGTGGCTGCCAGAATGCCAGGAATCTGACTGAAGCCTTTGCCGTCCAACGCCTTGAGCCCGACCTTGGTTGCCGATCGGCAATTGATGTTGAAGACGATCTCTTTCTTTTCCAGCACGGTGAACGATGTCTGGTTCAGATCCTCGGCAGGAATATTGCCGTAATCTACAACACCGCCACCTTGCAAGAACGGAACGCAGCTGGCCGGTACAATCGTGCCCTTTACCCGCAAATCAATTGCAGCATTTGCATTGAAGGAAATGCCGGCAACTACCGCTACCGCCACCAGTGCACTTAATACTTTCATGGTTTTCTCACCTTAAATTGGCTTGTTTCATCACAGTTGACATTTTCAATAAAATGAAACGAGTGAAAAACAAAACGTCTATTTCCACTCGAATTCAAATCGACGCGATATATAAATACCGCCACGAGATGAATACGTACACAGTTTGAGGACATTGCCTACAGATAAGAATAAGACACTACGACATTGTCGGTAGGAGCTTACGCCCACACTTTGAGTGAAAGAGTATCAACACCTGTATCCAAAATCGTATATCGATTAGATAAAATTCTTTATTTATCGTAGGAAAATATTCACAGCACAACGTTTTCTTTTTGTTACAGCGCAACGACGTGGCCCGGTACGCATCCGCCGTCTTCAACATAAACCCTGACCTCTGTGCGTTGGCGCCAGCGTTTGATCGTGGCACGATGTCGAGGTTATCGACCGAGACCCCCTGACCATGCCGCAATCCCAAGCCAAAAATCTGTCCCTGATCGCCGCAATCGACCTGGGCTCCAACAGCTTTCACATGGTCGTGGCCAAGGCCCAGAACGGTGAAATCCGCATTCTTGAGCGTCTGGGCGAGAAGGTTCAGCTGGCCGCCGGCATCGACGACGAGCGCCACCTCAACGAAGAATCGATGCAGCGGGGCCTCGATTGCCTCAAGCGTTTTGCCCAACTGATCAACGGTATGCCGCTGGGCGCCGTGCGCATCGTCGGTACCAATGCCCTGCGCGAAGCACGCAACCGCCTCGAATTCATCCACCGTGCCGAAGAAATCCTCGGCCATCCGGTGGAAGTCATCTCCGGCCGTGAAGAAGCGCGTCTGATTTATCTGGGTGTCTCCCACACCCTCGCCGACACCCCGGGCAAACGACTGGTCGCCGACATCGGCGGCGGCAGTACCGAGTTCATCATCGGTCAGCGCTTCGAACCACTGCTGCGCGAAAGCCTGCAAATGGGCTGCGTCAGCTTCACCCAGCGCTACTTCAAGGACGGCAAGATCACTCCGGCACGCTACGCCCAGGCGTATACGGCGGCGCGGCTGGAGATCATGAGCATTGAACACGCCCTGCACCGCCTGACCTGGGATGAGGCCATCGGCTCCTCGGGCACCATCCGCGCCATCGGTCTGGCGCTGAAGGCCGGTGGGCATGGCACTGGCGAAGTGAATGCCGAAGGCCTGGCGTGGCTCAAGCGCCGACTCTTCAAGCTGGGCGACGTAGACAAGATCGATTTCGACGGCATCAAACCTGACCGCCGGGCAATCTTCCCGGCCGGTCTGGCGATTCTCGAAGCGATTTTCGACGCGCTCGAACTGCAACGCATGGATCACTGCGAAGGCGCGCTGCGTGAGGGCGTGCTCTACGACCTGCTTGGTCGCCATCACCACGAAGACGTGCGCGAACGCACCCTGACCTCGCTCATGGAGCGTTATCACGTCGATCTCGAACAAGCGGCGCGGGTTGAACGCAAAGCTCTGCACGCCTTCGATCAGGTCGCTGTCGACTGGGAGCTGGATGACGGCATCTGGCGCGAACTGCTGGGCTGGGCGGCGAAAGTGCACGAAGTCGGCCTCGACATCGCCCACTATCACTACCACAAGCACGGTGCCTACCTGATCGAGCACTCGGATCTGGCCGGTTTCTCCCGCGAAGACCAGCAAATGCTGGCCCTGCTGGTGCGCGGCCACCGCCGTAACATTCCCAAGGACAAATTCGCCGATTTTGGCGAAGACGGCGACAAGCTGATCCGCCTGTGTGTGCTGCTGCGCTTTGCGATCCTGTTCCACCACATTCGTGGCACGCAGTCGATGCCGCAGGTGGTGCTGCACGCGAAGGGCAACACCCTGGATGTGGAATTCCCGGAGAACTGGCTGGATGAGAACCAGCTGACTCAGGCGGACTTCGGGCTTGAGGCGGATTGGCTGACGCGGGTGGGCATCGTTCTAACCGTCCACTAATACACCGCAAATCTCCCTGTAGGAGTTGCCGCAGGCTGCTCCTACACAGGTCGGTGTATCAGGTACAAAAAAGGCGACCCCGTGGGATCGCCTTTTTTATTGGGCTGAAGATCAGCTGCTCACCGGCAGAATCGGGCTACCCAAACGCTCCAGCAACGTCGCCTGCGCACTGCGCGGGTTCTGGTTGCCGGTTGGCGTGTTGCGGATGTAACGGCCATCCGATTGCAGGCTCCAGCTGTGGGTATTGTCGGTCAGGTACAACTCCAGCTCTTTCTTCACCCGGGTCAGCAGTTTCTTGCCTTCCACCGGGAAGCAAGTCTCGACGCGCTTGTCGAGGTTGCGCTCCATCCAGTCAGCACTGGAGAGGAACATCTGCTCCTCGCCACCGTTGAGGAAGTAGAACACTCGAGTGTGTTCAAGGAAGCGGCCGATGATCGAGCGCACATGAATGTTGTGCGAAACCCCGGCGATGCCCGGCCGCAAGCAGCACATGCCCCGCACCACCAGATCGATACGCACGCCGGACTGGCTGGCCTTGTACAGCGCACGGATGATCTTCGGATCGGTCAGCGAGTTGAACTTGGCGATGATGTGCGCCGGTTTGCCTTCGACGGCGAACTGGGTCTCGCGGGCAATCATGTCGAGCATGCCCTTCTTCAAGGTAAACGGCGCATGCAACAGCTTCTTCATGCGCAGGGTTTTACCCATGCCGATCAACTGACTGAACAGTTTTCCGACGTCTTCGCACAAGGCGTCGTCGGAGGTCAGCAGGCTGTAGTCGGTATAGAGCTTGGCGTTGCCAGCGTGGTAGTTACCGGTACCGAGGTGCGCGTAACGCACGATCTCGCCCTGTTCGCGACGCAGAATAAGCATCATCTTGGCGTGGGTCTTGAAGCCGACCACGCCGTAGATCACCACTGCCCCGGCCGCTTGCAGACGGCTGGCCAGTTGCAGGTTTGACTCTTCATCGAAGCGCGCCCGCAGCTCGATGACCGCCGTCACTTCCTTGCCGTTACGCGCGGCATCCACCAGCGCATCGACGATTTCCGAGTTGGCGCCGGAGCGATACAGCGTCTGGCGCACGGCCAGTACATGCGGATCTTTCGCGGCTTGACGCAGCAGATCGACCACCGGGGTGAACGACTCGAACGGGTGCAGCAGCAAAATATCCTGCTTGCTCACCACGCTGAAAATGTTCTCGCTGTTTTGCAGCAGTTTCGGAATCTGCGGTGTGAACGGCGTGTATTGCAGCTCTGGATGGCTGTCCAGGCCGGTGATGCTGAACAGACGGGTCAGGTTGACCGGGCCGTTGACCTGATACAGCTCGGTCTCGCTCAGGTTGAACTGCTTGAGCAGGTAGTCCGACAGATGTTTCGGACAGGTGTCGGCGACTTCCAGGCGCACCGCATCACCGTAGCGACGCGAGAACAACTCGCCACGCAGAGCGCGGGCCAAGTCTTCGACGTCTTCGGAATCGAGCGCCAGGTCGGCGTTTCGGGTCAGACGGAACTGGTAGCAGCCCTTGACCTTCATGCCTTGGAACAGGTCATCGGCGTGAGCATGGATCATCGACGACAGGAACACATAGTTATCGCCAGCGCCGCCCACTTCTTCCGGCACCTTGATGATGCGCGGCAGCAGGCGCGGTGCCGGGATGATCGCCAGACCTGAGTCGCGACCGAAGGCGTCGATACCTTCAAGTTCGACGATGAAGTTCAGGCTCTTGTTCACCAGCAGCGGGAACGGGTGCGTCGGGTCGAGGCCGATCGGGGTGATGATCGGCGCGATCTCGTCGCGGAAATAACGGCGCACCCAGGTCTTGAGCTTGGTCGTCCAGTTGCGCCGACGGATGAAGCGCACCTGATGCTTTTCAAGCTCGGGCAACAGGATGTCGTTGAGGATCGCGTACTGGCGGTCAACGTGACCGTGCACCAGTTCGCTGATCCGCGCCAGGGCTTGATGCGGTTGCAGGCCATCGGCACCGGCCTGTTCACGGGCAAAGGTAATCTGCTTTTTCAGGCCGGCAACACGGATTTCAAAGAATTCGTCGAGGTTGCTGGAGAAGATCAGCAGGAACTTCAGCCGCTCCAGCAACGGATAGGACTCGTCCAGCGCCTGTTCCAGCACGCGGATGTTGAACTGCAGTTGCGAGAGCTCACGGTGGATATACAGGCTGCTGTCATCCAGGCCTGGAATCGCAATCGCCGGCACCGCCGCAGCGGGTTCGGTAACCGGCGCGGGTGGCGCAGGCTCCAGTTCCGGCGGGGTTTCGGTGATTTGTTCCACCACCGGCTGAGCTTCTTTTACTGCAACTTCAGTGAGTCCTTCGGTATTCATTGAATGTTCCTGGGAGGGCTATTTCTGCTCTCGTAACAATTGAGCGGCGCGGACAGCAAAGTAAGTCAGGATGCCATCAGCGCCGGCACGTTTAAAGGCGGTCAGTGACTCGAGAATCACCGCCTCGCTCAACCAGCCATTCTGGATCGCCGCCATGTGCATGGCGTATTCGCCGCTAACCTGATAGACGAAGGTCGGCACCTTGAAGGCATCTTTTACCCGCAAAAGAATGTCCAGATACGGCATGCCCGGCTTGACCATGACCATGTCCGCGCCTTCAGACAAGTCGGCACCGACTTCGTGCAGCGCTTCGTCGCTGTTGGCCGGGTCCATCTGATAAGAAGCCTTGTTCGCCTTGCCAAGGTTCGACGCCGAACCCACCGCATCGCGGAAAGGCCCGTAATAGGCGCTGGCGTACTTGGCCGAGTAGGCCATGATCCGCACGTTGACGTGACCGGCCACTTCCAGCGCTTCGCGGATCGCCTGGATGCGACCGTCCATCATGTCCGACGGGGCAACGACCTGAGCGCCAGCCTCGGCGTGGGACAGCGCCTGGCGAACGAGTGCGTCGACGGTAATGTCGTTCTGCACGTAGCCTTCTTCGTCGAGAATGCCGTCCTGACCGTGGGTGGTGAACGGGTCGAGCGCGACGTCGGTGATAACGCCCAGTTCGGGGAAGCGATCACGCAGGGCGCGAGTGGCGCGCTGGGCGATGCCTTCGGGATTCCAGGCTTCGGCGGCGTCGAGGGATTTGAGTTCTGCAGGAGTGACCGGGAACAGCGCCAACGCCGGAATCCCCAGCTCGACCCATTTCGCCGCTTCTTCAAGCAGCAGGTCGATAGTCAAGCGCTCTACACCGGGCATCGAAGCGACAGCTTCGCGGCGGTTTTCACCGTCGAGGACGAAAACCGGCAGGATCAGATCATCAACCGTCAGCACATTTTCCCGCACCAGACGACGCGAAAAATCATCACGGCGATTGCGACGCAGGCGGGTAGCGGGGAACAAACGGTTGGCAGGGGTAAAGCTCACGGCAGACTCCTGAGCCCGCGCAAACGGGCGAGCGTGACAGTTATAGACGGCCATTATGACGAACAGATTACAGTTGTGCGTACCCCGTGACATGTAGCCGCATTCCATTGTCAGTGTAGGAATTGTTCACGTCGAGACACATTTGGACACTTTCCTGAATGTGTTCGAAGGGTTAGGCTGCGCGTTCATTTCGCCAGCACCCAGACAATGCTCCAACAATTTCTGCATGACTTCGGCTACTTTGCCCTTTTTCTCGGCACGTTCTTCGAAGGCGAAACCATCCTGGTGCTCGCGGGCTTCCTCGCGTTTCGCGGATACATGGATATCAATCTGGTGGTGGTCGTGGCGTTCTTCGGCAGCTATGCCGGCGATCAGCTGTGGTACTTCCTGGGGCGCAAGCACGGGCGCAAATTGCTCGCGCGCAAACCGCGCTGGCAAATGATGGGCGACCGGGCGCTGGAGCACATCCGCAAGCACCCGGACATCTGGGTTCTGAGTTTCCGCTTCGTTTATGGCTTGCGCACCGTGATGCCGGTGGCGATCGGCTTGTCGGGTTATCCACCGGGACGTTATCTGCTGCTGAACGGGATTGGCGCCGCGATCTGGGCCACCGCCCTGGCCGCTGCCGCTTACCATTTCGGCGCTGTGCTCGAAGGCATGCTCGGCAGCATCAAGAAATACGAACTATGGGTACTCGGCGCGTTGCTGGTGCTGGGTGTTGGCCTGTGGCTGCGCCGCCGCTTCAAGAATGCCCGTTTGGCGAAGCAGGTCTACGCCGACGAGCAGGCAGCGAAAGCCGCGCAGTTGCATCAGATCGATCAGGCCAAAATCGCCGACCCTAAGACACCAAACGAGTAATTCGCTGGCGAACGCCATACAGCCCGATGCCGCTGAGCAGGCTGTAACCGAGCAAGCCAGCCCAGGCCACCGGGCTGGCCGGCCATAGCCCGACCAGCGGCGCCAGCCACACGAGCGGCAGATTCGACGCCAACCGCAACAGCTCGACCTTCAGCGCCCACGGGCGATTCTCCAGGGCCACGCCCAACGCAAACAGACCGAACGCCACCGCCCCCCAACCGAGCACCAGCGCGGCGCGCGGCAGAGCGGTTTCCAGATTCATCAAGTAACTGCCCAGCGCGATATAGACGCAGAATTGCGCCGCCACGTACCACTGCTGACGGCTATCGAGCACTACGTCGAACTTGCGAAACCGGCTCAGGTCCGGCTTGTTCATCGGATACTTCGCCGCCACATCCGCCGGACGCCAACCGGTGCGCATAAACCAGATCCGCAGCTTGTCCCACATGCTCTCCGTGCGCCGCGCGTCATCCCACAGTTGCGCATAAAACTGCAAGTTGGCCCAGAGCGGATTCCAGCTCGCCAGGGGTGTGGTCACGCCGAAAATCACCGGTTCGTTGTCGTCCTCCTCCTGGAACGAGCCAAACAGCCGATCCCAAATAATGAACACCCCGCCGTAGTTGCGATCCATGTAGAGAGCGTTCTGTGCATGGTGGGCCCGATGATTGGACGGCGTAACGAAGAACCATTCGAACCAGCCAAGCTTGGGAATGTGCTGGGTGTGCACCCAAAACTGATAGAGCAGATTCAGTGCCGCAACGCTGACGAACACCAGCAGCGGCACGCCAAGTACGGCCATCGGCAGGTAGAAGATCCAGCTCAGCAGAAACCCGGTGCTGGTCTGACGCAACGCCGTCGAGAGGTTGTACTCCTCGCTCTGGTGATGCACCGAATGCGCCGCCCAGAGGATGTTGCGTTCATGGCCCATGCGGTGCAGCCAGTAGTAGCAGAAGTCATAGAGGATGAAAGCGAACACCCAGACCCAGAGGCTCTGCGCCGGCAGCCTGAGCAACGCCAGATGTTCCAGGGCAAAGGCATAGGTCACAAGGCCGACGCCTTTGGTCAGCAGCCCGGTAGTGGTCGACAGCACGCCGGTGCTGATGCTGTTCACCGCATCGGCCAGGCGATAGTGGCTGACCCCGCGCCAACGGTCGGCGATCAGCTCCACCGCAATCAAAACGAAGAAAAACGGCACCGCATACAGAATGAAGTTCATGACGTGTTCCGAGCCAATTCCATGCAACAGATCGTAGGCCTGAGCGCGAATTTACCCTATGGCAACACGCGACAAATTAGTGGACATTTAGCGCCATGAAACTGGAGAGAAACCCATGAGCAAAAAAGTTGCAGTGATCCTGTCCGGCAGTGGCGTTTACGACGGAGCCGAAATCCAGGAAAGCGTCATCACCCTGCTACGCCTTGACCAACGCGGCGCGCAGGTACAGTGCTTCGCCCCGAATATTGCGCAATTGCATGTGATCAATCACCTGACCGGCGAAGAAATGCCCGAGTCGCGCAACGTGCTGGTGGAGTCGGCGCGCATCGCCCGGGGCAACATCAAGGACATTCGTGAGGCCGACGTCGACGACTTCGATGCGCTGATCGTGCCGGGTGGTTTCGGGGCGGCGAAGAACCTGTCGAACTTCGCCATAGAAGGTGCCGGCTGCACCGTGCAGCCAGACGTTCTGGCCCTGGCCGAAGCGTTTGCCGAAGCAGGCAAACCCGTGGGGCTGATCTGCATCTCGCCGGCACTCGCGGCAAAGATCTACGGCCCGGGCGTGACCTGCACCATCGGCAACGATGCCGACACCGCCACCGCGATGAACAAGATGGGCGCCACCCACGAAGAATGCGCAGTGACCGACATCATCGAAGACAAGGCACGCAAACTGGTGACGACTCCGGCTTACATGCTGGCGCAGAACATCAGTGAGGCGGCGTCCGGGATCAATAAACTGGTCGATCGAGTCCTTGAACTGACTCACGAGAACGACGCTTAAGCTCAAAAGATCGCAGCCTTCGCCAGCTCCAACAGTGGATTGAGTCGATCACCAGAACTCTGTAGGAGCTGCCGCAGGCTGCGATCTTTTCAAGATTGACGGGTCAGGCGGGTGAGGATCCGATCCAGCGCATTGGCAAACGCTTGCTTCTCGCGCTCGCCAAACGGCGCCGGGCCGCCGCTCATCTGGCCCTGTTCACGCAGATCGGTGAACAGGTTGCGCACAGCCAGGCGTTCGCCCATGTTCTGCACGTCGAATTCTTTGCCTCGTGGATCAAGCGCCGCCACGCCCTTCTTCACCAACCGATCGGCCAGTGGAATATCGCTGCAGATCACCAACTCGCCGGGCACGGCGTGTTCGACCAGATAATCGTCCGCCGCATCCGGGCCGCTCGGCACCACGATCAACTTGACGATGGCCAGCCCCGGCTTGGTTTGCGGCTGCCCGGCCACCAGCACCACTTCGAACTGGCGCTTGAGCGCGAACTTCACCACCAGATCCTTCGCCGCCCGTGGACAAGCGTCGGCATCGATCCATACACGCATCTCATTTACCTCTAAAAATAAAAGATCGCAGCCTTCGGCAGCTCCTACAGGTATACACCGAACCCATGTAGGAGCTGCCGAAGGCTGCGATCTTTCAGGATTTAACTCAATCAGGCAGCAGGCACCCGCTTCTTCTCAGCCAGACGACTACGGCTGTACAGCACGATGATCGCCACGATCGCCACCGCTTGCGCCGTCAGCGAATAGGCATCGGCATGAATCCCCAGCCAGTCGAAATCGAAGAACGCCACCGGCCGCGTGCCGAAGATCCCGGCTTCCTGCAACGCCTTCACTCCGTGCCCGGCAAACACCACCGACAGCGCGCACAGCAGCGCGGCGTTGATGCTGAAGAACAGCGCCAGCGGCAGTTTCGCCGAGCCCCGCAGGATCACCCACGCCAGACCGACCAGCAACACCAGCGCCGTCGCACCGCCTGCCAATACCGCGTTGTGCCCGGCAGGTCCAGCCTGTAGCCAGAGGGTTTCGTAGAACAGGATCACTTCGAACAACTCGCGATAGACCGAGAAGAACGCCAGGATCGCAAAGCCGAAACGCCCGCCACCGCCAACCAGACTGCTCTTGATGTAATCCTGCCAGGCCGCCGCGTGGCGACGATCGTGCATCCACACACCAAGCCACAGCACCATCACACTGGCGAACAGCGCCGTAGCGCCTTCGAGCAATTCACGCTGCGAGCCGCTGACATCGATCACATACGCCGCCAGCGCCCAGGTCGCCAGGCCGGCCAGCAGCGCCAAACCCCAACCGACGTTGACGCTGCGCACCGCCGATTGCTGACCGGTGTTGCGCAGAAACGCGAGAATCGCCGCCAACACCAGAATCGCTTCCAGGCCTTCGCGCAGCAGAATCAGCAGGCCGGAGATAAAGCTCAACGACCAGCTCAAGCCATCGCTGCCGAGCAGAGCGGCGGATTCCTTGAGTTTCGCCTTCGCGGCGTCCAGACGCTGTTCGGCCTGCGTGACCGGTAACCCGTCCTGCAACGACTGCCGATAAGCCATCAGAGATTTTTCAGTGTCTTTGCGCACGTTGGCGTCGACGTTATCCAGCGAGCTCTCGACCAGTTCGAAGCCTTCCAGATACGCCGCCACCGACAGGTCGTAGGCTTGATCATGGTCGCCGGCGCGATAAGCCGCGAGGCTCTTGTCCAGCGTTGCAGCGGTGTAGTCGAGCAACTGCGCCGGGCCGCGCTTGACCTGCGGCGGCTGCGCACGCTGGGCGCGGAACGTCGCGGCGGCTTGCGCGCCTTCGGCTATTTGCACTTCGGCCGGGGTCTGGCGGGCCAGATCGGCAATGTTGTAGGTCTGCTCGGATTTGGCTGCCGAGGCATCGGCGCTGAGCCCGGCGACATAAGTGGCCATGTCCCAGCGCTGGCGATCATCCAGTTGATCGGCAAACGACGGCATGTCGGTGCCCTCGACGCCCTGACCGAGGGTGCTGTAGATCGCGTAGAGGCTCAGGTGATCCAGACGGGCGGCGTCGCGCAGGTTGGCCGGGGGCGGTGTCAGGCCGACACCGGCCGGGCCATCGCCCGCGCCGGTTTCACCGTGGCACACCGAGCAGTGCTGGGCGAAGAGCGGTGCGGCACGCGCCGGATCCGGAGTGATGACCGGCGCCTGACTGACTTCATAGGCCACGGCCAGCTTTGCACCCAGTTGCCGCGCCTGACGGGCAACTTCCGCGCCGTCCTGCCGAGCGGTGACCGCTGCGCGCAAGGTAATCACACCTTGCTCCAGCCCGGCCTTTTCCGGTTTCGCCGGCAAATCCGCGATCAGCCCCTGCAACACCTGAATGAATTCCAGTTGCTCGCGGTATTCGGAGTCGTCGACGACCTTGCCCGCTTCCACAGTCGGCGGGTAGTCGGCACTGATGTAATCGAGCATGTGCAGCGCTTGCGGCGCACCTTCCACCGCATCGGCCAGCAGGTTCGAGCAACTCAGGGCGCACAACGGGAACAACAGCCAGGCCAGAAAACGGGACGGCGCGGTCATGAACGAATCTCAATTGGTAATACGAAGTAACACATTGTTCACTTCCAGTGAGATTCCCTCAAGCTTTGTCAGCGCGGCAGTCGTTTTTTTCAGCGTAACGGCGCAGCCAGTGCCCGGTAATGTCCCTGCACGAACTCAACGAACACCTGCACCTTGAGTGCGACATGCCGGGGCAAACAGCCCCTATACTGCGTCACCTCCCGCCCTTGCCGTTCAAGGAAGAACCTGTCTCCATGCGCCACTGCCTGCCGTTTTGTCTGTTGTTCAGCGCCATCATGCAGTTGAGCGGTTGCGCCGCTTACCGCAATTACGATGCAGAGATGCAGCAGACCATCGATCAGATGTCGGCGGGCAATCTCAACGAAGCGCTCTACCTGATGGAGCTGAATAATCCCTGGGAAGACAAGGATCTGCTGTATTACCTGGAAAGAGGCGCCATTCTCAGCGCCGGCACGGCCCTGCCAAAAAGTCAGGAAGCCTGGCGCACGGCTGACCGGATGATTTTCCAGCGCGAAGAGGCCAATCCCTCCGCAGGCATGAAGCTGCTGGCCCGGTTCGGCAATGAAATGGGCACCATGCTGGTCAACGACAAGCTGTTGCGCTACGAAGGTTACGACTACGAAAAAGTCATGCTGACCACAGAGATGGCCCTCAACCAACTGGCGGAAAACGATTTCGACGGCGCCCGCGCCGACATCAAAAAGACCCACGAGCGCGAAACCCTGATTGCCCGCCAGCGGGAGCGGCAATACGAAGAAGCTGAGGAGCAGGCTAAAAGCCAAGGGATCACGCTGCATTACAAGGATCTGCAAGGCTACCCGGTCGCCGTCCTCGACGCCCCGCAAGTGATTGAACTGAAGAACGGCTACCAGAGTGCGTTCAGCCACTATCTGGCGGGCTTCACGTATGAGGCTTTGGGCGAACGCACGCTCGCGGCACCGGGTTATCGCCAGGCCATTGAGTTACGCCCGGGCGTACCGTTTCTCGAGAAAGCCTTGCGCAACCTGGACAAGCCCGCGCCGGCAGCGGATGAAAGCGAGATCCTGGTGGTTGTCCAGGCCGGTTTCGCTCCGGTGCGCAGTTCGGTGCAAGTGCCGATCCCGGTGCGGCTGAACGAAAACCTGACGATTGTCGCGCCGATTTCGTTCCCGGTGATGGTGCCCGATACGATCACACCTCCTGTTCCGAGTGTGCTCGTCGACGGAAAACAATACCCGTTGACGATGATCAACAGCGTTACTGACATGGCCATGCGGACGTTACGCGATGACATGCCGGCGATCATCTCTCGCGCCATGTTCCGCGCCAACATGGCCGCCATCAGTCAGGCTCAAAAGAATGAACGCGATCCGGCCAAGGCTTCGCTGGTGGTTACTGAACACGATCCTTTCGAAGAGGCGGATACGCGCACCTGGCGCACCCTTCCGGACAAAACCCTGGTCGCCCGTCTACGCCTTAAAAAAGGCCTGCATCGCGTGAGCTTCCCGTACTTGCGTGCAGCGGACGGGTTCACCGTGCGTGTCGACCAGAACCATCAGGTATTCAATCTGCGGGTATTCATGGGCGTGAACTACTACGTGGGGTCTGCGCTGGTGCTACCCGAGGTATCAGAGCCTGCTACCGCTGGCAGTCCCGGGCAGTAATGGCACCAAACTAACCGGTGCAATTAAAAAGCTATTACATAGCCACTAGCACCCGCTTATAATGCGGCGCCCTCGCTATCGCGATGCGGCATAAAAGCTCCTCTGGTTATGAGGAATTGGCAGGAGGCCAGCGCCACTGTCGATGGGTCACACCAGCCCGACCAGCATCCGCGGCTGTAGTTACTCCAGGGAAGAAGTACCCCCATGGCATTCCGCGCCCCCACTCTGATTGCGCTCAGCGCCGTCACTCTGCTGTCCGGCTGTTCGGCGTTTCGCAACTACGACTCCGAACTGGCCCAGACAAACCAGCAACTGGCTTCCGGCAACGTCGATGCCGCGCTGACCCTGCTGGAAAAGAACAACACCAGCCCCGACAAAGACCTGCTCTATTACTTCGAAAAAGGTGAACTGCTGCGCGCCAAGGGCGACCTGTCCGGCAGCCAGAACGCCTGGACCAGCGCCGACCAGGTGGTC
The DNA here is from genome assembly GCF_030687715.1 of Pseudomonas sp. FP2196. Lineage (GTDB taxonomy): Bacteria > Pseudomonadota > Gammaproteobacteria > Pseudomonadales > Pseudomonadaceae > Aquipseudomonas. Next base: position 5,975,182 of record NZ_CP117445.1, read on the forward strand.
GGTCAGTGGGAAGACGCGGTCAAGCTCGACAGCGCCAAGTATCTGGCCCAGTTCGGTAGCTTCATCGTTAACGACAAAGTCCGTCGCTACGAAGGCTACGACTACGAAAAAGTCATGCTGACCACGCAAATGGCCCTGAACCTGCTGGCGGTCAATGACTTCGACGGCGCGCGCACCGCGATCAAGAAGACCCACGAACGTGAAGCGGTGATCGCCGATCTGCGCGACAAGGAATACCTCAAGAGCGAGGAAGAGGCCGAGAAAGAAGGCATCAAGACTCAGTACAAGGATCTGCAAGGCTACCCGGTCGCCAGCCTCGATGCGCCGGAAGTGGTCGGTCTGAAGAACAGCTACCAGAGTGCGTTCAGCCATTACCTGGCCGGTTTCGTTTACGAAGCCCTTGGCGAAAAAGACCTGGCTGCACCGGGCTACCGCAAGGCCGCCGAACTGCGCCCGAACACGCCGCTGCTCGAACAGGCGCTGGTCAACCTCGACAAGCCGTCCAAGAGCGATGACAGCGACATCCTGATCGTGGTGCAAAGCGGTCTGGCGCCGTCCCGCGATTCGATTCGCGTGCCACTGCCGCTGCCGATCTCCAACAACGTGGTGATCACGCCGCTGTCGTTCCCGATCATCAAGCCTGACACCTCCACCGCGCCGTTCGCGCAAATCGGTGTCGACGGCCAGCAAGTCAACCTGACCGGCCTCAACAGCACCACCGCCATGTCTCGCCGCGCCCTGCGCGACGACATGCCGGGGATTATCCTGCGCACCACCGTGCGCGCGATCACCAAAGGCGTGGCGCAGAAGCAGATCAATGAAACCAATCCACTGGCCGGCCTGGCTGTGGGTATCTCTTCAGCTGTGCTCGAAGGTGCCGATACCCGTACGTGGCGCACGCTGCCGGACAACACCCAGGTGGTGCGTCTGCGCTTGAAGAAAGGTGAACACCAAGTCACTCTGCCGAGCGCTGTGGGCGGTTCGGTGGTCAAGGTCACCGTCGATCAGCGTTATCAGGTGATCAGCCTGCGAGCCGTGGGCAATCAGGTGTTTGCTGGCGGTCTCGCCGCCCACGTGATCCCTAGCGCCGCTGCGACCAACGTCGCCAGCCTCAAACAACCTTAAGAACGGAGTCTTTGCATGCGCTTCAAACTCATCGCCGTCGCCGCCCTCGCCGTGCTGGCCAGCGGCTGCGCCACCCCGCCACCGCCTGAGCCGGGCAGCGCCGCGAGCAAAGTCGTGGCCATGGGGCCGCAAAAACACATCGTCGTCGGCGCCATGCGCGTCGCCCGCGAAAACGGCTTCATGACCGTCAATGTGCAGTTGAGCAACACCCTCAACAGCAACAAGATTTTCTACTACCGCTTCGCCTGGCTCGGCCCTGAAGGCTTCCCGGTCGCGGAAGAAGAAGTCTGGAAAAGCCAGATGATGTACGGCGCGCAGACCAGCTTCGTCCAGGCTATCGCCCCGACGCCGAAAGCCGTGGATTTCCGTCTGGAAATCAAAACGCCTTAAGTCCGCCACCCCTATTCCTGTTTTAGAGAGCACTGTCATGTTTGTACGTTTTTCCTGCATCGCCGTTATCGCCCTGCTGGCTTCAGGCTGCGCCAACACCTCGCCAACCCTGGGCAGCAAGAACATCAGCTACGGCGACACCAAGGCTGTTGAAACCGTCACCAACGAATTCGGTTCGACTGACCTGCAAATGATCGCCGAGTCGATGACCCGCTCCCTGGCCCAGTCCGGCATTCTGCAGGGCCGCCCAGTGGTTCAGGTCTACGACGTGAAGAACAAGACCAGCGAGTACATCGATACACGCGAAATCACCACCAGCATCAAGACTCAGCTGATGAAAACCGGCGTTGCCCGCTTCGCCAGCGACAACAATGCAATGCAGAGCCAGGTTGACCAGCTCAAGCTGCAAAACCAGAGCGGCCTGTACAAGAAGAGCACCGTGGCCAAGACTGGCAACATGGTTGCCGCCAAGTACCGCATCGAAGGTTCGATCAGCTCGATCGTCAAGCGCAGCAGCGATTACAAGGACGTCTTCTACAAATTCAGCCTGCAATTGATCGACGTTGAAAGCGGTCTGGCCGAGTGGATGGACGAAAAAGAGATCCGCAAAACCACGGAGCGTTAATCGATGCGCGCATGGATTGGCATGATGGCCCTGGCTTGCGCATTTGGCGCGCAAGCGGCCCCGAAAGTCGCGGTGACGGATCTGGCGTATCAGGAACGTGTGGAGCAATACATCCACATCGTTTCGGCGCAGAACAATTACCGCGAGGGTTACTACAGCTCCAGCGGTTCTTCGAACTACAACGAGATCGAAGCGACCACCAGCTACATCGAGCAGACCGAGCTGCGCAAATTCACCGGCGACATCAAGGGTGAAATTCTGCGTACCGGTATGTTCCAGCTGGTGCAAGGCACGCCGTACACCGCGTCGTCCAAGGGTGACATCTACGACGTGATCAAGCGGATCAAGGCCGGTAACTTCAAGGGTGCCGACTATGTTCTGTTTGGCACCGTGTCGGATATCGACTTCACTCAGGACATGAACGAGCTGGCGCACACCGACAGCTATTCGGCGGTACTGGGCCTGACGTTGGTGGCGGACTTCAGCCTGATCAACACCAAGACCTTCGAAATCACGTCGGCCTTCACGGCGATGGGTGAAGCGCAGGACACCAAATTGGTGAACCACCGCGACATCAAGATCTCGCTGAACCGCCCACGGGTGGTGCGCGAGGTGTCGAAGGCGCTGGGTGAGGACGTGGCCGGACAACTGAGCCAACAGCTCGGGGGCGGCGGTTACGAGCAGCCGCGCGAGCCGCAGCAGCGTAACAACCTGCCGCGCGATACCGCACCGGTGATTCTGCGCTAAGCATCATTCCCACGCTCTGCGTGGGAATTGCGCGCCTAAAAAAGGCGACCTCATGAGGTCGCCTTTTTTGTGCCTGCTGGGTTTATACCGCCGCTTTACGCAACGTCGCCATAAACGCCGCCGCGCCAATGAACAGCCCGGCAAACGTGCGGTTCATTCGTTTCTGCTGTGTTGGCGTGCGCAACAGGCGCAGCACTTTCGACGCCAGACCGGTATAGCCAGCCATGACAATCAGATCGACGCAGATCATGGTCGCGCCGATCACCAGGTACTGGATCAGCAGCGGTGCGTGGGGATTGATGAACTGCGGCAGCACCGCCAGCATGAACACCAATGCCTTGGGGTTGCTGATATTCACCAGAAAACCGCGGAACACCAGCGCCAGCGGCTTGCCGATCGGTCGCACCGCTGCGTCATCGCTCATGTCCATGGGCAGAGCGCGCCATTGCTTGATCGCCAGATACACCAGATAGGCCACACCAAACCATTTGATCGCATGGAACGCAGTGGCCGAAGCAGTAAGAATCGCGCCGACACCGGCACCCACAATCGCGATCTGCACGGCCAAGCCGATTTGCAGGCCCAGGGCATTCCAGTAACCACGCCAGAAGCCGTATTGCAGACCGCTGGACATCGACGCAATGGCGCCGGCGCCCGGGGAAAGACTGATCACCCAGCAGGCGGCGAAGAACGCCAGCCATGTTTGTAGCTCCATCGCACACCTCGACTCTGACTCGTGACAGACGTCCAAGCTAATGCGGTTGGAGCTTAAAAGCAAAAGATCGCAGCTGCGACACCCCTCTGCAGGAGCTGCCGCAGGCTGCGATCTTTTGATCTTGGTTGAAGGCTTACTTCTCGAAACCGCTCGAAGGGAACACATCAGTCCCACGCCAACGCCGCACCGAACGCTGGAAGAACAAGCTGTTCGGCACCTGCACCATCGCGCTGCCGGTGCCCAGCTCCTCAGCCTCGATCAACGTGGTGTACAGCAGATTGATCGCCACCACCCGGCCTTTGACGCCGGGCTTGTCGGTGGTATCCACCAATTCGACCACATCGCCCAGGCGAAACGGCCCGACGGTGAAAATCAAAATCGCGCAGAGCAGATTCGACAGCACACTCCACATCGCGAAGAACGCCACCGCCGCCACCGCGACGAAACCCGACAGCGCCGTCCATAGCACCGTAGCCGAGACGCCGAGGCGCTGCAGTACAAAGATCACCGCACTGCCCATGATCAGCCAGCGCAACACGCCACGCAGCGGCATCAGCAGTTGCGGCGGAAAAGGATAGCGCTCACCCAGACGGGTCAGGCATTTGGCGACAAAGCGCTGGGCAATGTAACCGGCCAGCAGGATCAGCAGAATCTGTACGCCGAGCCAGATCGGCTCGACCCACATGGCCGGCAGCGGCAGCTTGAAGGCTTCCATCAGGACAACGCCTCCAGCTCCGCCTGCATGCTTTCCAGCATTTCCAGGGCTTCCATCCACGCCTCTTCAAGTTCCGCTTCGCGCACTTTCAGCTTGGCTTGCTCGGCCAGCAGATCACGCAGTTCGTTCTTGCGCGCCGGCTCATAGATGTCGCTGTCGCCGAGACTGGCATCGACCTTGGCCAGTTTTTCGTGGAGCTTGCCCAGCTCAGCTTCAAGCTTGTCGGCTTCACGCTTGTGCGGTGCCAGTTGCTGGCGCAACGCAGCAGCGGCCTGACGCTGAGCCTTCTTGTCGGTTTTGTCCGGGTTCACCGGGGTGTTGCTGACCGGCGCATTGCGTTGACGGTATTCCACCAGCCAACGCGCATAGTCTTCGAGGTCGCCGTCGAATTCTTCGACCTTGCCGTCGGCGACCAGATAGAAGTTGTCGGTGGTGCTCTTGAGCAAGTGACGATCGTGAGAGACCACCAGAACCGCGCCACTGAACTCCTGCAACGCCATGGTCAGCGCCAGGCGCATTTCCAGGTCGAGGTGGTTGGTCGGTTCGTCGAGCAGCAACAGGTTCGGCCGCTCCCAGGCGATCAACGCCAAGGCCAGACGCGCCTTCTCGCCACCGGAGAAATTCAACACTGGCTCGTCGATCCGCGCGCCACGGAAGTCGAAACCGCCGAGGAAGTCGCGCAGGGTCTGCTCGCGCTCGGTCGGCGCCAGACGCTGCAAGTGCAGCAACGGGCTGGCCTTGGAATCCAGCGAGTCGAGTTGATGCTGAGCGAAGTAGCCGACCACGGTGTTCTCGCCACGGGTCAGGCGCCCGGCCAACGGCTCAAGCTCGCCGGCGAGGTTCTTGATCAGGGTCGATTTGCCCGCGCCGTTCGGGCCGAGCAGACCGATTCGCGCACCCGGGGTCAGTTGTAGCTTGACCTTCTCCAGGATGGCTTTTTCACCGTAACCCAGACGCGCATCGGACAGGTCGATCAGCGGGCTGGAAATCTTCGTCGACTCGCGGAACACGAAATCGAACGGCGAATCGACATGGGCCGCCGACAACTCTTCCATGCGTTCCAGCGCCTTGATCCGGCTCTGGGCCTGGCGGGCCTTGGTGGCCTGAGCCTTGAAGCGGGCGATGTAGCTTTCCATGTGCGCACGCTGCGCCTGTTGCTTCTCGTAGGCCTGTTGCTGCTGGGCCAGACGCTCGGCACGGGCACGCTCAAACGCGGTGTAGCCGCCACGATAGAGGGTGATTTTGCGCTGATCGACGTGGGCCACATGGTCGACGACTTCATCGAGGAAATCGCGGTCGTGGGAAATCAGCAGCAAGGTGCCCGGATAGCTCTTGAGCCACTCTTCGAGCCAGATAATGGCGTCGAGGTCCAGGTGGTTGGTCGGTTCGTCGAGCAACAGCAAGTCCGACGGGCACATCAATGCCTGCGCCAGATTCAGACGCATCCGCCATCCACCGGAGAAATCTCCGACCTGGCGATCCATCTGCTCATTGGTGAAACCCAGACCGGCGAGCAACTTGCGCGCCCGCGCGTCGGCGGTGTAGCCGTCGGCGCTGTCGAGTTCGGCGTGCAGACGGGCCAGCGCCACGCCGTCATGGGCCGCTTCGGCCACCGCAAGGTCGCGTTGCACCTCACGTAGACGCAGGTCGCCATCGAGCACATAGTCGACCGCCAGGCGCTCGAGGGTGTCGACCTCCTGGCGCATGTGCGCGATCCGCCAGTCAGCCGGCAGCAGGCAATCGCCCGAATCCGGGTGCAATTCGCCGCGCAGCAAGGCAAACAGGCTGGATTTGCCGGCGCCGTTGGCACCGATGAGGCCAGCTTTGTGGCCGGCGTGCAGGGTCAGCTCGGCGTCTTCTAGCAGACGTTGCGGGCCACGCTGTAAAGTCAGGTTCTGAAGTCGGATCATAATGGCGGCGGAGTCTACCAGCTTCGCTCACAACTGGCGCGAGTAGCACGATGTCCTCTGACCTGTGGAGCTTTTCCCTTGCCACCTACGCCCGCCCGGGCGTGGAAGACGCCTGCCTGCAACTGCAAACGGCGGGGACCAATGTGTGCCTGATGCTGTGCGGTTTATGGCTGGAACAACGTGGCGTGGCCTGCGATCAACAGCGCGTTCAACAGCTTCAGCTGTTGACCGAGCCTTGGGATATCGAGGTCGTGCAACCGCTGCGTGCATTGCGCATGCAATGGAAGGCGGGGGCTATGAAAGATGCAGTGTTGAAAGGCATGCGCGACCAAGTCAAGGCGCTGGAGCTTGAGGCTGAGCGTGCGTTGTTGTCACGGCTGGAGGGGATTGCACAGATGTGGGCGCGCAATGCATCGGGGTCGATGGCATGGCTGGAGGCGCTGGAAGGCCCAGGGGCCAGCCCGAACCGCGATGCGCTGCAAGTGCTGCGCATCGCGGCAACCGGCACTTAGGAAGCGCTGGTAGGGTTGCTGGTGACGCTCGACGCAGCGGCTGGCGTTGGCGCAGTCGTAGAGGTCGAGGTCGAGGTAGTAGCGGCTGGCGCAGGTGCTGCTGGCGAGGCCGGGGTTGCCGGTGCGGCAGGCTTGGCAGCTGTCGGGGTGGCAGGTTTGGCAGCGGCTGGTTTTTTCGCAGCTGGTTTTGCTGCTGGTTTTGCTGCGGGCTTGGCAGCCGGTTTTGCGGCAGCAGGTTTGGCAGCGGCGGCCGGTTTAGCGGCTGGCTTGACTGCTGGTTTTGCAGCAGGCTTGGCAGCTGGTTTTGCGGCGACTTTGGCAGCTGGTTTTGCAGCCGCTTTGGCAGCAACTGGTTTGGCGGCGGACTTGGCGGCAGGTTTTGCAGCGGCAGTTTTAGCGGCAGGTTTCACTGCGGTTTTGCCCGCGGTTTTAGCGGCCGGTTTTGCTGCTGCGGTTTTCGTTGGAGTTGCTTTGGCTGCGGCTGTTTTTGCAGCGGGCTTTGCCGCAGCAGTTTTGGCGGCAGCAGGTTTTGCCGCAGTGGTTTTAGCCGCCGGTTTCGCAGCGCTCGCCGCAGCCGGTTTTTTTGCCGCAGGCTTGGCAGCCGGTTTTGCTGCAGCTTTCACGGGCACTTTGGCAGCTGGTTTTGCGGCGGCTTTAGCGGCTGGTTTTGCAGCAGCGGTTTTCGCCGGTGCCTTGGCTGCAGCAGGTTTGGCTGCGGCTTTCTTGACAGGTACCGCCGCTGGTTTGGCCGAGCGGGACGACAATACTTTGCCCACTGCTTCTTGGACACGACCAACACCCTGGGCCAGTTTCAGGCTTTCCTGGGCATCGCGCTTGAGTTGCAGAATGTAGCTGCGAGTGTCGGACTGACGTTCTTTCAGCGCATCGAGCAGGTCTTCGAGTTCTTTCACTGCGCCTTTGGCTTTGGTCTGCGCCTTGGCTTTGCCAGCGGCAGCTGCGTCCTGCAATTTGGTGCGGGATTTGTGCAGTTTTTCTTGCGCCTTGCCGCGTTGCTTTTCCAGTTTGGCGAGCAGTTTTTCAGCATCAGCCAAGGCTTGGGAGCAAGCGTTTTCCAGATGCTCGAGCAAGCTGCCCGAGAGTTGTTGGAGTAAGTGCAACGGAGTGTTTACAGGCTTCTTGGTGGCCGACATGGTTTACCTCCTGGCTGACGTGAGTGCGGCTCATACTAGACCTCTGCAGTTACCGCCGCTAGGTCATCTTGACAGTATCGAAACCGTTGCGTTGCAACGAAGTGAAAATGTTCTTCAACAAGTCGAAAGCAGTTCACCGTTGCAGACGTTCGCGCTGGCATAATCCACCGCAATTCAGGACGGAGAGAGCCCATGTCGCGCTACTTTTTTTTATCCCTCTGCGTGGTTTTTTCAGCGGCCTGCGCCGACGAAAAAACCACGGCGAACGACGCTCATGATCTGGCCTATAGTCTCGGTGCCAGCCTGGGCGAACGCTTGCGCCAGGAAGTCCCGCAGTTGCAGATTCAGGCACTGGTGGAAGGTTTGCAGCAGGCCTATCAAGGCAAGCCGCTGGCGCTGAGTGAAGCGCGCATCGAACAGATTCTGGCCGACCATGAATCGCAAAATGCCGAGCACGCCGCGATGCCTTCAAGCGACGCCGCGATGGAAAACGAGCAGCGTTTTCTGACGGCTGAAAAAGCCAAGTCAGGTGTGAAGCAACTGGCTGACGGCATCCTGCTCACCGAGCTGACGCCAGGCACCGGCACCAAGGCGGGCCCTGATGGAAAAGTCCAGGTGTTGTACATCGGTCGCTTGCCGGATGGCACCGTGTTCGATCAGAACACTCAGCCGCAATGGTTCAACCTCGACAGCGTGATCGCCGGTTGGCGCACCGCGTTGCAAAACATGCCGGTGGGTGCGAAATGGCGACTGGTGATTCCATCGGATCAGGCTTATGGCGCCGACGGTGCCGGCGACCTGATCGCGCCGTTTACACCGTTGGTTTTTGAAATCGAATTGCGCGGCGCGACGAGTTGATCAGGCATAAAAAACGGTGCGCCTGAGCGCACCGTTTTTTTGTTGAAAGCGTCAGTCAGGCCTGAACCGAATCCTCTTCCTTGTGTGCCGTATGCAGCACTTCAATCAGGCAGTCTTCCAGTTCAAAGCGCTCGTGAAGCAGGCCACCGAGTTCCTTGAATTTCTCCGCAACGCATTTGCCTTCGTCGCAAAGGTCGTTGAACGCCAGAAGTTTTTCGGTGATGACGTCGATGCGCGGATAGATTGTCTCGGCAAGCTCCAGGCCTCGCGTATCGCCAAACGCCTTGGCTTCACCGGTCAGTTGTTCGTAGATTTCGAAGTGCCCGGCCGACACATAATCGACCAGCACGCCGCAGAACTCCTGCAAGGGCTTGCGGTTCTCGGACAGCGCCTGAGGCTCCGCGCCGAGTTTGTCGTAGGCGCCGATCAGATCTTCACGCTCTTGCAACCAGCGGTCGATCAGCAGATGAACTCCACCCCAACGTTCCTGAGCATTCTGACAACTTTCGAGCATGGCGATCTCTCTTCCCTTGTGGGTCATGCTGCTCTACACCCGCGCCCCTCTTCTGATTTTGGCTTGGGGGGACGGCCGGGCAGAGCGTCATCGAGCAACATAAATCCAATGACACGTGCGGGCCAGATTATGCCCGCACGCCTATGGCTTCAAGGTACGCAGGAGATAAAGTTCATACAAGTGTTTAATCCCGGACCAGCGCCGAGTGCGACGCTTCGCCGCTGAGCGGTCGCTGCAGAGCGCCCCAGCCCAGGCGCAACAATTGATAAACGGCAAGAATCGACACCGCGACAAAGAACAACAGACTCCACTCCGGGACACTCAGATCGAACAGCGTCCAGGAAATTTCCGCGCAGTCTGCGCCACCGTTAGACATCCTTTGCAGCGCGCAGAGCCACGGAAAACCGCTGAACAGCGTCTCGGGCGCCGGTGAGCAATTCAACAGTTGCAGCACCGGATCGCTTTGTATCAGCACCTGCCGCCAGGCCGCCGTGGTGCCGCCGAGGCTCGTCAGCAGCGCAAGCAACCAGTAAAGCGAAAGGCCGACACGTTTGGGTCCGTGGATCGCCGCCAGACCGCAGAATGCCGACAGCAACGTCAGGAACAGCCGCTGCACCAGGCAGAGACTGCACGGCGTAAGGCCGACAACGTATTCAAGATAATAGGAAGCTCCCAGGGCAAAGGCCCCCGCAGTGAAAGCCATGAAGAACAAGGAGCGTGAGCAGGCCAACGACATGGCTTTTCCGTAACAGTAGAGACAGATGGTTACGGTAGAGGAAAGCGTGTCAGCCTTTCAAGGCAAGGCCCTGCGGACAGTTCACCAGAGGTGTAGGGAAAACCCGACAGGTTCGAGAGGAATCGGTGTAGCCCGTTGTAGGACTTTGCCCTTAGCACTCACTGAAGTTGAATTTGCGGCCACCAAAGGTAAGCGAGGGAGCAACCTCCCTCGCGACTTCAAACGTGAGCCGGAACCGGCAGCGGCGCGGCCAGCAGGCGCTCATCGAGCAGACCCAGACCCTCCTGAAACAACTGATTGCTGCGCTCGGTATCGCCCAGTTGCGCGAGCAAGCGCGCCAGTTCCGCACAGGCTTCCGGATTACGCTGCACGCGCAGGCTGCTTTCGAGGTAGTCCCGCGCCTTGCCCCACAGGCTGGCTTGCAGACACAGACGTCCCAACGTCAGGAGCAGGCTCGGATCGTGCGGATGATCTTTGAGCCAGCCTTCGGCGGTTTGCAGCTGGCGTGCCGGATCACTGCCGCGCACCAGACCATAAAGACGCGCCAGATGACTGTCGTACTTGCGCTTGAGCGCGGTGCGCAGCACCTCTTCCGCCTCGACCTGAGCACCCAGCTGACGCAACTGCTCGGCATAGGCCAACACCAGCGGCGGCTCCTGACGTTGCGCCGAGGTGAGCTGCTGCCATGCCCGGCTGAGCGACTGCAGGCCGACTGTGCCGTCCTCTTCGCGCTGTGCAGCCAGTGACAGGTTTTCACCCCAGGCACGACGCTCAAGCTCAGCCAGTTCGGCAGGTGGCAGGACTTTGTCCTTGCGCAATTCGGGCAACAAACGAATCACCGCCGACCATTCACCGCGCTGCTGATACAGACGCTGTAACTGGCGCAGTGTCTGCACATTATGGGGGTGACGCTCGTGCATGGCCTGCAGAGTCACTAGCGCGCCGTCGGTATCGCCACGGTCGGTCTGCAACTGGGCATGGCTCAAGGCAATCGCCAGTTCCGCCTGCGGCTGACGCTCCAGCGCCCGTTCGAGCAGACGATCGGATTCCTCGTAATTGCCTTGCTCGTTCGCCGCGCGGGCAGCGCCGAGGTAATACAGCAGCGGTTGGCGTTCGGCCTCTGCGGCTCGATATAGATGACGCTGGGCGCTGGCCCAACGACCTTCAGCCAAGTCCAGCTGACCATGTTCGATGGCCACCTGCACCCGGCGGCTGCGGTTGCGCCGTGACCATGGATTGACCACGCCGCTGGAGGCCATGACCAGCTCGACCAAAGCCTTGATGCCCCAGATCAGCAGCCACAGCACCGCGATCAGCGCCAGCGTCGCCCATAGGCTCGACTCGTAACGGAAGGACTTGTAAGCAACCAGCACGTACCCGGAATGCTCGGCAATCGCCAGGCCCAACGCCGCCGTCGCGGCGATCACCAGAAACACGATCACATAGAGGCGTTTCATGGCGTGGCCTCCTGCGCGGTGTTGGCGGCAGGTCTGGCGAAAGGTTTCACCGACTCTTCGGCGTTAACGTTACGTCGTTCCAGATAGGCTTGAACCGCACTCAACGTGCCGGTCAAATCCGGGGTGTTGACGGTGACCGGTTCCTTGCTCAGCTCGCCGACTTGTTCCAGCATCACTTTGCTTTGCGGATTGTCCGGATTGAAATTGCCTTTCAGGACGTCGCGCGCCTCGGCCATTGCCTGGGTGTACACCGCCGCCTGACCATTGAGGGCCGCCCACTGCGCCTGCTCCAGCGCCAGACTCAAGGCCAGACGCACTTGGCTCAGACTCTGTCCGGCCAACAGCGGCTTCACATTCTTGTCCGCGTTGAAATCGATACGAATGTAATGCGAGACCTGATCCCACCACTGCGCCCAGCGACTGGCGCCGTCACCATCGGCCGTCAGGCCGAGCAGCGACTCGCCGCGATCCTTGTATTCCGGCGCCAGCTCGGTGAGGTCAATGACCTGATCACGCAAGGCCCCCAGGCGCAGGAACAACCCGGTGCGATCCGGCTGCGCGGTGCTGCGCAGCGCGACCAGGGTTTTCGCCACTTGTTCACGTGCAGCGAACGAGCCGGGGTCGTTCTGTTCGCGAAGAATTTCGTCAGCACCTTGCACCAGGGCCTGGGCGCTGCTGATGTCCTGCAAGGCCGAAAGGCGCAGGCTTGCCAGTCGCAGCAAATGCTCGGCCTCGGCCAGACGCCAGTCCTTGCGGCTAGCGCCGAGGACGGTTTCCAGGCGCTGATTGAGGCGCTGTTGATCGCCCTGAAGCTGCGTCACCAGACGCTGGCGATCGGCGAGCTCGTCGGCCCCCGGCAACTGTGCGAGGCGCTCGGTCAGGCGCTGCTCGTTGAGCTTCAGGCTCTGCGCCTGATCGTTCAACGCCTGAACCTGACCCGACTGTTGCTGGGTATTGGTTTGCAGGTGACGCACCTGCCAGACACCCCAGCCACCGATCGCCACGCCGGCAGCGCCGAGCAACAGGGCGACAATGGCCAGTCCATTGCCTCGGCGCGGCTCTTTGGCCGGCGGTGGAGTTTCAACCTGAGCATCAATCACAGGTTGGACGTCATCTTTAGGCAAGGCTGTTTCGCTCACGTATCCATCCTTTGCATTAGAAAACGGGCACGGGTTGCTCCCGTAACGCCGTCAGCAAAGCCGCGGCACTCGCGCCGCGGCAATCCACAACTGTTTGGGCCCCGGCGGCACGTGCCTGCTCGGCGACCCTCGGGCTTGGTACAAACAACGGCAACTGCGCAATCAAAGGCCAGGCATCGCCGGCCATCTGACGCAGGTGCTCGAAACCCTGTCCACTGCTGACCACCAGCCCGTTCAAGCGTTCCGCTTCGATCCGCCGCGGCAATGTTTGCGGCGCATAAGCTGGCAGGTCACGTCGATACAATTCCAGATACTCGACACTAGCACCAAGCTCACGCAGGCGCTCGGCGAGCAGCTCGCGACCGCCCTCCCCGCGCAGGATCAACACTTGCGCACCGGGCCGGGCCACCGCCTCACGCAGACGCGATAATCGCAGCAACGCCTCGCTGTCATCACCGTCGACCGGGAAGCTCACGTCAAGACCATGATCCTTGAGAATCTGCGCCGTCGCTGCACCGACACTGAACCAAGGGTTCGCCAGTGACTGCGCGCCATGAGCCTTGAGCAGATCCACCGCAATGCGTGCCGCCGGTTTGCTCACCACGATCACCGCGCTGCAAACGGGCAACTGCGCAATCGCCTGGCTTATTCTGTCAGAGACCGGCAGCGGCGCGATTTCCAAAAGCGGCAGGCAACTGCTGAAAATCCCCTGCCCGGCCAACGTTTCGGCGAGCGCCGCACAGTCGTCCGCAGGGCGCGTCAACAGCAGGCGCCAACCGGTCACTCGTGGCCTGCCTCGCCGTAAACTGCCTTGAGAATTTCTTCAGCGCCCTGGCTGAGCAAATCTTCGGCAACCTTCACGCCCAGCGCATCGGCATCGGTGCGCGGAGCCCGGGCTTCGGCGCTGATCAGTCGGCCGCCACTCGGCTCGCCCACCAGACCACGCAGCCACAACTGCTCGCCTTCGAGTACGGCGTAGCAAGCGATTGGCACCTGGCAGCCGCCATTCAAATGCTTGTTGAGGGCGCGTTCAGCAGTGACGCGCGAGGACGTGTCCGCATGATGCAGAGGAGCCAGCAAGGCGTGGATTTCACTGTCGACGCTGCGGCATTCGATACCGACTGCGCCCTGGCCACCGGCCGGCAGGCTGTCATCGACGCTGATGGCCGAGGTGATACGGTCTTCGAAACCGAGACGGATCAGACCGGCTGCCGCAAGGATGATCGCGTCGTACTCGCCGGCATCGAGCTTGGCCAGACGGGTGTTGACATTGCCACGCAGGAAGCGGATTTCCAGATCCGGGCGGCGAGTCAGCAACTGCGCCTGACGACGCAGACTGGAGGTGCCGACGATGCTGCCGGCCGGCAATGCCTCAAGGCTTGGGTAGGCATTGGAAACGAAAGCATCACGCGGGTCTTCGCGCTCGCAGATGCAAAACAGGCCGAGGCCTTCGGGAAAGTCCATCGGCACGTCTTTCATCGAGTGGACGGCGATGTCGGCTTCGTTTTCCAGTAGCGCGGTTTCCAGTTCCTTGACGAACAGGCCCTTGCCACCAATCTTCGACAGCGGCGAATCGAGCAACTTGTCGCCGCGACTGACCATGGGCACCAGCGTCACCAGCAGACCCGGATGGGCCGCCTCCAGACGGGCTTTGACGTATTCGGCCTGCCAGAGGGCCAGCGCACTTTTACGGGTGGCGATGCGGATTTCGCGAGAGGACATGGATCAATCCGTACTGAATAGATACGGCGGATAATAACAGCTCAGCCAAATCCACTTTGACTTGAATCAGAAACGGCGTGGCCTCCCTGGCCTGCAATGCCTGGTAACGAAAAGTGAAAGCCGCCCGCAATGGCCGGCTTAAAGGCCCTGCATCATTTTGCGCACACCCGCCACATGCCGGCGGCTGACAATCAGCGCGTCACCATTGAGGCCTTTGAGGAACAGCTGGAAATGTCCCAGCGGCGTGCGTTGCAGACGTTCGATGCGGTCGCGGGCGACCAGCGCGTTGCGGTGGATGCGCACGAAGCGTTCACCGAATTCGTCTTCCAGAGCCTTGAGCGGTTCGTCCAGCAGCACTTCGCCGGCTTCATGGCGCAAGGTCACGTATTTGTGGTCGGCAATGAAGTAGACCACCTGATCCAGCGGTATCAGTTCAATGCCTTTTCGGGTACGGGCGCTGATGTGACTGCGCGGGCCATTGCCGCTTTCGGCGGCGGGGCGGGTCAGGGCCGAGAGTTGCGTCCGATTGGGACGCTCAGCCCGTTTCAGGGCGTCATGCAGGTGTTCGGTTCGCACGGGTTTCACCACATAGCCCACGGCGCTGGCCTGCAGGGCTTCCACGGCAAATTCATCGGGACTGGTGCAAAACACCACGGCCGGTGGTGTTTCGCGCTCGCACAGACGGGCAGCGACCTGCAGGCCATCCAGGCCCGGCATGCGAATATCGATAAGCACGATATCCGGTTTGTGGCTGTCGATCAGCACCAACGCCTCTTCGCCATTCGTGGCGCTGGGCTCCAGGACTGTGTAACCCTCGAGCTCGCTCACCATTCGGCTGAGGCGCTCGCGAGCCAGTGGTTCGTCATCAACGATCAGGACATTCATATTGCGCTGGATTCCTGCGTGAGTCTCGCACAAGGATAGCGTAGACAGGTGAAGTGACGTCCGTCACCGCGATCCACGCTAAGACTAGCCCGAGCGCCAAAAAGTGCCGTACGTCGGCCAGCAATATTTGCCAGTGTCCGGGTCGTACTGCTCGAAGCCCGCTGTTTCCTGCGCTTTGCGCGGTGTTTGTCCAAGGACAATCCACCCACCCCCTCTTCTTATAGTCGGGAGACAGACCTTTGCGTGATCTGACTTGCACCGACCCTTATGTCCAACTGTAGACGCTCGTCGGAACGATATTGCTCAATCGAAAAATATCGTTGCGCAAATTTCCGGGAGGACGCGCCGACTATGGATGACACGATGAGAAAAAAACGTATCGACCGGTGTCAGCGACAGGATTGGCAACCCTGTTATTATCCGCGCCAGCGTTTCACGCCTTTTTTCTTCAAGCCGATACGAGCGAATTCATGAGCACTGACAAGACCAATCAGTCCTGGGGCGGCCGCTTCAGTGAACCCGTCGACGCCTTCGTCGCCCGCTTCACCGCCTCCGTCACTTTCGACCAGCGCCTGTATCGACACGACATCATGGGCTCGATCGCCCACGCCACCATGCTGGCCAAGGTCGGCGTGCTGACCGATGCCGAGCGCGACAGCATCATCGATGGCCTGAAGACCATTCAGGGCGAAATCGAGGCCGGCCAGTTCGACTGGCGCATTGACCTCGAAGACGTGCACATGAACATCGAAGCGCGCCTGACCGACCGCATCGGTGTCACCGGTAAAAAGCTGCACACCGGGCGTAGCCGTAACGACCAGGTGGCCACCGATATCCGCCTGTGGCTGCGTGACGAGATCGACCTGATCCTGGCCGAGATCACCCGCCTGCAAAACGGCCTGCTGGAGCAAGCCGAGCGCGAAGCCGCGAGCATCATGCCGGGCTTCACTCACCTGCAAACTGCTCAGCCAGTGACCTTCGGGCATCACATGCTGGCCTGGTTCGAAATGCTCAGCCGCGACTACGAGCGTCTGGTCGACTGCCGCAAGCGCACCAACCGCATGCCGCTGGGCAGCGCTGCGCTGGCTGGCACCACCTACCCGATCGACCGCGAGTACACCGCACAACTGCTGGGCTTCGACGCCGTCGGCGGCAACTCGCTGGACAACGTTTCCGATCGCGACTTCGCCATCGAATTCTGCTCGGCCGCAAGCATCGCGATGATGCACTTGTCGCGTTTCTCCGAAGAGCTGGTGCTGTGGACCAGCGCGCAATTCCAGTTCATCGATCTGCCGGACCGTTTCTGCACCGGCAGCTCGATCATGCCGCAAAAGAAAAACCCTGACGTGCCAGAGTTGGTGCGCGGCAAGACCGGTCGCGTATTCGGCGCACTGATGGGCCTGCTGACGCTGATGAAAGGCCAGCCGCTGGCCTACAACAAGGACAACCAGGAAGACAAAGAGCCGCTGTTCGATGCCGCCGACACTCTGCGCGATTCGCTGCGTGCCTTTGCCGACATGATCCCGGCGATCAAGCCGAAACACGCGATCATGCGTGAAGCGGCGCTGCGTGGCTTCTCCACCGCGACCGACCTGGCGGACTACCTGGTGCGCCGTGGCCTGCCGTTCCGTGATTGCCACGAAATCGTTGGCCATGCTGTGAAATATGGCGTCGACACCGGCAAGGACCTGGCAGAAATGAGCCTGGAAGAACTGCGTCAGTTCAGCGACCAGATCGAGCAGGACGTGTTTGCCGTGCTGACCCTGGAAGGTTCGGTGAATGCCCGTGACCACATCGGCGGCACTGCGCCGGCGCAGGTCAAGGCTGCGGTTGTGCGCGGTCAGGCGCTGATCGCCAGCCGCTAAAAAGCATCGCTGGCAAGCCAGCTCCCACAGGGATTTTGATAGATCACAATTATGTGATCGACACAAAACCTGTGGGAGCAGGCTTGCCAGCGATTTACCAACTGCAAAACGCTAAAAAACCCTACTTCTTCGCAGCGATCATCGCCAAAAACGCCGGCATCGCCGCCTCTTTATCCGCTGCAATCTTCTGCACATGCGGATTCTGCTCAAACCGCTCCAGCAACGCTTTTGCCTCCGGCATCTCTGCCAGAAAATCAATTCCGAACAGCTTCTGCCCAACCGCACAGGCCAGCGGCACGCTGTAGAGAAAGTACAGATCCGCGATGCTCAGACTGTCGCCTGCCACATACGGGGCGAATTTGCCGTGGCGACCCAGCGAAGCAAACCCCAGTAGCAACTCGGACTTGGTCTTTTCCTTGATTGCATCCGGCAAGGTCATGCCAAAAAACGCTTCGCCGTAACAGGCGCGGCCCGGCAGTTCGATATACAGCTCGATTTCCTTGGCGATGGACAATACCTGCGCACGCTCAGACGGGTCGCTCGGCAGCAGCGGCGTGCCTTTCTGGGTTTGCTCGAGGTATTCGAGGATGACCGCAGTTTCGTTGATGAAACCGGCATCGACGCCCAGCACCGGTACCTTGCCGCGCGGGCTGATCGCCAGCGAATCCGGGGTCTGCGCCGGATAGAACGTGACCTCTTCGAACGGCAGGCCTTTTTCCAGTAGTGCCAGTTTGACCATGTTGTAGTAGTTGCTGACAGAGAATCCGTAGAGCTTGAGCATCACATAGCCTCCGGGCCGTGCGGGGTGGGCGGTGTCTGTTTATAGATCGCCGAGGCGAATCCCGCCAGCAGCATCACGCCGCTGAATGCGGGTAAACTGGCGCCTTTCCTTGAGGAGCCTGCCATGAGCGAGCCGACAGACATCGACAACGACAATGACGAAGAAGAGTTCGCCGAGGCTACGTTGATCGAAGCCATCGAGAACCAGATCGAAAGCGACAACCCGCCAGCGGCTAAAGCCACGTTCAACAAGCTCACTCTGGTGGGTGTCGAGCGTGAAGATATCCTTAACCTGATGGCCCACGTGCTGGCGCACGAGATTGACGCCATGCTTGAGGAGGACCGTGCGTTTGATACCGAATGGTATGAAACCGCGTTGCGTGCGCTGCCTGAGTTGCCAGCAGAAAAGCGCTAACCGCGCAGCTAACTGTGGGAGCAGGTCTGCTCCCACACAATTTGTCACCCATCCATCCGGCCTTCCGCCAGACCCTGACTACACTGGAGTCCGCCCCGAGACAAAAACCCTGACGCGCACACTGGACAGTCCGCGCCGGCAGGTTCACCTTAGGGGCGCTGTCGTCCAATTCCTAGAAAGTCTGGAGTCCTTATGTCGCTTACCCCTGAGTTGGTTGCCGAACTGGAAGTCCTCGCACTCTTTCCCCTGGACAGTTCCCAGGAAGGTTTGAAAATTCATCAGACCGCTGCCCCGAAGCACATCGCTGCTGCCCAACGCCTCTTTGATAAAGAACTGACCGATCAGCCCGATGGCGGATATCTGACCAGCCTGGGTCGTGATGCTGCGCAAAATGTGCAAACCGTGCTGACGATCCTGAGAGAGCCAGAAACAGCCTGATCCTTCCTGACTTCGCCCACGGGAACCTCTGTCACGGGTTTTCCGCGGGCCCGTCCGGACGTCGACTATCGCCTGGCGATAGAAATCTGACGTCAAAAAACAAATTCAGCTTAAAACTCCCGCTGCGCAAAGGCTAAACTGCCTCCCATTCCGAGACCTCTACGTCCGAGCCTGCGAGCCGGTTTGAGCTGACATGACGCGCACCCACGAAATCCGCCCCGATCTGGACGAGGGAATCGACCGCAAGGTTCTCAGCCAGCTACGCGCACGTTTTCTCAAACTCAATGAAGGTCGTCTTGGCCGCGCGCTGGAAGGCTTGTCGACGCGTCAGCAAGGCGTACTGACGCTGCTGCCGCTGTTCTTCCACGTCAACCATCCGCTGCTGCCGGGTTACGTCTCGGGCAGCACGCCGGCCGGTCTGTCGAATTACGAGCCGGATGCCAATACCCTTGCCGAAGCCCAGCGCCTGACCCGCTCGTTCTCTTACAAACCGCGTCATGGCAGCAACCCGCCGCGACCGATTCACGGACTGTTCCTGATGGGCAGCCTCGGCACGTTGGCCCAGGCCGATCAAAGCGATATGGATGTGTGGGTCTGCCACGCGCCGGACCTGAGCGACAGCGAACTCGCGGAGCTGCGCAAGAAATGCCAGTTGCTCGAAACCTGGGCGGCGAGCCAGGGTGGCGAGGCGCACTTCTTTCTGATCGACCCGGTGCGCTTCGTCAAAGGTGAACGCGACAGCCAACTGAGTTCGGAAAACTGCGGCACCACCCAGCACTATCTGCTGCTGGACGAGTTCTACCGCACCGCGATCTGGCTGGCCGGGCGCACACCGATCTGGTGGCTGGTGCCGGTTTACGAAGAAAACGCCTACGACCTTTACACCCACACGCTGCTCTCCAAGCGTTTCATCCGCGCCGACGAAACCCTCGACCTCGGGCATCTGGCGACGATTCCGCCGGGTGAGTTCATCGGCGCCGGATTGTGGCAGTTGTTCAAGGGCATCGAGTCGCCCTACAAATCGGTGCTCAAACTGCTGCTGACCGAGGTCTACGCCAGCGAGCACCCGAGAGTGCAGTGTCTGAGCCTGCGCTACAAGCAAGCGGTGTTCGCCAACCAGCTCGATCTGGATGAACTTGACCCGTACATGGTCGTGTACCGGCGCATCGAGGAATACCTCACTGCGCGCAATGAGCCGGAGCGACTGGAACTGGTGCGCCGCGCGTTATATCTGAAGGTCAACCGCAAGCTCACCGGCAGCAGTCGCAGCCAAGGCTGGCAGCGCTCGTTACTCGAACGATTGGCCAATGAATGGCATTGGGATCAGCGGCAACTGGCGCTACTCGACAGCCGCAGCCAGTGGAAAGTCCGCCAGGTCAGCGCCGAACGCCGCGCGCTGGTCAACGAACTTAATTACAGCTACCGCTTCCTGACCCAGTTCGCCCGCACCGAACAGACCGTCAGCCTGATCAACAAACGTGACCTCAACGTCCTCGGCCGCAGGCTATATGCCGCGTTCGAGCGCAAGGCTGACAAGGTTGAGTTCATCAACCCCGGCATCGCCCCGGATCTGGCCGAAGACACCCTGACCCTGGTGCAATCGCGCAATAAGAAGGAACCCGGGCAAACCCAATGGGGCTTGTACAACGGCAGTTTGACGGCGCTGGAGTGGGAACATTTTGCGCCGATCAAACGCAGCCGCGAATTGCTTGAACTGCTGACCTGGTGTCACCGCAACGGCGTGATCGACAGCAGCACCCGCCTCGCCCTGCACCCTGGCAACAGCGACTTGAGCGAGTTCGAACTGTTCAACCTGCTCGGCAGCCTGCAACAAAGCATCGCCCTGCCTTTGCCGACCGTTGCCGAAGAACCGTTGCTGCGCGCTGCGGTGCCGAGCGAGGTGCTGATGCTGGTCAACGTCGGGGTTGACCCGCTCAAGCATCACCGCGACCTGAACATCCTGATGACCACCGGGCGCACCGACTCGCTGAGCTACGCCGGGGTGCGCGAAAACCTCGTGCTGACCCTGGATCAGGTCACGCTCAACAGCTGGAATGAAGTACTGGTCAACCGTTTCGACGGCCCCCACGCGCTGCTCGATTGCCTGCGCGATTACCTCAACAACTTGCCCCGCGGGGCGCTGCAACCTTCGCTGAAGGTGCGCTGCTTCTGCCACAACCGTGCGCAATTCATCGCCCGCCGCGTGGAAGAAATCGTCGATACCGCGCAGAACCTGTTGCTCAGTGAGTTGAATCACCGTTACCTGATTCAGGTGCAGCAGCACTATCACGTGCTGGAGTTGGTGCCGGGTCAGGTCAACCACGTCGCCCTCGCCACCCTGCCGGCATTGCTCGATTACCTCGGCGAAGAACAGGCGCGCTACAGCCCGCTGCACCTTGACCCGATGGCGCTGGAAGATCACGACCTCGCGCTGATCCTGCCGATGGGCCAGCCGGAATCCATTCAGGTGTTCTACCGGATTACCGAGCAGCAGGCCGAGCTGTACGTGCTCGATGAATTCAACGCGTTGTGGCAACAGCACTTGCCGTATCACGACGAGCAAAGTCTGCTGGTACCGCTACAGCGCTTCCTGCAATCGATCCAGTACCGGCGCGAAGCGTTGCTGCCGATGGATGCCGCCCCCTCCGCCCGTCTCGAAACTTTGTATTACCAGTTATTGCCCTCGGGCCCGGGACGGGTGCGACGGGTCGAAGCCCGGGCAGCGCCGCAGACGCCGGTCAACAAACCTTTCTACGACGTGCAGGCGATTGTCGGCAAAGCCGCACCGGGGGAAGTGCAGGTCACCTTGTATTGCAATCAACGGGAATTCAGCGAGCTGGAACATGGCGACCAACTGTTCAGCGTGGTCGCCCGGGAGATCGTCGAGCAGCGCCGCGAGACCGAACGCTATCGCTGCTACATCACCGATTTGGACCTGTCGGGCCTGCTCGGTGATGGGCAAAGTTCAAGCAATCTGTATCTGCGCTACAAGGCGGACCTGGAGCGCGCCCTGAACGAGGCGCTCGAACAGGTCTGAGGCGGAGTTACTCGCGGAAATCGCCGCCGTTGGCCGGCTGAGATTCGACTTCCAGCAAGTTCAGCTTCAAGGTCTTGCCGCCCGGCGCGGGCCAGTCGATGTGCTGACCGACCTTCAGGCCCAGCAACGCGCTGCCGACCGGTGCCAGAATGGAAATCTTGCCTTCGTCGGCATTGGCATCCTTGGGATAGACCAGCGTCAGGTGGTAGTCCTTGCCACTGCCTTCTTCGCGGCAATGCACACGGGAATTCATCGTCACGACATCGGCGGGCACTTCATCGTGGCCGACCACGTCGTCGGCGCGGTCCAGTTCGGTTTGCAGCGCAATCACGCCCGGCAGCGAATCATCCAGGCTGTCGATCAGGCGTTCCAGACGTTGAACGTCCAGACGGGTAAGGGTGATGGAAGGTGCGGTCATGATCCGGGCAGACTCCTTTCTTCTGCACACAAAAAAAGCAAAACCCCGCCAAAAAAGACGGGGTTTTCACCAGGCCTCGATGGGTTGAGGCGTGCTCGGACACTATCACAGCTCAAAAAATATACAAGTCACCAGCCGACCAGGCCCACTCAATCCTGAGGGAGACTTTGTGGTGAAGGGATTTATCCCCTCACCACAGGGTTGAGTCAGGCCAGAGTTCTGCGAGCAGCGGCTTGAGTGACGATCACTCGCCGCCGCTCATCGTCCGCCGAGCGCCACTCACGAATGTCTTCGACATGCCGGAAACAGCCGAGGCAGACCTTCTGTTCATCCAGCCGGCACACGCCGCTGCACGGCGAAGGCACCGCCGGGCTGATATTGCTGTAGAGCGGCTTGGGCGGACGAACGGGAGCGGTATCGGTCACGGAATCACAAACCTTCGAAATCGAATTCGGCGCCGGCCTGTTGCTTGACGATGCGCTCGAGCATTTCACCCAGTTGCTCTTCGCTCTTGTCGCACATCCAGCGTTCGCTTTCTTCGTCGTAGTCGAAGTGGAAACCACCGGACACCGCTGCCAGCCACAGCTGACGCAATGGCTCCTGACGGCTGAAGATCAGCTGCGAGCCGTTTTCGAACTTGACGGTCAGCACACCGGCCGAACTTTCCAGATCGATATCCAGATCGCTCTCGTCAAAGATGTCTTCCAGTTTTTCCTGGGTTTCATCGACCAGATCGTGGAAACGGGCTTCGGACAAACTCATTGTGGCAACCTCAAAAAATGTCTGATCAGGCTCAAGCGCCGCAAGATACGGACGCTGCTTGCCGATTGCAAAGGATAACGACCAAGTACCTATTGGCCCTTCCAACAACGCCCCTGTGGGAGCGAGCCTGCTCGCGAAAGCTGTGTGTCAGGCAGCGAGCCTGTTGAACTTGCCGGCCCCTTCGCGAGCAGGCTCGCTCCCACGGGGAATAATGATGCACTTCTCAGGAGCCCCGCCGGACGGGAACCCCGTCGCATAGGCAAGCTGCCGGGTGGCCGGTATACTCCGGCGCAATTAACGCATTTTCAAGGATTTCGCCATGAAGCGCCTGATCTCTTACCTTGCTGCGCTCGTCGCGGTTGCCTGCCTTGTCTCGGCCTGCGGTCAAAAAGGCCCGCTGTACCTGCCCGATGATAACCAAGACCCGGCCGAACAAGCCCAGTCCTCGCAAAAGCAGCCGTCCAAAGCACACAAGCACGACGTTTACCAATAAGGGATCGCCATGGACGCTTTTAACTACCGTGGCGGGGAGCTGTTCGCGGAAGGTGTGGCGCTGTCCGCCATCGCCGACCGTTTCGGCACGCCCACCTATGTTTACTCGCGCGCACACATCGAAGCCCAGTATCTGGCCTACGCCGATGCGCTGGCCGGCATGCCGCATCTCGTCTGCTTCGCCGTCAAAGCCAACTCCAACCTCGGCGTACTGAACGTCCTGGCCCGTCTCGGCGCCGGTTTCGACATCGTGTCCCGTGGCGAGCTGGAACGCGTGCTGGCCGCTGGCGGCAGCGCCGACAAGATCGTGTTCTCCGGTGTCGGCAAGACCCGTGACGACATGCGTCGCGCCCTGGAAGTCGGCGTGCACTGCTTCAACGTCGAGTCCACCGATGAGCTGGAGCGCCTGCAAGTCGTGGCCGCCGAGCTGGGCGTTCGCGCGCCGGTCTCGCTGCGCGTCAACCCGGACGTCGATGCCGGCACCCACCCGTACATTTCCACCGGTCTCAAAGAGAACAAGTTCGGCATCGCCATCGCCGACGCCGAAGACGTGTACGTGCGCGCCGCGCATCTGCCGAACCTGGAAGTGATCGGTGTCGATTGCCACATCGGTTCGCAACTGACCACGTTGCCGCCGTTCATCGACGCCCTCGACCGCCTGCTGGATCTGGTCGATCGCCTCGGCGATTGCGGCATTCACCTGCGCCACATCGATCTCGGTGGCGGCTTGGGTGTGCGTTATCGCGATGAGGAGCCGCCTTTGGCCGGTGACTACATCAAAGCCGTGCGTGAGCGTCTGGACGGTCGTGATCTGGCACTGGTGTTCGAGCCGGGCCGTTTCATCGTCGCCAATGCTGGCGTGCTGCTGACGCAAGTCGAGTACCTCAAGCACACCGAACACAAAGACTTCGCCATCGTTGACGCGGCGATGAACGACCTGATCCGCCCGGCGCTGTATCAGGCGTGGATGGACGTCACTGCGGTCAAACCCCGCGACACCGCCGCGCGTCAATACGACATCGTCGGCCCGATCTGCGAAACCGGTGACTTCCTCGCCAAGGACCGTGAACTGGCCTTGGCAGAAGGCGACTTGCTGGCCGTGCATTCGGCCGGTGCCTACGGTTTTGTGATGAGCTCCAACTACAACACCCGCGGCCGTGCCGCCGAGGTGCTGGTGGACGGTGACAAGGTCTTTGAAGTGCGTCGCCGCGAAACCGTGGCCGAGCTGTTTGCCGGCGAAAGCCTGCTGCCGGAGTAACCCATGCTGCTGCGTTTTACCAAAATGCACGGCCTGGGCAACGACTTCATGGTTCTCGACCTGGTCAGCCAGCACGCGCATATTCAGCCCAAGCACGCCAAACAATGGGGCGACCGGCACACCGGCATCGGTTTCGACCAATTGCTGATCGTCGAGGCGCCGAGCAACCCGGACGTGGATTTCCGTTATCGGATCTTCAATTCCGATGGCTCGGAAGTCGAGCAGTGCGGCAACGGTGCGCGCTGCTTCGCGCGTTTCGTGCTCGACAAGCGTCTGACCGCCAAACGGCAGATCCGCGTCGAGACCAAGGGCGGCATCATCGAGCTGGACGTGCGTAATGACGGCCAGATCGGCGTGAACATGGGCGCCCCGCGCCTGGTGCCGGCGGACATTCCGTTCGAAGCACCGGCGCAGGCCGCAAGCTATCAGCTGGAAGTCGACGGCACCACGGTCGAACTGGCCGCCGTGTCGATGGGCAACCCGCACGCCGTATTGCGCGTGCAGGACATCAACAGCGCGCCGGTGCATGAACTGGGGCCGAAAATCGAACACCATCCGCGCTTCCCGGCGCGGGTCAATGTCGGTTTCCTCCAGGTCATCGACCGCCACCGCGCGCAACTGCGCGTCTGGGAACGCGGCGCCGGGGAAACCCAGGCCTGCGGCACCGGCGCTTGTGCGGCGGCCGTTGCGGCCATCAGTCAGGGGTGGATGGATTCGCCGCTGTTGATCGACCTGCCCGGCGGGCGTCTGTCCATTGAATGGGCAGGCCCTGGCCAACCGGTGTTGATGACCGGCCCGGCAGTGCGTGTATACGAAGGACAAGTGCGTCTTTGAGTGAGCAGAAACCATGACCGATAAGCCCCAGGTACCCGCCCGACAGTCCGACGAATCAGCGTCCGAGAGCCTGGAGGCGGCAGCGGTTGCCGCGTACCTGGAGGCTCATCCGGATTTCTTCGTCGAGCACGAAGAACTGCTGCCGGCCATGCGCATTCCTCACCAGCGCGGCGACACCGTATCGCTGGTCGAGCGCCAGATGACCATTCTGCGTGAGCGCAACATCGAGATGCGTCATCGCCTCTCGCAATTGATGGACGTGGCGCGCGACAACGATCGCCTGTTCGACAAGACCCGTCGCCTGATCCTCGCCCTGATGGACGCCTCCAGCCTGGAAGACGTGGTCATCAGTGTCGAAGACAGCCTGCGCCAGGACTTTCAGGTGCCCTTCGTCAGCTTGATCCTGCTCGGCGACAACCCGGCACCCGTCGGCCGCTGGGTCAGTCACGCCGATGCACAAGTCGCCATCGGCGGCCTGCTCACCGAAGGCAAAAGCGTCAGTGGCACCCTGCGCGAGCATGAGCTGGACTTCCTGTTCGGCGAAGAGCAGCGCAAGCAGATCGGTTCCACCGCCGTGGTCGCTGTCAGCCACCAAGGCATCCACGGGATTCTGGCCATCGCCAGCCGTGACCCGCAGCACTACAAGAGTTCGGTCGGCACCCTGTTCCTCAGCTACATCGCCGAAGTCATGGGCCGCGTGCTGCCACGGGTCAACAGCTCCCTGCGCTCGGTACGCTGAACATGGAACGACAACTGGACGCTTACTGCGAACACTTGCGCAGTGAGCGGCAGGTGTCGCCGCACACGCTGTCGGCCTACCGCCGCGACCTCGACAAAGTCCTCGGCTGGTGCGTCAAACAGAACATTGGCAGTTGGGCCGCGCTGGACATCCAGCGCCTGCGCAGCCTGATCGCCCGCCTGCATGCGCAAGGCCAATCCTCACGCAGCCTCGCCCGATTGCTCTCGGCAGTGCGCGGGCTCTATCACTATCTCAATCGCGAAGGTCTGTGCGACCACGATCCGGCTACCGGACTGGCACCGCCGAAAGGCGAACGCCGCCTGCCGAAAACCCTCGACACCGACCGTGCGTTGCAACTGCTTGAGGGCGCGGTCGAGGACGATTTTCTCGCGCGGCGTGATCAGGCGATTCTGGAATTGTTCTACTCCTCCGGCCTGCGTCTGTCGGAGCTGACCGGGCTCAATCTCGATCAGCTCGACCTGGCCGACGGCATGGTTCAGGTGCTCGGCAAGGGCAGCAAGACCCGTCTGCTGCCGGTCGGCAAAAAGGCCCGCGAAGCCCTTGAACAGTGGCTGCCGTTACGCGCCATGACCAACCCGGCGGACGACGCCGTGTTCGTCAGCCAGCAAGGTCGGCGTCTCGGGCCTCGGGCGATTCAGGTGCGGGTCAAACTGGCCGGCGAGCGTGAACTGGGGCAGAACCTGCACCCACACATGCTGCGGCACTCCTTCGCCAGCCACTTGCTGGAGTCCTCGCAGGATCTGCGCGCGGTACAGGAACTGCTCGGCCACTCGGACATCAAGACCACGCAGATCTACACCCACCTGGACTTCCAGCATCTGGCGGCGGTCTACGACAGCGCCCACCCAAGGGCCAAACGCATGAAAGGCGATGATTCATGAGCATCCAGTTGATCACCTTCGACCTCGACGACACCCTGTGGGACACCGCCCCGGTAATCGTCAGCGCCGAAGCGATTTTGCGTGAATGGCTGAGCGAACATGCGCCGAATCTGGGCGCCGTGCCGGTGGAGCATTTGTGGTCGATCCGCGAGCGGGTGCTGGCCAACGAGCCTGGGCTCAAACATCGCATCAGTGCGTTACGTCGGCGGGTGCTGTTTCACGCACTTGAAGAAGCCGGTTACAGCCATGGCGAGGCGTCGGATCTGGCGGACAAGAGTTTTGAAGTGTTCCTGCACGCCCGGCATCAGATCGAGGTGTTCCCCGAAGTCGAGCCGGTACTGGAGATTCTCGCCAACCATTACGCCCTTGGCGTGGTCACCAACGGCAACGCGGATGTGCGGCGGTTGGGACTGGCGGATTACTTCAAATTTGCCCTGTGCGCCGAGGACATCGGCATCGCCAAACCGGATGCGCGACTGTTTCACGAGGCCTTGCAGCGCGGTGGTGTGAGCGCTGACCTGGCGGTGCACATTGGTGATCATCCCGGTGATGACATTGCCGGTGCACAGCAGGCCGGGTTGCGGGCGATCTGGTTTAACCCGGCGGGCAAAGCGTGGGAAGCCGAGCGTCAGCCGGATGCCGAGATCCGCAGCCTGACCGATTTGCCAGCCGTTCTCGCACGCTGGAATGCCGCCTCCAACTGACACAGTTCCCTTGTAGGAGTGAGCCTGCTCGCGATAGCGGTGAGTCAGATACCTCTACGTTGACTGACACACCGCTATCGCGAGCAGGCTCACTCCTACAGGGGGATTGTGGCGCGTCCGGAATTCCAGACATGAAAAAGCCCGCAGCGACGGCGGGCTTTTTCAGCAAGCAAGCGGCACGCCTCAGATAGGGCGGCTGCCGTACTTGTTGTCCGGCTTCTTGGGCGGATCGGCGACCACATTGGCCTCCACTTCCTGCACTTTTCCGCCTCGCGACAGGAACTCTTCCATGGCCTTGGCCAGGGCGTCGCGCTCCTTGTTCTTGGCTTCAATGCTCGGCAACTCGTCAACCGACACCGCAGCCTTGGCTTTGCCTTTGGCAGCCGGGGCCGGCGTGTCGTCGCCGCCATCGTCGTCAGCAACGTCTTCCGCTGCTGCTTCCAGGCTTTCATCGGCCTCGTCTTCGTCGCC
Source organism: Pseudomonas sp. FP2196 (assembly GCF_030687715.1). Lineage (GTDB taxonomy): Bacteria > Pseudomonadota > Gammaproteobacteria > Pseudomonadales > Pseudomonadaceae > Aquipseudomonas. The sequence goes on from NZ_CP117445.1 coordinate 6,003,498, forward strand.
TACTTCGAGGTCGTCGTTTTCCAGATCATCGTCGCTCATGTTCTACCTCATGACTTGCGAAAAGCAGATTAGTTATAGACCAGCTTTGGCAACTGTCGAAAGTCGCCGTTAAAAAATCATTCGCCGCTGCTGACCAGCGGCTATGCCTCTTCACCGTGCAAGGTGGCGAGGACTTTACGGGCACCGCCATGATCACGGTGCTCGCCCAGATAAACGCCTTGCCAGGTTCCCAGTGCCAGTCGCCCTGCCGAAACCGGCAGACTGATCTGGCAACCAAGCACGCTGGCCTTGAAGTGCGCCGGGAGGTCGTCCAGGCCTTCGTCGTTATGCTCATAGCCGTCTGTTCCTTGTGGGATCAGACGATTGAAAAATCGTTCGAAGTCGCGACGAACCGCCGGATCGGCGTTCTCGTTGACGGTCAACGACGCCGAGGTATGCTGCAGCCACAAATGCAACAGACCGACCCGACATGCCTTGAGTTCAGGCAGGCCGGCGAGTAACTCGTCCGTTACCAGATGAAAGCCCCGAGGCCTTGCCCGCAGGGTTATCAGAGTCTGTTGCCACATACAGTTCTCCGCACATTCGGGGCGCATTCTAGCGCGCTCTGGGAAAAAACAAAGGCCCTAATATTCCTGCAACGGTGTAAGCCATTGCCCGCAGAAAAACACCCGTCGTAAACGCGACTAAAGGCGTACGAAAAATCCTTTCAGCTTGTCTTTCAATGACAAATTCCAGACAAAAAAATGCCCGGCGAACCGGGCAAGTTTTTTAGTGCGCGTACTTACAGGTTGTAGCCGCGTTCGTTGTGTTGTGCCAGATCGAGGCCCACCGACTCTTCTTCCTCGGTTACACGCAGACCCATGACGGCGTCCAGAACCTTGAGGATGATGAAGGTGACGATCGCGGTGTAGATCACCGTGAAGCCAACGCCTTTGACCTGAATCCAGACCTGCGCGCCGATATCGGTAACGGTGCCGAAACCACCCAAAGCAGGTGCAGCGAACACACCAGTGAGGATTGCGCCGAGGATACCGCCGATACCGTGTACGCCAAATGCGTCGAGGGAATCGTCATAACCGAGTTTGCGTTTCAGGGTGGTGGCGCAGAAGAAGCACACCACGCCCGCCGCCAGACCGATCACCAGTGCGCCCATCGGGCCCACAGTACCGGCAGCCGGAGTAATCGCCACCAGACCGGCAACCACACCCGAGGCGATGCCCAGAGCGCTTGGTTTGCCGTGGGTGACCCACTCAGCGAACATCCAGCCCAGCGCGGCGGCGGCAGTAGCAATCTGAGTGACCAGCATCGCCATACCGGCAGTGCCGTTGGCCGCAGCAGCGGAACCGGCGTTGAAGCCGAACCAGCCGACCCACAGCATTGCTGCGCCCATCAGGGTGTAGCCGAGGTTATGCGGCGCCATCGGGGTGGTCGGGAAGCCTTTGCGCTTGCCCAATACCAGGCAGGCAATCAGACCGGCCACACCGGCGTTGATGTGCACCACGGTGCCGCCCGCGAAGTCGAGCACGCCCCAGTCCCACATCAGGCCGCCGTTGCCGGACCAGACCATGTGCGCGATCGGTGCATAAACCAGGGTGAACCAGATGCCCATGAAGATCAGCATCGCGGAGAACTTCATCCGCTCGGCGAATGCACCGACGATCAGCGCCGGGGTGATGATCGCGAAGGTCATCTGGAAGGTGATGAAGACCGCCTCAGGGAACAACGCGGCCGGGCCAGTCACGCTCGAAGGCGTGACACCGGCGAGGAACGCCTTGCCCATGCCGCCAAAGAACGAGTTGAAGTTGACGACGCCCTGCTCCATGCCGGTGGTGTCGAACGCAATGCTGTAGCCATAAATGACCCACAGGATGCTGATCAGACCGGTAATGGCGAAGCACTGCATCATCACGGAAAGAATGTTTTTCGAGCGAACCATGCCGCCGTAGAACAGCGCCAGGCCCGGGATGGTCATGAACAGCACAAGGGCTGTGGAGGTGAGCATCCAGGCAGTGTCGCCGGAATTGAGGACTGGGGCCGCCACTTCGTCTGCCGCCATTGCAAGGCTTGGCATTACGATGGACAACAGGGCTCCTAGCCCTGCGAATTTACGCAGAGTCATATTGTTTTCTCCTGGGGCGTTGGGGTTTGTGGCGGCTTTTAAATCGCGTCGGTATCGGTTTCGCCGGTACGGATGCGAATCGCCTGTTCCAGATTGACCACGAAGATCTTGCCGTCACCGATCTTGCCGGTGTTGGCCGCCTTGGTGATCGCCTCGATCACCCGATCCAGATCCTTGTCGTCGATGGCCACGTCGATTTTCACCTTGGGCAGAAAATCGACCACATATTCCGCGCCGCGATACAGCTCGGTGTGACCCTTCTGCCGGCCGAAGCCTTTGACTTCAGTAACGGTAATGCCCTGCACGCCGATTTCGGACAGCGACTCGCGCACGTCGTCCAACTTGAACGGCTTGATGATGGCAGTGACTAGCTTCATGAAACTCTCTCCCGAATTGGTGGACTTGCCCCAGGAAAACAAACCCGACTCAAGTCTAAGCGCAGTGCCTGGCTTTGTAACGCATCGTCGGCCGTACCTGCCCGACTGACGCCAGCTAACCGCTGCCGACGAAACTCCCCGCTCCGTCTGCCGCACTGCATTCGTCACAGCGACTGCATCAGTGCATGGGTCGAAGGTGACTAAGCAGAAACCTTGCCATCTCGCCAAAATCCCCTGATTTCAATCCCTTGGCCGCTGCCGCAAGCCATCTCGTGCAAATGGCCCTGCGGATACGCACAACAACGGTGCGTCGCCGTCCGTCCGCCTGCGCGAAAAGCGTGCATCCCTGACCACGAGATTGACTATAGACACTGCGTGATACACTGCCGGCCATTGTTTCCAGGACATCCACCATGCTCGCGCCCAAAGACTTCCTCGACGCCCTGAGCGGCACCGCCTCCCGCCTGTTCAGCGGCGACACCCCGCTGCCGAAAGCCGAAATCGAAAGCCAGTTCAAGATGCTGCTGCAAAGTGCCTTCAGCAAACTCGACCTGGTGAGCCGGGAAGAATTCGATAGTCAGATGGTTGTGTTGGCGCGTACCCGTGCCCGCCTCGAAAGCCTCGAAGCGAAGGTCGCCGAGATGGAAGCCAAGCTGGCGCCACCTGCTGAGTAACTCCGCAATCCCCTGTAGGAGCTGCCGAAGGCTGCGATCTTTTGATCTTCAGCCCTTCAACCATCCCGGCAACGTCCTACAACTTGCACCACCGCCGTGCGATTGCGCCGAAAAGCCCAGGTTTCTAAGCTCACCCGATGCTGAATGTTCAGCACCGGGTTTGGCGACCTGGATAGCTTAAGGCGCACGACAACCATGATGGCGGCTACATTTACCGCCCATCGTTTCATGGCGGTTGTGCGTGGGAGACCTTCGTGTCTGCCGGGTTCCTTTTGCTCCGGTTCGCCAACCCGCGTACAACTGCCACCCAATCGTTTGGCGACGATTGAGGGCAGCCCCTTAAGCAAGAGGAACTGCTCAATGAATCAAGAAGAGACTTATCTGACCCCGCACATCTTCACCCGCCACAAACTCCCCCTCCACGCCCTCCTCATCCAGAACCAACCCTGGTTCTGCGCCCGAGACCTGAGCCGCCTGCTGCACATCTACCTCAATGAACGCATGCTGCGAAAACTCGACCCCGACCAACACCAAACCCGCAAAACCCTGATCAACAACCAAATCGAAAACACCCTGCTAATCAGCGAATCCGGCGTCTACGCCCTCCTCGTCTACCACTACTGCCCCGAATACCGAGCCCTGCGCGAATGGCTTACTCACCAAGTCATCCCGACCCTGCGCGACACCCAACACCCCACCACAAGCGAACGTCCACACCTCAGCTTGCTCAGTTGGCCGGACATGACGTTGAGTTTGTTGCATTGGAATAATCAGCCGTGGATACGGTTGCAGGATGTGCCGTTGATGGTGGTGGAACGTGAAGAGCCGAAGCGCCCAATAACGGGGCCTTGGTGGAAAAGGGCTTCGCGGATGCTGCAGTCGCTATAAGCCCGCCTGCCTGAGCTGGGCCCTGCGCAAATCGTAAGTCGACTGAAGACTCATCCAGAACTCAGGCGTCGTGTTGAGATGAATGGCAAGTCTGATTGCCAGATCAGCGCAGATCCTGAGCTGGCACTTCACAAGCTTTTCGATCTCACTTTCGGGCCATTTCGTGGGCATGGCCAAATCCATGACGGTCATGCCCAACGGCTCCATGAATTCCTTATTCAGAACCTCGCCCGGATGAATCGGGCGCATACCATTGCGGTTCATTTCTAGTCTCCAGAGGCTGCATTGAGCGGCCAAACTGGAGCATGAGACTCCGCGATACAAGACCGTCGAAACCCTTTCGCCAGCGTCCTACAACTATTAGGGCACGGCCCTACAAAAATCAGCGTCTGCGCCTGATTCCGTGAGTTGTTCCCTGTGATTACGCTGGTGGCTTTCCTCTGCGCTGGTCGATCCAACAAGTCGAATTGCAGACGAATCACATTGATCGCCAGACACTCTGGTTCTGGATCCCTCTTGTCTGACTTGCTCAAACTCAAAGAAAACACGCTGGTTCAGCATCCAGATGGCGGTTACATCTTCGGCACGATCCCCGATATGCCAAAGTTCGGCTTGCCAGGCGGGAAAATTTATTTGCGAGTAGGTATTCACCGCCGAGCGAATAGCGGTTTTGGCGTAGTACACGTATGGGAAGCCCATAGAGCCGACTTGCTCAAACATGGTTGCCAGACTGTCGATGGGGTAGCAGCGATTGTTGCGAAAATGATCGTCCCGGGAGCGCAAATCTATTGCGAGTTCAAAGAACAGCGATGTGGAAACAGGGTCGCGGTACTGAAGACATCTATGGGAACACTGATTCTTGAACCGCGACACGAGCGCGCCACAGGATTTGGTTACTTCGTGGTGACTTGGTACCCGCAAAAGCGCGCGCATGGCACGTTGGTGGGGCAGATACCACGGGCATCATCCAATCAGAAATAAAAAAGGCGTCCAATGGACGCCTTTTAAGTATTTTTTGAGGAGTAGTCGCAGCGATTCTTTAGCTCCTGGCTTTACAGCCTTGGGTTCAGAATCCGACAGGCTCGCCCGTCGTCACTACTTCAGAGAAACCAGCTTTCTCTGCTGCCAAAAATGCGGGGGAGCTTTTGCTGGTGCCCAGTCCCGACGAATGCGCAGTTGCAGTCCTCGGACGGGATGATCCGCCAATGCCGGTCGAGAGTCAACGCTCCAATTCAGGGAAGCAGTGCTACGCCATTGGGTTTTGATACGTCTTGTAAACCTCTATTCCAGCACTGAAACCCGGCTCAACTACCCTTCAAAAACCCGCAGGAAGCGGCCCCCGATTCAGCTCAAGGAACGACCATGTCTCTCTCCATCGTCCACAGTCGCGCCCAGATTGGCGTGGAAGCCCCCGCTGTCAGCGTCGAAGTCCATCTGGCCAACGGCCTGCCGTCGCTGACCATGGTCGGTCTGCCCGAAGCGGCGGTGAAGGAGAGCAAGGATCGGGTGCGCAGCGCGATCATCAATTCCGGGCTGCAGTTTCCGGCGCGGCGGATCACCCTGAATCTGGCGCCGGCGGATCTGCCCAAGGATGGCGGGCGGTTTGATCTGGCGATTGCCTTGGGGATTCTGTCGGCGAGTGTGCAGGTGCCGTGTCTTACGCTGGATGATGTGGAATGTCTGGGTGAGTTGGCATTGTCCGGCGCAGTACGAGCGGTGCGCGGCGTGTTGCCGGCAGCGTTGGCGGCGCGCAAGGCGGGGCGTGCGCTGGTGGTGCCGCGGGCGAATGCCGAGGAGGCGTGCCTGGCTTCGGGGTTGAAGGTGTTTGCGGTGGATCATTTGCTGGAGGCGGTGGCGCATTTCAACGGCCATACGCCGGTGGAGCCTTACGTGTCGGACGGTTTGATGCATGCCGCCAGACCCTATCCAGACCTGAACGAAGTGCAGGGGCAAATGGCAGCCAAACGGGCGCTGCTGATTGCCGCAGCGGGTGCGCATAACCTGTTGTTCAGCGGACCGCCGGGGACGGGCAAGACGCTGTTGGCCAGTCGATTGCCGGGATTGCTCCCGCCGCTCTCCGAATGCGAGGCGCTGGAAGTCGCGGCGATTCAATCCGTCGCCAGCGGCGTGCCCCTGACCCATTGGCCGCAACGGCCCTTCCGCCAGCCGCACCATTCTGCATCGGGGCCGGCGCTGGTCGGTGGCAGCTCGAAACCGCAACCCGGCGAGATCACCCTCGCCCACCATGGTGTGCTGTTTCTCGATGAGCTGCCTGAGTTCGATCGCAAGGTGCTTGAGGTACTGCGCGAGCCTCTGGAGTCGGGGCACATCGTGATCGCCCGAGCCAAGGATCGCGTACGATTTCCGGCACGCTTTCAATTGGTGGCGGCGATGAACCCGTGTCCCTGTGGATATCTTGGCGAGCCGAGCGGCAAGTGTTCGTGCACACCGGACATGGTTCAGCGATACCGCAACAAGCTGTCAGGGCCGCTGCTGGATCGGATTGATCTGCACCTGACGGTGGCGCGGGAGGCGACGGCGTTGAATCCGACGGTTAAGCCGGGCGAAGACAGCGCCACGGCCGCGCAACGTGTTGCCGAGGCGCGAGAACGGCAACTGAAACGCCAGTCCTGCGCCAATGCCTTTCTCGATCTGCCGGGCCTGAAGCGGCACTGCAAGTTATCCACAGCCGACGAAACCTGGCTGGAGTCTGCCTGTGAGCGACTGACGTTGTCGCTGCGCTCGGCCCATCGTTTGCTCAAAGTCGCCAGAACCCTGGCAGACCTTGAGCAAGTCGATGCAATCAGGCGTGAGCACTTGGCCGAAGCGCTGCAATACCGGCCGGCGACGCCTTAATGCTCGGTCAAATCAACCAGTGGCGTCTGGCGCACTTCGGTTTCACGCCCGGCCTGAATCTCGGTCACGCGCTTCAAAGCGTTATCCACAGCACCTTTGTCCGCGAGCAGGCTGTAGCTGATCTGGAACTGTTTGTGTTCCTTCGGTGCAATGGTCGGCACCAGATTCAGCGGACGCTGATAGCGGCGGTTGTAGGAGAAACTGGTGCCCGGCTCCAGCCCCGTGACATAGCCCTGCCCTTGAGTGTCAGTGTTTTTCCACAGGGAAAACACCGGCAACTGCTGAGTGTTGAAGCCGACGGAGACACCGAGGCTGCCGGCCTTGTTGTGCAAAACAGTCAAGGTTTCGCCTTTGGCGTCGGCATAGGGCACGACGTTGTAGACGGTTTCGTCGTAGTCCTTGGTGGGTGCGCGGTAGGTCTGCCAGTCGGGCAAATCGCCTTTGGCCTTGTCGTTGAAAGGCGAGACCTGTTTTACCGGTGCAGCAAAACGGGCGCCCTGCTCGAGGAACGGCGTGCTGAAGTTGCTGTGATACAGCGCCTGGTATTCCTTTGGATAATCGCCGTTGTTGGTCAGCGTATCGTTGAGTGCAAAACGCACGCTACCGGGCTCGGTGACCAATTCCGTGACGACCGAGAAATCGACTTTCTTGAAGGCCTGTTCTTTCAGTTCACCGCGCAGGCTGATGGCATAGGGTGGTTTTTCATCGATGTGCAGCGTGACAGTACTGGCCGGGATGTTGGCGGCGCGCCCATGGAGGGTCAGCAACTCGCCATTGTCCATGCCGGGGTGGCCAACCCATTCGTAACCACAGCGGGTCACCAGCTCATTGAAGCCTTCCAGCCAGCCCAGACCACCGCGCCCGTTGAGTTCGATGAAGGCCGGGTTGACCACGTCCTTGACCGGCGAATCCCAGCCCATGCGCACGTCGCCAACGGAGGCGTGCAGAACGTTCATGCCACGAGTAGGCACTACCGAGAGTTTCATCGTGCCGTTATCGATGTCGACGATGCTGACGCCTTCCTGCCGCCCACCATGCAAAGTGCGCAGGCTTACGGAAAAGGGTTTGTCGGTTTTCACGCCGAGTTGCTCACTGGTGATGGTCCAGTTTTGCGCGGGTTTGTCAGCGTCGAGGAGGACGTAATCCCAGGCCATGGCGTGGGAGGCAGCGGACAGTGCGCCGAGTGCGGCGACGAGTTTGAGCGGAGTCATGGCAGCAGCCTTTATTGGAGTTGTGCCATTTTTATAGCGCTGCGGAAACGTTTCAGCAAGTATGAAAGAGCAACAGATCGAGTGTTTCACCCAAGATTGGCAGTGATGCGTCGCGAGCAGGCTCACTCCTACAGGGATGTTTAGTGATCACAAACATTGTGGCCAACCGATATACCTGTAGGAGTGAGTCTGCTCGCGATCGCTATTTCAGCCACGCATCAACGAAAGCGATCAACCTCGGAACGCAAGTCCGCCGCCAGTTTCTCAAGCTCCTTGGCGGTCACGGCCAGGTTGGAAACCACTTCACGCTGCTCGCTGTTGGCCAGCGCAATGCTCTGCAGGTTGCTGCTGAGCAAAGTAGCCGTGCTGCTTTGCTCCTGAGTGGCGGTAGTGATCGCCGCGAACTGCTGCCCCGCCGAACGGCTCTGCTCGTCGATCCGCGCGAGCGCCGAAGCGACATTGGCGTTGCGCGACAGGCCTTCCTGCATCAGCACATTGCCCTGCTCCATGGTGCTGATCGCGTTGCCGGTTTCTTGCTGAATGCTCTGGATCATGCCGGAGATTTCATCGGTCGCCTGACGAGTGCGCGACGCGAGGTTACGCACCTCATCCGCCACCACCGCAAAGCCGCGACCTTGTTCACCGGCACGGGCCGCTTCGATGGCAGCGTTAAGCGCCAGCAGGTTGGTCTGCTCGGCAATCGAGGTGATCACGCTGACGATGCCACCGATTTCCTGGGAACGCTGACCGAGGGTGTTGATGACGGTAGCAGTGGTGTTCAACGCACCGGCGATTTGCTCCAGAGAGGACGAAGCCTCTTCCATCGAGCTGCGACCAATCTGTGTTTGCTGCGCGTTTTCCTGAGCCAGTCGCTGAGTGGCGCCCATGTTGTCGGCGATGTCCAGCGAGGTGGCGCTAAATTCTTCAACCGCGCCGGCCATGCTGGTGATCTCGCCGGACTGCTGTTCCATGCCTTCGTACGCGCCGCCGGACAAACCGGAAAGTGCCTGCGCGCGGCGGTTGACCTCTTCCGAGGAACGGCGGATGTGCTCGACCATGGTCGACAACGCTTGGCTCATCTGGTTGAACGCGCGGGACAGTTGACCGATTTCGTCGTTGCTCGAAACGTTCAGACGCACGCTCAGATCACCGGCGCCCAAGGCTTCGGCCTGACGCACCAGATCACTCAGCGGCGCCAGCTTGCTGCGCAGCAACCAGACCACGGAACCGACCGCCAGCAACATCGCCAACAGGCTGCCAATCGCCAGTTGCGTGCCGACGCTCCAGGTCACCGCACGGATTTCGGCTTTCGGCATGCTCGCCACGACCGCCCACGGCCCACCGTCGAATGGCACCGAAACGCTGTAGAAATCTTCAGCCTTGTCGCTCCAGAACTGGCCTTTACCCGGGGTTTTGGCCAGGCCGCCGATCACCGTAACCGCCTGATCCAAAGCCTGTACGCCCGCTGGGGCTACCAGCCATTTGTTTTGCTCATCCAGCAGCGCCAGCGAGCCAGTCTGGCCGATACGGAAGCGCTTGAGGTTGTCGAACTGGGCGTTTTGCGCGTCGGTGTAGTCGAAGCCGACAAACAGCACCGCGATCACCTTGCCGCTGCTGTCACGCACCGGGGTGTATTGAGTCATGTAGGAACGATCAAACAACAGGGCGCGACCGACATAACCCTGGCCCGCCATCAATTTCGCATAGGCCGGGTGAGCGTGATCGAGCAAGGTACCGATGGCGCGGCTGCCATCCTGTTTGGTCAGGGAGGTGCTGACGCGAACAAAGTCTTCGCCACTGCGCACGAACAGCGTGGCGACACCGGCGGTCATCTGCTTGAACTCGTCGACTTCCTTGAAGTTGTTGTTCAGCACTTCGCTGCCCAAGTGCAGGCCCGGTGTCTGGGTGCCTGCCACGCTCACCGGCTCACTCGGGTGAATGCTCAAACCTGCGCTGAAGCGCTTCTCGAACAGCCCGCTCAGGCGCTGGGTGCTTTCGCGCAGCGTGCCATGAAAGGTGCTCAGTTGGTCGGCGAGCAGACGCGCCTCACTGGCCAAGTGCTCTTCACGAGTGGCGAGGTTGGCGGTATCCAGCGAACGCAAAGCAAAGACTGTACTGCCGCTGATAACAATCGCCAGTATCACGGCGAGCGCGAGGCCCAGCTGCGAGGCGATCCGAGCGCGAGGTTGAGACATGGACAGCTCCTGGCCGAACCTGCCGATCCTCCTTGATCGCAGCTCGGATAATTTTCTAATGGGGGTGAATCGTGGATACCGGCACGACGGTTCCACATGCACGTATTCGGCGGCAAAACCGAATACTTGAGCGAACAGCAGGGTTATGGCACAAGGCCGGCATTGTGACGGCTCGAACATTTCAGCTCAAGCGCGTAACGGCCGGCAGCGTCATGGCGCGGACTTCGCTTTGCAGGAAGTCACTGAGTCGGCGCAAACGTTCACCTCCCGGCCGGGTTTTTGGCCACACCAGGTAATAATTCAGTCCACTGGCGACGGCGGTTGGCCACGGCAGACTCAAACGTCCCTGCGCAACATCCTCGGCGACCATCAACAGATCGCCCATCGACACACCGTAACCGCGCGCCGCTGCGATCATCCCCAATTCCAGCGTATCGAAGACCTGGCCGCCCTTGAGCGATACCTGCTCGGACAACCCCATATGCTCCAGCCAACTGCGCCAATCGCGGCGATCCGGGGTGGGATGGAGCAATTCGGCGGACGCCAGTCGTGCGACATCCCATGGCTGGTCGTTGAGAAGGTTTGGCGCGCCCACCGGGATCAGCTCTTCGGGAAACAGCAGGCTGGCCTCCCAGTCCGGCGGGAAATGGCCGTCGCTGAGCAACACGGCGCAATCAAAGGGCTCATCGTTGAAGTCCACCGAATCAATATCCATCCAGGCACTGGTCAACTGCACTTCGTTACCAGGCTGCAAATGACGGAAGCGACTGAGCCGGGCCAGCAGCCAGCGCATGGTAAGAGTCGACGGGGCTTTCATGCGCAGGATGTCGTCTTCGGCGCGCAAGGTATTGCAGGCGCGCTCGAGGGCGGTGAAGCCTTCACGGATGCCCGGCAACAGCATGCGCGCCGACTCGGTGAGTTGCAGATTGCGTCCACTGCGGTGAAACAACCGGCAGGCGAAATGCTCCTCAAGCGTACGAATGTGCCGACTCACCGCGCTCTGGGTAATCGACAATTCCTCGGCCGCGCGAGTGAACGAGCTGTGCCGCGCCGCCGCTTCAAATGCGCGCAGGGCATACAGAGGAGGAAGACGACGAGACATTCGCAAAGCTCCTATAGCGGGATGCGGCCAAGTTATCAGAATCCGCTCAGGATGAGTTTTAATCATGCAACCCATCCTTTTTATCCCTTTGTGCAATCCCTTCCAAGCGCCGAGAATCGACGCTCTCCTGTTCCCTCTATTGATGAGTGGTGATGACCATGCAGCATCCTGTGCGTACCGAACTCTGGGCCATCCTGCGGCTGTCGGGGCCGTTGATTGCTTCACAGTTGGCGCACATGTTGATGGTGCTGACCGACACTTTGATGATGGCGCGTATCAGCCCCGAAGCGCTGGCCGGCGGCGGCTTGGGCGCGGCAACTTATTCGTTCGTGTCGATTTTCTGCATCGGCGTGATTGCCGCGGTCGGCACCCTGGTGGCGATCCGTAAGGGCGCCGGCGACATCATTGGCGCCGCCCGCCTGACCCAAGCGGGATTGTGGCTGGCATGGCTGATGGCGCTGGGCGCAGGCTTGCTGCTGTGGAACCTGAAACCGGTGTTGCTGCTGTTCGGCCAGACCGAAACCAACGTCACCGCTGCCGGGCAATTTCTGATCGCCCTGCCCTTCGCCCTGCCCGGCTATCTGAGCTTCATGGCCCTGCGCGGTTTCACCAGTGCGATTGGCCGGGCGACGCCAGTGATGGTGATCAGCCTTGCTGGCACGGTGACCAACTTCCTGCTCAATTACGCGCTGATAACCGGCATGTTCGGCCTGCCGAAACTGGGTTTGATGGGCATCGGGCTGGTGACGGCGATCGTCGCCAACTGCATGGCGCTCGCGTTGGCCTGGCACATTCGCCGGCATCGCGCATATGACGCGTATCCGTTGCGCGCCGGCCTGTCGCGGCCGAACCGGCAATACCTCAAGGAACTCTGGCGCCTCGGTCTGCCGATTGGTGGCACTTACGCGGTGGAAGTCGGGTTGTTCGCCTTCGCGGCGTTGTGCATGGGCACCATGGGCAGCACGCAAATGGGCGCGCACCAGATTGCCCTGCAGATCGTTTCGGTGGCATTCATGGTGCCGGCGGGTATGTCGTACGCGATCACCATGCGTGTCGGCCAACATTACGGCGCCGGTCAGTTGCTGGATGCACGCATGTCCGGGCGGGTCGGTATCGCGTTCGGCGCGGTAGTGATGCTGGGGTTTGCGATGGTGTTCTGGCTGCTGCCGAATCAACTGGTCGGGTTGTTTCTCGATCACAACGATCCGGCTTTTGCCGAAGTGATCCGGCTCGCGGTCAGTCTGTTGGCAGTGGCGGCGTGGTTCGAGTTGTTCGACGGTACACAGACGATTGCCATGGGCTGCATCCGTGGGCTCAAGGATGCCAAAACCACGTTTCTGGTGGGGCTCGGTTGCTATTGGCTGATCGGCGCGCCGGCGGCGTGGTGGATGGCGTTCCACCTGAACTGGGGACCGACGGGCGTCTGGTGGGGCTTGGCGTTGGGGCTGGCGTTTGCGGCGGTGAGCCTGACGCTGGCGTTTGAATGGAAGATGAAGCGGATGATTCGGCGTGAGCCTGCATCCTCACGTCACTACACGGTCGCGCAGCCTGACTGAGATCCCTTGTAGGAGTGAGCCTTTGTGGCGAGGGGATTTATCCCCGATGGGTGGCGAAGTCGCCCCAACACCGGTAGCTGGGGTTTATCAGATGTACCCAGTGCTAAGGTTTTGCGACTGCTTCGCAGCCGCTCGGGGATAAATCCCCTCGCCACAATGTTGTTCCAAATTGAGTTATGGCGTTAGCTCACGACTTCCAGTGCTGGGTGCTGACTCGATCCGAAGGTCAGGTACTCCACCAGCTCCGCCAACGGCAGCGGCTTGCTGATCAGGTACCCCTGCACCTGATCGCAACCAAAGCCACGCAGCAGTTCCAGCTGTTCCGGGGTTTCCACCCCTTCAGCCACTACTTCCAGATGCAGGTTGTGCGCGAGGTTGATCATCGCGTGCACCAGTTTGCGGTTCTCTTCGCGCTGTTCCATGCCACCGACAAAGCTCTTGTCGATCTTCAGCAAAGTGATCGGCAGGCTGTTGAGGTGTACGAATGACGAGAATCCGGTGCCGAAATCATCCAGAGAAAAACGCACGCCGAGGCGGCCGAGGGCGTCCATGGTCTGCTTGACCAGATCACTGCGGCGCATGACAGCGGTTTCGGTCAATTCGAACTCCAGCCACTGCGCCTCGACGCCACGCTCGGCAATCAACCGACTGAGGGTCGGCAGCAACTGGCTGTCTTGAAACTGGCGGAATGACAGGTTGATCGCCATGTGCAGCGCCGGCAGCCCGCGCTCACGCAAAGCCTGCATATCGCGCAGGGCCCGGGAAATCACCCAGTAACCCAGCGGTACGATCAGACCGCTCTGCTCGGCCAGCGGCACGAACTCGCTAGGCGGCAGCAGCCCGCGTTCGCCATGGCGCCAGCGCACCAAGGCTTCGAGGCCGACAATCTGGCCGTCTTCGAGATTCAGCCGTGGCTGGTAATGCAGTTCCAGTTCATCGCGACGCAAGGCCCGGCGCAGTTCGCTTTCGAGGTCGGCCATGCTCCGCGCGTTGCGGTTGATGCGTTCGTTGAAGATATGAAAAGTGCAGCCCTGGGTGCTTTTCGCCTGCTGCATGGCGATATGCGCGTGCCACATCAGCGGATCGGCGCCACCCTGTGCGCGGGCATGGGCGATGCCGAGACTGGAGCCGATCAGCAGGCTTTCGCCATCGACCCAGTAAGGTTCGGCCAAGGCTTCGGTAATCCGTTCGGCCATCCACTCAGCGCGTTGCGGTGCGCGGCGAGTGTCGATCAGCAGGGCAAATTCGTCGCTGCCCAGCCGCGCCAGTTGATCACCGGCCTCGAGCTGGCTTTTCAGCCGTGCGACGACTTGCAGAATCAAGCGGTCGCCAGCCTGATGACCGAGGGCGTCGTTAGCATGGCGGAAGTTATCGAGATCAAGATGCCCGAGCGCAAGGCCACGGCCGTCGTTTTCCGCGAGGCGCGCCGCCAGCAAGGTCTGGAAACCCTGGCGGTTGGCGATGCCGGTCAGCGGATCCTGTTCGGCAAGGCGTTGCAGGGTATTTTCCAGCACGCCGCGCTCACGCACATGGCGCAGGCAACGGCGGAGCATATCGGCGTCGAGGGCGTCGAACACCAGCCAGTCGCTGACGCCAACGGGCGCGGTGGCCGGCTCGTGATCCAGCAGCAACACCGTCGGCAAACTGCAGCGGCCCGGGGCCGGTTGCAAGGCGGGAAGGGTCAACAGCACCGCGTGGCGGTTGTCTTCGAACAAACTGCTGACCGACTCCCAGCTCGGCGCGCTGATCAGCACCGCCGCGCTCCCCATCGGAGCCAGACACTTGCGCAATAACGCTGTCCACGCTGGCTCTTCGGCCAGTAGCAGCAAACGCAAGGGTTCGACAGGCGTAGACAAGCTAGCTCCCTAGACTCTGCAATGATGTGGGCGGGGCATTATGCCGTTGCGATGTTCAATGACAACGATTATCAGAACGTTATCTTGTGTCACGAATGAGAACATTAGCCGCAAAATCTCCACGCATCCTGCGTGAAAGTAACAAAACCGGCAAATTTGAATCGCGTGGTGCGTCACAAGTCGGACAGAGCAGCACAAATCGCTCAGCCTGTTAAAATGCCGGCCCATTTCGTCAACGACTCCCGAATTTTCGTATGTCCCGACTCAATCCCCGGCAGCAAGAAGCCGTGAACTACGTCGGCGGCCCTCTATTGGTGCTCGCCGGTGCTGGCTCCGGCAAGACCAGCGTGATCACGCGCAAAATCGCGCACCTGATCCAGAACTGTGGCATCCGCGCCCAGTACATCGTCGCCATGACCTTCACCAACAAGGCCGCGCGCGAGATGAAGGAACGGGTCGGCACCCTGCTGCGTGCCGGCGAAGGTCGCGGCCTGACGGTCTGTACCTTCCACAACCTGGGCCTGAACATCATCCGCAAGGAACACGCGCGGCTGGGCTACAAACCCGGTTTCTCGATCTTTGACGAGACGGATGTCAAGGCGCTGATGACCGACATCATGCAGAAGGAATACGCGGGCGACGACGGCGTCGACGAGATCAAGAACATGATCGGCGCCTGGAAAAACGACCTGATCCTGCCGCCGCAGGCACTGGAAAACGCGCGTAACCCGAAAGAGCAGACCGCCGCCATCGTCTACACCCACTATCAGCGCACGCTCAAGGCGTTCAACGCAGTGGACTTCGACGACCTGATCCTGTTGCCGGTAAAACTCTTCGAAGAGCACGCCGACATCCTCGAAAAGTGGCAGAACAAGGTTCGCTATCTGCTTGTCGACGAATACCAGGACACCAACGCCAGCCAATACCTGCTGGTGAAGATGCTCATCGGCAAGCGCAACCAGTTCACCGTGGTGGGCGACGACGACCAGTCGATCTACGCCTGGCGCGGCGCGCGGCCGGAAAACCTGATGCTGCTCAAGGACGACTATCCGTCCCTGAAAGTGGTGATGCTCGAGCAGAACTACCGCTCCACCAGCCGCATTCTGCGTTGCGCCAACGTGCTGATCTCGAACAATCCGCACGAATTCGAAAAGCAGCTGTGGAGTGAGATGGGCCACGGTGACGAGATCCGCGTGATCCGCTGCCGCAACGAGGACGCCGAAGCCGAGCGCGTGGCCATGGAAATTCTCAGCCTGCACTTGCGCACCGACCGGCCGTACAGCGATTTTGCGATCCTCTATCGCGGTAACTACCAGGCCAAACTGATCGAGCTGAAGTTGCAGCATCACCAGGTGCCGTATCGCCTGAGCGGCGGTAACAGCTTCTTCGGCCGCCAGGAAGTAAAAGACCTGATGGCCTACTTCCGTCTGATCGTGAACCCGGACGACGACAACGCCTTCCTGCGGGTGATCAACGTGCCGCGCCGCGAGATCGGCTCGACCACTTTGGAAAAACTCGGCAACTACGCCACCGAACGCAAGATCTCGATGTACGCCGCCACCGACGAAATCGGTCTGGGCGAGCATCTGGACAGCCGCTTCACCGATCGCCTGTCGCGCTTCAAGCGCTTCATGGACAAGGTGCGCGAGCAGTGCGCCGGCGAAGACCCGATCTCGGCGCTGCGCAGCATGGTCATGGACATCGACTACGAGAACTGGCTGCGCACCAACAGCTCCAGCGACAAGGCTGCCGACTACCGGATGAGCAACGTCTGGTTCCTGATCGAGGCGTTGAAAAACACCCTCGAAAAGGACGAAGAAGGCGAAATGACCGTCGAGGACGCCATTGGCAAACTGGTCCTGCGCGACATGCTGGAACGTCAGCAGGAAGAAGAGGACGGCGCCGAAGGCGTGCAGATGATGACGCTGCATGCGTCCAAGGGTCTGGAATTCCCTTACGTGTTCATCATGGGCATGGAAGAAGAAATCCTCCCGCACCGTTCCAGCATCGAAGCCGACACCATCGAAGAAGAGCGCCGCCTGGCCTACGTGGGCATTACCCGCGCACGTCAGACCCTGGCCTTCACCTTCGCCGCCAAGCGCAAGCAGTACGGCGAGATCATCGATTGCGCGCCAAGCCGCTTCCTCGATGAGCTGCCGCCGGACGATCTGGCGTGGGAAGGCAACGACGACACACCGACCGAAGTCAAAGCCGTGCGCGGCAACAACGCATTGGCCGATATACGCGCGATGTTAAAGCGCTAGAATTGACCACTTTTTACTAGACCTTCGGCGCACAAGGCGCCAAATGAGGACAGCTTCATGGAAGCATTGCACCAGAAAATCCGCGAACAAGGCATCGTGCTTTCCGACCAGGTCCTGAAGGTCGACGCCTTCCTGAACCACCAGATCGACCCGGCCCTGATGAAGCTGATCGGCGACGAATTCGCCACGCTGTTCAAGGATTCGGGCATCACCAAGATCGTCACCATCGAAGCCTCGGGCATTGCCCCGGCGATCATGACCGGTCTGAACCTCGGCGTGCCGGTGATCTTCGCCCGCAAGCAACAGTCCCTGACCCTGACCGAAAACCTGCTGTCGGCGACCGTTTATTCGTTCACCAAAAAGACCGAAAGCACCGTGGCCATTTCCCCGCGTCACCTGACCAGCAGCGACCGCGTGCTGATCATCGATGACTTTTTGGCCAACGGTAAGGCGTCCCAGGCGCTGATCTCGATCATCAAGCAGGCTGGCGCCACCGTCGCCGGCCTGGGCATTGTGATCGAGAAGTCGTTCCAGGGCGGCCGTGCCGAGCTGGATTCGCAGGGTTACCGCGTTGAGTCGCTGGCGCGCGTGAAATCGCTGAAGGATGGCGTGGTTACCTTCATCGAGTAACCCCACCCCGCAGACCACCTGTAGGAGCTGTCGAGTGAAACGAGGCTGCGATCTTTTGATCTGATTTTTAGAATCAACATCAAAAGATCGCAGCGTGCCGCAGCTCCTACAGGTTTGCGGTAGACCGTTATTGCGCGGTGGCCTTCAGGCCGGAGAGTAGCAGCCGCTGGAACAGGTCTTCCTTAAGACCTTCCGGGTTGGTCAGTTGCATCCGCTCCAGATGCTCGGGATACAACGAAGCCTGCGGTGCATCGAGCGCAGCCTTGCCCAACTCGAGAATCTCGGTCAGCTTGAATTTGCTCTTCAGCCAGTTCAGCGCCCGCAACAGATCCCTTTCAATCGCGGTGAAATCACAGCCCAGCGGATATTCCGGAAACAGGTTCGGATGCCGCGCAGCAATCGCCTGCAAGCGTTGCGGCGTGTTCTCGGCAAAACGCGGATCGAGGCGGAAATCCTTCGGCAGTTTGCCGACCTTCTGCGCCTGCTCGATCAGCCCCGGCTGGAAGCGTGAGTCGCTGATATTCAACAATGCCTCGATCACCGCCGCGTCGGTTTTGCCGCGCAGATCGGCAATGCCGTACTCGGTGACAACGATATCGCGCAGGTGCCGGGGGATGGTGCAGTGGCCGTATTCCCAAACGATATTCGAGCTGACGTCGCCGCCGGACTCGCGCCAACTGCGCAGAATCAGAACCGAACGGGCACCGTGCAGCGCATGGCCCTGGGCAACAAAGTTGTACTGCCCGCCGACGCCGCTGAGCACCCGCCCGTCTTCCAGTTGGTCCGCCACGCCTGCGCCAAGCAGGGTCATGGTGAACACGGTGTTGATGAACCGCGCATCAAGGCGCTGCAAGCGCTTCAACTCTTCCTGACCGTACAGCTCGTTGATATAGCTGATGCGGGTCATGTTGAATTCGAGGCGTTTGTCCTGCGGCAACTCGCGCAAGCGCTCGTAAAAGCTGCGCGGGCCGAGGAAGAAACCGCCGTGCACCGAGATGCCGTCAGTCTGCGCCGCCTCGTCGAGGGTGCCCGCGTTGGCCTGCTCCTGGGTCGGCACATCCGGATAGACCTTGCGCCGGATAATTCCCGCGTCCGCCAGCACCAGCAGGCCGTTGACGAACATTTCGCTGCAACCGTACAGGCCTTTGGCGAACGGCGCGGTGCCGCCCTCGCGCTCGATCAATTGCGCCCACTGGCTGAGGTTCACGTCGGCGAGTAACGCTTGATACCCGGCGTTATCGGCCTGGCGGGCCAGCAATGCGGCGGTCAGCGCATCGCCCATCGAGCCGATACCGATCTGCAACGTGCCGCCGTCGCGCACCAGGGTGCTGGCGTGCAGACCGATGAAATGATCCTGAAACCCCACCGGCATGTTTGGCGTGGAAAACAGCGTGCTGCTGTCCTTTTCGTCGATCAGCAGGTCGAACGTGTCGATATCGACCTCGGCGTCGCCGGGCATGTACGGCAGATCGCTGTGTACCTGGCCGACCAGCAGAATGGTCTCCCCGGCGTCGCGGCGCTTGGCGATCATCGGCAACAGGTCGAGGGTGATGTCCGGGTTGCAACTCAGGCTCAGACGGTCGGGATGCTCGCTGCTGCTGGCGAGCAGTTGCGCCACAAGGTTCAGGCCGGCGGCGTTGATGTCGCGGGCGGCGTGGCTGTAATTGCTGCTGACGTAATCCTGCTGGGCCGGCGCACTGTTGAGCAGGCTACCGGGCTGCATGAAGAACTGCTGGATTCGGATGTTGGCGGGCAGGGTGTCGCGTTGCAGGTCGGCGAGGAAATCGAACTCCGGGTAATCGCCGAAGATGCGCTCCACGAAAGGCTCGATAAAGCGTTTCTGCAAACCGTCGCCAAGATTCGGCCGGCCAAGGCACAGGGCGGTGTAGACCGTCAGTTGCCGCTCGGGCAGCTCTTTGACTCGCCGGTACAGCGCGTTGACGAAGTGGTTGGGTTTGCCCAACCCCAGCGGCAAGCCCATGTGGATATGCACCGGCAACCGCGCGAGCACGTCGTCCACTGCCTGTTCGATCGAACACAACTGCACCATCTGAAGCCTCCCGCCCGTTCCGTGAATAGAGGTAGACCGAGCTTGCCTCGACTTTGCTGCAATGAACAGCCTGCGGTCTGAATTGGTGTCGTTTGCGATATGGGGTTTATGCCTTCAGGAGAGGGCCGGGCGGGCAGCGTTCCGATGAGGGACTCTTGAACTGCGGGCACAAAAAAACCGTCCGAAGACGGTTTTTTTTCGTCAGAAGCGCGCCTTATTTCAGGCCAGACATCTTCTCGATTGCGCCTTTCAGATCGGCGTCGGTGCAATCGGCACAGGTGCCTTTAGGGGGCATGGCGTTGATGCCGGTGATGGCCTTGGCCAAGATGCCGTCGAGGCCGCCTTGGTGATCAGCGCGTTCTTTCCAGGCGGCAGTGTCACCGATTTTCGGCGCGCCTAAAAGGCCGGAGCCATGGCAAGCGTTGCAATGTTTGGCAATGATTGAGTCTGGAGTCTTGGCATCACCACCGCCAGCAGTTGCAGCCACTTCCATCCCCTTGCATTCCTGACCCTGAACGCACACCTGGCCGACCGGCTCCAGGCGTTTGGCAATGTCGTCATTCGTCGCAGCTTGAGCGCTGACAGCCCAGAGGGCCAGTACGGTTGCTGGTGCGGCCAGCATTTTCATAATTAGGTTCACGCGTTCACCCTCAATGGTGGCTATTCACGCCTGCGGCCACGGTTCGCAGGCGGGCGCAAGTATAGCGGGTAGCCCGCCACTCTGAAACAACCCCATAGACAAAGGGGTTATACCGCGCTGTGGAAAAACGGTTCGGATGCCTTCGCCGTTATGGCTTGGCGTCTCTTTGTTTAAAAATTTGCCGGTGTTGCTGCGCTGATTAGTCGCGCCGGTGTATCGAACGGATTCCGGAAACGATGCGGCTTGGTACTTTCAAAATAGTAGCTATCGCCAGCTTCGAGAATAAAAGTTTCAAGGCCCACCACCAATTCCAGACGACCTTCCACCAGGATCCCGGTTTCCTCGCCCTCGTGGGTGAGCATTTCTTCGCCAGTGTCGGCGCCCGGTGGGTAAATTTCGTTGAGGAAGGCGATAGCGCGGCTCGGGTGCGCGCGGCCGACCAGCTTCATGGTCACGGCGCCGTCGGAAATGTCGATCAGCTCGTTGGCCTTGTAGACGATCTGGGTCGGTATTTCCTGGAGTATTTCTTCGGAAAAGAACTCGACCATGGACATGGGAATCCCGCCAAGAACCTTCCTCAGCGAACTGATCGAAGGGCTGACGCTGTTCTTTTCGATCATCGAAATGGTGCTGTTGGTGACGCCCGCGCGCTTGGCGAGTTCACGCTGGGAAAGCCCTTTGAGCTTGCGGATCGATTGCAGTCGTTCACCGACGTCCAAGGCGGGAGCCTCCTGATGTTGTAAGAAGATTGAGCGTTATCATGGCGACAGCGTTCAGTATTTACAACACGTGGGCTCCGCAGCGGCCTTAACCCTCGGAATAGAGCCTTGGCACTCGACGCAGGTTGCAGAAGATCTGGTACGGAATGGTGTCCGCCCACTTCGCCACCTCGCTGGCGAGGATATTTTTGCCCCACAGCTCGACAGTCGAACCCAGCCCCGCCTCAGGCACATCGGTGAGGTCGATACACAGCATGTCCATCGACACGCGGCCGATAATGCGGCTGCGTTGGCCGGCCACCAGCACCGGCGTACCGGTCGGTGCCTGACGCGGATAGCCGTCGGCATACCCCATGGCAACCACGCCGATGCGCATCGGCTTGTCGGTGATGAATTTCGCGCCGTAACCCACCGGTTCGCCGGCCGGCAACTCACGCACGCAGATCACTTTCGATTCCAGCGTCATCACCGGTTGCAGGCGCTCGGCCACCGCGTTGGCTTCTTCGAACGGCGTCGCGCCATAGAGCATGATGCCCGGGCGCACCCAGTCGCTGTGGATCTGCGGCCACCCCAGCACGGCCGGCGAGTTGCGCAGGCTGACCTCGGCGGCGAGGCCCTGGCGCGCGGCTTCAAACACTGCGACCTGATCGGCGCTGCTCTGCGCGTGCAATTCATCGGCGCGGGCGAAGTGGCTCATCAGCACGATCTTCGCCACCTTGCCGCTGGCCAGCAGCCGTTGATAGGCCGCCTGGTAATCCTTCGGATGCAAACCGACGCGGTGCATGCCGGAGTCGAGCTTCAGCCACACGGTGATCGGTTTGCTCAGCGCTGCTTGCTCGATCGCTTCGAGCTGCCACAGCGAATGCACCACACACCAGAGATCATGCTCGACAATCAGCGCCAGCTCATCGGCCTCGAAAATCCCTTCAAGCAACAACACCGGGGCACGAATGCCGGCGGCGCGCAGCTCCAAAGCTTCTTCGATGCAAGCGACAGCAAAGCCGTCGGCCTCGGCTTCCAGCGCCTGGGCGCAGCGCACCGCACCATGGCCGTAAGCATCGGCCTTGATCACTGCCAGCGCCTTGGCACCGGTGACTTCGCGGGCAATTCGGTAGTTGTGACGCAGGGCTTGGAGGTCGATCAGGGCACGGGCAGGACGCATGGCGGCAGACTTCTAGGCGGTCATGGGAAGAAAAACCGGCACTGGCTGACGGCGTGAACCGCCAACAGCACCGGGAGAGGGATCTTTACTACGTGTTACGGCAGCGCAGCGACGATAGAGATTTCAACCAGGATGCTCGGCTTGGCCATCTTCGCTTCAACAGTGGCACGGGCCGGGGCGGCGCCTTTGGGCAACCACTGATCCCACACCGAGTTCATCCCGGCGAAGTGCGCCTCGATGTCGTTCAGGTAGATCGTCGCCGAAAGCAAATGCTGTTTGTCAGTCCCGGCCAGATCCAGCAAGCGCTCGATATTGGCGAGCACTTCGCGGGTCTGCTGTTCAATCCCGGCGTCGAAGTCGTCACCGACCTGCCCGGACAGGTACACCGTACCGTTGTGGCTGACGATCTGACTCATGCGCTCATTGGTGAGCTGGCGCTGGATTGCCATGTTTTGCGGACTCCTGTGGCTTGTTGCCGTAACGGGAAATATCGAGGCCTTCGGCGCTGATCTGCGGCTTTTTCTTCGCCATCAGGTCAGCCAGCAAACGACCGGAACCGCACGCCATGGTCCAACCGAGCGTACCGTGGCCGGTGTTGAGGAACAGGTTCTTGAACGGCGTGGCGCCAACGATCGGCGTGCCGTCCGGCGTGGTCGGACGCAGGCCGGTCCAGAAACTCGCCTCGGCCAGATTGCCGCCCTGAGGATAAAGGTCGTTGACGATCATCTCCAGGGTTTCGCGTCGACGCGGATTAAGCGACAGGTCAAAACCGGCGATTTCGGCCATGCCGCCCACGCGGATGCGGTTGTCAAAACGGGTGATCGCAACCTTGTAGGTCTCGTCGAGAATGGTCGACGTCGGAGCCATGTCCGGGTTGGTGATCGGCACGGTCAGCGAGTAACCCTTCAGCGGATACACCGGGGCTTTGATGCCCAGCGGCTTGAGCAGTTGTGGCGAGTAGCTGCCGAGGGCCAGGACGTAGCGGTCGGCGGTTTCCAGCTTGCCGTCGATCCACACGCCGTTGATGCGATCACCGGCGTAATCGAGCTTCTGGATGTCTTGGCCAAAACGGAATTCAACGCCCAGTTTCACCGCCATTTCGGCGAGACGGGTGGTGAAGATCTGGCAGTCGCCGGTCTGGTCGTTCGGCAGGCGCAGGGCACCGGCGAGAATGTCGGTGACGCCAGCCAAGGCTGGCTCGACGCGGGCAATGCCGGCGCGGTCGAGGACTTCAAACGGCACACCGGATTCTTTCAGGACGGCGATGTCCTTGGCGGCGTTATCCAGTTGCGCCTGGGTGCGGAACAACTGCGTGGTACCGAGGCTGCGACCCTCGTAGGCGATGCCGGTTTCGGCGCGCAGTTCGTCGAGGCAGTCGCGGCTGTACTCGGACAGACGCACCATGCGCTCCTTGTTCACCGCGTAACGGTTGGCGGTGCAGTTGCGCAGCATCTGCGCCATCCACAGGTATTGATCGATGTCGGCGGTGGCCTTGATCGCCAGCGGTGCGTGGCGTTGCAGCAGCCACTTGATGGCCTTGAGCGGTACGCCCGGCGCGGCCCACGGCGAGGCATAGCCTGGCGAAACCTGCCCGGCGTTGGCGAAACTGGTCTCCATGGCCGCAGCTGGCTGCCGGTCGACCACCACCACTTCAAACCCGGCACGGGCCAGATAATAAGCACTGGCGGTACCGATGACGCCGCTACCCAAGACCATTACGCGCATTTTGTATCCCTCATCGCGGCGGGGCCGCGTACGTCTGTTGTTAGAGCAATGATGCGCGCAGTGTAAAAAATAAATGCCAGTGCTTTTCACTATATAAGCGCCTATATTTGGCGACAATTCTCGGCAAAAACCCTTTTCACGGAGGCGCATCCCCTATGCGTACCAACACTCAGACCAAACGTGAGCTGGACAAGATCGACCGCAATATTTTGCGGATCCTGCAGGCGGACGGGCGGATTTCCTTTACCGAACTCGGGGAAAAAGTCGGTCTCTCCACCACGCCGTGCACCGAGCGGGTGCGCAGGCTGGAGCGCGAGGGGATCATCATGGGCTACAACGCCCGGCTCAATCCGCAGCACTTGAAGGGTAGTCTCTTGGTGTTCGTCGAGATCAGCCTCGACTACAAATCCGGCGACACTTTCGAAGAGTTCCGACGCGCGGTGCTGAAATTGCCTCACGTGCTGGAGTGTCACTTGGTATCAGGGGATTTCGACTATCTGGTGAAGGCGCGGATTTCCGAGATGGCCTCGTACCGCAAGCTGCTGGGCGACATTCTTTTGAAGTTGCCGCATGTGCGTGAGTCCAAGAGCTATATCGTGATGGAAGAGGTGAAAGAGAGCCTCTGCCTGCCGATTCCGGATTGATATTTGGTGGGCCTGACCCGGCCCTATCGCTGGCAAGCCAGCTCCCACAGTGATTTGTGGCGTTCACAAAATCTGTATCCACCGCCGTACCTGTGGGAGCTGGCTTGCCAGCGATGGCATCGTCTGGGTTCAGAGCGAACTAAACCAACACCTGCCGATTCGCGGCCATGTACTCGAAAATCTGCTTCTCCACCTTCGGATGAATCAGCTCCACAGGCCCCCGCCCATTCGGGCAAGGCAAGGTCTTCGTCGTCCCGAACAACCGGCAAATCAGCGGCCGCTCGCCATACACCGTGCAGCCATTGGGTCCCAGGTGCACACAGTTCAGCTCTTCCATTGCCGCATCCTGCTCGGCCCGGGTCTTGCGCGGCAGACGCGCCATCTCTTCGGGCGAGGTGGTCACCGGCCCGCAGCAGTCGTGGCAGCCCGGCACACAATCGAATGTGGGGATCTGCTGGCGCAGGGTGCGGATTTTTTCGCTGTTGCAGCTCATCGAAGCGGTGACCAAGGTGAAATAGGCCGCAATTGTGCCGCAAAAGGCATGATCCAGACACCGCAGGCCGACCAGTGTTGCCCGACCTCGCGCGTGCGGCTTATGCTCCGTCAAATTTTTTCGACACTTAGCCGTTGGATGGTGCTCATGCCTCACGTTGCCTCTTATTACGCCGCCAGCAGCCTGCCGCAACCGGATCATCCGCTGCTGCAAGGCGAAGTGATTGCCGACGTGTGCGTGATTGGCGGCGGGTTCTCGGGGCTGAACACTGCGCTGGAACTGGCCGAGCGCGGCCTCAGCGTGGTGTTGCTGGAAGCGCACAAGATCGGTTGGGGCGCCAGCGGGCGTAATGGTGGGCAGTTGATTCGTGGGGTCGGTCATGGGCTCGATCAATTCACCAATGTGATCGGTGCCGACGGCGTGCGGCAGATGAAACTCATGGGCCTGGAGGCAGTGGAAATCGTTCGCCAGCGCATCGAGCGATTCCAGATTGCCTGCGATCTGACCTGGGGCTATTGCGACCTCGCCAACAAACCTGCCGACCTTGAAGGGTTTGCCGAAGATGCCGAAGCGCTGCGCGGTCTCGGTTATCGCTACGAAACCCGCTTGCTGCAAGCCAATGAAATGCACACCGTGGTCGGCTCCAAACGCTACGTCGGCGGACTGATCGACATGGGTTCCGGGCATCTGCATCCGTTGAATCTCGCCTTGGGTGAAGCGGCGGCGGCGCAGCAATTGGGGGTGAAACTGTTCGAGCATTCGGCGGTGACGCGTATCGATTACGGCCCCGAGGTGAAAGTTCATACAGCGCAGGGCTCAGTGCGCGCCAAGACCCTGGTGCTGGGCTGCAACGCTTACCTCAATGATCTCAACCCGCAACTCAGCGGCAAGGTGCTGCCGGCGGGCAGCTACATCATTGCTACCGAGCCTTTGAGCGAAGAGCAGGCGTACAACCTTTTGCCGCAGAACATGGCGGTCTGTGACCAGCGGGTAGCACTGGACTACTACCGACTCTCGGCGGATCGGCGTTTGCTGTTCGGTGGCGCCTGCCATTACTCGGGGCGCGATCCGAAGGACATCGCCGCGTACATGCAACCGAAAATGCTCGAAGTATTTCCGCAACTGGCCGGGGTGAGGATTGATTTCCAGTGGGGCGGGATGATTGGCATCGGCGCCAATCGCCTTCCGCAGATTGGCCGGCTCACTGATCAGCCGAATGTGTATTACGCCCAGGCGTATTCCGGTCATGGAGTAAATGCCACGCACCTGGCGGGCAAGTTACTGGCCGAGGCGATCAGCGGCCAGCACAGCAGCGGCTTTGATCTGTTTGCCAAGGTGCCGCACATCACCTTCCCGGGCGGCAAACATTTGCGCTCGCCATTGCTTGCGCTAGGGATGTTGTGGCATCGGATGAAAGAGCTGGTCTGAAGTCGATCCCCTGTAGGAGCTGCCGCAGCCTGCGGCAGCTCCTACAGGGGACATTTCAATGAGTCAGATCCGCCAGAAAGGCTTCAACCCCTCCTCCAGCGCTTGCTCACGCGTCAACCCGACATCCTTGAGTTGATCAGCCGTCAACCCCAACAACGCTTTGCGCGTGTGCAGACGATGCCAGATCAGGCCCCAGCGACTCAGGCCGGACGGCGCGTTGCGCATGGCCGCATTCCACGCACTGTCCTCCTGCTCTGCCGCCAGTTCCTGACTGTGTAACGTCAGCCGCACATCGCTCAAGCCGTTCATTTTTGTCGCTCCTGTTTACTTGGGTAGCCAGAGATTCCATGATGCGCGGGCCAGCAAAAGCATTACAGATTCAACTCATCTGTATTAACTCCATACAGATTTGCTGTTTCTGCCACTGAATTGTCGGTTTTTGCCGCATCTGTACTGGTTTTTAGAATCACCTGCATCGAGGCAGTGCCATGACGCTTTATGTGAACCTCGCCGAACTGCTCGGCACCCGCATCGAACAAGGCTTCTATCGTCCGGGTGACAGGCTGCCGTCGGTGCGCGCCTTGAGCGTCGAACACGGCGTCAGTCTCAGCACGGTGCAGCAGGCTTATCGCATGCTGGAAGACAGCGGCTTGGCCACACCGAAACCCAAGTCCGGGTATTTCGTGCCCGTCGGTCGCGAACTGCCGGAACTGCCCGCCGTCGGACGTCCAGCGCAGCGGCCGGTGGAGATTTCGCAGTGGGATCAGGTGCTGGAGCTGATTCGCGCGGTGCCGCGCAAGGATGTAGTGCAACTCGGTCGCGGCATGCCCGACGTCACCTCGCCGACCATGAAACCGCTGCTGCGCGGACTGGCGCGGATCAGCCGGCGCCAGGACATGCCTGGCCTGTATTACGACAACATCCACGGTACCCTCGAATTGCGCGAACAGATCGCCCGGCTGATGCTCGATTCCGGCTGTCAGTTGAGCGCCGCCGACCTGGTCGTCACCACCGGTTGCCATGAAGCGCTGTCGACCAGCATCCACGCGATCTGCGAGCCGGGCGACATTGTTGCGGTGGATTCGCCGAGCTTCCACGGGGCCATGCAGACCCTCAAGGGGCTGGGCATGAAAGCCCTGGAAATCCCCACCGACCCGCTCACCGGCATCAGCCTCGAAGCGCTGGAACTGGCGCTGGAGCAATGGCCGATCAAAGTCATTCAGCTCACGCCCAACTGCAACAACCCGCTCGGCTACATCATGCCGGAGGCCCGCAAGCGCGCCCTGCTCAACCTGGCACAGCGTTTCGATGTAGCGATTATCGAAGACGATGTGTATGGCGAATTGGCCTACACCTACCCACGCCCGCGCACGATCAAATCCTTCGACGAAGACGGCCGCGTGTTGCTGTGCAGTTCGTTTTCCAAAACCCTCGCGCCAGGGCTGCGCATCGGCTGGGTCGCGCCGGGGCGTTATCTGGAGCGGGTGCTGCACATGAAATACATCAGCACTGGCTCCACCGCGCCACAGCCGCAGATCGCCATTGCCGAATTTCTTAAGTCTGGTCACTTCGAACCGCATTTGCGGCGGATGCGCACGCAATACCAGCGTAATCGCGACATGATGATCGACTGGGTCGCGCGTTACTTCCCTCCCGGAACCCGCGCCAGCCGCCCGCAAGGAAGCTTCATGCTGTGGGTTGAATTGCCGGAGGGTTTTGACACGCTGAAACTCAATCGTGCGCTGCACGATCAAGGCGTACAGATTGCCGTCGGCAGCATCTTTTCCGCCTCGGGCAAGTACCGCAATTGCCTGCGGATGAACTACGCTGCCAAACCGACACCGCTAATAGAAGAGGCGGTACGCAAGGTCGGCGCGGCAGCAATCAAACTGCTGGCCGAAGCCGACTGACCTTTTTCCAGTGGCCAGCATCCAAATGCCAATCCCTGCCGCCAACCGGAACGATCCTACGTGAGCCTCAGACAGCCCCTACTCGCTTTGTTGATGCTCACCGCGCTTCTGAGCGGTTGCGCCAGTCTCAACGTGCCGCGCGAACCGAGCCAGGCATTGCCCGCCTCCGACTCCGGTTTCGGCCGCTCGATCCAGGCCCAAGCGGCGCCGTATCAGGGCCGCTCCGGTTTTCGCCTGCTGTCCAACAGCACCGAGGCGTTCACTGCCCGCGCCGAGCTGATCCGCAATGCGCAGAGCAGCCTCGACTTGCAGTACTACATCGTTCACGACGGCGTCAGCACGCGGATGCTGGTGGAGGAGTTGCTTAAGGCTGCAGATCGTGGCGTGCGCGTGCGAATCCTGCTCGACGACACCACCAGCGACGGCCTCGACCAGATCATCGCCACGCTGGCAGCGCATCCGCAGATCCAGATCCGCCTGTTCAACCCGCTGCATCTGGGGCGAAGCACAGGCGCGACGCGGGCGGCCGGTCGCCTGTTAAATCTGTCACTGCAACACCGACGGATGCACAACAAATTGTGGCTGGCGGACAACAGCGTGGCCATCGTCGGCGGGCGCAATCTGGGCGACGAGTATTTCGATGCCGAGCCGAATCTGAATTTCACCGATATCGACATGCTCAGCGTGGGACCCGTGGCCGAGCAACTCGGGCACAGCTTCGACCAGTACTGGAACAGCGCCCTGAGTAAACCCATCGAAGAATTCCTCTCCAGTAAACCCTCGGCCAAGGACCTGCAGAACACCCGCACGCGTCTGGAAGAATCACTGGAAGAAACCCGCAAGCAGAATCACGCGCTGTATCAGCAGTTGATGACCTTCAAAACCGAACCGCGCATGGACATCTGGCGCAAAGAGCTGATCTGGGCCTGGAGTCAGGCGCTGTGGGACGCGCCGAGCAAGGTGCTGGCCAAGGGCGAACCGGATCCGCAGTTGCTCCTGACCACACAACTGGCGCCGGAACTCACGGGTGTCAGCAAAGAGCTGATCATGATCTCGGCCTATTTTGTGCCGGGCCAGCCGGGGCTGGTCTACCTGACCGGGCGTGCCGATGCCGGTGTGTCGGTAAACCTGCTGACCAATTCGCTGGAAGCCACCGATGTGCCAGCGGTTCACGGCGGTTATGCGCCTTATCGCAAGGCGCTGCTGGAGCACGGAGTGAAACTGTTCGAGTTACGTCGCCAGCCTGGGGACGGTGGCGGTAGCGGTCCGCATATTTTTTACAGCAAGTCGTTTCGCGGGTCGGACTCCAGCCTGCACAGCAAGGCGATGATCTTCGATCGGCAGAAGTCGTTTATCGGCTCATTCAACTTCGACCCGCGTTCGGTGCTGTGGAACACCGAAGTCGGCGTGCTGGTGGACAGCCCTGAATTGGCCGCGCACGTGCGCGAACTGGCCCTGCAAGGCATGGCGCCAGCGCTGAGTTACGAGGCGAAACTTGAGCACGGGCAGATCGTCTGGGTCACCGAGGACAATGGCCAGATGCATACGCTGACCAAAGAGCCGGGGAGCTGGTGGCGACGCTTCAATGCGTGGTTCAGCACTACCGTGGGCCTGGAGCGGATGCTGTAGCCCCGGCAAGAGGTATTCAGGCAGGCTCGGCCTCTGTGCCGAACGCACCTTGACGCGACAGCAGAATCACCAGCCCGAACGCCCCGGCCGCCATCAGCCACGGCAGCGCATGCCCGCTGATCCACTGACTGCCCGCGCCCGCCGCCAACGGCCCGACCAGACAGCCAACACCCCACAGCTGTGCGATATGCGCATTGGCTCGCACCAGCGCATCGTCGCGATAACGTTCGCCAATCAAGATCAGCGACAAGGTGAATAAACCACCGGCACTCGCACCGAACAACACCCACAACGGCCAGATCAAGAGTGTATCGAGCAGAACGGGAATCGCCAGGCTCGACAGCATCAACACCACCGCACACCCGGTAAACAGCGTGCGTCGCGACAGATAATCGGCCAGTGCGCCAATCGGTAATTGCAGCAAGGCATCACCTACCACCACCGTGCTGACCATCGCCAGGGCGATCTCTTCAGTGAACCCCTGTTGCAGGCAATACACCGGCAACAGCGTCAGGATCATCGCCTCGAACGCGGCGAACAACGACACTGCCCAGGCAATCGCCGGCAGCTCGCGGGCAAAGCCCCACAAATCGCGGAAGGTCACACTGCTCGCTTCACTGCTTGGCGCACCGCTGCGTCCCAGCAAGAGCAACGGTGAAACCAGCAACAAACCGACGCCAACCCAGAAGCCATAGTCATGCCCGGTGCCGAGCACTCCCAACAGCAACGGGCCAGACAGCTGACTCAAGGCATAACTGCTGCCATACAGCGCCACCAATCGCCCGCGCCACTGCTCGACCACCAGTTGATTGATCCAGCTCTCGCCAAGAATGAAGACGATGGTCAGGATCACGCCAATCATCAACCGCAGCACCAGCCAGATCGGATAGCTCGGCAACAGCGCCAGCAACCCGATCGACAGCGCCCCGGCCCACAGGCACAGGCGCATCAGGTTGGCCGTGCCGAAACGCGCCGCCAGATGACTGGAAATCTTCGCGCCCAACAGCACGCCAATCGCCGGCATCGCCGCCATCACGCCGATAGCGAAAGAGCCGTAGCCCCAACCCTCCAGACGCAACGACACCAACGGCATGCTGACCCCCAGGGCCAGGCCGACACTCAAGACAGACGCCAACACGGCGAAATACGTCGCCCACCGCATGTTCCACGCTCCTGTGGATATTCTTTTTGTATTCACCCAAAACACTGTGGGAGCGAACCCCTGTGGCGAGGGGATTTATCCCCGTTGGGTCGCGCAGCGGCCCCAAAACCTGCAACCACAACGTACTAGGTACACCGCGTGCAATGGTTTAGCGACTGCTTCGCAGCCGAACGGGGATAAATCCCCTCACCACAGAAACTCACTCCCACAGGGAATTTCTGTAGCGTTCAGGAGCCTGATTCAGCAGGCTCCCTTTACCGCATTACAGCTTGATCCACGTCGCCTTCAGCTCGGTGTATTTATCGAACGCGTGCAACGACTTGTCGCGGCCGTTGCCCGACTGCTTGAAGCCGCCGAACGGCGCAGTCATATCGCCGCCGTCGTACTGGTTGACCCACACGCTGCCGGCGCGCAGCGCCTTGGCGGTCAGGTGCGCCTTGGAAATGTCCTGCGTCCACACTGCTGCCGCCAGACCATAAGGCGTGTCGTTGGCGATCTGGATCGCCTCTTCAGCGGTATCGAAAGCAATGACCGACAGCACCGGGCCGAAGATCTCTTCCTGAGCGATCTTCATCGCGTTGCTCACGCCGTCGAAAATCGTCGGCTCGACGTAGGTGCCACCGGTTTCCTGAAGAATGCGCTTGCCGCCAGCCACCAGCTTGGCGCCATCGGTATGACCGGACTCGATGTACGACAGCACGGTGTTCATCTGCTGGGTATCGACCAGTGCACCAACGTTGGTCGCCGGATCCAGCGGGTTACCCGGCTTCCAGCTTTTCAGCGCCTCGATCACCATCGGCAGGAATTTGTCTTTGATCGAACGCTCGACCAACAGACGCGAACCCGCCGTGCAGACTTCGCCCTGGTTGAAGGCAATGGCGCTGGCAGCGGATTCGGCCGCAGCTTGCAGGTCCGGAGCGTCGGCAAAAACGATGTTCGGGCTCTTGCCGCCCGCTTCCAGCCACACGCGTTTCATGTTCGATTCGCCGGAATAAATCATCAATTGCTTGGCGATCTTGGTCGAACCGGTGAACACCAGAGTGTCCACATCGTTGTGCAGGGCCAGTGCCTTGCCCACGGTGTGGCCGTAACCCGGCAACACGTTGAGCACGCCTTTCGGAATGCCGGCCTCAACAGCCAGCGCCGCGATACGGATGGCGGTCAGCGGCGACTTTTCCGACGGTTTGAGAATCACCGAGTTACCGGTCGACAGCGCCGGGCCGAGTTTCCAGCAGGCCATCATCAGCGGGAAGTTCCACGGCACAATGGCGCCGACAACGCCCACTGGCTCGCGGGTCACCAGACCCAGTTGATCGTGCGGGGTGGCCGCGACTTCGTCGTAGATCTTGTCGATCGCCTCACCGCTCCAGCTCAGCGCTTGTGCCGCGCCCGGAACGTCGATGTACAGCGAATCGCTGATCGGTTTGCCCATGTCGAGGGTTTCGAGCAGAGCCAGTTCTTCAGCGTGCTGCTTGAGCAGGCCGGCGAAGCGAATCATGGTGGCTTTGCGTTTGGTCGGTGCCAGGCGCGACCAGGCGCCGGAATTGAAAGTAGCGCGGGCGTTTTCCACGGCACGCTGGGCGTCGGCGGCGTCACAGCTGGCGATCTTGCCCAGCAGACGGCCATCGACCGGGCTGATGCACTCGAAGGTCTCACCGGAGACGGCGTCGGTGTATTCGCCATTGAGGTAAGCGCGGCCTTCGATCTTCAGGTCGCGGGCGCGTTGTTCCCAGTCGGCACGAGTCAGGGTGGTCATTTAAGTGTCCTCCTCTTGTTGAATACGAGCGCCGCGCGATCTTCGCCAGCGTCATCAGGAATTCTGCCTGGCCAGCCTGCTTTTCGGCCCAAGGCACCCGCCACCCTAAACCAGCGGCCGGGTCTGTTTCAATATATTTGACATAAGCGCGCCATACAGCCTTGCGGTGTTCAATTTAATAAACATAGACTTTGGCCCTTTCCAACATCGCGCCGTCATTACGGGAGAAAACAACAATGAACATCCAGAACGTCGTCGACATCAGCCTGACCACCAGCGAAGCCGAACGCTATCGCCCGGACCCGGCCAAAGTGCTCAAGGGCGATCCCGAGCAGGCCGTGTTCAATCAGTACGACAGCCCTTGCGGGCAGATGGGCGTCGGCGTTTGGGAAGGTGCGGTGGGGCAATGGACAGTGAATTACACCGAGCATGAATACTGCGAGATTTTGCAGGGGGTTTCGGTACTGCGCGACGGTGATGGCAATGCCAAGACCTTGCGTGTGGGCGACCGTTTTGTGATCCCGGCGGGGTTTCGTGGCACTTGGGAAGTGCTGGAGGCTTGCCGCAAGGTCTACGTGATCTTCGAACAGAAGGCCTGACCGAAATCCCCTGCAAGAGCTGCCAAAGGGGTAACAGGCAATATCCGAGGCAACAAAAAAGGCCCGTATCGTGAGATACGGGCCTTTTTCGTAAGTCGGGAAAAATCAATTACTTGATTTTGCCTTCCTTGTAGATCACGTGCTTGCGAACAACCGGATCATATTTCTTGATCTCGATTTTGTCCGGGGTAGTACGCTTGTTCTTGTCGGTAGTGTAGAAGTGACCAGTACCGGCGCTCGAGATCAAACGAATCAATTCACGCATGATTAGCTCCCTTAAATCTTGCCATCGCGGCGAAGTTCGGCGAGCACGACAGTGATGCCACGCTTGTCGATGATACGCATGCCTTTGGCAGATACGCGCAGACGCACAAAACGTTTCTCTTCTTCAACCCAGAAGCGGTGATGCTGCAGGTTCGGCAGGAAACGACGACGGGTTTTGTTGTTTGCGTGGGAAATGTTATTCCCAGTCACCGGACCCTTACCGGTAACTTGACATACTCTCGACATGCCTCAGCCCTCTAAAACCACATGCCCAACCCGGCATGGGTTGGCCGCTTAATCTCTCAGTCATTTGGCGCCAGGCGCCGCGTTTCTTTAGAGGTCTTACCGGCTACACCTACAGTGAAGGAACCGGGCCCCTAGAAAAGAGCGCTGCTTTATACCAGAAAGACCGGGGTGCAACAACATTCGGTGTGCAATCAATCGATAAAAGCGCGCAAATTCTGCCTGCAAGGGCTTTGGATAAAGGCCGGGACCGGTTTTTACCACTCGTCGCAGAAAACCGCTGGTACACGCGATTAGCGCTCGTCGTCTCGCCGCCACACAACCATAAGCGCTTATGACCTGCCCCAAAAATGCAAAAAGGGGATAGTCATTTGCAATCGCGCCCTCTAGGGTAGGACTTTTCCAGACTGCACTTGCAGATGGGCCTTCGATCTGTAAAGGAAACCGACCATGCGCCTCGCTGCCCTACCCCTGTTGCTCGCCCCGCTCCTGCTGAGCCCCCTGGCCCAGGCCGCCGCGCTGAGCGTCTGCACCGAGGCCAGCCCGGAAGGGTTCGACGTGGTGCAATACAACTCGCTGACCACCACCAATGCCTCGGCCGACGTGCTGATGAATCGCCTGGTGGACTTCGACACCGCCAGCGGCAAGGTAGTCCCGAGCCTGGCCGACAGCTGGGAAGTCAGCACTGACGGCCTGACTTATATCTTCAAACTGCACCCGCGGGTGAAGTTTCACACCACCGATTACTTCAAGCCGAGCCGCGAGCTGACCGCAGAAGACGTCAAATTCAGCTTTGACCGTATGCTCGACCCGGCCAATCCTTGGCACAAAGTCGCCCAGAGTGGTTTCCCTCACGCGCAGTCAATGCAACTGCCGGCACTGATCAAGAAGATCGATGCACTGGACCCGCTGACCGTGCGCTTCACCCTCGATCACCCGGACTCGACCTTCCTCGCCACCCTGAGCATGGGTTTCGCCTCGGTCTATTCCGCGGAATACGCCGACAAGCTGCTCAAGGCCAACGCGACCGAGAAGCTCAACAGTCAGCCGATCGGCACCGGCCCGTTCGTCTTCACCCGCTTCCAGAAAGACGCCGCGATTCGCTACAAGGCCAACCCGGATTACTTCGGCGGCAAGCCGTCTGTTGACCCGCTGATCTTCGCTATTACCCCGGATGCCAACGTGCGCCTGCAAAAGTTGCGGCGTAACGAATGCCAGATCGCCCTGTCGCCAAAGCCCTTGGACGTACAGGCAGCGCTGAAAGAACCGACGCTGAAAGTCGAAAAGACTGACGCATTCATGACCGCATTCGTTGGCATCAACAGCCAGCATCCGCCATTGGACAAGCCAGAAGTGCGGCAGGCCATCAACCTGGCTTTCGACAAGACCAACTACATCAAAGCCGTGTTCGAAGACACTGCTGAAGCAGCCAACGGGGTTTATCCGCCGAACACCTGGGGCTACGCGAAGAACCTCGCGGGCTACCCTCACGACGTGGCGAAAGCCAAGGCACTGCTGGCCAAGGCCGGTTTGAAGGACGGCTTCCAGACCACCATCTGGACGCGTCCGTCCGGCAGCCTGCTCAACCCGAACCCGAGCCTCGGTGCACAGATGTTGCAGTCTGATCTCGCCGAAATCGGCATTCAGGCGGAGATC
Organism: Pseudomonas sp. FP2196; assembly: GCF_030687715.1. GTDB lineage: Bacteria > Pseudomonadota > Gammaproteobacteria > Pseudomonadales > Pseudomonadaceae > Aquipseudomonas. The sequence continues at coordinate 6,039,306 of NZ_CP117445.1, forward strand.
CGCGTGATCGAGTGGGGCGAGCTGATCCGCCGCGCCAAGGCGGGCGAGCATGACCTGCTGTTCATGGGCTGGGCGGGTGACAACGGCGACCCGGACAACTTCCTCACGCCGCAGTTTTCCTGTGCGGCGGTCAAGTCCGGCACCAACTTCGCCCGCTATTGCAACGCCGATCTGGACAAGCTGATCAGCGCTGGCAAGACCACTAGCGAACAAGGTGTGCGCACCAAGCTCTATGAGCAGGCGCAGGCGCAGATTCAGCAGCAGGCGCTATGGCTGCCACTTGCCCATCCGACGGCCTATGCACTGACCCGCAAGGATGTGCAGGGCTACTCGGTGAGCCCTTTTGGCCGGCAGGACTATTCGAAGATAAACCTGAAATAACCTGCCCTGCACATCTCCTGTAGGAGTGAGTCTGCTCGCGATAGCAAACTTCCAGTTACCAAATAAGTTGACTGAAATGACGCCATCGCGAGCAGACTCACTCCTACAGGGGTTTGCGTTGCCCCCCTGAGAATTACATCCAGCCACATTCCGCCATCGACAACGGCTCCCCCTCCCCCACGATGAAGTGATCCAGCACTCGCACATCAATCAGTTCAAGTGCCTTTTGCAAACGCTTGGTGAGCAATCGATCCGCCTGACTGGGATCGGTGTTTCCCGACGGGTGGTTATGACACAGAATCACGGCTGCCGCGTTGTTGGCCAGGGCGCGCTTTACGACTTCCCGGGGATGCACGCTGGTGTTGTCGATCGAGCCGCGAAACAGCGCCTCGAAGATCAGCACTTGATGCCTGGAGTCTAGAAACAGGCAGCCAAACACCTCGTGCGGCTCGTGGCGCAGCACGGATTTGAGGTAATCCCGAACAGCTTGCGGACTCTCCAGTGCAGGTTTTTTGCGTGAGCGCTCGGCCAGATAACGCCGGTTCATTTCTTGAGCAGCCTGCAACTGGGCAAACTTCGCCGGCCCCAGGCCCAATTGTTTGCTGAAAGCTTCCTGATCGGCCTCGAGCAGCAAACGCAGGCTACCGAACTGATTCAACAAGTGTCGCGCCAAGTCCACTGCGCTTTTGCCAACGACCCCCGTGCGCAAAAAAATCGCCAGTAACTCGGCGTCCGAAAGGCTCGCAGAGCCCTGCTCAAGCAACCTTTCCCTCGGCCGTTCCGCCGCTGGCCAATCGCGAATACTCATACACATTCCTTGTCTGTGGGCGCCGCTGTTCCGTAGCGGTCGCTGTGATATCGTAGCCCATCTTTTTTGCGGTCGATTTATCCCTGGGGAGGGGGCATCGCACCGCAGTCATCAACGAAATGAAAGGCAGACCTATGCAGCGGCTGTATCGGAAACGCATCGTTCTGGGCGTCGGCGGCGGCATTGCGGCCTACAAGAGCGCTGATCTGGTTCGTCGCCTGATCGACCAGGGTGCCGAAGTGCGCGTGGTCATGACCCACGGCGGCGCCGAGTTCATCACCCCGCTGACCATGCAGGCCCTGTCAGGCCACCCGGTTCATCTGGATTTGCTCGACCCGGCCGCCGAAGCGGCGATGGGCCACATCGAGCTGGCCAAATGGGCCGATCTGGTGCTGATCGCCCCGGCCACCGCCGACCTGCTCGCCCGTCTGGCGCAGGGTATCGCCAACGACTTGCTGACCACGCTGGTGCTGGCCACCGACGCCGTAGTGGCAGTCGCTCCGGCGATGAACCAGGCAATGTGGCGCGACCCGGCGACCCAGGCCAACCTGCAACTCCTCGAAAGCCGTGGTCTGAAAACCTTCGGCCCGGCCTCGGGCAGCCAGGCCTGCGGCGACGTCGGCATGGGCCGGATGATGGAAGCCACCGATCTGGCGCAGTGCGCGGCGGACTGCTTCCAGCGTCAAGCGCTGACCGGCAAGCACGTGGTCATCACCGCCGGCCCGACCCAGGAAAACATCGACCCGGTGCGCTACATCACCAACCACAGCTCCGGGAAAATGGGCTTTGCCCTGGCCGAAGCAGCGGTAGAAGCCGGCGCCCGCGTGACCCTGATCAGCGGCCCGGTGCACCTGCCGACCCCGGATCGCGTCACGCGCATCGACGTGGTCAGCGCCCGCGACATGCTCGCGGCGTGCGAAGCCGCAATCCCTTGCGACGTGTTCATATCCTCGGCAGCGGTCGCGGATTACCGCCCGGAAGTCATCGCCCCGCAAAAACTCAAAAAAGATCCTACGAGCGGCGACGGTTTCGTCCTGCAAATGGTGCGTAACCCGGACATCCTGGCCACCATCGCGACCCGTCCCGACCGTCCGTTCAGTGTCGGCTTCGCCGCCGAGACCGAACACCTGCTCGACTACGCTGCGCGCAAGCTGAAGGACAAGAATCTCGATTTGATCGTCGCCAACGACGTCGCCAACCCGAGCATCGGTTTCAACAGCGAAGAAAACGCTTGCAGCGTGATTGACCGTGAGCTGCACGCCACGGTTTTCGCCCAGACCAGCAAGAGCAAGATTGCTCGCCAACTGGTCACTTTTATCGCCGAACGTCTGAACCAGGTTTAATTTACATGCACGCTTTGCAAGCCAAGATCCTCGACCCACGCATCGGTACCGAATTCCCGCTGCCGCAATACGCCACCCCGGGCTCCGCCGGCCTCGACCTGCGCGCCATGCTGGAACAGGACATCGTGATCAAACCGGGTGAAACCGTGCTGATCCCTACCGGTCTGTCGGTTTACATCGGCGACCCGAACCTCGCCGCACTGATCCTGCCGCGCTCGGGCATGGGCCACAAACACGGCATCGTGCTGGGCAACCTCGTTGGTCTGATCGACTCCGATTATCAAGGCCCGCTGATGGTGTCCTGCTGGAACCGCGGCCAGACCGACTTCACCATGACCGTCGGCGAGCGCTTGGCGCAACTGGTGTTGGTGCCGGTGGTACAGGCGCACTTCGAAATGGTTGAAGAGTTTGTCGAAACCGAACGCGGCACTGGCGGTTTCGGTCATACCGGCACCAAATAATCCATACCGATACCGATACCGATACATCACTGTAGGAGTTGCCGAAGGCTGCGATCTTTTGATTTTGTTTTTTAAGATCAACATCAAAAGATCGCAGCCTTCGGCAGCTCCTACAGGGGAAAATTTCAGGCAGACCAGCTGAAAGGTTTACCGCCGCAAATCAAGGTTTTGGCGGACGAAAGCCGAGCCAGCCGAGGCGTCATGGCCCTTTCATACCACGAACTCTCTGTGGAAAACGCCGTCATACCCTTCAGTTTGAGCCTGCCGTCGAGTGAATCGTCGGTGTGACCCACCACTTTCGAGATGGAGCATTTCCGCAGATGAGCACCCCAGCCAAGATTGCCCCGAAGCTGCCCGACAGCATCTTTCGCGCCTATGACATTCGCGGCACCGTGCCGGAATTCCTCAATGCCGAAACCGCTTACTGGATCGGCCGCGCCATCGGCTCGCAGAGCCTGGCCCAAGGCGAGCCTAACGTTTCTGTCGGCCGCGACGGCCGTTTGTCCGGCCCGGAGCTGGTCGCAGAACTGATCCGCGGTATTGCCGAGAGCGGTTGCCACGTCAGCGATGTCGGTCTGGTGCCAACGCCTGCGCTGTACTACGCCGCCAACGTACTGGCCGGTAAGTCCGGAGTGATGCTCACCGGCAGCCACAACCCGTCGAACTACAACGGCTTCAAGATCGTGATCGCCGGCGACACCCTCGCCAACGAACAGATTCAGGTCCTGCACGAACGCATCAAGACCAACAATCTGAGCAGCGGCCAAGGTAGCGTGACTCAGGTCGAAATTCTCGATCGCTATAACACCGAAATCGTCCAGGACATTAAACTGGCCCGCCGCCTGAAAGTCGTGGTCGACTGCGGCAACGGCGCGGCCGGTGTGATCGCCCCGCAACTGATCGAAGCGCTGAACTGCGAAGTCATCCCGCTGTTCTGCGAGGTAGACGGCAACTTCCCGAATCACCATCCGGATCCGGGCAAACCGGAAAACCTTGTCGACCTGATCGCCAAGGTCAAGGAAACCAACGCCGACATCGGCCTGGCCTTCGACGGTGATGGCGACCGCGTCGGCGTGGTGACCAACACCGGCAGCATTGTTTATCCGGATCGCCTGCTGATGCTGTTCGCCCGCGACGTCGTCGCGCGCAACCCGGACGCGGAAATCATCTTCGACGTCAAATGCACCCGCCGCCTGGTACCGCTGATCAAGGAATACGGTGGCCGGCCGCTAATGTGGAAGACTGGTCATTCGTTGATCAAAAAGAAGATGAAACAATCCGGCGCGCTGTTGGCCGGTGAAATGAGCGGGCACATCTTCTTCAAGGAACGCTGGTTCGGTTTCGACGACGGTATCTACAGCGCCGCCCGACTGCTGGAGATCCTCAGCAAGGAAAAATCCACGGCAGAAGAGTTGTTTGCGACCTTCCCGAACGATATTTCTACGCCGGAAATCAATATCCATGTGACCGAAGAGAGCAAATTCAGCATCATTGATGCTCTGCACGACGCACAGTGGGGCGCAGGCGCTGACCTGACCACCATCGACGGCGTGCGTGTCGATTACGCCAAAGGCTGGGGCCTGGTGCGCGCGTCCAACACCACACCGGTGCTGGTGCTGCGCTTCGAGGCCGATGACGAGGCTGAATTGCAGCGCATCAAGGATGTATTCCACGCCCAACTGAAACGCGTTGCACCTGATCTCCAACTACCGTTCTGATCCACCCGGAGCCCTGAATGACCCTCGAACGCGAAGCCGCCGCCCACACCGCCCAGGTCCTGTCCGAAGCGTTGCCTTACATCCGACGTTATGTCGGCAAGACCCTGGTGATCAAATACGGCGGCAACGCGATGGAAAGCGAGGAGCTGAAAACCGGCTTCGCCCGCGACATCGTCTTGATGAAAGCCGTGGGCATCAATCCGGTCGTGGTTCACGGTGGCGGCCCGCAGATCGGTGATCTGCTCAAGCGCCTGTCGATCGAAAGCCACTTCGTCGATGGCATGCGCGTCACTGACGCTGCAACCATGGACGTGGTGGAAATGGTCCTGGGCGGTCAGGTCAACAAAAGCATCGTCAACCTGATCAACCGTCACGGCGGCAGCGCCATCGGTCTGACCGGTAAAGACGCCGGGCTGATCCGTGCGAAGAAGCTCACCGTCACCCGCCAGACCCCGGAGATGACCCAGCCGGAAATCATCGACATCGGTCAGGTAGGCGAAGTGGTCGGGATCAACACCGAGCTGCTGAACCTGCTGGTCAAAGGCAATTTCATCCCGGTGATCGCGCCGATCGGCGTGGGTGAAAATGGCGAGTCGTACAACATCAACGCTGACCTGGTGGCCGGTAAAGTCGCCGAAGCGCTGAAAGCCGAAAAGCTGATGCTGTTGACCAACATCGCCGGCCTGATGGACAAATCGGGCACGGTGCTGACCGGCCTGAGCACCCAACAGGTCGACGACCTGATCGCCGACGGCACCATCTACGGCGGCATGCTGCCGAAGATCCGTTGCGCGCTGGAAGCGGTTCAGGGCGGCGTTGGCAGCTCGCTGATCATCGACGGTCGCGTACCGAACGCGATCCTGCTGGAAATTTTCACCGACACCGGTGTGGGCACGCTGATCAGCAATCGCAAGCGTCCGTAAGCACTGGTGCAAACAAAAAGACCCCGCTCAGCCTGGCTGAACGGGGTCTTTTTTTGCCTGCAATCTCTGTAGGAGCTGCCGACGGCTGCTTCTACAGAGGGGAATGCGATTACACGCCGAACTGGGCGCGGTACGCTTCCACGGCCGGCAAATGCTGCTTGAGCTGCGGATCGTCAGCGAGGAATTCCAGCACCTGATTCAGCGAAACGATGCTGATCACCGGAATGCCGAAATCGCGCTCAACTTCCTGGATCGCCGACAACTCGCCGTTGCCGCGCTCCTGGCGGTTCAGGGCGATCAGCACGCCGGCAGCCTTGGCACCGTCCTGGGAGGCAATGATCTGCATCACTTCGCGGATCGCGGTGCCGGCGGTGATTACGTCGTCGATGATCAGCACTTCACCGGTCAGCGGTGCGCCGACCAGGCTACCGCCTTCGCCGTGGGCCTTGGCTTCCTTGCGGTTGAAGCACCATGGCAGGTCACGGTCGTGATGCTCGGCCAGCGCAACGGCAGTGGTCGCCGCCAGCGGGATGCCTTTGTAGGCCGGGCCAAAGAGTACGTCGAAAGCAATCCCGCTCTCGACAATGGCCGCCGCGTAGAAACGACCCAGTTGCGCCAGGGCGGAACCCGAGTTGAACAGGCCGGCATTGAAGAAGTAAGGACTGGTACGCCCGGACTTCAGGGTGAACTCACCGAAGCGCAAAACGCCGCGATCGATGGCAAAACGAATGAAATCGCGCTGATACGCTTGCATGAAAAAAACCCCAAATACCACGGATTTAGCTAATTAGCTTGACGCCGTGTATCATACACGCACGCGATTTTTGGGGCCATTTATGCGGATCATCAGTGTGAACGTCAATGGTATTCAGGCTGCAGTCGAGCGTGGTTTGCTCAGTTGGCTGCAAGCACAGAATGCCGACGTCATCTGCCTGCAGGACACCCGTGCCTCCGCCTTTGAACTGGATGACCCAGCCTTCCAACTGGATGGCTACTTCCTTTATGCCTGCGATGCTGAAGTCCCTGCCCAAGGTGGCGTGGCTTTGTATTCGCGGTTGCAACCGAAGGCTGTCATCAGCGGTCTCGGTTTCGAGACGGCCGACCGCTACGGGCGCTACCTGCAAGCAGATTTCGACAAAGTCAGTATTGCCACCTTGCTGCTTCCTTCTGGGATGAACGGCGATGAGGACTTGAACCAGAAGTTCAAGCTCATGGACGACTTCGGCAAGTACCTGGACAAGCAGCGACGCAAACGTCGCGAGTACATTTATTGTGGCTCGCTGTACGTGGCGCAGCAGAAGCTCGACATCAAAAACTGGCGCGACAGCCAGCAATCCCCGGGCTTCCTGGCGCCAGAGCGCGCCTGGATGGACGAGATTGTCGGCAACATGGGCTATGTCGATGCCCTGCGCGAAGTTAGCCGCGAAGGCGACCAGTACAGCTGGTGGCCGGACAACGAGCAGGCCGAGATGCTCAATCTGGGCTGGCGCTTTGACTACCAGATCCTGACGCCGGGCCTGCGGCGCTTCGTGCGCAGCGCACGCTTGCCACGTCAGCCACGGTTCTCGCAGCACGCGCCGCTGATCGTCGACTACGACTGGACGCTGACCATCTAAGCGTCGATTCGCAGACATAAAAAATGCCCGTATCGAAAGATACGGGCATTTTTTATGCGTCAGTCCATGACGACTCAAACAGTGGCAAAGAAAGGTAGCGCGAGGTACAGCTTGATCACGATGACATTAATGATGTCGATGAAGAAGGCCCCCACCATTGGCACCACGAGAAACGCAATCTGCGAAGGCCCGTAGCGCTGCGTCACTGCCTGCATGTTGGCGATGGCTGTAGGCGTTGCGCCCAGACCAAAACCGCAGTGCCCCGCCGCCAATACCGCCGCATCGTAATTGCGGCCCATCATTCGGAACGTCACGAAGATCGCAAACAGCGCCATGACCAACGTCTGCGCCGCCAGGATGATGAAGATCGGCAACGCCAGAGCGGCCAGATCCCACAACTTGAGCGACATCAAGGCAATCGACAGAAACAGCGACAGGCTGACATTGCCCAACACCGAAACTTCACGCTCGAACACCTGATACAAACCGAGCGCCGACAGTCCATTACGCAACACCACACCTACAAACAAAACGCAGACAAACGTCGGCAACTCGAAGGCGGTTCCATGCAGAAAGCCATTCAGAAGATTGCCGGCCAATAAACTGACCGCAATCAGGGCCAGTGTCTCGATAAACGAAAAGGGCGTAATCGAGCGCTCTTTGTTCGGCTGCTCAAAACCTTTTGGCATCCGTGGCGTTTCTTGAGGCTGGCAACCGGGCACCTTAACTCGCTTGATCAGCAGGCGAGCCACCGGCCCACCAATCAAACCACCCAACACCAGGCCGAATGTAGCAGAGGCGATTGCGAGTTCGGACGCGGAGGCCAGACCGTACTTCTCGCTGAACACCGCGCCCCACGCAGCCCCCGTACCGTGACCGCCCGCCAGCGTAATCGAACCTGTCAGCAGCCCCATCAACGGATCAAGTCCCAGCGTTGTGGCGAGACCGATACCCAAGGCGTTCTGAACCACTAGAAGCCCGGCGACCGCCAGCAAGAATATGCCCACGACGCGACCGCCCTTCCTCAGGCTGGCAAAGTCTGCGCTCAAACCGATAGTGGCAAAGAATGCCAACATCAGTGGCGTTTGCAGTGAAGTATCGAATCGGATTTCTATATCAAAAGTTCTCAACACCAATAAAATCAGTGCAATCACCAGGCCACCGGCGACGGGCTCAGGAATGTTGTAATTACGCAGAAAACCGACCCGTGCAACAAGTCCGCGTCCCAGTAAAAGTACTAGAGAGGCGGCCACGAGCGTTCCATAAAAATCGAGCTGAATCATTGGGATTATTCTTGACTATATATTCACCAGGCGAACTTTTTACCCGCGCACGCCTATTGAATCGGCTGATCGTCTCAACACTGATTGATGAGGAATTCAAAGACCTTCATGGGCTTGAATATATCGAGATATTTCTGAAGCAATGTTGCGCAAAGCAACTTTAACAATCGCCAAGTCCTGTTGCCAAGGACAGAGCCGCCTCTTACACATTGCAGTTGTGACTAAAGATGTAATAGTTGAAATACATATAAAACAGCTACTACCGTTTGTCGCAGATAGAACTATTCCTACATGAAAGAGTAATTATTCGATTTGCAAAAATACAAATGCCCCGACAAGTCAGGGCATTTTTTAAACTTCCGCGATTTTTTGGGGATGCATTGATCGTTATTTGATCAATCGCCAAGTGAATGGATATCGATAAGGAAACCCCTCATTGGCCTTCACTCCGCCGATGACCGCAAGCACTATCGAGCCGATCGCCACCAGGCCATAAAGAAAGAAACCAACGATGATCAACATCAACAAAATACTGATCGCCGATGCAATCGCCACGGTAATCTGAAAATTCAGTGCCTCTTTGCCCTGGGCATCGATGAACGGGTCCATCTCGCGCTTCATCTGCCACAGGATCAAAGGCCCGATCAGCGTGCCGAACGGAATCCAGATCCCCAACAAGGCGGACAAGTGACAAAACATCGCCCATTGGCGAACCTGTTGGCTCGGTTTGGGTAGCAGCTCTTGCTCATCACTCATCGCGTCCTCCTTGCGGGCTTGAACCTGCTCAGTCGGCCAGTGCAGCCTTCTGCAGTTCGAAGATCTCGTTCATGCCTTTCTTGGCCAGTTCCAGCATGGCGTTCAAGTCTTCAGGCTGGAACGGCGCGCCTTCGGCGGTGCCCTGCACTTCGATGAAGCCACCGGTGCTGGTCATCACCACATTGAGGTCGGTCTCGGCGGCGGAATCTTCAAGATAGTCCAGATCCAGTACTGGCTCGCCCTGGTACATGCCAACCGATACGGCACCGATCATTTGCTTGAGCGGGTCGCCGCCTTTCAGGCCGCCACGCTTCTTGATCACTTTCAGCGCATCGACCAAGGCAACCATGGCGCCGGTAATGGACGCCGTGCGGGTGCCACCGTCGGCCTGGATCACATCGCAATCGACGTAAAGGGTCACGTCGCCCAGCTTGGACATGTCCAGAGCAGCACGCAGGGAGCGGCCGATCAGGCGCTGGATTTCCAAGGTGCGACCGCCCTGCTTGCCACGGCTCGCTTCACGCTGGTTACGCTCGCCGGTGGCGCGCGGCAGCATGCCGTATTCAGCGGTCAACCAGCCTTGGCCCTGACCCTTGAGGAAGCGCGGCACGCCGTTTTCGACGCTGACGGTGCAGATGACTTTGGTATCACCGAATTCGACCAGTACCGATCCTTCGGCGTGCTTGGTGTAGTTGCGGGTAATGCGGATCGAGCGGAGCTGATCGGCAGCGCGACCACTTGGACGTTTCATAGGAGATACCTGTACTGGGGACGGAAAACTGCCGAGCATTATAGAGCGCTGCACCGCCACTGGGCACTCGTTAAAAAAACAGGCCGACGACCGAAAGCCCTGAAACACGCATTACCGACGGGCTGCAGCCCTTTGTCACACCGTGTGTTTGGGCGCCTTCGCCGCACTGCGCTACAATCCTGCGCCTTTGCTGCCAGTCGGCTTAAATTCATTCATATCGCGCCTGCGGGACACATGTTCTGCGCCGATCTGCATTGCGAGGTCACCGCCATGGTGCACAGCATGACCGCCTTCGCCCGCGTCGAAAAAGCCGGCGCCCAAGGCACCCTGAGCTGGGAACTGCGCTCGGTCAACAGCCGCTATCTGGAGCCGCACCTGCGCCTGCCGGAGTCTTTTCGCGAGCTCGAGGGCGCCGTACGTGAAGCGCTGCGTCAGGGCCTGTCGCGGGGCAAACTGGAATGCACCCTGCGGTTCACCGAAGAAAGCACCGGCAAGCCGCTGCAAGTCGATCGTGAGCGCGCCGCACAATTGGTCGCCGCCGCAGAGACCGTTGCCGGCCTGATCAAGAACCCTGCCGCCCTCAACCCTCTGGAAGTGCTGGCTTGGCCCGGGGTTCTGGTCGCTGACGCAAGTGACCCGCAAGCCTTGAATGCCGACGCCCTGGCTCTGTTCAATCATGGGCTCAAAGAACTCAAGGCCGGTCGCGAGCGTGAAGGCGCAGAACTGGCGCGACTGATCAACGATCGCCTGACTTCCATCGAAGAAGACGTTGTGACCCTGCGTGAACTGGTTCCGCAGATGCTCGCCACACAGCGCCAGAAGGTTCTCGACCGCTTCACCGACATGAAGGCCGAGCTGGATCCGCAGCGCCTTGAACAGGAAATGGTCATGCTCGCGCAAAAAAGCGATGTGGCCGAAGAACTGGATCGCCTGAGCACCCACATCATTGAAGTTCGCCGGGTGCTGAAGTCCGGTGGTGCGGCCGGACGTCGCCTGGACTTCCTGATGCAGGAACTCAACCGCGAAGCCAACACACTGGGCTCCAAGGCTTTTGACCCGCGCAGCACCCAAGCCGCCGTCAACCTCAAGGTGTTGATCGAGCAGATGCGCGAACAAGTGCAGAATATTGAGTAAGGCTACCCCGACATGACCCACAGCACCGGCACCCTGTACATCATTTCCGCGCCATCGGGCGCGGGCAAAAGCAGTCTGGTCAAGGCTTTGACCGACGCCAACCCGGAGATCCGTGTATCGATCTCCCACACCACCCGCGCCATGCGCCCGGGTGAGGTGAACGGCGTGAACTATCACTTCGTCGAGCGCAACGAGTTCGTGAAGATGATCGAGCACGGTGATTTCCTCGAGCGCGCCGAAGTCTTCGGCAACCTCTACGGCACCTCGCAAAGCCACCTGCAACAAACCCTGGACGAAGGCCACGACCTGATTCTGGAAATCGATTGGCAAGGCGCCGAGCAAGTACGCAAGCTGATGCCGCAGGCACGTTCGATCTTCATCCTGCCGCCGTCGTTGCAGGCTCTGCATCAGCGCCTGACCAATCGCGGCCAGGACAGCGACGAAATCATTGATGGGCGCATGCGCGAAGCCGTCAGCGAGATGAGCCACTACGTCGACTACGACTACCTGATCATCAACGACGATTTCGCCCACGCGCTGGACGATTTGCAGGCGATTTTCCGTGCCAATCAGTTGATCCAGAAACGTCAGCAACAGCGTCACGGTAAATTACTGGCCGAATTGCTCGGCTAATCAGCACTTCCCAAAACCGCTGCAAGCGCTTTACATTGGCACTTGCAGCGCGTTGAAGAGTCTGGTTAAAAAATCAGCGCTTCCCTAATCGCTGGTGATTTTTTAAACTGTTCAGTCCGCTCGCCCAACCGGGCAGCGCGCATATTGCATTCGCTCCGAGGAATACCATGGCCCGCGTAACCGTTGAAGACTGCCTGAACCACGTGGAAAACCGTTTTGAGCTGGTCATGCTCTCTACCAAACGTGCCCGTCAACTGGCCACCGGCGGCAAAGAGCCTCTGGTTCAGTGGGAAAACGACAAGCCTACCGTTGTAGCGCTGCGTGAAATCGCGGAAGGCCTGATGAGCTATGAGTTCATCGCCAACGCTGAAATCGTCGAAGACGAACCGCTGTTCGCAGCGTTCGAGGACGAGTCCAACGAGGCCGTCTAAGCCTATGCCTGGTCGACGTAGCACGGCGCGGGGTCACAGCGAACGGCAGGAGTCATCATGCCGAGCATAGACGCCCTCGCCGATCGCTTATCGACCTACCTCGGCAATGACCAGGTCAACCTGGTCCGCCGAGCGTATTTCTACGCCGAACAAGCCCATGATGGTCAACGCCGTCGCAGCGGCGAGGCGTACGTCACGCATCCTCTTGCGGTGGCGAATATTCTTGCCGACATGCACATGGACCATCAGAGCCTGATGGCGGCGATGCTGCATGACGTGATCGAAGACACTGGTATCGCCAAAGAAGCGCTGCAAGCGCAGTTCGGTGAAACCGTGGCTGAACTGGTCGACGGGGTCAGCAAACTGACCCAGATGAACTTCGAGACCAAGGCCGAAGCCCAGGCTGAAAACTTCCAGAAAATGGCCATGGCCATGGCGCGCGACATTCGCGTGATCCTGGTCAAACTCGCCGACCGCCTGCACAACATGCGCACGCTGGAAGTGCTGTCCGGCGAAAAGCGCCGGCGCATCGCCAAGGAAACCCTCGAAATCTACGCGCCCATCGCCAACCGGCTGGGCATGCACGCCATTCGTATCGAGTTCGAAGACCTCGGCTTCAAGGCGATGCACCCGATGCGTTCCGCGCGCATCTACCAGGCAGTCAAACGCGCCCGGGGCAACCGCAAGGAAATTGTCAACAAGATCGAAGAATCCCTGGGTCATTGCCTCGCCATCGACGGCATTCAGGGCGAAGTCAGCGGTCGTCAGAAACACCTCTACGGCATCTACAAGAAAATGCGCGGCAAGCGTCGGGCCTTCAACGAGATCATGGACGTCTACGCGTTCCGGATCATCGTCGACAAGGTCGATACCTGCTACCGCGTGCTGGGTGCTGTACATAATTTGTACAAACCGTTGCCGGGACGCTTCAAGGATTACATCGCGATTCCCAAGGCCAACGGCTATCAGTCGCTGCACACCACGCTGTTCGGCATGCACGGTGTGCCGATCGAGATCCAGATCCGTACCCGCGAAATGGAAGAGATGGCCAACAACGGCATCGCCGCCCATTGGCTGTACAAATCCAGCGGTGACGAGCAACCGAAAGGCACGCATGCCCGCGCCCGTCAGTGGGTCAAAGGCGTGCTGGAAATGCAGCAACGGGCCGGCAACTCGCTGGAATTCATCGAAAGCGTGAAGATCGACCTGTTCCCGGACGAGGTCTACGTGTTCACGCCCAAAGGCCGGATCATGGAGCTGCCCAAAGGCTCCACAGCGGTCGACTTCGCCTACGCGGTGCACACCGATGTTGGCAACAGTTGCATCGCCTGCCGGATCAACCGCCGTCTCGCACCGCTGTCCGAACCGCTGCAAAGTGGTTCCACGGTCGAGATCGTCAGCGCTCCCGGCGCGCGACCGAACCCGGCCTGGCTCAACTTTGTGGTTACCGGCAAAGCGCGCACGCACATTCGCCATGCGTTGAAACTGCAACGCCGCTCCGAGTCGATCAGCCTCGGCGAACGCCTGCTGAACAAGGTGCTCAACGGTTTCGACAGTGCGCTGGAAAAAATCCCGGCCGAGCGCGTCGCGGCGATGCTCGCCGAATACCGCCTCGAACTGATCGAAGACCTGCTCGAAGACATTGGCCTGGGCAATCGCATGGCTTACGTGGTCGCCCGTCGCCTGCTTGGCGAAGGCGAACAGCTGCCAAGCCCTGAAGGCCCACTGGCCATTCGCGGCACCGAAGGTCTGGTGCTCAGCTACGCCAAATGCTGCACGCCGATCCCGGGCGACCCGATTGTCGGGCACCTGTCCGCGGGCAAAGGCATGGTCGTGCACCTGGACAACTGCCGCAACATCAGCGAAATCCGGCACAACCCGGAAAAATGCATCCAGCTCTCGTGGGCCAAGGATGTCACCGGCGAATTCAACGTCGAACTGCGTGTCGAGCTGGAACACCAGCGCGGCCTGATCGCCCTGCTGGCCAGCAGCGTCAACGCAGCCGATGGCAATATCGAGAAAATCAGCATGGACGAACGCGATGGTCGCATCAGCGTCGTCCAACTGGTGGTCAGCGTCCACGACCGTGTGCACCTGGCCCGTGTGATCAAGAAACTGCGCGCGCTGACCGGAGTGATCCGCATCACCCGCATGCGTGCATAAATCCACCATTACAAGGAGTCATGCATGACCAAGACAGTTATCACCAGCGACAAGGCCCCGGCCGCCATCGGCACTTACTCCCAGGCGATCAAGGCTGGCAACACCGTCTACATGTCGGGCCAGATCCCGCTGGACCCAAAAACCATGGAACTGGTTGAAGGCTTCGAAGCCCAGACCGTCCAGGTGTTCGAGAACCTCAAAGCCGTGGCCGAAGCCGCCGGCGGTTCGTTCAAGGACATCGTCAAACTGAACATCTTCCTCACCGACCTGAGCCACTTCGCCAAGGTCAACGAGATCATGGGCAAATACTTCGACCAGCCGTACCCGGCCCGCGCCGCCATTGGCGTTGCTGCCCTGCCAAAGGGTTCGCAGGTTGAAATGGATGCCATTCTGGTCATCGAGTGATGCGCACGGCGCGGCCTTCATACGCCGCGCCGACTGCTCAGCAAGAAAAGGTTTTGAAAGGATTCCACCATGCGCAAAGCGCTAGCTCTCCCGCTGCTCGCCATTTTCCTCGGCGGCTGCGCCAGCAACCCTGCCGACCGTGACATCAGCGGCACCTGGATCAACCAGGTGGCGATCGATGCTGCAGCCAAGGGCGGCCCCCTGCGCGAAGCGCTTCAGGCCTACGGCCCGAACCTGGAGTGGGACGTCAACACCAAGGCCGGTCAGGCCCGCTATACCAACGGTTTTGAGAACGTCGAAGGACGGCTGCTGGGCGAACAGTCCGGCGCCTGGAAAGTCGACTTCTATGGCAGCTCCGCCAGCGAGCTGAAACGCGACGGCGGGCAACTGCAGCAAGCCGCCAGCGAAAACGAACCGGAACAGGTCTTCGACCGTGCACAGATTCCGGTGCCGGAAGGCGCACCCATCGGGGCCAGTTTCGAACGGGCGCTGTATTCCGCCTACATGGGCGGCAACTGGACAATTGCCAGTGGTCAAGGCGAAGGCGGCAGCGTGCAGTTCCAGGCCGACGGCCAGGTCTCCGGCTTGCCGGGTGCCGATCGCTATGCGTTGTGCCTGGCAGGCGATTGCGCGTCGATGAGCAGCACCAACGACAACATGTGGTTGCAGCTTAACGGTCAGGGCAATGCCTACATCTTTGCGCGCAAGGGCAAGGAACTGGAGATTTTCCAGGCCGTGAACACCGCGCTGGCAGATGAAATGCCGCAGTACACGCCGGGTGAGCGCAAGTGGCTGCTCGAGAAGCAATAACCCGTTGCTGAAATTGCAGCGAACCCATGCAGGAGTGAGCCTGCTCGCGATAGCGGTTTAACAGTCGACATATGTGTTGAATGTTCATCCGCTTTCGCGAGCAGGCTCACTCCTACAGTTGTTTCGTGGCGTTCTGGAAGTCAGCACTTGCCTTCGAGGATCGCCGCGTAACCTTCGCGGTAACTTGGATACTTCGGGGTCCAGCCCAACGCTTTCGCCCGTGCATTGCTGCAACGCTTGCTGCCTGTGCGACGTACGCTGGCATCTTCCGCCCATTCGGTAACGCCCAGATACTCTCGCAACCAGCCCACCACTTCGGCCAACGGCGCCGGCGCATCGTCGACGCCAATGTAGAAATCCTCCAGCTTCACGCCCTGCCGATCCTTCTCCAGCAAAAACGCCAGCAATCGCGCCGCGTCATCGGCATGTATGCGATTGCCATACAACGGCGGATCAACTGCGACACGATAACCACGACGCACCTGCGTCAGCAGCCACTCACGGCCCGGCCCGTAGATACCAGTCAGACGCAGGACGCTCGCAGGGATGACGCTATTGAGTGCCACCTGCTCGGCTTCGAGCATCAGTCGCCCTGAATAACCAGTAGCGACGGTCTCTGAGGTCTCATCCACCCACTCACCGTCCAACTGCCCGTAGACACTGCTGCTGGACACGAAGATCAGGCGCTCAGGCACTTGCCCATAGTCGTCCAGCCAGCTCAGCACGTTCTGCAAACCCTGCACATAAGCCGCGCGATAACCGGCCTCATCGTGATCGGTGGCAGCGGCGCAATACACCAGGTAATCCACCGCACCGACGGGCCAGGTCGCCGGGCAGTCTTCATTGAACAGGTCGCCGGCAACACCAATGACACCGTCCGGCAAGCGCGAGACGTTGCGGCGCAAGCCATAAACTTCCCAACCAGCAGTCAACAATTGCGTAGCCAGACGACTGCCGACATCACCACAACCGGCAATCAAAACAGAAGGCGCGGACATCAGAAAACTCCCATCGGAAAGGGACAGACTAGCCTTGGCAGGAGACGTGCGGCTAGCAATCAAGGAAAAAAAGATACTCTATTACTTTTGTTAACAAGAATTACTTGCAATAATGCACGCCACTTTTGTTCTCGGCCTTACGAGGCCTGGAAGAGCATCATCGTTTTTCTATCTCAGGTCCGGCCAGCATGACACGTAATCAAAACCCCGCTTCGCCAACCAACCGACCTCGCGCCTGGAGTGCTCTGGCGGCTCTGCTGCTCAGCCTGATGCTGGCACCGACCGCCGCTTTCGCCGACGCACAAGCGCCAGCGACGCCAGCCGCCACCGAGCAGAGCGCACCTGCCGCCACTCCGGCTACCCCGGCCGCTACTGATCCGGTACAGGCTGTCGATGCTGCCGACGCCCCTGAAGTCCTCGAAGCCGACAACTCCCTGGGCATGGCTCACGACCTGTCGCCATGGGGCATGTACCAGAACGCCGACATCATCGTGAAAATCGTGATGATCGGTCTGGCCATTGCTTCGATCATCACCTGGACCATCTGGATCGCCAAGGGCTTCGAGCTGATGGGCGCCAAGCGTCGTCTGCGGGGTGAAATCGCCGCGCTGAAGAAAGCCACCACCCTTAAAGAAGCCAGCACCACTGCCGCGAAAGAAGGCACCCTCGCCAATCTGCTGGTCCACGACGCCCTTGAAGAGATGCGCCTGTCGACCAACAGCCGCGAGAAAGAAGGCATCAAGGAGCGCGTCAGCTTCCGTCTCGAGCGTCTGGTTGCCGCTTGTGGTCGCAACATGAGCAGCGGCACCGGCGTCCTCGCCACCATCGGTTCCACCGCGCCGTTCGTGGGCCTGTTCGGCACCGTGTGGGGCATCATGAACTCCTTCATCGGCATTGCCAAAACCCAGACCACCAACCTCGCCGTCGTGGCCCCAGGCATTGCTGAAGCACTGCTGGCCACCGCACTGGGTCTGGTTGCTGCGATTCCTGCGGTTGTGATCTACAACGTGTTCGCCCGCTCCATCGCCGGTTACAAGGCGCAGGTCTCCGACGCCTCGGCAGAAGTCCTGCTGCTGGTCAGCCGCGACCTCGATCACCAGCCTGAGCGCAGCTCGCAACCGCACATGGTGAAAGTGGGGTAATCGGCCATGGGCCTGCATTTGAAAGAAGGCGCAGACGACGATCTGGCCGAGAACCACGAAATCAACGTCACGCCGTTCATCGACGTGATGCTGGTGCTGTTGATCATCTTCATGGTGGCCGCTCCACTGGCCACGGTGGACATCAAAGTCGACCTGCCTGCCTCGACCGCCAAACCGGCGCCGCGGCCAGAGAAACCGGTGTTCCTCAGCGTCAAGGCTGACCAGCGCCTGTTCCTCGGCGAAGACGAAGTGAAGCCTGAAGCACTGGGCGCCACCCTCGACGCGCGCACCAAAGGCAAGAAAGACACCACCATCTTCTTCCAGGCTGACAAAGGCGTGGATTACGGCGACCTGATGAGCGTGATGGATAACCTGCGTGCAGCAGGCTACCTGAAGGTCGGTCTGGTCGGACTCGAGAGCACAGTCAAGAAATGATCACCACGCGCCATAAGCTGACGCGTTACAGCGGTAGCCTGGCCGTGGTGCTGGGCGTCCACGCGCTGGCCATCGCGCTGGCGCTGAACTGGACGACCCGCCCGCCCATCGAATTGCCGCCTCAGGCAATGATGGTCGAGCTGGCACCGGTTCCGGCCCCGCCACCGCCTGCACCGCCGAAAGTCGTCACGCCACCGCAGCCACCTGCGCCGGTCGAAGAGCTGCCGATTCCGAAATTGGCCGAAGCGCCGAAAGCCGAAATCGCAGTACAGAAACCCAAACCGAAGCCAAAGCCCAAACCGCCGAAGCCGATCGAGAAAAAGCTGCCCGATCCGCCGAAGGAAAAACCATCCGAGGAAAAACCGGCCGACACGCCACCGACTCCGGCGCCGACGGAGAAATCCGCGGCACCGGCGCCGGGCCCGTCGCCGGCACAGTTGGCCGCCAAGGCCAGTTGGCAAGGCACCCTGCTCGCGCATCTGGCCAAGTACAAAAAGTACCCGGCCAGTGCTCAGGCACGGGGCAAGGAAGGTTTGAACCGACTGCGTTTCGTGGTCGATGGCGAAGGCAACGTGCTGTCGTTCGAACTGGTGGGCCGCTCCGGCAACGCCGATCTGGACCGGGCCACCCTGGAAATGATCCGCCGCGCGCAGCCGCTGCCCAAGCCACCGGCTGACATGTTGACCAATGGCTCGATCGAAATTGTTGCGCCATTTGTTTACTCGCTGGAACGCCGTCGCTAAGCAACACCGCAAGACCTGTAGGAGCGAGCCTGCTCGCGAAGGGCCATGTCAGTCATCACATTTTTGTCTGACCTACCGCTTTCGCGAGCAGGCTCGCTCCCACAATGGTTCTCCGCTGGCCGGATGACCAATTCAAAAAGGCACCGAAAGGTGCCTTTTGCATATCTATCCACGGCAAACCCACATTGCCCGGTGTCGCACTCCTCCCTCAGTCTGATAACGTGCGTCTATCGATCGCAGCCGGTATGCTTGGCCCGCATCTTCATGGACGCTTGCTATGACCCTCACAGAATTACGCTACATCGTTACCCTCGCCCAAGAGCAGCATTTCGGCCACGCGGCCGAGCGTTGCCACGTCAGCCAGCCGACCCTTTCGGTGGGCGTGAAAAAGCTTGAAGACGAACTCGGTGTGCTGATTTTCGAACGCAGCAAAAGCGCCGTGCGCCTGACACCGGTCGGCGAAGGCATCGTCGCCCAGGCGCAAAAAGTCCTCGAGCAGGCCCAAGGCATCCGCGAACTGGCCCAGGCTGGCAAAAACCAGCTGACCGCCCCGCTGAAAGTCGGCGCGATCTACACCGTCGGCCCGTACCTGTTCCCGCACCTGATTCCGCAACTGCACCGGGTCGCCCCGCAGATGCCGTTGTACATCGAAGAAAACTTCACCCACGTGCTGCGCGACAAACTGCGCAACGGCGAGCTCGACGCGATCATCATCGCCCTGCCGTTCAACGAAGCCGACGTGCTGACCCTGCCGCTCTACGACGAGCCGTTTTACGTCCTGATGCCGGCCCAGCACCCTTGGACGCAAAAGGAAACCATCGACGCCGGCCTGCTCAACGACAAGAGCCTGCTGCTGCTCGGCGAAGGTCACTGCTTCCGTGATCAGGTGCTCGAAGCCTGCCCGACCCTGACCAAGGGCAACGACGGCGCCAAGCACACCACGGTCGAATCCAGTTCGCTGGAAACCATTCGCCATATGGTTGCCTCTGGCTTGGGCATCTCGATCCTGCCGCTGTCGGCGGTCGACAGCCATCACTATGCCCCGGGCGTGATCGAAGTGCGTCCGCTGTCGCCGCCGGTGCCGTTCCGCACCGTGGCGATTGCCTGGCGCGCGAGTTTCCCACGGCCCAAAGCCATCGAGATCCTCGCCGACTCCATTCGCCTGTGTTCGGTGGCCAAGCCAGCGGCACCGGTTACAGCCGGTTAAGCGAGTGTCATGACGGAGCTGTCGCAAGTGTCGGTGACGGCACTCAAGGGTGTCGGCGAAGCCATGGCCGAGAAATTGGCCAAGGTCGGCCTGGAAAACCTTCAGGACGTGCTGTTTCACCTGCCGCTGCGTTATCAGGATCGTACCCGCGTGGTGCCGATCGGTGCGCTGCGACCGGGGCAGGATGCCGTGGTCGAAGGCACCGTCAGCGGCGCCGATGTGGTCATGGGCCGTCGCCGCAGTCTCGTCGTGCGCTTGCAGGACGGTACTGGCGGCCTCAGTCTGCGCTTCTACCATTTCAGCAACGCACAGAAAGAAGGCCTCAAGCGCGGCACGCGGGTTCGCTGCTACGGCGAAGCCCGGCCCGGCGCGTCGGGTCTGGAAATCTACCACCCGGAATACCGCGCCATCACCGGCGACGAGCCGCCGCCAGTGGATGAAACACTGACCCCGGTCTATCCGCTGACCGAAGGCCTGACCCAGGCGCGTCTGCGTCAGTTGTGCATGCAAACGCTGACGATGCTCAAGCCTGACACCCTGCCCGACTGGCTGCCGACCGAACTGGCCCGCGACTATCAACTGGCGCCGCTGGCCGACGCGATCCGCTACCTGCACAACCCGCCCGCCGATGCCGATGTCGACGAGCTCGCCCTCGGTCATCACTGGGCCCAGCATCGCCTCGCCTTCGAAGAGCTTTTGACGCATCAACTGTCCCAGCAACGCCTGCGCGAAAGCATGCGTTCGCTGCGCGCGCCGGCGATGCCGAAAGCGAAAAAGCTGCCACCGAAATATCTGGCCAACCTTGGCTTCAACCCGACTGGCGCGCAACAGCGCGTCGGCAACGAAATCGCCTACGACCTCAGTCAGCACGAACCGATGCTGCGGCTGATTCAGGGCGACGTCGGCGCGGGTAAAACCGTGGTCGCCGCCCTCGCCGCATTGCAAGCGCTAGAGGCGGGTTATCAGGTCGCACTGATGGCGCCGACCGAGATCCTCGCCGAACAACACTTCATCACCTTCAAGCGCTGGCTCGAACCGCTGGGTATTGAAGTCGCGTGGCTGGCCGGCAAGCTCAAGGGCAAGAACCGCGTCGCTGCGCTGGAACAGATCGCCAGCGGCACGCCGATGGTGGTCGGCACCCACGCGCTGTTCCAGGACGAAGTACAGTTCAAGAACCTCGCGCTGGTGATCATCGACGAACAACACCGTTTCGGCGTCCAGCAACGTCTGGCGCTGCGGCAGAAAGGCGTCGGCGGGCGCATGTGCCCGCATCAATTGATCATGACCGCCACACCGATTCCACGGACGCTGGCGATGAGCGCCTACGCCGACCTCGACACCTCGATCCTCGACGAATTGCCGCCCGGTCGAACCCCGGTCAACACCGTGCTGGTCACCGATACCCGCCGCGTCGAAGTCATCGAACGGGTGCGCGGTGCCTGCGCCGAAGGGCGTCAGGCCTATTGGGTGTGCACGTTGATTGAAGAGTCGGAAGAGCTGACCTGCCAGGCTGCCGAAACCACCTTCGAAGACCTCACCGCCGCCCTCGGCGAACTGAAAGTCGGGCTGATCCACGGGCGCATGAAGCCTGCCGAAAAAGCCGCGGTCATGGCTGAATTCAAGGCCGGCAACCTGCAACTGCTGGTCGCCACCACCGTGATCGAAGTCGGCGTCGACGTGCCCAACGCCAGCCTGATGATCATCGAAAACCCTGAACGCCTTGGCCTCGCCCAGCTGCACCAATTGCGCGGCCGTGTCGGTCGGGGCAGCGCTGCCAGCCATTGCGTGCTGCTCTACCATCCGCCGTTGTCACAGATCGGTCGCCAGCGTCTGGGCATCATGCGCGAGACCAATGACGGTTTCGTCATCGCCGAAAAAGACCTCGAACTGCGCGGCCCCGGCGAAATGCTCGGCACCCGTCAGACCGGCCTGCTGCAATTCAAGGTCGCCGACCTGATGCGCGACGCCGACCTTCTGCCCGCCGTGCGCGATGCAGCGCAAGCTTTGCTGGAACGCTGGCCGACGCACGTCAGCCCATTGCTCGACCGCTGGCTGCGCCATGGGCAGCAATACGGCCAAGTGTGAGCACCGTCGCAGTTTCTGAACCCTCGTTCCAACCAAGCTGGTTATACTCCTGCAATTGTTTCAAAAACGGATACAGACCATGACCGAAGCTGCTCTCGCCTCCGAATCTCCGCACGCTCCGTCTGTTATTCGGCTGCTGCTCAACAAGCTGGGCGTTGCCTACGAAGAAGTGCTCGACCACCATGGCCTCAATGCTTCGCGCAAAGTGCAAGCCGTGTTGCTGGACGACGCGGTCGGTGCGTTGATGGTGCTGTTCCCACAGAGCCAGTTGCTGGATCTCAACCGCCTCGCCGAATTGACTGGCCGTCGCCTGACCGCCGTCTCGACCGAGCGTCTGGAAAAAATGCTCGGCAAACACAGCCTCAGCCTGTTGCCGGGCCTGCCGGCGCTGACCAGTTCGCCGTGCCTCTACGAAGAAAGCCTGCTGCGCGAACCGAAGCTGCTGATCAACTCCGGTGAGCCGGGCCTGCTGCTGGAAATTGCCAGCGAAGACTTCAAGACCATGCTGACCAAGGCCAGCGCCGCCAACTTCGGCGAAGCCCTGAGCAGCATCCGCCCGAACCTCGACCGCCCGGACGATGACCGCGAGGAAATCACCCAGGCCGTGCAGGCGTTCACCGCGCGGCGCATTCAGCAGCGTCTGGAAGCGACCATCGAGATTCCGCCGCTGGCCGAGACTGCGCAAAAAATCATCAAACTGCGCGTCGATCCTAACGCCACCATCGACGACATCACCGGCGTGGTCGAAACCGACCCGGCGCTGGCTGCGCAAGTGGTGAGCTGGGCGGCGTCGCCGTACTACGCTTCGCCGGGCAAGATTCGTTCAGTGGAAGACGCGATCGTCCGCGTGCTCGGTTTCGATCTGGTGATCAACCTCGCGCTCGGTCTGGCCCTCGGCAAAACCCTGAGCCTGCCGAAAGACCATCCGCAACAAACCACGCCGTACTGGCAGCAATCGATCTACACCGCCGCCGTCATCGAAGGCCTGACCCGCGCCATGCCGCGCGCCCAGCGCCCGGAAGCCGGCCTGACGTATCTGGCCGGCCTGCTGCACAACTTCGGCTACCTACTGCTGGCCCACGTGTTCCCGCCGCACTTCTCGCTGATCTGCCGCCACCTGGAGGTCAACCCACACCTGTGCCACAGCTACATCGAGCAACACCTGCTGGGGATCAGCCGCGAACAGATCGGCTCGTGGCTGATGCGCTACTGGGACATGCCGGATGAGTTGGCCACCGCCCTGCGCTTCCAGCACGACCCAAGCTACGACGGCGCCTACGCCGAATACCCGAACCTCGTCTGCCTGGCCGTGCGCCTGCTGCGTAGCCGCGGCATCGGCTCGGGCCCCGATGAAGACATCCCCGACGCCCTGCTCGAACGCGTCGGCCTGACCCGCGAAAAAGCCAACGACGTCGTCAGCAAAGTCCTCGAAGCCGAAGTGTTGTTGCGCGAACTGGCTTCGCAGTTCAGCCAGGCCTAAACGCAAACAGGCCCGCTCCCTCAGGTTTTACACAATCCCTGTAGGAGCGAGCCTGCTCGCGATGAATCCACCTCGGTCCAACTGCCCGCATCAAGCCTTAGGCTTAGCCTTCCTCGGCTTCAAATACTTCATCAACCCCTGAAACCACATCACCAGCGCCGGATTGCCCTTGATCTGGATCGACTTGTCCTGAATCCCCTGCATAAACGCCAACTGCTTGTTCTTCGCCTGCATCGTGGCAAAGCCATAACCCGCATCTTTAAACGCAATCGCAAACGCCGGCTCCGCCACCACCCCAGACTTGCTGGTGATGCGTTGATCCTTGACCACGAAATGCCGTGCCACCTTCCCGTCCAGCGTCTGCATCTGAAACACCAGATCCTTGTCACCCAACTGCTGCTGGAACGCGGGATTTGTCCGGCTGGCCTTACCCATCAACAAACCCATCATCCACAGAAGAAAACGAAATTTCATGCGCACAGCCTCAAAAGGAAAATGAACGGCCGGGGCAGTGTAAGGGATTCGGACGATAACGCCACTATCCAGCTCTGTTGGTGGAGGATGCAGGCCATTTCCCGCACGATGACTGCCAAGTCACGATTCTGCGAGCAACGTCCTACACCTGTTGAAACAAATCCCTGTAGGAGCTGGCGAAGCCTGCGATCTTTTGATCTTCCGCCCTGCAAATCTATGGGAAATTTCCCGCAAAGCGCCGGGCTGTCCATGAACTAGGCGAGCTGGGGCGATGTGGATAGGCTCTGTGTGTCGCCGCAGATCGGCGATACGGACGTGCAAGTTCGGTTGGAGTACACATTGGTTATGGCAATTCGCCGAGCGTTTTCCTATGCTCGCGGATCGTTATGGCTGCTGTGTATGGGAGACCTTCGGGTCTGCCGGGTTACTCCACCGGTCTTGCACACCTATGCACAGCTGCCACCACTTTCGAAGTGCGAGCGAAACGGTGTCGGCTCCTAAAACTGGAGTAAGACCGAATGATCAAACCAACACCCAACCCACCAGAAAACCCAGATATTTCGCCCTACGAATCTCTGGATTCAAAGAAATTCCACGAAGCCGCCGAGCGCGCCCTCGACCACCATTTCAAACCCGCCGTCGAACCACGCCCCAAACGCGAAACCGGCCTCTTCAGCCTCTCCCCCGGCACCGACGCCGAAGCCCTCATGGCCAACGCCTCGGAAGACCTGCTGTCTATCAGCGTCATCGCCTGCGATCTGGCTGACGACCTCCACGGCTCCCGCCGCTCGGTCGCGCTGGCCCTGAGCAGAATGGCGGACGGCGTGCGGTTGATGGTCGAAGGGATGCTTGATCACATTGAAGTGCGGAATACGCCGGCCAAGCCGTAACGCGGTTTGCGGATGAAAAAAGGGGACGTTAAGTCCCCTTTTCTAGAGCGAATAATCCATCACTTCTTCCAACCGCCAGCATTGCCCCCGGACAAACCGATATTCGAAGACATAGTCGGTATCCGGTTTCTGCAGGATGGCGACGGCGCGATCTCCTTGCTCTTCCTTGACGGTCAATGTCAGGCCTTGGACTTCTCGCTTGGCCTGATCCGGGATGATTGGAAACTTGAGTTCCTCTCCGCTCAGGCTGCGCTTTTCCATCTCAGGCTCAGGATAACCGGCCACAGTCGTGACCATTTTCAGCGGCTGTTGGACGAAGGATTTCTGCACATCGGCGCGCTCGGAGAAGGCTACGAGGAACGCTGAAAAGTCGGGCGAGGGGCAAGCGACACTGGTCACGTCGCCGTTAGTTTTGGGCGACTTCTGGCGCAGATCCTGTTGAAGCTTTGAATCGGCAATGATCTTTGCATCGAGGTCTGCCAGGCGCTTTTTGATACTCGCCGCATCCTTGTACGCACACACAACATCGACGCCGTTTTCAAGGTCTCGGCCGTCTCGGCAATCCTGCAATTCAGGGTCTGGCGGATCACCACGGAAAAAACGCAACGACAACTGCTCGCCCTGCTTGATGAGTGGCAACTCCAGCGTCCAATAGGTATAGCCTTCGAACCCACCGTTTGACTCTTTTTGCCTCATGAGCACGTACAGGGACTTCCCCGCTTGCTCAGGGAATTTTCGTTCGAAGAAAAACACCGATGCGACTTCATCACCCACGAGCGGCGCCACAAACGAGAGTTCTGGCTTCGTGGCACTCATTGTCGTGTAAAAAACCTCACCACCGGGAACGTAGCCACCTGACGTCTGACCTTTGAGCGTGTTCTTCAAGAACAACACGGTGATCTTCTGCTCGCCCACCGATGCCACCACCGGCGGATGCATTTGCTTGATGGTTTGCAGGTCATCAGCGGTTGCCGTTTGCGCGGTAAGACCGATGATCGATGCGAGCATGCACACACAACTTGAAAACCTGGTCACTTCCATTACTTCCTTGTTGATCGACGAATTGATCAATCTTCAATAACTAGCGCGAGGGCATCACGATGATTCAGGCGCGCCG
Source organism: Pseudomonas sp. FP2196 (assembly GCF_030687715.1). Taxonomy (GTDB): domain Bacteria; phylum Pseudomonadota; class Gammaproteobacteria; order Pseudomonadales; family Pseudomonadaceae; genus Aquipseudomonas. Next base: position 6,065,493 of record NZ_CP117445.1, read on the forward strand.
CATTTCAGCTCTTGGATTTGCGCGTGCTGAATCGGTATCACACAGGCGCGACGTTTCTCTCCGGGCCCACGAAGTTCCGTCAGGCTAAGCATTAGATGTAGTCCGTCCTCGGCAAACGCGTGATCCTCAAAACCTGCGTCGGCATAGTCGCTCCAGAATCTCTTGCCATCGAAAGTGCAAAACTGCCTGGACGACAGCACTCTCCAGTTGCCGTCGGGCGCGAGAATCTGAACAGTCAGGCAAGGATTGCCGAAGGTACTGACGTAGCGAGCCACGACATCGCCGAAGCGTCGAGAGGCGGATTCAGACACTTGACTGATATTGATCACATCACTCGGTCGATCGGATGCGATCGCGTCCAGATAACCGGCACGCTCCAGACTTATCCGTGCCACACACAGACTGATCATCAAGGACTGCGCCTGTGAGCCGGGTTGTACTTCTGTGGCCTCCAGCAAGCATGTGGTGTCGCGCAACTTGAGCCAGGCACGTTGTGAATCTTTGGCGATTGCCATAAACGCCTCAGCTTGTGCAGGGTCTTCCTCTCGCTGAGACGCGAAACGCGCTATCAGTTTTTTGTAGCTGGCATTCAGTTTTGCGTCGGCCGCTTTACGGTCGGCTTCAACGCATTCCAGGTATTGCCAACTTACGGTAATGACCTTGCAAGTATCCTCAGCGAACGCAATTGAAGTGGACATCAGCCCAAAGGCCAACACGATAAAGCGGGCAAACCTGTTCATTTTTTCATTCCCTGAAACTTTGATCGCTCAACGACGCGTTGCGGAATTTTCTGTGCCTTGCCAGCGGCAGTCATCGCTTCGCCGTACTCGCGGTAATAGCGCTGCGCTTCCTCTCTTCGATCAAGTCGCCACAGGGAATCCGCCATGTTCAACATCAACACCGTGCGCTTGCCGACCGCTTCGACGCCGCGATAAAACTTCATCGCCAGCTCATCTTTACCGCCCTCGGCCAGGTAAAAACCCAAGTCGTTGTAGGCTTGAACATTTTGCGCGGGGGGATGACACGCCATGTAGGACTCCGGGCTTAAAAAACTCATGCTCCACTCAAGGGATTCGGCGCGGGACTGCGCCGTTTCGAGGTTCAAGACATGTTTCAGCAGTTCCTTGGGAGGCTTGGTTTCCAAGGCAGGGTTGAGCACCCCGCCCTCTTCGGAAACCCACTGATTGCCTACCCATTTACCCTCACAAAACCTTTCGTAACTCTCAGCCAACACGCAACCGGTTTCCATCGAGATCACAGCGCAATGCCCCTGTGATGTCGCTATTTCCTCCCCGTTCTCACCTATGACTACGCCGTATTCCACCGGGGTCGCCAACAAGGTTTTCTTATCGGGGCTAAGCCATTCGGGATAGGCCTGAGTACCAATATCGGCATGGAAGAGCGGAAATGTCTTTCCATTCGCCGAGAACCAGGCAGTGGCAGACTCCACCACAGGTGACGTCCACTTTTTTGCCTGTAACGTCACGGTGTGCCCGTCGATACCGACGATTGGCGGCTCTTCGGCAAAGGCGCTGGCGGCAACCAAGCTGCCGAACATCAACACCCACTTAAGGCTGGCCATATTCAATCCTTTTCACTGCTGGGCTTTCCGATTGCAGCTGCCTTTTGGTAACGCCATAGGCCTCCATCAGCGCTTCCCGGGAGCCCTTCGAACCAAACGAGCGCTGGGTGTTATCGAAGCTATATTGCTCCAGTCGCCCCGCCGTCGAGTAATACCCGCGCCACTCCGGGCAGGCACCGCAACCGCCGTAACCACCGATTGAAACAAGGCTGCCCTTGCTACCTGTCACACAATCCATTGCCACCACCACGTTGCTCAGCATCTTCGTCTTCACCCCGTCCGAGGTGAGTTGCGAAACCTTGCCGACATTACGCCGAAGCACTTTGCCGCCGATGTTGATGGTCTGGTCGGAGCAGACCGGGATGAGGTGGGTTTCTGCGTCATCCACCGTCACCGAACGGCAGGACGACACCAACACCACTTCAACCCCGCCGCATTGCATGACATCGCGCTGGGTAAAGGCATCCGCCGGCGCAGCGAACGCCGGCGCAGAGAGCAGCAACGACAGGCTGCCCGCGAGATAGAACTGATTCATCGGGAATTCCCTTTCGTCGCCTAACCGGCCTGTTGTTCCGTCAGGCATTTTGCGTAGCCATCGGCGAACCTGGCGTCGAAGGACAACGCCACCGGCTCGTCCAGTTCCGCCGAGGTGTTGAGCAACACGTGCGTCGCCGGGATGTATTTGATCCAGCCAATGGTGCCGGTGCCATCGGTGTCGAAGAACAGCTGGGCTCGTACGGTTTCACCATCATCGTCGTCGATCAGCAAATTGACCTTGTCCTTGCCGACATACAGAAACGGGAAATCGCTGCTCCTGACCAGTTCAGCGAGGTAGCCGTAGCAACTCCCTTCACTGGCAATCGCCGGCATTGCGTAAGGCAAAAGCAGAAGCACACTCAGCACGGGCCGAATGAAAAAACGGTTCATCCCATCATCCTTAATCAAGCAGCGGCGATTCCGCCTCGGTCATCGTCAGCAATCGAAATTCGTTGTTCACAAACTCGTAGTAGCGATCCCGGTTGACGCTTTCCAGCGAATTCCCCTGAGCGTCTTCTTCGCCGTCGAGGGTGATACCGGAAATAAGGATCAAGCGGCTGTCGGGTTGGTAGAGCATGGCGAACGTGCTGCCGTCGTAGGCATTCGGCAGCCCGCCAGCGACTTCACCGGTTTGTGCATCGAGCACTTCGGCGCAGATGGCACCGCCGCCACAACCCAATGGGTTGAGGATGTAATGGCCGGCGAAGTTGACCTTGCCTTTCAAGGCTTTTGATCGCGCACTGTCCATCACCGGATTGCTGTTTTCCTGCGGCACCAGTGCATGGTGGGTGCCGGTGAACACTGGTGTGACGGGGTAATCCTTGAAGTCGGGGTCGGCGGCGAATGCCATGGATGTGGCGGCGAGAGTGTCAGATTTTTTGTGTGCGGGCTGGTAATGGCCTGCCGTTAGGCAGGCCTTCATTTCACCAGTTTGACCTGATGAATCGATCTCCGTACAAAACCGCAAACTGATTCATAGCGTTTTTCCAGTCATGGGCTGCACTGCCCCAGTTGGCGGTGATGTTTTGCAGTGCCAGCCAGATCAGTTTTGTCGCGGCTTCATCGGTTGGAAAGTGGCCTCTTGTCTTGATGATCTTGCGCAGCTGCGAGTTGATACTCTCGATGGCATTGGTGGTGTAGATCACCTTTCGTATGGCTGGCGGGAACACAAAGAACGGGATGACTCGATCCCAGGCGCGTCGCCAGGCTGCAACCACCGTTGGATATTGCTTGCCCCAAGGGCCCGATTCGAAGGCATCCAGAGCTTGCTCGGCGACGTCAGCGTTGAGTGCTTGATAAATCGGTTTCAGGGCCTTGGCCAGCTCACGACGCTTGTCCCATGCTGCGTAATCAAGGCTGTTGCGGATCAGGTGCACGATGCATGTCTGCAACGCCGTCTGAGGGAACACTGCACTCAAGGCTTCAGGCATGCCTTTGAGACCGTCCGTTACCGCGATCAGGACATCTTCGACCCCCCGGGTTTTGAGGTCATTGAAGACTTTCATCCAGAATTTGGCGCCCTCTGTGTTCTCAATCCAGATGCCCAGAATATCTCGAGTGCCGTCCGGTAGTACGCCCAGAGCCAGGTAAATCGCCTTGTTGCGAACCACGCCTTCATCACGGATTTTAACCCGCAGCGCATCGAAGAAAATGACCGGGTACATAGGTTCGAGTGGCCGTTGCTGCCACGTACTGACTTCCTCCAGAACAGCGTCGGTAACGGTGCTGATGAAGTCATGGGAGACGTCTGTTGCGTACTGCTCCGAGAGAAAGGCACGAATCTCGCGAACGCTCATGCCGCGGGCATACATGGCAATGATCTTGTCATCAAAGCCGGTAAAACGGCGCTCATGTTTGGGGATCAAAATCGGAGAAAAACTGCCGTCGCGGTCTCTGGGAATATCCAGGCGCAACGGGCCGTCATCGGTCAGCACGGTTTTTCCGCTCTTGCCGTTACGCTGGTTACTCGAATCCTCAGGGCGCTCCGCGCCCTGAGGATAGCCAAGATGAAGTCCTAACTCGGCACCAAGGGCACGTTCGATAAGCGCCTTTTTGAACGCCATCGCAGCATCCTGAATAGCTTCGGCACTCATCGACTCACTGAGGAACTGGTCGATCAGCTCTTTTGGAATGGACGGAAGGTCACGCTTGGCCTCACGGGCCGGTTTCTTTTTGGTTGGCATACATGCACCTCTGCAGCATGTTATGCCCGAACACAAAATTAATGACACTCCCGTGGCGGCCAATATCAAGCTGCCGAGATGAGCCGAAAATCCTTTCATCTAGTAACTCCTTAATGGAAGACCTAAAACCGACGGTCCCCGGCTCATCCCTTGTTACCCGGATTGACCAGACTCAACTCACCATCCCGATACACCACCTCACACCCCACCCACGCCGGATCAACCTGCGGCATCACCGCCGACGGCTTGCGCAACTCACGCAGCAAAGTCGAGCCATGGGACAACCGCCCACCCATTCGCGCAATCACCGCCCGCGCGGCTTGATAGTGTGCGTGACGCCCCGGATCGAGCGTGTCCTCCAGCAAAATGTCCTCCCCGAGAACACCCAGCACCTGCCCCGGATAAATCATGAACCCGGTCGCCAACTCCGCACCTTCGCGACCGTCCTGCCAGAAGCTGCCGTCGCGGCTTCGAATGTCCGGATGCGGCGCGAACCAGTGCTCGCGATCCGCCAGCGGCATGGCGTGGTGCAGGCGGAAGAAGATGCGCATGAGGTTGTCGCGGTACCACTCGCGCACTTGCAGGTAATAACCGCGTAGGCCCGGCAGGCCGCTCGAATGGGCGAGGCGGATCAGCCCTGACCATTGCGGGAATGGTTGTAATGGCAGCTCACTCGACGCGGGTCGAGGCGTAGCGGGATCGGTTTCCCACGGCAATCGATGCGGGCTGTTTTCGAGGTTGTCGTACGCGGTCGGCGGGCGGCCCAGCCAGTCGCCGCCACTGCTGGCCAGCGCCGTGGCGATGCACAGATTGCCTTGCACCACGAACACGTAAAACCGGGTGAACCAGTCCGCCAATTGCTGACCATCGGCAGCTTGGCCAACGAGTTCGGCCAGCTCCCGGTCGAACCGGTGTAAGCCGCTTTCAAGGTTCAGCAAATGCCCGCGAGCTTTGCGTTGCATACGCAAAAACAGCGGCAACGAGCGCAGCATCTTCAGTGGCTGCCACGGCAGATGCGGGGTCGCGCCGCCGACTTCACCAGCGTAGTTATCGGCGCTGATGCCCCAGTCGGCGAGTCGGGCGAGGAACAGATCATTGTTGATATAGGACGCGCCGCCGAACACGGCAGTGAACGGCTCGTTGTCCTGCAACACTCGCGCATCCCACCGCGCCATGATCGCCGGAATACTCGCTGCCGCGCGGCGCTGAGCGTACTCGACAAAAACGCTCGGTTGCGGCGGCAGGATCTCGGCGATATTCGCGGCGGTGAGGTGCCGGCGCCAGCCGTAATCGCTGATCGGCCGGTATTGCAGCAGCCACAGTTGTGAGCCGTCCCAGGCCCATTCGACGTCGCCGGGCACGTAGTGGAACACCCGCAACACGTCTTGCAGAAATTGCCATAGCCGCTCTTCGGTCAAGCCGTGGGATGGCGTGAACGCGCCGCTGCGCCAGGCATCGCCAACCCGCGAAAGCGTTGCCCGCGAAGGGCTGACGTGACCGTCGGCCAGCGATTCGAGATGGCCTTCAACCCATTCGAGTTCTACCGAAAGATGGCGCACGAAGGCAATCCCGGACACTACCGGGGTGATGAAGCGCTGCACCACCACTTCCTCGACGCCTTCAGCAGTCAATTCGGCGATGCGTTTCGGCACATTGGCGGGCGGCTCGCGCAGATAGGTTGTGCTCAAACCGGCATTCGCCGAATCGGCCTGATCCTCGCCATAACTGGAGGAGCGCACCGCCCAGGTCACATCGGGTTGGGCGGCGAGAAACGCAGGCAGACGCGGATCAGCGCAATCGTTGAGCGTCAGTGCCGCCGGCACCGGTTGCCGCGCCAGCTCAGCCAGGCGCAAACGCCCGCCCTTGGTGTGCGCGACAAACCCGCGCTCGCCCGACTCCAGCCACTGCGCGAACTGCGCGGGCGAGTCGATCCACGGGTAATGACCCCAACCGGGTTTGAGGCTGATGGTCAGATCGGCGCGGGCAAGAATCGCCGACCATGCCGCCGCTTGCTCGATGCCGAGTACGGCGTCCTGATCGCCCCAAACCAACTCGACCGGATCGCTGATCCACTCCAGCAGCGGCAACGCGGTGTCGGCGCGAATCAGATCCCAATGCGGCACGAACGCACGGCAGCGCGCATAACCGGCGCCCATGCGCTGGTACTGCGGGGGCGTCCAGGTCTGGGTGGAAAACTTGCGCGCGAACAGCGTGGGTTTGTTCGACAGCAGCCAGTGAATGGTCTTGCGGATCGGCAGCGGCGACATCAACGCCGGCAGCCGACGTTGCCACAAAAACGCCCCGACCGGCGCCAGCAAAACGCTGCGGGAAAAATGTCCGGGCCGACGCTGCAACGCGTGCAGCACCAACAACGCATTGACCCCGACTGCCATGATCGCGCTGCCCTGCTGCGTCATCGCCAGCAACGTCTGCGCGTAGTCCGCCAGATCCTCGCAGGGTGGCTGCGGATTGGCGCCGAACCCCGGCAACTCCAGCGGCACCACGTCGTAGCGCTGGAAGTGCGGCAGCGCGTCATCCCACCAATCGGCGGCGCTGCCGTTGCCGGCCAGCAGGTAAATCAAGGGCTTGCTCATGGACGATCCTCAGGTCAGATCGCGCAGAGCGGCGTCGAGGGTGGGATAACGGAATGTGTAGCCGGCCTCGGTCAAACGCTGCGGCACCACGCGCTGACCGTCGAAGAACAACTCCGCCATCTCCCCGGCCAATGCACGTACTGGCGCGGCGGGAATGTGGAACCACACCGGACGCTTGAGGACTTTGCCGACATGGGCGGCGAACGCGGCCTGACTGACCGTTTCGGGCGCGACCATGTTGTAGGTGCCGCACAGACTGTCGTCGTTGAAAGCCCGCGCGATCACCTGAAGCACATCGTCGCGATGCACCCAGCTCATGATCTGCCGACCATCGCCCATGCGCCCGCCGAAGCCCAGGCGAAACGGAATCAGCAACGGCGTCAACGCACCGCCCGGGCCGAAGACCACGCCGAGGCGCAGCACCACCTGACGCACGCCAAATTCCGTAGCCGGTTGCGCGGCGGCTTCCCAACGCGCGCAGAGTTCGGCCATGAAGCCGTCGCCCTTGCTGGCGTGTTCGTCGAGGTTTTCGCTGGCATCGCGCACGCCGTAGAAACCGATGGCCGAGGCTTGAATCCACAGGGCTGGTTTGTGCTTGGTGTTCTTCAGCCAGGTCATCAGCGCTTCGGTGGTGCCGACTCGGCTGGCGAGCAGTTGCGTCTGACGCTTGGGAGTCCAGCGCGGGCCGGCGACGGGTGCGCCGGCGAGATTGATGATTACGTCGAAGGCTTCGTCGTGGCTGAGTTCGCTCAGGGACTGCACGCTGCGAACGCGCCCGTCGAACAGATTGGCTGCTTTTAATGGATCACGTGCCAGCACACTCACGGTGTGGCCGGCGTCGAGTAATTGGTTGATCACGGCTTCACCAATAAACCCGGTACCGCCGGTGATCAGCACACGCTTGTGGGCGCTGCCGGCAAACGGGTTGGACGTGCTCTGAGTCTTTACTCGAGGGGATTTTCGACGGTCATGCCGATACAGCCAGACCAGCGGCGGCAACAGCAGCAAAAGCGCAAAACCGTCGAGCCACAGGTGCGACCAGACCTGTTGTTGCGCTGAGAGCCACATGTCCTGCGGCGCCCATAACAGGATGCCGGCAATCAACCAGCCCCACACCATCGGCGCTTTCGATCGATTGCCGATGTGCACCAGCGCGAGCATGTACAGCGAATAACTTTGCAGCGTCGCGCCGAAGAGTGCGAGCCACCAGACCTGTTGTTCGTGGCCGGCGGCGGGTACTGCGTCGGCGCCCCAGAATGCCAGTTCGAGAACTTGCAGATAGCCGTCGAGTAAACCGGAATGCCCGGCCCAGGTCAGGGTGAGACCGGCGAGTATGTGCACGATCGCGGCGGCGTATAGCCACAGCACTAGCGCGGGGCGAAGCGAGGTCGAGGGAGCTGGCATTCCGTGTCCTGAGCGCATTCCTTGGGGGTGGGGAGTTTAAAGGAAAATCGCGGTCGTCAGATGCTCAAGTATTAAACGTTCAAGCGCTGCGGATTCTGGCTCAGCGCATATGAAAACGCGTTAGCCATGGTGGCGGAACGCGTTTGATCACATCGAGGTGAAAAGGCGTCGGGCGCTGTAAACGCCCTTCTTCACTTAACCGCACCAAAAGCAGCTGCTGGCCACTATCGGTTCGGCCACTTCGGACTGAAGTCGCTTAATCGCATTGATGCCCGAGTCGTTACCTTTGTCGGCAGCAAGCTGATAACAGGCCAAGGCGCGAGGAGTATCTTTCTTTCCTAGATCGCCGCTTTTCCAATAATCGCCTAACGAAACGAATGCGTGCGTTGATCCCATGGTGGTAGCACGAATCAACTCTTTTTCAACGTCCAGCGGGCGCTGGCAGGGTCCTGAACTGGCCAATTCATTGCCAAAACAATAGAAGCCAGCCAACGACTCAGCACCGCTTGGTGAATCAACGGCTGCTGCTTTGAAAAGAGCCTCAACTTTGCCGTATTCCAATTGCGGGGCCATACCCGACAGACTCAGCCCAGCCGCAGCCGAACTAGATATAGGATCGCCTGAAGCGGCCGCGCACAGGTAATTTTCCAAAGTCGCCTCAAAAAGTTCTCCTGTCAGCCGGTATTGCTCAAGGCCGCCCAAGCCAGCAAATCCTTGTCCGCGCTGCCAACAGAAATTCTCTGCACGACTCATTTTCCGCGTGCTGGCTACAGAAAGCTCTTTTTCAGGAATCGACCAGTCCTCAACCCCATCAAGCGTCCAGCAGGACTTCCGAGAAAAGTTGAAAATCTTGATATTGCTGTTGCCGGCGCGTTTATCCACAACGTTAACGTGGCGGTCATCCACCTTCTCGATCTCTATTCCTTCCACTTTCCCATCGGGCACAGCCACCATTAAGGGAAACGCCATATCGCGTCCCACCTCCGCAGTAACGTAAGTCACAATCCGCCCTATATCCGACGTCCCCTTTAATACCAGCAGCTTCACGGCCTGCGCAGTTAGTCGCTTCTGCGATTCGACATTAGCGGAGAATGCTGGAAGAAACTGTGCAAAGTCTTGCGTAGGGCACGAGCCACGTCCAATTGTCGGGCCACTCCCGGTATCAGACGCGATATTGTCCAGAAACGCTGACCGATCACGACTCATGCTGGCGATGCAATTGTTCACCGCTGCCACATGCGCCGAAGAGCCCGGTTTCGTCTCCAACGCATCGACCTGGCAATCGGTATCGCGCAGTTTGATCCAGGCGCGCTGAGCCTCCTGAACCGTTGCCTTTTGGCTCGCCGCAAGAACTGGATCGGTTTGATACCCACCCTCGAGCCGAACCATCAGTTCTTGATAACTGGTATTCAACTGCGTATCTGCTGCAGCCTTGGCACTCACAGAGCATCTTTCACTCTGAGAGTTCGTAGTGATCTCGGCACATGCATCGTCAGCAAATGCATGTCCCCCCAACAGAGATAAACCACCAATCAACACGGCGGGCAGCACCGGAATAAGATATTTACTCAAGGCAAATTCCAACAATATTTTGCGAAAGTGTATTTTTAAGTCGTGCTTATTCTTCAAGAGAGATAGCCATTTCCAGAGTAGATCCATTCAGATAAACGACCGCTTCGCGCCCATTAATATCGACAGGAGTAGGATTCTGGATCATTCCTTCATCGCTAGCCTTCGCAATTTTTGTTAACGTCTTATCCGCAACATTGGCACGCCAAATAGTTTCATCACCATTCTTGAAATAAAACGTCGGCCGTGACTTGCTCCAAATCGGAGCATATATATTCCAACCGGGCTCGGGCCGACCAGCCTGCGCTATCGTTTCATACCCTGAGGTGTGCGAGTAGTACGCTTGCAATTTTCCATACTCACCACCCCAACCGAATGTCAAACCACTAACAGCATTTTCATCAGTATTTGGCCACTGCTGGAACAGCAAACTGCTTTCCAATGGCGGAGATTTTGAACCGAGCTTATAAACCATCCCCCGCAGCTGATTCTTAGAGAGCTGCTGTCGATAGTAAAACGCCCCATCCAAAATTCCCGCGAATCTTTTCCCTTCGTCGTTTGAACCCAAACTCAAAGCACCATCAAAACCGATATCTTTCGCAATCGTGTGCAATACCGGCTTGTCGTTGCGATCAACGTATTCATATAGATTACCCCGGTACGCAATCATCGCCGCATCAAAATGCCCTTCAAACACGATGACATGCAACATGCCTGAAATTGTTTCAGCTGAGATCAAAAATCGTTCGACAGCCCCTTTTTCATTGGGAAGCCATGCTAAATCAACGACCTTCCATGAGCGTTCAAACTGTGTGTACGGCTTATCACCCAACATTAATTTAATATCTTTCTGAGTTGGCCTAGGCGCAATAGGAACCGGCGACAGAAAGCGTATCTGCTGAACATAAGAGTCCTCTAAGCACTCCACTGACTCACAAGAATTACGCTCTGACTCAAGCCAATCACTTTCGATTATTTGTAAAGCTCGCCGATTTTTTATCGGTTTTAAGACCTCACTGAGCTTTTCGTCCATTGCGGACAAAGAAGGAGAACTACAAATTTTCCTTTCTACTTCCGTCGAAGCTTTGCGACAGTCGAAACTCGCAGAAAATGCGGCAGAACTGAATAGCAAAAAGGTTAACGATAAAAAGCAGGGGAGCGAATATAAATTCTTCATTGAATCAGTCATAAAATAAATTTTTCCACCATCTGAACAAAGGCGAACAAAGGGGACAGATTTATTTTGTCTCAACGATAAAACCATCGGATAAATAAATCCGTCCCCTTTACCCGCCCTTTACCCTCTCCGATATACAGAGTTCAACAATGCATCCGCGTCAGGAACCATCAGATCAAGAACACCATTTCCCGAGGGAAACCACTCAACGTCCGCCAATGCCTGTTCGCTCTCATTGTTCCAATTGTAGAGGCCGTTTTCTTCGATCTTCAGTGTGGCGGATCGCTGATGGTAAAAAATAGGGACAGACTACTAAAAGGTGATCTGATCCTATTCACCACTCTGCATCAACGCGACCAGCAATCAAAAAATCGGAATCTGAAAACGCATTCTCCCCATGCACCGATCTTTAGCCTCGCCGAACAACCTGGATGTTATCGCGCAGTTTTCTTCTGCATATCCTTTCCAAGCCGATCCGAAATCTTCGTTACCACCGACAAACTTCAAAGCTTCCGAATAGTTCATAGCGGTGGCTTTTTCATTAACTAGCGATACAGCCTTATAAAAACCATCCCCTATGACTCCGGTCCGAAGATAAACAAGTTCAGCCACACGGAAACTCGTCAACTGTTTCTTACACGACAATTGTTCAATCGGAGACTCTCCGCCCTCTTCATCATCGTTTTTGCAGTATTCATCCCTAAGGATTATCCATTTTTTTTGCGTAGAAAGCAGCTCGGCCCTAGTTGATGAATCGAGCTCGGCAGACAAAGCTTTGTATTGTTCATTCAGGACTTTATCAATTTTATCAAACGATTTCTGAGAGCAGCTGATAATGTCAGGATTCGTTGAATTAACCGAGCTACAATCAACATCGGCCGACGCAGCGCCGGTAGAAAGAAATACGACCGATAAAACAGAAAAGACTTTCTTCGTCACTTCCAGCAATTGCATTTCAACGCCTCCTCAAAAAATACCGCTTCTTTTTCACGTCTAGTGGCTACACCGACGGTATTAGGGTCATTTTCCCAAAGCCGCTTCATGCTACGTAGCCGGGATGGAATCAGTTCGGGCTTATCGTTATCGAAATCTTCTTTTATCTGTTTCATCTCTAGCCGCTTCAACGCCTTAGCGGGCGTATTCCCTGATAAGGAATTGCCCCGATTCACTACAAGAGAAAGTAATACACCCTGACAATCCGGATGCAAATTTATAGCTTTAGGATATACATCAACAACTTGTTGCGCATACCGTTTCTTCATAATAACAGCTAACTTTAAAGCATTATCCTTACTGATGGATATCGAGCTGACGTTGTGCACATAATCGCGCGCATCTTGACCTTTCTTGCCAAGAGCTCCTTTTAATCTTTCTATTTCTTCAGGGGTATACAGGTCTTTAAGCTCCGCATCAACTCTCGCTGCTGTTTGCTGCCCAAGATCGTAACCATAACCTATCGTTATTCCACTGCTATCATCAGGCAATGCATATGGATGTTCTCGATAAGCTTCGATTGCCAACAGAAATTCAAATAGTTTCTTCGATACTACATATGGCCCAACTGTTGTGCCGAGGGTATAGACTTCGGCCTTGCACTTCTCAGGGCAGCCGGACAAGAAACCACCCAACAAACCAAGCAAATGAATATGCTGAACATTATTATCATTGGTTATGCCATGTTTCCCGACCAGCTTATCCCACCAACTCAAGCGTTCAATTCGAAGTTTTTCTTCCACCCACTGCTGATGAGGATCCGAGACACTATGCCCAATCAGCTCATCCAGCGAATCCCACTTTTCTCTTTTGAACTGCCACTCGCTTTCGTAACGCGTAACCATTTGGGATATCGGCTGAGAAAACCAAGGCTTGCTTAACGCTTCTTTGATTTCCGCAGGCGTAAGTTTTTTGTCGCCGTTTTTATCAAGCATTTTGTACAAATGCTGCTTAGCGGGGCCGTCATTGGCATTTCCAACGTTTGGCAAATATGCCGCTCGCTCTTCCTCGGTCAAATTTTCCTGAGCATGGAGAGATGCAGCGAGGTGGTCCGCATTACTGACAGTTTCCTCGATGAAACTGAAACCTTCCCACTCAAAGGGTGAATGCCGCGATAACTTGGTATCTGGCTCTGCAAACCATCCATTGAGCTCATTCCCGTCGGCATCACCCAATACCCCGTCCAGGCGCCACCACAACGTATAGGTAGTGCTTCCTCCCATGACGACAGGAACCTTTATTTTTCTCTCAGCCGGTAAAGCTTCCAGCACTCCGACAGGAACCAGAAAATCATAACCAACCGTTTTGTGCGGATCAGTCACTTTAGGTGGATTGGTAGAACCCATTCCCTCCACGTGAGTAACCACCACGCTGCCTTTAGGAATTTTCACTAACGTTTTTTCAGCTGCTGGCAGTCCCGCAGCCTTCTCTTTGCTCAGCGCGGTAAAGGCCTTCACGTCTTCACAGCTGAACAGCTCAACGTGCAGTAGATTGTTGGGGGCCGAATCGGAGTGATTCTGATACTTCCCTACATGTCCAATCAGACTGCCCGCGGTAATCGGGAATGGAGTCGCCAAGACATGCACGGCGTCCTTTTCTGCTGGCTCACTCTTGGCCTCAAGTAGCCCTTCCCAGACATATCCAAGCACCTCCCCCGCTGCCAGCGGTGGAACAGCATTCCCGCTGACGATCTCCAGCAGTTTCTGGTACTTGCCACGCGTACCGTCGTTTCCGATTTTAACTTGCGTACCGTGCGGCAAAATTGCTCTCACAGCGCCTGACTGGCTGGCAGAGGCGCGCACAACAAGACCTTTCTGAGGCGGAGTCATTGGGTCTTTGGCAGCAGCACCAATGACGTAAGTATTGGTCGTTGGACCTGCGGTCATCTCTCTTTTGAACACCCAGCCTGTACCGGGCGGCAGGTCGCTACTGGCAGGCGTGACGCTAACAACCTTGAGCCAACCATTGTGCTCTTCGCCTGTCTCGACAATCGTGCCGCGATTCAAGACTGTCAAGACCGTTGCATACCCGGGCCTTCCTCGTGGTTCCTGGCGGACACGTAAGCCCAGGAGTTCGTCATTGGCAGTTGCCTTCACCTGCAACGTACCGCCGCTCCAAAAGGCCGGCCGCGGCAGTGCCGGAGTTTCTTCGTAGCTTTTCCATTGCAACAAATGCATGTACAGACTGAAAAAGGTAAGACTCGGGGCGGGAACGGGTGCTGCAGGAGGGGATCCCGCTGGTACCTGTGGCGCTGGCGGCATCGGCACTTCCAATCGATGTTTGACCAATACAAAGCCAGTGGAAAAGTCGGACTGGGTTGTACCGAAATTTGACTTGGGGTAGATGTTATCGATTCGATAGGCAACCACTTCCCCGTCCGCTATGCATCGGACTTCTGTCGAGTCCTGCACCAGACCCGAATCTTGATCGAAATGCACACCACCATGCCAAAGCCCATTGGCCCCCAACGGATAGAAGCCGTCCTTCGCTTTGGCTAACGCCTTGTAGAACTGCTGCGGATCGGTCGCTTCAGCTGTCCCCACTTTCAGGGGATACGACCATTTTTGAATTTTGTTTGTTGTCTCTGTCATTACCAATTACCTGAATTCTGATCCCTGGTGGCTTGGATTGCCGTCGATGTCTTACCCGGAAAAATTGAGCATGCGCTTCGGTTTGCGTTTGATCTTTTCCTCAGACGCATTCAACAACGCCTGATCCATCAAACTCCCCGCCTTATCCTTGTCCGCCGCCCCCGGCAGCACCGGCGGTTTAATCCCGATCCCGGTGCCGGAACCAGCCGAACCACCCGCATTGATCTTGATCACCGGCCCAACCACCGTAACCCCACCGCCATCAAGCTTGATAAAGCTCCCACCGCCAAGAATGGTCAGCTCTGTCCCCGCCTCAATAACGATCTTGTCCCCAGCCTTGAGATGAATCTCTTTCCCCACGCTGGTGAGCTGCGCAGTCCCCAACTTCACATGCTGGTTCTGCCCAATCGTCAGGTGATCATCCAGCTTCGCTTCAATCTTGCGGTCGGAAATCGTGGTGCGGTGTTCCTCGGCCTTGAGCTCGGTGTAGGTGTTCTTCTCGACGGTGTCGTGGCGTTCATTGCCGACCCGAATCTTCTGGTCGTGCTCAACGTTCTCATCCCAATCGCGCTGCGCATGGATGTAGATCTGCTCCGCACCTTTCTTGTCTTCAATACGCAGTTCGTTGTACCCACCACCACCCGGCGAGCTAAGCGTTTTGAACACGCTGCGCGTCTTGTTCGCCGGCAGTGCATACGGCACCGGGTTTTCTTTGTGGTACAGGCAGCCAGTCACCAGCGGTTGGTCGGGGTCGCCTTCGAGGAAGGTGACGAGGACTTCCATGCCGATGCGCGGGATGGAGATGGCGCCGTAGCGGTCGCCGGCCCAGGAGCTGGAGACGCGCAGCCAGCAGCTGGTTTTGTCATCGGCGAGGCCTTCGCGGTCCCAGTGGAATTGCACTTTGATGCGGCCGTACTGGTCGCAGTGGATTTCTTCGCCTTTGGGGCCGGTGACGTGGGCGGTCTGGCTGCCGAGGACGCGGGGTTTCGGGTGTTCGAGGGCCGGGCGGTAGAACACGTCCCACGGGGTGGCGAGGAAGGTGTTGCGGTAGCCCTGGTGGAAGTCGTCCTTGTTGTCGGTGGTGTCGCTGGTCACGCCTTCTTCGAGCACTTGCGGCTGTTTGCCTTCGTGGACGATTTCGGTGAGCAGCCACAGGTCGTTCCACTCGGTGCGCGGGTGGTCGGACATTTCCATGAAGTGGCCGCTGACCAGTTTGGTCTGGTCGCCGCGACCTTCGGCCTGGCGGTAGTCCGCGCGGTGGCGTTCGAGGGCGCGCTGGCTGAGGAACTTGCCGCGCGCACGCTCGATGAATCGGCCGGGGTAGTCGTAGTCTTCCAGGTCCGGCTCAGTGCTTTCACCCTCCGGTTTGTAGGCCGCTTCCATTTGCAGGCGCGGCTTTTCGAAATCGTAATCGCGGCGGGTGACGCGGCTGGTGCGGGTTTCCAGACGCAGTTTGAAGCCTTTGATCACCGGTTCGTCGGCGACCATACCGCTGCCTTGCACATAGGCGGTGGGCTGGCCGAGTTTCTGGAACACGGTCTGGTCGTCGCCGAACACCAGCAGGTGACCCTTGTCGCTGTGCTGGAAGTGGTAGTGAATGCCTTCCTCTTCGCACAGGCGCTGGACGAAGTGCAGGTCGGTTTCGTCGTACTGCACGCAGTAGTCGCGATCCGGGCACGGCTGGCTCAGCTGGAAGCTGTAGGCGTTGCCCTTGATGCCGTGTTCTTCGAGGATCAGCGCGATGATTTTCGGCGCCGACATCTGCTGATAAATACGTTGGTTGGTGCGGTGATGCAGGTATTGCAGTTGCGGCACCATCGATACTTTGTAGCGGGTCAGGCGCTTGCCGGCATCGCCCTGGGCGACGCGGTAGATCTGGCCGTGGATGCCGCTGCCCTGCGGATCGAACGCCAGGAAGGCCTGCTTGTGCAGGAGCTTTTCCAGGTCCAGATCGGGGTTTTCGCTGACCAGTTCGAGGTCGAAGCGATACGGCTGGCTGATGCCTTCGGTGCCGGTGAACGACAGCACTTGCAGGTCGCCGACATAGTCTTCAACCGTCAGGCTGAAGTGGGTCTCGTTAGCTGAGTTGAACATAAAGTGCTCCCTGTTCGAATGTCATCCGTTATGCCCGAAACCGCAGACGTTGCAGCCAGGATGAAGTGGCGCCCAAGGCGTCACGCAATTGTTGGGCAGTGATGGTGCGCTCTGCCGGGTCGAAGCTCAGCGCGGTTCGCAGCGCTGGCCAGCCGTGTTTCGGTAAGTTCGCCGGGGCTTGCAGCTCAAGCTCCAGATGCTCGTCGCGGGCCTGGGTCGAGGGCAAGCGGCGGAACGGGTGTTTGCCGCTCGCCAGTTCATAGATCACGCAGGCCACGCCGTACACGTCCGCGCTGGCCGACAACGGTTGGCCCTCAAGCAGTTCGGGGGCGGCGTAGCCCGGGGTCCAGGCGTTGAAGCGCTCGCGGCTCAGGTGCGGCAGGCCGGGCAAGGTGCCCTCTTCTGCCTGGCCCAGACCGAAGTCGAAGAGGCGCAAGCCGTCTTCGCTGAGCATGACGTTGCTCGGTTTCATGTCACCGTGCAGCACGCCGCGACGGTGGGCATAAGCCAACGTGTCGAGCAGCGGCAGCACGATGTCGCGCAGTTCTTTCCACGGCAGGCCGAGGGGCCGCTCGCAGAGCAATTTGTCCAGGGTCAGGCCACGCATGTATTCCATGGTGATGAAGGCCCGCTGGCAGTCAGTGTCGACTTCAAAGGTGTGCGCACGCACAACGTTGTCGTGGCGCAGGCGTCGGGTCAGGGCGAACTCGCTGTAGAGCAAGGCACTGGCGTCCGGCGATTCGGCAAATTCTTCGCTGAGGATTTTCAGCGCAATGTAAGGGTCGGGATCGCCGAACTGTTCGTGCAGCAGATCCCTTGCCCGGTAAACGGCGCCCATGCCGCCCGCCCCGAGCAGACGCTCGAGGTGGTAACGGCCGGCGAGTACGTCCGGCAGCGCACCGATGCTGGCCTTGGTTGGGGCCAGCGCAGGCTCTGCGTTGTTGGACTTGGCGAAGGCGAAGTAGGTCAGGTTGTTGGCCTGTTCTTCGCTTATCAGCAAGTCATCGATTGGCGATTCGATTTTGCTCATTGGCGGATCACCACGGCAGTCAGGTTGTCGCGAGCGGAGCCCCGCAGGGCGCCGTCGAACAAACGTTCCAGCGCCACATGCGGCGCACTCAGACTGAGGGCGGTGCCGAGGGCATCGCTGCTCAGGCCCTGATACAAACCATCGCTGCACAGCAAAAACGCATCGCCCGGATAGACCTCAAGTTCCAGTACATCCAGGGTCAGTGTTTCGGCCGCGCCGACGGCTCGGGTCAAGGCCTGAGCCGCCGGGTGCGCTGCCGCTTGTTCGACGCTCATTTGTTGCTCGTCGATCAGTTGCTGCTGCAGCGAATGGTCCTTGGACAGCTGATACAGCCGCTGCCCGCGCCACATGTAGCAACGACTGTCGCCGGCCCAGATGCAGGCCGCACGATTGCCTTCCACCAGCAGCGCCACAACGGTGCTGCCCATGATGCTGTCGTGACGTCCGGCGGTGACCGTCAACTCCTGCCCCAAACGCCGGTTCAGCCAGTGCAGGCACTGGCGGATGGCTTTGAGGCGTTCGTCGAAATCCTCGTGTTGCGGCAGTTCAGCCAGGCTGGCGACGATCAACTGGCTGGCAATGTCGCCACCCTGATGACCGCCCATGCCGTCCGCGACCACCCACAGCCCCTGCTGTGGTGAGTCAAGGAAGGCATCTTCGTTGCGCGCCCGCACCTTGCCCGGGTCGGTACGCGCCGCGCTGCGCCAGGCACTGGCCACCAGCATCAGAGCTGCACCGGCATACGGAAGGTGCGCAGCACGCCGAGGTCGAACGGGTTCGGCGAGCGTTGGCTGGTCAGCAGGTAGTTGGCGCGCAGGCCACCTACGTCAGCTTTCAGCACCAGCACGTCGCGACCGCTCAGGTACTCCGTCTGCATCAGGTCGAACAGACGGAACAGCGACCATGGGCCGGAGTTCTTCTCGATGCCGATCGGACGACCGGCCATTTTGTCCATGACCAGACTGGTGCGACCGTCTTCAGCATCGGTCGGCCACTTGAACGACATTGGCAGGATCGGACCGTGACGGTATTCCATGGTCTTGTCGCCGAACTTGAACTCGGAACGGCTGACTGCCGGATCGAGGGTGTACGGCTCAAGCTTGAACTGCACGGTCGGTTCGGCCGGGTTTATCGAGAAGAAGCTCTGACGAATCGTCAATGCTGCAGCCATCTGATCGAGGTAGACCTTGGACACCGGCAGGCTGTGACCGTCGACGCTGCGCATCCGGTAGTTGCCCGGATCACCGCTGACGAACGGACGCAGGTAGCTGTCGAAGAAGCGGTCGACGGTACCTTGAGCCCGGAAGAACTCGCGGAAGTCGCTGATCGCTACGTCGCTGGTGCTGCTGGCGCTGAACGGATAACGCTTGCTGATGGTTTTGCCATACACGCTGTACAGCTCGTTCTGATAACGGCCGTTCAAGTATTGGTAAGCATCGTTGAGCACCAGGCGCCAGGAGTCTTCGGCCAGCACGTTGAACCACACGCTCAGCGGACGCGGCAGGCGACCGGAGGCGGCACGCAGGTTGGTCAGCGCATCACGCTGGCCGCTCATGCGGGTTTTCGCCAGTTCGAACGCGGCTTGTTCCGGTGTGCTGGAGCGGGCCAGACCGGACAGTTGCAGTTGCAGGTCGTTGAGCGCGCTGAGGGCCGGGGTCAGATCAGCGGCCGGGCCATTGTTGTCATCGAGCAAACGATGCAGCGGTTCGAAGCGACGTTGCAGGGACTTCTTGGCGGTATCCGGCAGGTTTTTCGCGACGTTCAGGGCCGAAGCCTTGTCCGCCACGGCCGACGCCAGTTTGCCGACTTTGCCAATCTTGCCCTTCTGGCCGGCCAGCGCATCAGCGGCATCACCGGCTTCATCGACCGGATCGGCGGCTGCTTCGAAGCGGGTGTTTTCGCGTACCTCGGTCAGCAATGCCAGTACTGGCGAGTTGGCCGAAGTCAGGCCCGCCAATTGCTCGGCGCCTTCACCGGCGTCGCTGATCGGCGGCAAGGCCACCTGGCCAACGGCCTCGCTCCAGTAGTTGGCGTAGTCGCGGAAGTACAGTTGCTCCAGCTCGACCATCAGGCGACGCAAGTCCATGTCGCTGATGCCTACGCCTTCGCCCAGTACCCAGTTGTCACGCAGGATGTCGGTGACCAGGGCCGAGCCCTGCACCGAGAAGTACTGCTGATAACCCTGTTGGGTGTAGAAACCCGGGATCACGTACTCGGTGCCGATAAACAGCGAGCCCTGTGGGCCGAGGTGTTGGCTGAAGCGGTATTCCGGCAGGTTGCGCGCTTGCTCGCGGAGCATGCGATAGACCACGGTCGCCAGCGATTCGGCGCGCAGAACCTGACGTGCCTGAGTCACCAACTGATCGTTGAGCGGGTAGATGAACGGCTGCTTCAGCAGGCGTTCGAGGTGGGTGTTCAGACCGTTCTGCACCGCGGTGTTGCCGGTGTAGCGCTGCGACCAGTCAGTGGCGACCCAGTCCTTGAGCCATGCGGCGTCGCGACGATCCTTCATGTTCAACATCAGGTAGGCACGCAGGCTGTTCAGCAGCTTTTCGCGGTCCTTCATGTTGGCGCGGATCTGCCCTTCGAGCATCGTGGCAACTCGTGGCAGCAGTTGCGTTTCAAGCTCGCGCTCGTAAGCCACTTTGACCACTGGATTGACGTCTTCGCCCTGATACAGGCCACCACGTTCGTGGTACGAAACGTCGCCCTTTTGCGGGAACGTCTGCGTCGCCGCGTAGCTGGTGTCGAGAGTTTTCAGCGCGCCCATGGCGTCATCACGCGGGGTCAGTGCCGAGCGCTGCTGAGTCCAGTTCTGCGCCAGTGTGCGCAGGTTTTCCAGCCGCTCGTAGTTAGCGGAGAAACCACCCGCCCAGAGCATGCCGAACAGGGCCAGTGCCGCCAGTGCGCCGACGTACAGCGCACGTTGGCCCCAATGAATGCGGCTGCGTTCGCGCTTGTCCAGACCGGCCAGATCGGCCTCGGGGAAAATCACCTGGCTGAACAGATGATGGATGAAACGCGAACGACCGCTGCGCAACGTTGGCAGCACACCGGCATTCATGCCGAGGCTGGCGCCGATGCCGGCGGTGGTCGCGTCCATTTCCTGAGTCAGGTGCGGTGCGCTGGTCAGGTAGAAACCACGCAGTTGCGATGCACGCTGATAACGGTTGCCGGTGAACGCCATGTCGACGAACAGGCACAGGCGCTCGCCGATCTGCCCCAGTTGATGCGGGAAGTCGAGGATGCGGCCACGGCGCTGGGTATCGCGCTCGGAGTGCATGCGCATGATCACTTGGCTGTTGAGGCGACGCAGCAGTTCTTCGAACTCGTTGCGCAGCACAGCTACGTCGGTGCCCTGCTGATCCTTGCGGAAACTGGTGCCCAGCACCTGATCGCTTTCTTCGCGGGTCAGTTGATCGAAGAACTCATCGAAGCCCAGCAGCTTGTCAGCCTTGCTCAGCACCAGATACACCGGCACGTCGACGTGCAGCTTCTGATAGACGTCTTGCAGACGACCGCGCACCTGGCGCGCCAGGGTGTCGATGTCCTGTTCGCTGCCACCGGTGAGGGTTTCCACCGGAATGGTCACGAGTACGCCGTTCAACGGACGGCCGCGACGACGCTTGCGCAGCAGCTCCAGTAAGGTGCGCCAGGCACTGCCGTCAACTTCCGCATCGGGCTGGGTGGTGTAGCGCCCGGCGGTGTCGATCAATACACCGTGGTCGGCAAAGTACCAGTCGCAATGACGGGTGCCGAGGGTGTCACGGGTCAGCTTGCGGTCGATCTTGTTGATCGGGAATTCCAGACCGGAAAAGTCCAACAGGCTGGTCTTGCCCGAGGCCTGTGGGCCAATCAGCAGATACCACGGCAAGTCACTGCGCCAGCGCTCGCTGCGGCCGCGATACAGGCTCGAGGTCTTCAGGGTTTTCAGCGCGTCTTTGAAGCGCGCCTTCAACTCTTTCTGCTCGTCGTCGATCAGCTCTTCACGGCGGATACGATCCTGGCCGTCTTCGGTGGCTTCGACTTCTTTCTTGCGTACACCGGCGCGCCAGCTGACGAAGACCATGGTCAGGCCCCAGATCAGGAACAAGACGCTGATGGTCAGCAGGCGCGAGGTCGCGCTCTCCCAGAACTTGTAGTCATCTACCGCCAACAATGGACCTGCGAACCACACCAGCAGCGCCACGAACAGCACCAACAGCAGGGTCCAGACCCAGGTCTGGCGCAGGAAGGCGCCGACTTTCTTGAAAAACTTTTTCATCACACGTCCCTGTTTACGGCTGCGACTGCGGTTGAACCGCGGCTGGATCAAGCGGCTGATAAGGTTGCAGAACGGTGTCGCGCTGCTCGCCCAAGACCCAGGCGAAGCCCGAATACATCACCACCAGACAGACGAAAGTGAACAACACCACCATCCACGCCGGCACGATGCGCACCAGGTTGCGGCGCTGATCGTTCAGGCCTTCCCAGTGCGGCGACAACTCGCGCGGCACGTCGCCACGCAACTGACGGATCTGGCGATACACGGCATCGCGGATGCCCTCGAGTTCGAGCATGCCGCGCGCTTGTACGCGGTACTTGCCCTCGAAACCGAGGGACAGGCACAGGTACATCAGCTCCAGCATCGGCAGGTGTTTGACCGGGTTCTTCGACAACCGATCGAGCAACTGGAAGAACTTCTCGCCACCGAAGGTTTCGTTGTGGAAGCTGCTGAGCAGGCTCATCTGCGACCACTCGCTTTCGTTGCCCCACGGCGTGGTCACGACGGCTTCGTCGACCACGGTGCAGAGCACGTAACGCGCGGCCATGACCTGGCTGCTTTCGGCGCCGTTGTGCAAGGCGCGCACTTCAAACAGCTTGAGCCCGGCGGTCAGGCGCTCGTTGAGCGCGTACAAATCTTCGCGGGTCTCGCTGTGTTTGAGGCGCACCACTTCCGAGAGCAGTTCGGACGACGCCGCCACCAGCGAATTGAGGCTGATGTTGAACGCTTCCGCCGGACGCAGGCGCGCGGCGTAGATCATGCGTTCTTCCAGTTGCTCGAAACGCGGCGGCGCGGCGAAGTCGGTCAGCGGACTGGCTGCCGGTCCGTGGCCCTGACGATCGAGCAGGACGGTTTTGTCGTCCTGGTTGTAATCCGTTTCCTTGATCATGTCGGTCAGTTCCTGATGGCCCAGAATTTCAGTTCAAGCTCGGCGAATTCGCCGGACACGTGGAACGCGAAGCCGCCGGAGCGCTCGAGTTGTGCCAGGTCTTCGGAACTGAGTTCGAGGATGAAATAGGTTTTGTTGGAGTGGAACGCGATCTGCCGCGGGGCCACCGGCAACGGTTTGACCTTGATCCCCGGCAAGTGCAGGTTGACCAGTTGGCGGATGCGCTCCACCGGGCCGACCTTGAGGTGCGCCGGCAAGCGGTGGCGCAGTTCTTCGGAGTCGCAGTTGGCACTGGCCGCCAGCACGAACGAAGCCGAGCCGAGCAGTTTGTGGTCGTGCAACGGCGACACGATGATGCCGTACTGACGCGCTTGCAGGATCAGTTCGATGGCGTGCTGTTCGAGCACCATCGACAGTACCTGACGAATCGCTTCCATCAGCTTGCGAAAGCTCGCGCCCTGGTCGGCGTGGGAGTAGCGGCTGTCCAGACGCGGGCGTTTGCTCTCGCCGGAGAAGGTCGCCAGATCGCCGAGCATGGTCAGCAGCGTGCGGTACAACTCTTCCGGATGCACCTGCTCCAGACCCAGATAGTGACGCAGCAGCAGTTCGGTGCGGTTGATCAGTTGCAGCATCATGAAGTCACCGACTTCCGCACCGCCGACCTTGCCGTTGGAGCGAATCCGCTCGGCAATGGTGTCGCCACGGTGGCTGAGCATGCTGATGACTTCTTTCAGGCACGACAGCAAATAGCTGGAGGCGTGGGCCTGAATGTAGGTCGGCACGAAGTCCGGGTCGAGGCTGATCACGCCGTCGGGCGTGGTGTCGAGCACGTCGCAGATCTTCAGCTTCACGTAGGCCTGATCGCTCTGCTGCTCGCCGAGCAACAGTTTGAAATCCGGGCGACCACAGCTGACCTGGCTGGCGGAGTCGTCGCCGGCGTTGGAGTCGGCCACTTCGGCGTCATACGCGGTGTAACGCGCGAGCACGTCGGATTGCTCCGGACGGCGCGACTCGATGTGGTTACCGGTAACCAGCGGCAGCGCCAGATAGATCGGCGTGTTGCCGGTGTTCGGCGGTACGTCCAGCGCCAGCGGTTCGGTGTTGCCACCGAGTTCGAACAGGCTGCCGTCCGGCAGGATCCCCGAAGCTTCACTGATCACCAGTTTGCCCATGTTGAGGAACTGCAAGTCGATCTCCAGATTGAGGAAACCCCAGGTGTAGCCACCCAGCAACTGGGTGCGGGTTTTCATCTGGTGATCGTAATAGCGATCGTTGTGCTGGAAGTGCTGCGGACGCAGCAGCATGCCTTCCTGCCAAATGACTTTATGGGTATTCATGTTCAGTCATCCGCCTTGGCGAGCACTTGATTGGTGTTGCGGATGCCGGTCTGGTCCAGAGTCAGATCGACTTCGGTGACTTCCAGCGGAGTGATCTGAACCGTGTGGCGCCATTGGGTTTCCGGCAAGTCGCGGTAAGCGGCGAGAACGCCAACATAAAGGCTGCCCTCTTCCACCTTGAGCTTCATCTCCACGGTTTCACCCGGGCGCAGTTCGAGTTCTTCGCTGGCCACCAGATCCGGGTTGAGGGATTCCTTGGCGCGCTCGTAGAGGCTGAAGAAGTCAGCATTCTCGAACGTCACCGGGTGCTTGAGTTCGAACAGGCGTACCACGATCGGTGAAGGACGGCCGTTGAGATCCGGGTTCAACTGATCGCTGCCGGTCAGTTTCAGATTGATCTTGGTCACTTTCGAGTACGGCGACAGCGACGAGCAACCGGCGAGCAGCACCAGCACGGTGAGCGCAGTCAGCGTCTTGAAAAAAGCGGTCGAGCGGCGAGACATGCGCATCATCCTTGGTGGTCGGTGTGGAGGGTGGAGATCAGGCGGATCTGTTCTTCGTAGGCTTGGGCGAAGTCGCGGGCCAGCAGACGTTCGCTCCAGTCATCGTCCTGGCGCAGCGCCTGGTGATAACGGCCGAACGCTCTCCAGCGCCCGCCGGACGTGGCGATCAGCGGCTTGTTGTCGCGCTCGAAACGCAGCGTCAGTTGCTCCGGCGAGAAGTGCTCCAGCGTGCCGCGCACAGCGGCGCGGCTGGCGGTCAGCAAAGCCACCTGATGCGCCTGCAGGTCACGGAACGCGCGGGAGATGGCTTGCTCGGCCGGCAGATGCCCGGGCTTGCTCGGCTGCAACAGAATCTGCAGTGCTTCGCTCGGATCGACAGCGAATTTCAGCGGGTTCTTGTTGGTGCCTTGCACGGTGGTCTGGGCCAGACGCAGTTCATTTTTCAGCTCGGAACGGGTGCGCAGGCTCTGCTGCAAACCGCCGACGCTCTGACGCAGCAGACGCGCGGCGTTCAGCGCCAGGGCTTCACGTTCGTCATGGCTGAGGCCTTTGACATCCACGCCCAGCGCAGCACCGAAGTGCTCCCAGAAACCTTCGCTCTGACGCTCGACGGCTTTAGGCGCCGGAGCAGGCTCAGGTTCGGCAGGCGCGGCGATCAGTTCCGGCACCATCAGGCTTTCCATGTCGATGCGCGCGTAGTCGGCACGCTGACGGGAGTCTTCAGGCTTGGTGTTCGGCGCCAGCAGTTCGTCGATTTCCGAGTAGACGCGCTCTTGCTGTTCGAGGGCGTTAAGCGGATCGAGATCGAGGAACGCGTCGTCGGGGATGATGCTGCCAGCGGCGCGTGGACGGCCGACTTCACCGTCGAAGGTCGCCGGGTCACGCACAAGCCGTGCGCGGATCTCGAAGTCACCCAGCACGTAGGTGCTGCCGTGCTCGATGCGCATCGGTTCGCCCTTGTGCAGGCGTGCGCCGCTTGTGCCGTCCTGAACACCGTTGCTGCTGGTGTCGGTCAGGAAAAACGTGCCTTCGCGGTAGCTGACAATCGCGTGATGATTGGACAGATGACGCTTGCGGTCAGGGATGATCCAGTCGCAGTCCTCGCCCCGCCCGATCACGCCGCCAGCCTGTTTGAAGGTCTTCTGGCACAACTCGGTGGGCACGAACTGCTTGGTGTTCAGCATTTCGAAAACCAATTCCATGTTTGATGCTCCTTGCGGTCACTTGCCGCGATTGACCGCTTGCGGATCACCCAACGGGCGATAGTCGTTGTCGTTGAATTTGTAATTGCCGCTACAGCCGCCAAGGCCGCATAGAACGACGAGGGTCAGCAGGACAGCGTGCCAGTGACGAACAGACATCAGAGGGTCTCCAGGGGTAGACAAAGCACAAAGCGCCGACCCTTGCGGGCGGCGCTGAAATTGTTTTTTTGTGGGGAAATCGATGATTTTGGCCTACCCATCGAAATCTCCCAGATTGATGTTCAACCGCCCGAGGCGGTACAGCAGCGTGCGCCGGGGCAGGCCCAATTCGCGGGCGGCGAGGGTCTGGTTGCCGTCGTTTTTGCGCAGGCAATCGAGCAGTAAAGTGCGCTCGACCTGTTCCAGGCGTTCGCGCAGATTCAGACCGCTGCTGTCTTCAGGCATCGGCTCCATGCGCAGGGAAAAATGTTCGGCGAGCAACTCGCCGCCCTCGCACAACAGCACCGCGCGTTCGACCAGCGCCTTGAGTTCGCGAACGTTGCCGGGGAAGGTGTAACCGCACAGGTGTTCGAGCGCCGCGTCCGACCAGCGCACCGGATCACGCTGCAAGAAGGTGCAGGTCTTTTCGGCGAAGTGCCGAGCCAGATCGAGGATGTCGCCTTCGCGCTGGCGAAGGGCCGGCAACTCGATCGGGAATTGCGCGAGGCGGTAGTACAAGTCCTCGCGGAATTTGCCTTCGCTGACCAGCACCGACAGATCGCGGTGCGTCGCGGCGATGATGCGCACGTCGATCTTGTGCGTGTCGTTGGAACCCAGCGGACGGATCTCGCCCTCCTGCAACACGCGCAGGATCTTGGCCTGCAACGACAGCGGCATATCACCGATTTCGTCGAGCAACAGCGTGCCGCCGTTGGCCGCGTCGAACAGCCCGGCGCGGTCGCGATCAGCACCGGTGAAGGCACCTTTGCGATAACCGAACAGTTCGCTTTCCAGCAGGTTTTCCGGGAACGCCGCGCAGTTCTGCACGATGAACGCCTGGGAACGACGCGGGCCGCAATCATGAATCGCCCGCGCCACGACTTCCTTGCCGGTACCGGTCTCGCCGCGCAACAGCACGGTGTACGGGCTGTGCAGGACTTTGCTGATCAGCGAGTAGGTCTGACGCATCGCCGCGCTTTTGCCGATCAACCCGTAACCGCTGATGCTCGGCACACTGCGCAGCGCCGGTTCCATTACATCCAGCGGCTGACGCAGGCGTTGCAGCAAATGCAATTGCCCCAGCACAAACGAGCCGAGCTGGCCGAGCGAATCAGCAAAGCCCTGCAGGTCGGTGCGATGACGACTGGCACACAGCAGCAAGCCTTCGACAGCCTTGTGCTGATTGACCAGCGGCACGCACAACAGCGACTGCCACGGCGCCGTCGCGGCGGGCAGGAAACTGGTTTCGTGCAGGCTGCCACTGAGGTCGTCGAGGCACACCACGCGGTTCTGGCACAGGGCGAATTGCAACAGTTGCTCACCGTTGTAATCTGCCGGCAGGCTCGCGGCCTGACGCGGTTGCAACGCCCCGTCGAGGTACTCGGCGTTCATCCCGAGGCACGTGTGGGTGGCGTCGAGCAGATACAGCTGCGTCAATTCGCAACCACTCAACTCGGCCAACCCACGCACGAATTCACCCAGCAACGCAGCACCGTCCGCCGCCCGCGACAGACTGGCGAACTGCGCCAGCAACGCTTCGGCATAGACCAGCGGCTGCGGCACTTGAGTGAACATCACGCCCACCTCAGGCGAACTCGCACATCACGCTGGCGTTGCCGTCGAGCGTGGCATGCACACGCTTGAGGCTTTCGCCGGTGGCCATCGCGTCGAGCAGACGATCCGCCACCAGCGGCAGTACGTGCTGATCAAGCAGATGATCAATCAGGCGTGCGCCGCTTTCGCTTTGCGTGCAGCGCTCGGACAGGTGATCGACGAGGTTCTGGCACCAGCTGAAATCCAGCTGACGACGGTTGAGGCGCTCGCCGAGACGGCCGAGTTTGATTTCGATCAGCTCGCGCAATACCGGGCCGCCGACCGGGTAGTACGGCACCACTTTCATACGGGCCAGCAGCGCTGGTTTGAAGTGTTTGCTGAGTACCGGGCGAATGGTTTCTTCGAGCACTTCGGCCGTCGGCCGCGCGCCGTCTTCGCAGAGGTCGCTGATCTTGTCGCTACCGAGGTTCGAGGTCATCAGGATCAACGTGTTGCGGAAGTCGATCTCGCGACCTTCGCCGTCGTTGGCCACGCCTTTGTCGAAGATTTGATAGAACAGGTTGAGCACGTCCGGATCAGCCTTTTCGACCTCATCGAGCAGCACCACCGAGTACGGCTTCTGGCGCACGGCTTCGGTAAGCATGCCGCCCTCGCCGTAACCGACGTAGCCTGGCGGTGCACCGATCAGGCGCGAGACGGTGTGCTTCTCCTGGAACTCGGACATGTTGATGGTGGTGATGAAACGATCACCGCCGTACAGCAGATCGGCGAGTGCCAGTGCGGTTTCGGTCTTGCCGACGCCGCTCGGGCCAACCAGCAGGAACACGCCGACCGGTGCATCCGGCTTGTTCAGGCCGGCAGCGGTGGCGCGCATCGAGCGATCCAGTGCGTGTACGGCTTGTTCCTGACCACGGATACGCGTGCGCAGGTCGGTGGCGAAGCTGGCGACCTTGGCGTTGTGCTCACGGGCCAGTTGCGCCAGCGGCACGCCAGTCCAGGCGCTGATCACTTCAGCCACCAGACGCGGGCAGACTTCGAAGCTGACCAGACGTTCTTTGACCTGAGCAGCAGTCAGCTCGCTGTGGGTCTTGTTCAGCTCGGCTTCCAGCGCTTCGACGCTTTGGCCTTCCTCGACTTCGGCTGCAATCGTTTCGATCACGGTGCCTTCAGCGTCTTCTTCAACGTTGACGGTGGGCTCCACGGCGGCGGCTTCGCGGGCCTTGGCCAGTTGCTGACGCAGTTCCAGCAGGCGCTCGGCCAGTTGCTTCTGCTCAGTCCACAGGGTTTCCAGCGCGACCATTTCGTTTTCGGCTTCGTCCAGACGCGCTTCCAGTGCTTCCAGCGCTTCGTGGTCGATCAACAGACCGGCTTCGGCATCGCGGCGCAGGGCCTGACGCTGACGGCCCCCTTCAGCCAGTTCGCCACGCAGACGCTCAAGGCTTTCCGGGGCGGCGGCGAGGCTGATGCGCACGCGGGCGCACGCAGTGTCGAGGACGTCGACGGCTTTGTCCGGCAGTTGCCGACCAGCCAGATAACGCGCAGACAGTTCGGCAGCAGACACCACCGCGTCATCACGCAAGTAGATGCCGTGGCTCTTCTCGTAGACCTGAGCCAGACCACGAAGGATGGTCACTGCTTCGCTGACGGTCGGTTCGTGCAGTTGCACCGGTTGGAAACGACGGGCCAGCGCCGGGTCTTTCTCGAAGTATTTCTTGTACTCGGCCCAGGTGGTCGCGGCGATGGTGCGCAGTTCACCGCGAGCCAGTGCCGGTTTCAGCAGGTTGGCCGCGTCGGAACCACCGGCATTGCCGCCGGCGCCGATCAGGGTGTGGGCTTCGTCGATGAACAGAATGATCGGCTTCGGCGAGGCTTTGACCTCGTCGATCACGCCTTTGAGGCGACGCTCGAATTCACCTTTGACGCTGGCGCCAGCCTGCAACAGGCCCATGTCCAGCGACAGCAGCTCAACGCCTTTGAGCACTTGCGGCACTTCGCCGGCAGCAATGCGCGAGGCCAGGCCCTCGACGATGGCGGTTTTACCGACACCGGCCTCACCGACCACGATCGGGTTGTTTTTGCGGCGACGGGCGAGGATATCGACCATCTGACGGATCGCACCATCACGGCACAGCACCGGGTCGAGTTTGCCGTCACGGGCCTGTTGGGTCAGGTTGTGGGTGAAACGCTGCAACAGCGATTCGCCCTGCGCGGCCGGTTTGCCGTTGGCCGCCGGTTGCTCCTGTTGCGACAGGGCAAATTCTTTCAGGCGATCGATGTTCAGCTTGGCGAGCAGCGGCTGATAACGGCTGCCGGCATAACGCATCGGGTTACGCAGCAGGGCGAGGATCAGCGCGGCGTCTTCGACCTGGGTCTGGCCCAGTTCGAGGTTGGCCACCAGCAAGGCGTCTTGCAGCCATTGCACCAGTTCCGGGGCGAACACCGGGTTGCGCGAAGCGCTGTGTTCAACGCGCGATTGCAGCGCTGCACTCAGCTCACCGGCGTCGACGTCAGCATCTTGCAACGCGCGTGCGAGCAAGCCGTTTGGACGCTCCAGCAGGCCGAGCATCAAGTCTTCGACGAGGATCTTGCTGCCGCCACGGGCAACGCAACGCTCGGCCGAACGCTCCAGATCACGACGGGTTTCGGCGTCCAGCGCCTGGATGAGTTGTTGCAGGTCTACGTTGATCATGGCTCACGTCCTTAATGAATTTTGCTGCCCAGGGTCACCACGCCGTCCGCTTTCTCGCGGCCCAGCCAACTGGTCCAACCGAGGCGACAGGCGTTCTGCTCACCGATGCGCAGTTCGCGGATTTCTTCCTGGCGCAAGACCAGGCGAATGTCGTAATCGAGCGGGTCACGCAAGGTGAACCGCACCAGCGCGCAGAGCGGCTGGTAACCGAAGCCGATCGGCAGGAATTCATGGAATCGCTGCCAGTCGAGTTGGGTGATGTGAATGCGGAATTTGCCACTGCGGTCGCGCACGTGTTCGCCGAGCACCAGGTCTTCGCCGAGCATGCTATTGGCGCGCCCCAAACGATTGCGCTGCTCTTCGAGAATTTCCACGCGGCGCTCGATGCACTGCTCGATGACCAGGTCTTCGTGCTTGAAGTAGTAACGCAGCACGGCTTCGATCAGCGCCGCCGAGTGCGCCCGCAAGCTGAGCAGGCCGAGGTACGGCAGCAGGCGTTTCCAGTTGAGTTCCTTGGCCTTGCGGATCTCGTCGCCGCCCAGACCGATCAGTGCAAACAGCTGCGCCGAGAACGGGTCGATCGCGCCGCTCTGGAAACTGGCGCGGTAGCGGTACTTGCGCCAGATCGGCAGCATCAGCCGTTGCAGGCGATGGTGGAACAGGTCGAGGAAGTTGCGCGTCGGGTTGCCGTCTTCGCTGTCGCCCAGTGCCTGTTCGCCGTAGAACGCCGGCAGCGGTGAACCGGAGCCAACCAGCCCGATCAGGTTGAACCGCATGCGCGCGCGCATCTGCCCGTGCTCTTCGAAAAACTCCACGCGATCGACATCGCTGCGCGGGAATCCGAGGCTCGGGTTGGCCTGGAACTCGACGTGATCGTACAAATCGTCTTCGCTCAGGTGCGGGTGTGCCTCGCGCAGCCGGTCGATCACCAGCAGCACGGCCTGAAACAGCGAGTATTCGCGTATTACCCGGGTCAACCCGCTTAAAGCAGGGGTTGCAGACCCATACGTGGTGTCCATTGGTACACCTCTCCCTGTGTGCTTTTTACCCGCAGCTCATGGAATGAATTGAGACTGGCGTAAAGCGCGAAAAACTCGTTAAGAACCGAAGCGAAAACGAACAGGTCGCCTTCACCGATATACCCTTCCGGGTCGATGGTCAGTTCGGTGCGCAAACCGCGCACCGGCAGGCCACGGTGCAACCGATCGACGTGGTGGTGCTTGATGTGTTTGAGGCCGCCGAGCAGGCGCTTGCTGACCTTCTCCGCGTGCTGGTCGTAGTAGCGCGGCAGGTCGTAGGTTTCCAGAATCACCTTCAACGCATTGACGTCCGCCAGCGACAGATAGTTAAGCGACATGTTGCTGATCAGCTTCCACAGGAAGTCACGGTTCAGCGGCGGCGCGAAGCTTGAAGTGGCCGGGGTGATGTTGCGGAAACTCAGGAACTCCGGAGTCTCTTCGCAGGCCATGCAGATGTCGCCGAGCTTGAGCTTGCGCGGCAAATTCTGGTTGGTGCACATCAGCTCGATCGACAGGGTTTCGTGGGCTTCTGTGTGGCGAATGCCGAAGCTCAGGTAAGTGTCGAGGCCGTCGTGCAGCAAGGACGAACGCTGGCGAATGCTGTAATGCGGACGGCTGTTGGGCACGTCGAAACTCGGGTCGTGCTCGAAGGATTCGAACGGCACGTATTCCTGATAACCGAGGCCACCGGGCTTCCATCCCGTCACGGTTTCCACCGAGAACACGCCGCAGTTTTCCAGATCGTATTCCGCTGGCAGCAGCAGGTATTCGTCTTGCTTGCCGTCGAGGCGAATCGGCAATGCGTCGTGCGCGAACAGGTTGGCAATCGGCGTGCAGAACAGCTTCACGTTATCCAGGGTCGGGCGCATGCGCATGATGCCGCTCTTGCGGATATCAAAGCGCAACTCCAGACCGCGCATCTGCTTGAGGGTGTCTTCCGGCAGTGCCTTGAGGATGTCCAGACCGTTGACGTCGACGAACAGGAACTTGTCCTGAAAGGCGAAGTATTCCTGCAGGTAGCGATAACCACGGAAGGTGTTCAGCGGATACGGAATCAACGCTTCTTCTTCGGCAAAGCCCACCGGTTTGACCCGGTCACCGGGAATTTTGAACGCCATCGGTTTGCCGCTGACGCCATCAATCGGCTTGCCGGCGCCGTCGAGCGGGATCAGTTCTATGCCTTCGAGGTTGCGCAGCAGGCTCAGGTAAAGCATCTGACTGATGTAGCGCTCACCGGCAAAGTGCAGCCGCAGTTTGCTCAGCTCCAACTCGCCGAGATGGCCGTCGGCGCTCATTTCCAGACGCAGGCTGAGCAACGAACCGTCGCCCTTCACCGAGTAGTTCAGCGCGGCCAGATCCAGCGGCAACACCTCGGTCGGGTAGCAGGTGCGGAAGCGGCAGCGCACGTCTTCGATCGGCTTGCTTTCCACCGGCGTATCGCGCTCGACCACCAGCGCCGGGCCCGAACGCTTGAGCGGATCGAACTGCAAAATGCTGAACGCCGGCAGCGGGCGCATGTAGTTCGGCCACAGCAATTGCATCAGGGAATGACTGAGCTCCGGCAGTTCGTCATCGAGCTTCTGCCGCAGACGCCCGGTGAGAAACGCAAAGCCTTCGAGCAACCGCTCCACATCCGGATCCCGCCCGGCCTGCCCCAGATACGGCGCCAACGCCGGACTACGCTCGGCGAAACGGCGACCGAGTTGGCGCAGTGCGGTGAGTTCGCTTTGGTAGTAGTGGTTAAAGGACACGGGTTACCTGCCTGGTAGTGGAACGCATCAAAAAAATATCCTGTAGAGCGCGACTGTCAGTCCGGACACTACGTAGCCGAAGATGAGCAAGGTCGGAACATATGCCAGCCACTCGATCATCATCGCGCCCTTCATGGGCTGACCGCTGAGTCCTCCCGCTAACCGAAAGAGCATCCAGTTAACGGCGTAAAAAAGCATGAACACCAGCGGCCCAAGCCAAATTCGATTAAGCACCCGCTGCTCAGGCTTATCCCGCATGAGCCGCATTTCCAGAATTGCAAAAGCGATGTATGCCGGAACTCCAAAAATCATTCCTAAGGTTTCAAAATTCAGAGCAACGGAAGGCGGTTCATTCAATTGATCAATCAGCACAATGAGCGAGAGAACAACCAGCGGAAACCATAGGGCAGCCACGAGTAATCGACGACCTCCTGAGCTCAAATATTGAACATTGAGACTCTTCCATTCCCCGTACATATTTATTCCTCACCGCCGTCTAACGGTGCGCATGCTGTAATATTCCAGCCTTCATAGCCTGATGAAGTTGGGTAGATTGCATGACCATTGATCCACTGTGAGCGTTCATCTGTTGTGAACTCACTTTGCCAGAGTAGCCACTCAGATGACCTTAGCAATTCACCTTTTTTGTTATACACCCGAAAAAAAGCTTCACTTGTAAAAAGCTTTACCACTTTCCCAGCAACACCAAAACTCGAATACCTGGGGATATATGAATTTATATAGCAAGTTTTTGATTCATTCCATTTTGTCGAATAAACCTCTGCCGCTGCGGCAGCACCCAGCTTTATATACAGCCAAACAAAAATGGGTGCTCCCACCAAAAATAAAAATAAAAACAGTTTCGAAGGCGCCTTCATAATCACTTCGACCCTGAGCGAGAAAGATACTCATCAAAATCGATTGGCCCAAGGTGAATGATAAATGAGACATCATATAATTTAACGGCCGTATAGATCATGAAATCGCCACCCTTGCCGTGCAACTTGCGATACTCATTAAACTTTCCATTCGTCACTTTATGATATTCCACCCCACCTTTTTCGATCAGCTTTGGTTCGGTGACGTAATCAATTGGTCCAGGCCTGATGACGCCCTCCTCCGACCAGTAGCCCAGCAGTTGATCATCCCCTGCATTGAGAAAATCGTATGTATCTCGGACATAAAGCCCGATCTGCTCAATCTCTATTGCCGGAAAGCCATTATCATTTGAAATAGTCCGTAACTTGGTAGCTGCAACCTTAACAACAAAAGTTCCTAGCGCACCGTATACATCGTCCAGAGCATCGGTAGCTTTCTCCCAGTCTGTGGCCCCGAACCGAATCAAGTTAAACTGAGATATCTCTTCGAGTTCCAACGCTGTTTTATCGCTATAGTCCAGATAAGCACTTTTCAATTTTTTTGCTTTAGCATCCAGCAACCCGAGTCGTTGAAGGCGAGTCATTAATACGACCAGACCTCTGGAGAGCTCGTCCAGAGAACCCTTTAATCTACCAACGCTATTGTTAAATTCGGACGATGATGAAAGCGCCGCGACGAACTCATCAATTTTTGGCTTTACTCGTTTCGATCCTGAAAACAGCCAATCAAACGGTATATCTGTAAGGAGCTTTTCCGCACTCAATGTGCTCGCTGCAAGATCGCCCTGCTTGACAGACTTTGACAATTCATAAGGTTCGCCAGCAAACCATTTCCGCATAACACGAGCAGATACCGTCCACCCCAACTTATCCATAACCCGTGGAATTGAAGAAATCTGAAAGTCCTTGACCTGAACACTTTGACCTTCTTTATTTTCAGCGGGCGTCAGTGCAGTTTTAATAGGAGCTGGCATAAAAATCAGTCTCAGGAAATGGCTATCGAGTCTTGAGAATCCAAAAACAAAGTGACCCCTTCAGCGATGGAAGAGCCGACCACTGAGGTTTTGCCTTCACTGTCCGTTACACCCGTAACCTCTTTTCCTGAGTCAGTACGGATGGTGTATCCACGATTAGCTACCGGTGCGCCTGTCTCGGGATCAGTAACAACGAAGTGCTCCGTAAACGGCCACTTAATCTCCACTGGCAACGGCGGCACAAACGGCGCCGGCGAGTGCGAGTTACCGATAATTACCGTCGATGACCCTGCCGTAACCTTATTCCCATGCGTGCCTTCAGAATCGACGGTGACAGCAGACTTGCCGTTGATTTTCACCGTCGTGGCCAAACCACCAACCATCGCACCACCACACGCGGAGGCATCGCCTTGGCGGGCGGCCGCGAGGCCGTCGAAGAACACGTCGCCAGAACCGGCGGCGATCGGGTTGGTGCCGTGACCGGGGAGCGGGCAAGCGGTGGGGTCGGATACACGTGCTGCAGGTTTGCCAGACATCGGGGTTCTCCTTAGTTGACCTTCACTTGTCCGCTGCCATCCAGGCGCGCGGAAAAACTGACCTGACGCTTGAAACCTTCAACTTCCAGCAGGCCTTCGATACTGAAGGCCAGGCGCAGTTGATCGTGGTCACGCGGCAGGGAAATGACACGCACATTGCTCAGGCGTGGCTCGTAGGCTTCGATGAAGTTTTCGATGGCCAGCCGGGCCTGACTCAGGGAGTCGTGCAGGCTCAGACGCATGTCATTGAGATCGGGCAACCCGTAGTCGGACAGCGTTTGCACGCTGCCGGCCCGGGTGCTGAGCATTTTGGCCAGATGGGCAGCCACAGACGCCATGGCCGAAGCTTCGAGGCTCCTGCCCTTGCGCTGTTCCGCGTCGCCATTGAGGCGTTCGAAAAGACTGCCGTATCCGTCCATGAGTCGCTCTTACTCTTTGTCCAGCTTGCCAACCAGCGACAGGGTGAAATCGGCACCCATGTACTTGAAGTGCGGACGCACGTTCAAGCTCACGCGGTACCAGCCCGGCTCGCCTTCAACGTCGCTGACGATCACTTGCGCAGCGCGCAGCGGACGACGGCCACGGACTTCGGCGCTCGGGTTTTCCTGGTCGGCCACGTACTGACGGATCCACTTGTTGAGTTCCAGCTCGAGGTCGGTACGTTCTTTCCACGAACCGAGTTGCTCGCGCTGCAGCACTTTCAAGTAGTGAGCCAGGCGGTTGACGATCATCATGTACGGCAGTTGGGTGCCGAGCTTGTAGTTCAGCTCTGCAGCCTTGCCTTCTGCGCTGATGCCGAAGAACTTCGGCTTCTGCACCGAGCTGGCGGAGAAGAACGCCGCGTTGTCGGAGCCTTTACGCATGGTCAGGGAGATGAAGCCTTCCTCGGCCAGTTCGTATTCACGACGGTCGGAAACCAATACTTCGGTAGGAATCTTGGTTTCGATTTCGCCCATGCTTTCGAAGTGGTGCAGAGGCAGATCTTCAACCGCGCCGCCGCTCTGTGGGCCGATGATGTTCGGGCACCAGCGGAATTTGGCGAAGCTGTCGGTCAGCTTGGTGCCGAACGCGTAAGCGGTGTTGCCCCACAGGTAGTGCTCGTGGCTGTTGGCAACGGTTTCCTTGTACACGAACGATTTGACCGGGTTTTCTTCCGGATCGTACGGGTTACGCAGCAGGAAACGCGGCACGGTCAGGCCAACGTAGCGGGAGTCTTCCGAGGTACGGAAGCTCTGCCATTTGGCGAATTGCGGGCCTTCGAAGTGGTCTTTCAGATCTTTCAGATCCGGCAGGCCGGTGAAGCTTTCCAGACCGAAGAATTTCGGGCCGGCCGCAGCGATGAACGGCGCGTGGGACATGCACGAAACGCTGGCGACGTACTGCATCAGCTTCACGTCTGGCGAGCTTGGCGACATGTAGTAGTTGGCGATGATCGCGCCAACCGGCTGACCACCGAACTGGCCGTATTCAGCGGTGTAGATGTGCTTGTACAGGCCCGACTGCATGACTTCCGGCGAATCTTCGAAATCGTCCAGCAGGTCTTCTTTCGAGACGTTGAGGATTTCGATCTTGATGTTTTCGCGGAAGTTGGTGCGGTCGACCAGCAGTTGCAGCCCACGCCACGACGATTCCAGAGCCTGGAAGTCAGGGTGGTGCAGGATTTCGTCCATCTGACGGCTGAGCTTGGCATCGATCTCGGCGATCATGCGGTCAACCATGGCCTTCTTGACCGGCTCACCGTTGTTCTGCGGCTTGAGCAGTTCTTCGATGAACGCCGACACGCCACGCTTGGCGATGTCGTAGGCTTCGTCGTCCGGCGTCAGACGGGTTTCGGCGATGATGCTGTCGAGAATGCTGTACTCGCCGCTGGCGGCGCCTTTCTCTTGTGCTGCGCTAGTGCTCATTGTGTTGGCTTCCTTGGCTGCTGGGTTCAGGCGTCGGTGGCTGCGGCGTTCAGGCCCAGCTCACCGAGTACGCGACCGCGGGATTCGTCGTCGGCGAGCACGCCTTCGATGGCTTTACGGAAAGCAGGGGCGTTACCCAGCGGGCCTTTGAGGGCCACCAGCGCGTCACGCAGTTCCATCAGCTTTTTCAGCTCAGGCACTTGCTCGACCAGGCTGGCCGGGTTGAAGTCCTTCATCGAATTGACGCGCAGTTGCACGCCCAACTCTTCAGTGCTGCCTTCTTCCTGCAGACGGTTCGGCACGTTCATCGTCAGGCTAAGCTCTTGCTTGGCCAGTACTTCGTCGAAGGTCATCTTGTCGATGCTGATCGGCTTGCGATCTTCGATCTTGCGCTCGTCCTTGCGGTGGGTGTAGTCACCGATTGCCAGCAGTTTCAGCGGCAGTTCAATCTCTTCCTGAGCACCGCCGGTGGCGGGTTTGAAGGTGACGTTGATGCGTTCCTTGGGGGCTACCGAGCCTTCTTTGGCCATGGCTTTTCTCCTTGCGGTTGTGGCCCTGGGGCCTATTCGAGTACCACTTCGAGGTCGAGGTGGCACAGCCTGCGATAAATCTCTTCCTTGCGTTCACGCACTGCATGGTTCTGCGGCAACAACTCGCAGCAACTGTGCAGCAGGTGCAGCACTTCCAATGCAAGATCGGGCTCCCAGGCGTGCAGGCCTGAGTCCTGTAATGTCTGATCGAGTGTTTCGAGCTGGTTCTTGGCCAGTTCGTATTTCTTGGCCATGAAGCACAGGCGGGCGAGCGCGAACTGCCAGAAAAAGCGCTCGCGTCCACCGTGGGCCGACTGCAGGCCTTGCTTGAGGATCTGCACGGCAGGCTTCAAGCCTTCCTTGCGCAGCAGTGGCAAGACTTCTTCGAGGGCTTTTTCCCAGGCTGGCTGCGTTTGAATGTCTTCGGTTTCGACCTTGCGGGGCGCGCTGGCGCTTTGCAGGTGCGGCATGACATTGCCGGCGATCCACGCCCGGGTGGACGGATCGGCGAACGGCGCGCCGTCATGGAAACGACATTCGATGATGCCGGGCAGGCGCTGAACCAAAAGCGCGAAGTGGATTTCCACTTCGCGCATTGCCAACTCGGCGTTGAGGTTCTGGAGACACTCCCAGACCATTCGCTGGCCATCGAACCAGAACGGCGCCTTCGCCAGGCTCGCCTCCAGTTCCACCAGCAGATCCGCGTATTTGCCCTGATCGAAGCGATCCTGATATTGCTTGAGCTTGTCGACCGGCAGGCCGCGCAGCACCGTGATCTGCTCGGCATTGCGT
This sequence comes from Pseudomonas sp. FP2196, assembly GCF_030687715.1. Taxonomy (GTDB): domain Bacteria; phylum Pseudomonadota; class Gammaproteobacteria; order Pseudomonadales; family Pseudomonadaceae; genus Aquipseudomonas. Next base: position 6,104,267 of record NZ_CP117445.1, read on the forward strand.
TCGGGCACCGCGTCGATGGTCATCCACAGCAGCGTGCGATTCAGGCGCAGGGCGCGCAGGTCGGTGGCTTTCTGCTTGAGCCACCAGGCACACAGCGGCCGCGCGCTTTCCTGCTGGGCGCGCAGTGCCTTGTGGGCGTCTTTTTCGTTGTCGATCGGTGCGCCGGGGGTGAGCAACTGGCTCGCGGCCTGCTTGACCTGCGCCACCGCCGCGCCTACCACACCGGGTGCCGGCTGGTTGTCGGAAGCGCGCTGGATCATGGTTTTCAGGCGACGGGAGAGCGGCAGCAAGAGCGGCGCGTCATCACCCAGATGTTCGGTGCAGGCCGCGTCGAGGCCCGCCAGATGCTCGGAGAGCTGCCGGAACATCGGCAACTGCTCTTTGATCGCGATGTTTTCGGTGATGACCTGCTCAAGACGCGGCACCAGCCAGCCAATGGCGGCGGCACGGGTACGGGGCTTGAGCGGGTGAACGTCGGCCCAGTTGTTTTCCGACAGATGGTGCAGTAATCCAAGACCGGCCAGCAGCCCGGGGAAGGATTCACGCTGGTACAGCGACCAGGTCAGCCAGGCGCCGACACGCAAATCCTTGGATTGGGTACGCAGGAGGTTTTCGCTGTTTTCGCGAATTTTCAGCCAGTCGATCTGCCCGCTTTCGTGCATCGACGAGGCTTTGGCCAGCTCGCTTTCCAGCGCCTCGAATTCGCTCGAAAAACGAACGTCTTCGCCCGCAAAATTCTCTTTGGAAACAGAGACTTTAGCGAGTTCGAGGTAATGGGCGGAAAGTTTGCTTGAGTAGGACATCCATGGCCTTTGGTTTGGATAACGTCATGCGCCTATTGGAAGTAAAGCGGCGCGGGACAGTATCGAAGAGCGTTGAAGCGGCTCATCCAATTGAGTTGTGCTCTTACAAGTGGGCGCATCGTAATCACTATGATGGCCACTAGCAAGCATCTGATTAAACAACAAGATGAAGTGTTCTTTATTTGTTGTAGGAGGTTTCCCTATATTTAGTCAGGGAATCCCCGATACCTTCTTTATATCCACGCACGCGTAGAGACAACCTGAAAACCCCGATTTAGAGCGGTCGCTCCAATTCCCGCTCACCACGCAAAAAGACGCCTGAGTGGAAGAGCGCGAAGCATGACAAGTTTTGAAAAATCTGGCTGTAGGATGATTCCGAAAGATTTCGGCATTGTTTCAACAAAACGCAGATGGACAACGGACACTTAAAAAAGTGCCATCATTTTGATGGCTTTATATATAGAGCATCTCTTCATTATTTAGGCGAGTCGATAGCTATCAAATGCAACGAATACCCGATGCGTATTAACACCTGGACAAAAACCGTATCGCTGGATAAATCAATACGCATAAAAAATGGGCACCCGACCGCAATCGGTATGCCCATTTTTTCCTGCGGTTCTCCCCGTTATTCGAGGAGTTCGCCGCAATTACGGATTAACGCTGTCTTTCAACGATTTGCCTGGCTTGAACGCAACGGTGTTGCTGGCCTTGATTTTCACCGGCTCACCGGTTTGCGGGTTTTTGCCGGTACGGGCGCCGCGGTGGCGCTGCAGGAAGGTGCCGAAGCCCACCAGCGTGACGCTGTCCTTGCGGTGCAGAGCGCCGGTGATTTCTTCGAGAACGGCGTTGAGTACGCGGTTGGCCTGTTCTTTGGTCAGATCTGCTTTTTCAGCGATTGCGGCGGCGAGTTCTGGTTTACGCATTAGTGAAGCCCCTTTGACGGTTTTTTGTTGTTATGTCCGTGCTGTTCTCGTTGGAACAGCGCCCAAGGCGCCGCAGGCTCTACTCTGCGGCAGACGGGAGTGAGGATGGCACGCGGATACCGGCGGCGCCAGTCTCCCCGCGACCTTTGTAGGGGCAAAAGCGGGGTGATTCCGACAGAACGACCGGTATTTACGCCAGCAAGGCCGGAAGCTGTTTGTTCAGGGCAAGTTTTTCCATGACGGCCGCCCCAGTCAGGGCATATCCGAGCAACTGACCATCGACGCTGTGGCACAGCGCCTTGATGTCAGCGCCCTGCCCTTCAACAGTCCAGACGCCTTCGCTGCCCCGTGGCGGTGGAGAAACCACCAGCGGGCACACCGGGGTTTTAACAGTGATCGGCATCGGGCCGTAGCTCACCGCTGTCGGGTTCCCCGCCAACGTTTGGGCAAGCGCTCGCGCACAGCTCATGAGGGGCATTACGTACAGCAAATTCAGCCCGTCGACCTCGGCGCAATCGCCCAGGGCGTAGATATTGGCGTGGGAGGTCTTCAGATGGCGATCAACCACGACGCCGCGATTGACCTGCACGCCGGCAGCCGCTGCCAGATCGATGCGTGGGCGCAGACCGATGGCCGAGACCACCACGTCGCACGCAATGACCTGGCCGTCGGACAAATGCGCTTCCAGGCCATCAGCGACTTTTTGCAGACGGGTCAGCACCGGGCCGAGGTGGAAACGCGCACCGAGGCTTTCCAGCCCGCTCTGCACCGCGGCCGCAGCGGCGGGATGCAGCAACATCGGCATGACCTGCTCGCACGGCGCGACCAGTTGCACTTCGTAGCCGCCGAGGATCAAGTCATTGGCGAATTCACAACCGATCAGGCCGGCACCGAGCACCAGCACACGACGCTTGCCGGCCGCTGCGATGCGAAAGCGTGCGTAGTCTTCGAGATCGTTGATCGGGAACACCAGATCCGCGCCATCGCCTTCAATCGGTACGCGCACGGTTTCCGCGCCCCAGGCGAGGATCAGGTCGCGGTAGTACACCGTTTCTTCGCCGATCCACAGGCGTTTGTGGCCGGCGTCGATGCCGCTGACGCGCGTGTGGGTGCGCACTTCGGCCTTCAACTGCTCGGCCATGGCGCCCGGTTCGGCCATGCTCAGGCCATCGGCGTCCTTGTTCTTGCCGAAACCGGTGGAGAGCATCGGCTTGGAGTAAGAGCGACCGTCATCAGCGGTAATCAGCAGCAGCGGGGTTTCGCTATCGAGCTTGCGAAACTCCCGGGCCAGGTTATAGCCCGCAAGCCCGGTGCCGATGATTACGACAGGTGCGTTCATGCCTTACTCCTTGGGTTTACTCAGTTGATTTCGATCATTTCGAAGTCCATCTTGCCGACGCCGCAGTCCGGGCACAGCCAGTCTTCCGGCACGTCCTGCCACAGGGTGCCCGGTGCGATGCCGTCATCCGGCCAGCCGTCGGCTTCGTTATAGATCAGGCCGCAGACGATGCATTGCCACTTTTTCATTCAGGTACTTCCTCAGGTTTCAGGCTTTTGTCGGCGCGAACGGTCGATGGGTGGTGCTCTGCCATCCGGCTCAGCGCGTTTTGTACTGATGGTGCCGGGCAGATGCAAGCCTGTTCGGCGCAACGGCGTCCCGGATCAATCAATCTCGCGGCCCGCCATGGTAAGCTCGCCGCCTCATTTGCGGCCAATAATGACTCATTGTGCAACATTCAAATGCCTGCCCGGCCCCGCTCTGGCTGACTCAAAGCCGACTGACGCCCCTCCCCGATTCGTCGACCCTCGACTGGTTGTTCGACGAAGGTTCCCTGACTCGCCGCCTGACCCGTCTGTCCAACGATGGCTTCAGCGTCACGCCGCTGTTTGAAGGCTGGGACACGTTGCGCGCCGACGAATGCGCCGCGCTGGATCTGGCCGAAGGCAGCGAAGGTTGGGTGCGTGAAGTGTATTTACGTGGTCATGGCGAGGCCTGGGTGTTCGCCCGCAGCGTGGCCTCGCGCAGCGCCTTGCAGGGCGACGGTTTGCACATGGACGAACTGGGCAGCCGCTCGCTGGGTGAACTGCTGTTTTGCGATCATGCCTTCCAACGCCGTGCCATCGAAGTCTGTCATTACCCGGAACAATGGCTGCCGCAAGCTTCCCGCGCCCCTGAGCTGTGGGGCCGTCGCTCGCGTTTCGACCGTGGCGCACTGAGCGTGCTGGTTGCCGAAATCTTCCTGCCGAGCCTGTGGAGCGCCGTTCGCGCCCATCCGGAGAACTGCTGATGTATCAGAGCCTGCTCAAGTCCCTGAACCGCCTGAACCCGCGCGCCTGGGATTTCATTCAGTTGACCCGCATGGACAAGCCGATCGGCATTTACCTGCTGCTATGGCCGACCTTGTGGGCCTTGTGGATTGCCGGCAAAGGTTCGCCGTCGCTGGCCAACATCGTGATTTTTGTCCTCGGTGTGGTGCTGACCCGCGCCGGTGGCTGCGTGATCAATGACTGGGCCGATCGCAAGGTCGACGGCCACGTCAAACGCACCGCGCAACGGCCGCTGGCCAGCGGCAAGATCAGTTCGAAGGAAGCGTTGGTGTTCTTCGCGATTCTGATGGGCGTGAGTTTCCTGCTGGTGCTGTGCACCAACGCGCCGACGATCTGGCTGTCGTTGGGTGGCCTGGCGCTGGCGTTCACCTATCCGTTCATGAAGCGCTACACCTATTACCCGCAAGTGGTGCTGGGCGCAGCATTCTCTTGGGGCATGCCGATGGCGTTCACCGCCGAGACCGGCGAAGTGCCGGCGGCGGCGTGGTTGCTGTGGATCGCCAACCTGCTGTGGACGGTGGGTTACGACACCTATTACGCGATGACTGACCGCGATGACGACTTGAAGATCGGGGTGAAATCCACGGCGATTCTGTTCGGCGAGGCGGACAGGGTGATCATTTTGACCTTGCAGGCCCTGTCGTTGGGCTGCCTGTTGCTGGCGGGGTCGAAATTCGAGCTGGGGGTCTGGTTCCATCTCGGCCTGCTGGTGGCGGCCGGCTGCTATGCGTGGGAGTTCTGGTACACCCGCAGCAAGGACCGGATGCGTTGCTTTCAGGCGTTTTTGCACAACCACTGGGCCGGGCTGGCGATTTTTGTCGGGATTGTGCTGGATTACGCATTGCGCTGAACGCAGCCCTTGTAGGAGTAAGCCTGCTCGCGATGGCGTCGTGTCAGTCAGCAAATCTGTTGCCTGAAAGGCCGCTTTCGCGAGCAGGCTCGCTTCCACAGGGAATCTCCGTTATTTCTGCGACATATGCACGACGTGCCACATGTCTTTCATCATGTCGCCTTTCTTTTCTCCAGGTTTTTCATCCTTCACGAACGTGTACAGCGGCTTGCCGTCGTAGGCGTACTGCATCATGCCGTCATCGCGTTTGATGACACTCCATTTGCCTTCAGCCTTGGCGCCCGCCGGCGCCATCATCGGAGGCCAGTTCTTGGCGCAGTCGCCGTTGCACATCGACTTGCCGCCAGCGTCTTTGTCGAACGTATATACGGTCATGCCTTTGTGATCGACCATCATGCCGTCTTTCATCATTGCCGGATCGGCAGCCATCGCCAGACCGGGCAGAGCGAGGGCCGCGGCCATCAGCAAAGCTTTGAAGGAAGCAGTCATATGAGTCATGGAAACCTTCTTTTGTGGTTGTCAGGATTCGGACTTAAAGCTTAGTTCAGGATCCCGCCCACCGCCGGGCGACTAAAATACTGTCACACGACTGCAATAATTCCGTTATCTAATGCGGCGCAAGACAGTTAAATGACAAGAGGATTAAGGCATGGTTGGCAGGAGCATTCTGATCGTCGACGACGAAGCGCCCATTCGCGAAATGATCGCCGTTGCGTTGGAAATGGCCGGCTATGACTGCCTCGAGGCGGAGAACTCGCAGCAGGCGCACGCCATCATCGTCGACCGCAAACCGGACCTGATCCTGCTCGACTGGATGCTGCCCGGCACCTCCGGTATCGAGCTGGCCCGCCGCCTCAAGCGTGACGAGCTGACCGGTGATATCCCGATCATCATGCTCACCGCCAAAGGTGAAGAGGACAACAAGATCCAGGGTCTGGAAGTCGGCGCCGACGACTACATCACCAAACCGTTTTCACCGCGTGAGCTGGTTGCACGCCTCAAAGCCGTGCTGCGCCGCGCCGGCCCGACCGATGGCGAAGCGCCGATTGAAGTCGGCGGTCTGCTGCTCGATCCGATCAGCCACCGCGTGACCATCGACGGCAAGCCTGCCGAGATGGGCCCGACCGAATACCGTCTGCTGCAATTCTTCATGACCCACCAGGAACGCGCCTACACCCGCGGCCAGTTGCTGGATCAGGTCTGGGGTGGCAACGTCTACGTTGAAGAGCGCACCGTCGACGTTCACATCCGACGCCTGCGCAAGGCTCTCGGCGACGCCTACGAAAATCTGGTACAAACCGTGCGCGGCACTGGCTACCGGTTTTCCACCAAGGCCTGACCCGACCGCCAGACTCGCTGACAAGGATCGTATTTCCCGTGAATCAAAACTGGCATGGCACCCTGATTCGCCACATGCTGTTGCTGGTCACCGCCTGCCTGGTGATCGGCCTGATCACCGGCTATTACGGCTGGAGCCTCGCGGCGGGCCTGGGTATTTACCTGGCCTGGACGCTCAAGCAATTGCTGCGTCTGCATGAATGGCTGCGCCTGCATCAACCAGACGAAGCACCGCCCGACGGCTATGGCTTGTGGGGCGAAGTATTCGACAGCATCTACCATTTGCAACGCCGTGACCAACGGGTGCGCGGACGCTTGCAAGCAGTGATCGACAGAGTTCAGGAGTCCACCGCTGCGCTGAAAGACGCGGTGATCATGCTCGACAGCGACGGCAATCTGGAATGGTGGAACCGCGCTGCCGAAACCCTGCTCGGCCTCAAGACTCCACAGGACAGCGGCCAACCGGTGACCAACCTGGTGCGCCATCCGCGCTTCAAGGAATACTTCGAGCAGGAAAGCTACGCCGAGCCGCTGGAAATCCCTTCGCCGACCAATGATCGCGTGCGCATTCAGCTGTACCTCACGCGCTACGGCAACAATGAGCACCTGATGCTGGTGCGCGACGTCACGCGCATTCATCAGCTGGAACAGATGCGCAAAGACTTCATCGCCAACGTCTCCCACGAACTGCGCACGCCGCTGACCGTTATCTGCGGCTATCTGGAAACCCTGCTCGACAACGTCGAGGAAGTGAACCCGCGCTGGAGCCGCGCCTTGCAGCAAATGCAGCAACAGGGCGGACGCATGCAGACGCTGCTCAACGACCTCTTGCTGCTGGCGAAACTGGAAGCCACCGATTACCCGTCGGATAACCAGCCGGTGCAGGTCGACACGCTGCTGCAATCGATCAAGAGCGATGCGCAGCAGTTATCCGGAACGAAAAACCAGCGCATCACCCTTGAGGCCGACGCCAGCCTGTTGCTCAAGGGCAGCGAGGCGGAGCTGCGCAGTGCGTTCTCCAATCTGGTGTTCAATGCGGTGAAGTACACCCCTGCCGAGGGCAATATCCGCATTCGCTGGTGGGGTGACGCACATGGCGCGCACCTGAGCGTGCAGGATTCGGGGATCGGCATCGACAGCAAACACCTGCCGCGCCTGACCGAACGCTTCTACCGCGTCGACTCCAGCCGTAACTCCAACACCGGCGGCACCGGCCTGGGTCTGGCCATCGTCAAACACGTCTTGTTGCGACACCGCGCACGCATGGAGATCAGCAGCGTGCCCGGTCATGGCAGTACGTTCACCTGCCATTTCGTCCCGGCTCAGGTGGCTCAGGCACGGGCGATCAGCGCCGCCGAGTGATACCGGCCAGCACGCGCCACTAGGCAATCGCCCAGTCAGCCGCTACATTGGCGGACTTGCGTCTGCCTTTCAGGCGCGATTTCTTCTCTCTTACGAATCACACGGAACCCGCAAAACTCCATCATGGACCCTTCCCCTGGCTTGTCCCTCGCTACAATTTTCGCCGATTTCGGCATGATCCTTTTTGCTCTGATCCTGGTTTTGCTCAACGGCTTTTTCGTTGCGGCGGAATTCGCCATGGTCAAACTGCGCTCGACCCGGGTCGAGGCCATCGCTGAACAGAACGGCTGGCGCGGACACATCCTGCGCACCGTCCACAGTCAGCTCGATGCGTACCTCTCGGCGTGCCAGCTCGGCATCACCCTCGCCTCTCTTGGCCTGGGCTGGGTCGGTGAGCCGGCGTTCGCACACATTCTCGAGCCATTGCTGGAAAGCGTTGGCGTGCAGTCGCCCGAAGTGATCAAAGGCGTGTCGTTCTTCGCCGCGTTCTTCGTGATTTCGTACCTGCACATCGTCGTTGGTGAGCTGGCGCCCAAATCCTGGGCGATCCGTAAACCCGAGTTGCTGTCGCTGTGGACGGCGGTGCCGCTGTACCTGTTCTATTGGGCGATGTACCCGGCGATCTACCTGCTCAACGCCAGCGCCAACGCCATTTTGCGTATCGCCGGCCAAGGTGAACCCGGCCCGCACCACGAACACCATTACAGCCGCGAAGAACTGAAACTGATCCTGCACTCCAGCCGTGGTCAGGACCCGAGCGACCAAGGCATGCGTGTACTGGCCTCGGCGGTGGAAATGGGTGAGCTGGAAGTGGTCGACTGGGCCAACTCCCGGGAAGACCTGATCACCCTCGAATTCAACGCACCACTGAAAGAAATCCTGGCGATGTTCCGTCGCCACAAGTTCAGCCGTTATCCGGTGTACGACAGCGAGCGCCAAGAGTTCGTCGGCCTGCTGCACATCAAGGATCTGCTGCTGGAGCTGGCGGCGCTCGACCACATTCCCGAGTCGTTCAACCTGGCTGAACTGACCCGTCCTTTGGAGCGCGTGTCGCGGCACATGCCGTTGTCGCAGTTGCTGGAGCAGTTCCGCAAGGGCGGCTCGCACTTCGCCGTGGTCGAGGAGGCTGACGGCAACATCATCGGCTACCTGACCATGGAAGACGTGCTGGAAGTGCTGGTCGGCGACATTCAGGACGAACACCGCAAGGCTGAACGCGGGATCCTCGCCTATCAGCCGGGCAAGCTGCTGGTGCGTGGCGATACGCCGTTGTTCAAGGTTGAACGCCTGCTGGGCATCGATCTGGACCACATCGAAGCCGAAACCCTCGCCGGGCTGGTCTACGAAACCCTGAAACGGGTGCCGGAAGAGGAAGAAGTGCTGGAAGTCGAAGGCTTGCGGATCATCATCAAGAAGATGAAAGGGCCGAAGATTGTGCTGGCCAAGGTGTTGATGCTGGATTGATGGGAGTTTGGGAGGCTCTTGTGGCGAGGGGATTTATCCCCGTTGGACGGCGCAGCCGTCCCAAAACCATTGAATGCAGTCAGTTAGTACAGAGTTGCAATATTTGGGGCCGCTTCGCGGCCCAACGGGGATAAATCCACTCGCCACAAAAACCCTCAACACCCTATCGCGCCTACTGTTTGCCCAACGCAAAGTTGGGCAACGCTCCCAGCGGCTGGTTGAACTGATACGGAATCGACACCAGCCCCAGACCGGTATTGCGCTGCACCACAAAGTGCAGGTGCGGGCCGCTGCTGTTGCCGGTGTTGCCCGACAGCGCCAACGGGCTGCCCACCACCACCCGCTGCCCTTCACGAACGCTCACCGACCCTTGCTTGAGATGCAGGTACACACCCATCGTCCCGTCATCGTGCAGCACTCGCACGAAATTGCCGGAAGGGTCAGTGCCGCGTCCACTTTGCGAATTCTCGGTTTTCACCACCACCCCTGCACGCGCGGCAATGATCGGCGTGCCGACCGGCATGGCGATGTCCATCGCATATTTGTTCTTCGGCCCGTAATGGCTGTATTGGCCCTCAGCGCCCTGACTCAAGCGGAACGGCCCGCCCCGCCATGGCAGTGGGTAGCGATAGCCCTGAGCCGTTCCGGCAGGATCACCCAGGGCGTAATGAAACTGCGGTGTATACACCAGCGGTTTGCCGCCGGTAATCGCCTTCAGCAACGCCAATCGCGTATTGCTGCGCGCCGGCAGTACCCGGCGGATCGTTTGAGCGGGCGCGCCACGGACATTGCTCATCCCGGTAAACGCCAGCGCCACCTCAACCGGCGCATACAGATCGTTGCGCACGAACACCACATCGACGCCCTTCTGCTTCTTGATGTCGAGATAGACCTGACGCTCCAGACGTTCGACCATGCGGTCCTGAAAGACGAACACCTGCGAGCCTTTGCTCGGACGGTCGCTGTACGAGACCACGCCGTTGGCATCGGTGGATTTGTAAATGGTCATGGCCACAGCCGAGGTGGAGGCCATGAAAAGACCACAGAAAAACAGCAGGCGCGCGAGCATGGGCAAGAGTCTGTCGAAGTAAGGCCTGGGAATGAGCCTAGCAGCTGAGACAGACCAGGCTAGTCGACAGATGTTTCAAATTGGGCAGCGCGCAAAGCAAAAGATCGCAGCCCGCGGCAGCTCCTGCATTGGAATGCGATTCCTGTAGGAGCTGCCGCAGGCTGCGATCTTTTATCAACGCCCCGCTTACGCGCCGGGAACGAAGTGCTTCTGCGCCGTGCCGCGAGCGATCAGGCGGGAGATGTAGTCGAGCTTCTGTGCGTCCTGGTCGACGAAACGGAAGGTCAGTTGCAGCCAGTCGCTGTCGGCTTTCTGCTCAAAAGCGACGATGGCGTGCAGGTAGCCGTTGAGGCGGGCGATTTCGGCGTTGTCGCCCTGCTCCAGGTCGAGCACGGCGCTGTCGAGGATCTGCGGCAGGGTGTCGGTGCGTTTTACCACCAACAGCGCTTCCTTGATGCTCAGAGCCTTGATCACGCACTGCTGATTACCACTTGGCAGGCGCAACTGGCCTTGACCACGACCACCTGCAGGCGCTGCCGAGGCGGCTGGCGCTTTGACCGGCGGGCTGTTTAGCAAACCACGGGACGGCGCAGCGGCTGGTGTCGGCGCGACAACGGCAGGCTTGGCGAACGGGTTGACCGCCGCGGCTGCCGGAGCGCCGCCGACCACGGCAGGCTTGCCGCCGGTCAATGCGCTCAGGGAGTCGTTGCCGAATGCCGAGTTCATCTTGGTGGGTGCGCTGTTCATCAAGGTGTCGAGCTTGCCGACCTTGTTCAGCGCCTGTTTGACCTTGGTCAGCAGTTGCTCGTTGGTGAACGGCTTGCTGACGTAGCCGGAAACGCCGGCCTGAATCGCCTGGACGACGTTTTCCTTGTCGCCACGGCTGGTGACCATGACGAATGGCATGGTCTTGAGATTGTCTTGCTCGCGGCACCAGGTCAGCAGTTCAAGACCGGACATTTCCGGCATTTCCCAGTCGCACAGGACCAAGTCAAACGCTTCCTTGGCCAGCATGGCCTGGGCCTTTTTACCGTTGACGGCGTCCTCGGTTCGGATCCCCGGGAAGTAGTTACGCAGGCACTTTTTCACCAGGTCACGAATGAACGAAGCATCGTCCACGACCAACACACTGATCTTGCTCATCCAACACCCCTATAAAAATCCCGGCAAGCATACCGCTTTGCTGATGGCACATTGCCAACAATCTTCAGTCACGCCGGGACTTTTCGTTCGCGGGTGCTGCTTTTTAATTCGAAAGTCCCTAACAAAAACGCCCGGCCAAAGGGCCGGGCGCTTTTCTCAGGCAATCTTACTTATCGTCAGCATCGCCCGGAACATTAGCGGTTTCGCCGCTTGTGCCTTCAACTTCTTCCTTCATGCGCTTGAGGCCCATGTGGCGAACGTCAGTGCCGCGCACCAGATAGATCACCAGTTCCGAGATATTGCGCGCGTGGTCGCCGATGCGCTCCAGCGAACGCAGCACCCAGATAATGCTCAAGACCCGCGAGATAGAGCGCGGGTCTTCCATCATGTAGGTGGCCAGCTCACGCAGGGCAGTCTTGTATTCGCGGTCGATGATCTTGTCGTACTGCGCCACCGACAACGCCAGATCGGCGTCGAAGCGGGCAAACGCGTCCAGCGCATCGCGAACCATGTTGCGCACCTGATCGCCGATGTGGCGAACCTCGACGTAACCGCGCGGCGCTTCGCCTTCTTCACACAGTTGAATCGCACGGCGGGCGATTTTGGTCGCTTCGTCGCCGATGCGTTCAAGGTCGATCACCGACTTTGAAATGCTGATGATCAAACGCAGGTCAGACGCCGCAGGCTGACGACGGGCCAGAATGCGCAGGCATTCTTCGTCGATGTTGCGTTCCATCTGGTTGATCTGGTCGTCGATCTCGCGCACCTGCTGAGCCAGACCGGAGTCGGCTTCGATCAGAGCGGTCACCGCGTCGTTGACCTGTTTCTCCACCAGCCCGCCCATGGCCAGGAGGTGGCTGCGCACTTCCTCAAGCTCGGCGTTGAACTGCGCGGAGATGTGATGGGTAAGGCCTTCTTTACTAATCATGTTGGCGTCCTTGGAGCGTCCGGTAAGGTGCGGTGGGCCGCAGCATCAAATTCTGTGAATAACCCGCAACTGTCAGCCGTAGCGACCAGTGATGTAGTCTTCGGTCTGCTTCTTCGCCGGATTGGTGAACAGGGTATCGGTGTCGCCGAATTCCACCAGTTTGCCCATGTACATGAACGCCGTGTAGTCGGACACCCGCGCCGCCTGTTGCATGTTGTGGGTCACGATGACGATGGTGAACTTGGATTTCAGCTCGTAGATCAGCTCTTCAACCTTCAGGGTCGAGATCGGGTCGAGGGCCGAGCACGGTTCGTCGAGCAGCAGCACTTCCGGCTCAACCGCGATGGTGCGGGCGATCACCAGACGCTGCTGCTGACCACCGGACAGACCGAGTGCGGACTCGTGCAGACGGTCTTTGACTTCGTCCCACAATGCCGCGCCTTTCAACGCCCACTCAACGGCTTCGTCGAGGATGCGTTTTTTGTTGATGCCTTGAATGCGCAGACCGTAAACCACGTTTTCGTAGATGGTTTTCGGGAACGGGTTGGGCTTCTGGAACACCATGCCGACGCGACGACGCAGCTCGGCAACGTCTTCGCCTTTGCGATAGATGTTGTTGCCATACAGGTTGATCGCGCCTTCGACGCGGCAGCCGTCAACCAGGTCGTTCATGCGGTTGAAGGTACGCAGCAGTGTGGACTTTCCGCAGCCGGACGGGCCGATGAACGCGGTCACGCGCTGTTTCGGGATGTTCAGGCTGACGTCGTACAGCGCTTGTTTATCGCCGTAGAACAGGTTCAGGCCCGGGACTTCAATGGCCACGGTTTCCTGTTCAAGATTCAGGCTCTGCTTGTCGCGGCCCAGGGCAGACATGTTGATGCCGTGGCTATGTGTTTCGTGCTGCATGGGAGGCTCCCTGTGCTGACAAATTCGGTTCGTTGAACCACTGGCCTTGCCAATGGGTTACTGAAAATCTGTGGCTTGCGCCGATCCTTGTGGGAGTTGGCTTGCCAGCGATGGCATCACCGCGGTGTTACCGGCTGACCGAGTCGCCTGCATCGCTGGCAAGCCAGCTCCCACAGGGTTGGTGTTAACTGTCCAAAGCTTTGTATTTTTCGCGCAGGTGGTTGCGGATATAAACCGCCGACAGGTTCAGTGTCGCGATCACCAGCACCAGCAACAGCGCCGTGGCGTACACCAGCGGGCGGGCCGCTTCGACGTTCGGGCTCTGGAAGCCGACGTCGTAAATGTGGAAGCCCAAGTGCATGATCTTCTGATCCAGGTGCAGGTACGGATAGTTGCCATCCACCGGCAGCGACGGCGCCAGTTTCACCACACCCACCAGCATCAGCGGTGCCACTTCACCGGCGGCACGGGCCACGGCGAGGATCATGCCGGTCATCATGGCCGGGCTGGCCATCGGGATCACAATCTTCCACAAGGTTTCAGCCTTGGTCGCGCCGAGGGCCAACGAGCCTTCGCGCACGGTGCGAGGAATCCGCGCCAGACCTTCTTCGGTCGCGACAATCACCACCGGTACCGCCAGCAGCGCCAGGGTCAGGGACGCCCAGAGCAGCCCCGGTGTACCGAAGGTCGGTGCCGGCAGCGCTTCGGGGAAGAACAAGCGGTCGACCGAACCACCGAGTACGTAAACGAAGAAGCCCAGACCGAACACGCCGTAAACGATCGCCGGAACGCCCGCCAGGTTGTTCACCGCGATACGGATGATCCGCGTCAGGGTGTTCTGCTTGGCGTATTCACGCAGGTACACCGCCGCCAGTACGCCGAACGGGGTAACGATCATCGCCATGATCAGAGTCATCATCACGGTGCCGAAAATCGCCGGGAAGATCCCGCCTTCGGTGTTGGCTTCACGCGGGTCATCCGAGAGGAATTCCCAGATCTTGCTGAAGTAGAAGCCGACCTTGGTGAAGGTGCTCATGGCGTTCGGCTGGTAGGCGTGAACCACTTTACCCAGACCGATTTCGATTTCTTTGCCGTTGGCATCGCGAGCGGTCAACGCATCACGGTTGAACTGCGCATGCAGATCGGCCAGACGCGCTTCGATGTCCTGATAACGGGCGTTCAGTTCGGCGCGCTCGGATTCCATGTCCGCTTGCGCGGTGGCGTCGAGCTTGCCTTCCAGTTCCAGTTTGCGACCGTGCAGACGGATGCGCTCAAGGCCTGCGTTGATTGCACCGATGTCAGTCTTTTCCAGCGACTTCAGTTGTGCAGCCAGACCGTTTACACGGTTGATCCGCGCTTGCAGCTCAGGCCATGCCGCCTCGCCTTCAGCGATGACCTTGCCGTCCTGTTTGACGTTGACCAGGTAGCCGTAGAAGTTGCCCCACTCGCGACGCTCGATCGCCATCAACTCGGGCGGCGTGGTCTGGTTGGTCAGCCACTCGCCGACGATCCATGTGAAGTCGTTGCCGTTCAGGTCACGGTTGCCGACCTTGATCAGCTCGCGAGTCATGAATTCCGGGCCTGCATCCGGCACCGGCAAACCGGCGCTCTTCAGACGGGCACGCGGCACTTCTTCTTTCTGTACCACTTCGCCGACCACGAGGTGCTGGGCCTGGCCCGGCACGTCGTAGCTGGCGTGGATCAGATCCGCCGGCCAGAAGTGACCCAGACCACGCACGGCAATCACCGCCAGCAGGCCAATGGTCATGATGACCGCGATGGACACCGCGCCACCGCTGATCCAGACGCCCGGGGCGCCGCTCTTGAACCATCCTTTCAGGGAGTTCTGTTTCACAGACTTCTACCTTTGCTTAAAGCGACGAGTATTTCTTGCGCAGACGCTGACGAATCAGTTCTGCCAGGGTGTTCATGACGAAGGTGAACAACAGCAGCACCAGCGCCGAGAGGAACAGCACGCGGTAGTGGCTGCCGCCGACTTCCGATTCGGGCATTTCCACCGCGACGTTGGCGGCCAGGGTGCGCAGGCCTTCGAACAGGTTCATTTCCATGACCGGGGTGTTACCGGTGGCCATCAGCACGATCATGGTTTCGCCGACCGCACGGCCCATGCCGATCATCAGCGCCGAGAAGATGCCCGGGCTGGCGGTCAGGATCACCACGCGGGTCATGGTCTGCCAAGGTGTGGCACCGAGGGCCAGCGAACCGAGGGTCAGGCCACGCGGCACGCTGAACACGGCGTCTTCGGCAATCGAATAGATGTTCGGGATCACTGCGAACCCCATGGCCAATCCGACCACCAGAGCGTTGCGCTGGTCGTAGGTGATGCCCAGGTCGTGGGAGATCCACATGCGCATGTCGCCGCCGAAGAACCAGTTCTCCATGAACGGGCTCATGTACAGCGACAGCCAGCCCACAAACAGGATCACCGGAATCAGCAGCGCACTTTCCCAACCGTCCGGGACTTTCAGGCGGATCGACTCAGGCAGACGGCTGAAGGTGAAGCCAGCGACCAGAATGCCGATCGGCAACAGCATCAGCAGGCTGAAGATGCCCGGCAAATGCCCTTCTACATAAGGCGCGAGAAACAGACCGGCGAAGAAACCGAGGATCACCGTCGGCATCGCTTCCATCAACTCGATCACCGGCTTGACCTTGCGGCGCATGCCCGGGGCCATGAAGTACGCGGTGTAGATCGCAGCGGCAACGGCCAGTGGCGCGGCCAGCAGCATCGCGTAGAACGCGGCTTTCAGGGTGCCGAAGGTCAGTGGCGACAGGCTCAGCTTCGGTTCGAAGTCGGTGTTGGCCGCAGTCGATTGCCAGACGTACTTAGGTTCGTCGTAGTTTTCGTACCAGACCTTGCTCCACAGCGCGCTCCAGGAAACTTCCGGGTGCGGGTTATCAAGCAGCAGCGGTTGCAGCTTGCCGCCAGCCTCGACGATCACGCGGTTGGCGCGCGGCGACAGGCCGAACAGGCCCTGGCCCTCAACGACCTGATCAACCAGCAAAGTACGGTGCGCGGTGCTGTGGAACACGCCGAGCTTGCCGCTGGCATCCAGCGCGAGGAAGCCCTTGCGGCGCTCTTCGGCGGTAATCTCAATGATCGGCGACTTGCCCATCTGGAACGTACGAATCTGCTTCAGGCGCTGCTCGCCATCAGGGTCGCGGGCCATGAACCACTGGGCCAGCCCGCCCTTGGAGTCACCGACGATCAGCGAGATACCGCCCACCAGTTGTGTGGTCGCAGTGACTTCGGTATCGGCGTTTTCCAGCAGCTTGTAGCGACCGTTGAGGCTCTTGTCGCGCAGGCTGAATACGTCGGCCTGGGCACGACCGTTGACCACATAAAGCCACTGCTGGCGCGGGTCGACGAAGATGTTTTTAACCGGCTCAGTCATTTGCGGCAGATCGATACGCTTCTGCTCGTTGGTGACTTCGCCGGTCATCATGTTTTCTTCGCTGGTCAGCGACAACACATTGAGTTGCGAACCGGTGGAGCCCACCAGCATCAGCGTCGTATCGGTGGCGTTGAGGCTGACGTGTTCCAGCGCACCGCCGGCTTCGTTCAGCGCGATTGGCGCCTCGCCGTACGGGTATTCGATGGCCGGGGTGATGGTTTTCTTGCCGTCGGGGTAGCTGACTTTATAAGTGTGACGGAACACCAGCGCCTGACCGTTGGACAGACCCACGGCCACCAGCGGATGACCTGGCTGATCTTCACCAATGGAGGTCACGGTTGCACCGGCGGGCAGCGGCAGATCGACGCGCTTCAGTTCAGCGCCACTGTCGATATCGAAGAACAACGCCTGGCCCTTGTCGGAAACGCGCATGGCCACCTGATTCTGCTCTTCGAGCGAAATCATCAGCGGCTTGCCGGCGTCCTGCATCCAGGCCGGAGTGATCGAGTCTTTCGCCGTCAGGTCAGCACCCTGAAACAATGGCGCAACCACGTAGGCGAGGAAGAAGAAGATCAGGGTGATGGCTGCCAGCACCGCCAGACCGCCAACGAGGACGTACCAGCGAGTGAAGCGATCCTTGAGCGCGCGAATGCGGCGCTTGCGTTGCAGCTCAGGCGTATTGAAATCAATGCGCTTGGGAGGATTAGTAGTCATTTGGGAATTGGCCAGATCATTCATGCGCTCACCCTAGCGATCCTGTATGACAGAAAGATGACAATGCAGTGACGCAGCAAATCCACCGCCAGCGGGGCTGGCAGAGGATCAAAAATTTGAGGTGTGTAAAAGGCCGGTCTGCGGGCAGATCCGGCCTTTCACTTGAGCCCGGTGGGGTTCACCCCGGACTCAATTTGTTACTTCTTGGCGACAGCGCCGCCTTCCTGCAGACCCAGGTCAGCCAGTGCTTTTGCAGCAACCTTGGCTGGCAACGGGATGTAGCCGTCTTTCACAACAACTTCCTGACCCTGTTTGGACAGAATCAGTTTGACGAACTCGGCCTCCAGCGGGGCCAGAGGCTTGTTCGGGGCTTTGTTGACGTAAACGTAGAGGAAACGCGACAGCGGATACTTGCCGTTCAGGGCGTTTTCTTCGGTGTCTTCGATGAAATCGGTGCTGCCTTTCTTGGCCAGAGCTACCGTTTTCACGCTTGCGGTCTTGTAGCCGATACCCGAGTAACCAACGCCGTTCAGCGAGGAGCTGATCGACTGCACGACCGAAGCCGAACCAGGTTGTTCGTTGACGTTTGGCTTGAAGTCGCCTTTGCACAAGGCTTCTTCTTTGAAGTAGCCGTAGGTGCCCGATACCGAGTTACGACCGAACAACTGAACCGGCTTGTTCGCCAGGTCGCCGGTCACACCTAGGTCGCCCCAGGTTTTCACGTCGGTTTTAGCACCGCAAAGGCGAGTGGACGAGAAGATCGCGTCGACTTGCTCCATGGTCAGCCCTTTGATCGGGTTGTCCTTGTGTACGAATACTGCCAAGGCATCCACGGCAACCGGAATAGCGGTTGGCTTGTAGCCATATTTGGTTTCGAAGGCTTGCAGCTCGTTGTCCTTCATCTTGCGGCTCATCGGGCCCAGGTTAGCGGTGCCTTCAGTCAGCGCAGGTGGCGCGGTCGAAGAACCGGCGGCCTGAATCTGGATGTTTACGTTCGGATATTCTTTTTTGTAGTTCTCAGCCCACAGGGTCATGAGGTTGGCCAGGGTATCGGAGCCGACGCTGGACAGGTTGCCCGACACACCAGTGGTCTTGGTGTAGCTCGGGATAGCAGGGTCAACAGCGGCAACCGCGTTGGCAGTCGCAACGCCAGCAGCGACAAAAGTCATTGCCGCCATCAAACGCTTCAGTTTCATGCCTTACTCCTAGCAGATAGGGTGTGTTAAGTCGGGGCCAAGTATCAGCAGGCCGTGTGAACACTCTATGGCTGAAATATGACAATTGGATGAAAGGCCAGTATTCGGGTTTTACAAGATGATTCGGGGTGCCCCCATTCGCAAGCAGGCTCGCTCCCACCGTTTGAAATGCATTCCAATCTGGGAGCGAGCCTGCTCGCGAAGAGTCCGGTACTGCTTGAGGAGATTTCGGATCAGCGCCCCTTCTTCCAGAGCCACGCGCCAACAAGAATCCCCATCGCACACAGCACCGCCACATAGTAGGCAGGCCCCATCGGGCTTTCCTTGAGCAGCAGACTCACCACCATCGGCGTCAAACCACCAAAGATCGCGTAAGCCACGTTGTACGAGAACGACAATCCGCTAAAGCGCACCACCGGCGGGAAGGCTTTAACCATCACATAGGGCACCGCACCGATGGTGCCGACCAGAAACCCGGTCAGCGCATACAACGGGAACAGCCAGTTCGGGTGATCGGCAAGGCTGTGATAGAAGGTCCACGAGCTGGCCAGCAGACCGAGGCAACCGAAGACAAATACACGACCGGCGCCGAAACGATCCGCCAGTGCGCCGGAAATGATGCAACCGATGCTCAGTAACACGATGGCCAGACTATTCGACTGCAGCGACTCGGTCGGCGAGAAGTGATAGACCGTTTGCAGCACGGTCGGGGTCATCAGAATAACGACGACGATCCCGGCAGAAAGCAACCAGGTCAGCAGCATCGAGATCGCAATCGCGCCGCGATGGTCACGCAGCACCGCGCGCAGCGGCACTTCTTCTGCCAACGCCTTGCGCTGTTGCAACTCGGCGAACACCGGAGTTTCGTGCAGCCAGCGGCGCAGATAGACCGAGAACAGGCCGAACACACCACCGAGCAGGAAGGGGATCCGCCAGGCGTAATCGGACACTTCGGCAGGTGTATAAATGCTGTTGATCGCGGTGGCGACCAGCGAGCCGAGCAGGATGCCGGCGGTCAGGCCACTGGTGAGAGTGCCGCAGGCGTAACCCATGTGCTTTTGCGGTACGTGTTCGGAAACAAAGACCCACGCCCCCGGCACTTCACCGCCAATCGCCGCGCCTTGAATCACGCGCATCAACAATAGAAGAATCGGCGCCCACATGCCGATCTGCGCATAGGTTGGCAGCAGACCCATGATCAGGGTCGGCACGGCCATCATGAAAATGCTCAGGGTGAACATCTTCTTGCGCCCCAGCAGGTCGCCGAAGTGCGCCATGACGATGCCGCCCAGCGGCCGCGCGAGGTAACCGGCGGCAAAGATGCCGAAGGTCTGCATCAGGCGCAGCCACTCAGGCATGTCGGCCGGAAAGAACAACTTGCCGACCACGGTGGCGAAGAACACAAAGATGATGAAATCGTAAAACTCCAGCGCACCGCCCAGGGCCGATAGCGACAGAGTCTTGTAGTCATTGCGGGTTAACGGTCGTGCGGGTTGGTCGGGCTGCGCGAGGCTCGAAGGCGCTGTGGTCATGGCAAGGGCTTCTCTTATAGGCGGATCTGCGACTCCAACAACGCTGGCTGGAGCTTTGGCAGGTTCGGCACCATAGCAAATTGTTCGAAAAAGCACATAGAGGCGCGTATTTGACGGTCAAAATCAGAACCGGGTGGTCGTCGCGGAGTCTACCGACCGATATACTCGCAACCTTGCCCCGGTTTGTAGGGGGTTGCTGTGCGAAAACGTCGTTGGCCCGCCCTTTAACGGAGCAGCCGGTTTCGCAGAGTTTCCCTTTAGGCGCCTTATGGAAAACGTGACGAACGTAGTATGTTCGGTGCTGAATCGTTTTTCCCGAAGACGGCTACCACCAGCAATACCAACAAGAGTCACGGGTCAGAGGCACCCCCGGCATGATAGAGCTCGAACAAGAAGATCCAATCCCGCAAGGCGACCTGGCCTTGCAAATCACCGCTCTCCCGCGTGAAACCAACGGCTTTGGCGATATTTTCGGCGGCTGGCTGGTGGCGCAAATGGATTTGGCCGGCACAGCGATGGCCAGCCGTGTCGCCGGAGGCCGCGTGGCCACCGTCGCTATCGACCGCATGGCGTTCCTGGTTCCGGTCGCCGTTGGCGCACAATTGTCCTTTTATACCCAGACCCTGGAAATCGGCCGCAGCTCGATCCAGATGATGGTCGAAGTGTGGAGCGACGATCCGTTGTCCAGCGAGTGGCGCAAAGTGACCGAAGCGGTTTTCGTCTTCGTCGCCATCGACGGCAGCGGTCGCACCCGCTCGGTTCCGCCACGCGCACGTTAAACATTGCGGCCGATTTGCGGTCGATAGTCGTCCCAAGTGTCTGATCGAGAGCTGCCCCATGAACACGCCCAACGTTGAAGCCGTGAAACTGGATGAACTGAACTGCTGGCGCATCCGCCACGGTCAGGCCGAAGTGCTGGTAGCCCAGCAAGGCGCGCACATCCTCAGTTATCAGGTTGACGGCCAGCCGCCGATCATCTGGCTCAACGACAAGGCCGAGTTCAAGACCGGTAAGAGCATCCGTGCGGGCGTGCCGGTGTGCTGGCCGTGGTTCGGCAAATTCGAACGCAACCCGCAGAACGTGCAGGCCATGTACACCGGTGAGCAACCCGCACCCGCGCACGGTCTTGTACGGGCGATGGATTGGGCGTTGGGCGGCATCGAATCGGAGGCTGACGGCATCAAGGTCGAGTTCAAACTGCCCTACCCCGAAGGTGGCCTGCCGGGCTGGCCGCATCAGGTCGATCTGACCCTGACCCTGCACTTGTCCGAGCAACTGAGCTTCAGCCTGACCAGCCATAATCGTGGCACTGACACCGTCAACCTGAGCCAGGCGCTGCACACGTACTTCGCCGTCAGCGATGTGCGCAATGTGCATGTCGACGGTGTGGACGGTTTGAATTACATCGAGACCCTGGACGACTGGAAGACCAACGCCCAGAAAGGCGACCTGCATTTTGCTGGCGAAACCGACCGCATCTACCTCGACGCCCCGCCGCAACTGAGCATCGTCGATCCGGCCTGGGAACGACGCATTGTGCTGACGGCTACCGGTTCGCGCACCGCTGTGATCTGGAATCCGTGGATCGACCGCGCAGCAGCGCTGGCCGACATGGATAACGATGGCTGGCAGCGCATGCTGTGTATCGAGACGGCGAATGTGATGGACGACGTGGTGAATCTGGCGCCGGGCGCGAGCCACACCATGGGCGTCAGCGTCGCCAGCAAACCGCTTTAAGATCAAAAGATCGCAGCCTTCGGCAGCTCCTACAGGGAAATGCATTCCAATGTAGGAGCTGCCGAAGGCTGCGATCTTTTGCTTTAGAGATCCGATTCCTGCACCACCCGCACTTTGTCCGCTTCCAACGCATACGCCGCATCAGCCAGATCATTGCTGACCTTCTCGACCTTCAGCGTGCCGGTGACCCACAGCGGCGTGTAGATATCATCAAGCTTCAAACCCTTCGGATAACGCACCAGCACCAGTTGATTCGGCGGCGGTGGCGGCACGTGGATGCATGCGCCCGGGTACGGCACAAGGAAGAACAAGGTGCTGCGACCCTTCGCATCGGATTCCAGCGGCACCGGATAACCACCGATGCGGATGTGCTTGTCGTTCATCGACGCCACGGTTTTGGTCGAGTACATCACCGCCGGCAGACCTTTGGCCTGTTTCATACCGCCCTTCTCGGTGAAGGTGCCGGTGGCTTCCGGGGAGTTGTGGTCGATGTCGGGCATGGCCTCAAGGGCCTTTTGATCCGACTTGGGCATCAGTTCGAGCCAGTCGGTTTCCGGCAGTTCGCCGGCGTGGGCCAAACCGCTGCCCAGGAAGAGGAGAGTCAACAGAAGACGGCGCATGAAGGTGCTCGGTATAGAAAGGAATGAACGCTGAATCGCCGAGCATTCTAGCCCTCCCCGCCCGATTGGCAGAGAGGGCTTTGTCGCTTTGGATCACTTCTTTTTGATCAGGCCGTAGATCACCAGCAACACGATCGCGCCAACCAGTGCGCCGATGAAACCTGCGCCCTCGCCCGCCCGATAGATGCCCAGGGCCTGGCCGCCGTAGGTGGCTGCCAGCGAACCGCCGATACCGAGCAGGATGGTCATGATCCAGCCCATGCTGTCATCGCCCGGTTTCAGGAACCGAGCCAGCAGGCCGACGATCAAGCCGATAAAGATGGTTCCGATAATTCCCATGGCATTTCCCTCTGATTTGGTAGATACGCGAAAGACTAGTCAGAGTTTCGCATCCTGCCATGAGAGAACGGCGGCCCCTGAATGGTTCCGCCGCTGCCACATGAAACTGTTTTACTCGGCGATCAGCGCTTCGACCTTGAGGATCTGCGCTTCAAGCGTGGCCTTGTCGGCGCAGCGCAGGTTGGCATGACCGACCTTGCGCCCGGCCTTGAAGGCCTTGCCGTAGTGGTGCAGATGGCAGTCTTCGATGGCGATGACTTTCTCCACCGGAGGAACCACACCGATAAAGTTGAGCATCGCGCTCTCGCCGACCTTGGCCGTCGAACCCAGCGGCAGACCGGCAACGGCACGCAGGTGGTTTTCGAACTGGCTGCACTCGGCGCCTTCGGTGGTCCAGTGCCCGGAGTTGTGCACGCGCGGAGCGATTTCGTTGGCCTTGAGGCCACCGTCGACTTCAAAGAACTCGAACGCCATCACGCCCACATAGTCGAGCTGCTTCAGCACACGGCTGGAGTAGTCTTCGGCCAACGCCTGCAACGGGTGATCGGTGCTGGCCACGGACAGCTTGAGGATGCCGCTGTCGTGGGTGTTATGCACCAGCGGATAGAACCTGGTTTCGCCATCGCGGGCACGCACGGCGATCAGCGAGACTTCACCAGTGAACGGCACGAAGCCTTCCAGCAAGCAGGCGACGCTACCGAGTTCGGCAAAGGTGCCGACCACGTCTTCGGGTTTGCGCAGGACTTTCTGACCCTTGCCGTCGTAACCCAAGGTGCGGGTTTTCAGCACGGCAGGCAGACCGATTGACGCCACGGCGGCATCCAGATCGGCTTGCGACTGGATGTCGGCGAAGGCCGGGGTCGGAATGCCCAGGTCCTTGAACATGCTCTTTTCGAACCAGCGGTCGCGAGCAATGCGCAGGGCTTCGGCGCTCGGGTAAACCGGTACGAATTGCGAAAGGAACGCCACGGTTTCAGCCGGGACGCTTTCGAACTCGAAGGTCACCAGATCGACTTCATCAGCCAGTTGACGCAGATGATCCTGATCGCCGTAATCGGCCCGCAGGTGTTCGCCCAGCGCAGCGGCGCAAGCGTCCGGCGCAGGGTCGAGGAAAGCGAAGTTCATGCCCAGCGGGGTGCCCGCCAGGGCCAACATGCGACCCAACTGGCCGCCACCGATTACACCGATCTTCATCTCAACAACCTCAGGCAATACGTGGGTCTGGATTGTCCAGGACGCTGTCTGTCTGCTCGGCACGGAAGGTTTTCAGTACCGCGTGGAACTGTGGATGCTTGGCACCGAGGATGCTCGCCGAGAGCAGGGCGGCGTTGATCGCGCCTGCTTTGCCGATGGCCAGTGTAGCGACCGGAATACCGGCCGGCATCTGTACGATCGACAGCAGCGAATCCACGCCCGAAAGCATCGACGACTGCACCGGAACACCCAGCACCGGCAGGTGGGTCTTGGCCGCACACATGCCTGGCAAGTGGGCTGCGCCGCCGGCACCGGCGATAATCACCTCGATGCCGCGGCTTTCAGCCTCTTCGGCGTACTGGAACAGCAGATCCGGGGTGCGGTGGGCAGAAACCACCTTGACCTCGTACGGGATGCCGAGCTTTTCCAGCATATCGGCGGTGTGGCTAAGGGTGGACCAATCGGACTTGGAGCCCATGATCACGCCAACCAGTGCACTCATCGTCGCGCCTCTTCTCTCTGGGCGCCCGCAGGCGCGTCAAAAACAACAAGCCACGCAGAATGCGTGGCTTGTTGTAGGAAAAATGGCCGGACGTACCGGCCGAAGGCCGCGCAGTATACCGCAAAGAAAGCAATAAACAGCCCCCGTCACGACCATCTGTCACCTGCCGCAAAAGCCCGGTTTTATTGACCTGAAGGTCAGCCAAAAAGATCAAAAGATCGCAACCTTCGGCAGCTCTTACAGGGGAACTCATTTCAACATGTAGGAGCTGCCGAAGGCTGCGATCTTTTCCCTCAGGCACCATCCATCAGGAAGCTTGTGCAGCCCCGCCTTCAAGCTTGCGCCACAACAACCGCACGTTGGCCTTGCGCACCAGCGCGCAGCGATACAGACGAATCTCCAGCGGCACATGCCATTGCGCGCCGCCGCATACGACGAGTTCGCCCCGGGCCAGTTCGGCACGCACGCTCAACTGCGGCACCCAGGCAATCCCGAGTCCTTCCAGCGCCATGCTCTTCAGGCTGTCGGCCATGGCGGTTTCGTAGATCGTGGTAAAACGCAGTTGACGCTGACGCAGCAAACCATTCACCGAACGTCCGAGAAACGCCCCGGCGCTATACGCCAGCAGCGGCACGCTGGCGTCACCTTCCAGATCGAACAGCGGCTTGCCATCGGCATCCGCCGCGCACACCGGGAGCATTTCGGTCTGGCCCAAATGCAGCGACGGGAAGATTTCCGGGTCCATCTGCATCGCCGCATCCGGGTCATAGAACGCCAGCATCAGGTCGCAGCCACCTTCACGCAACGCATGCACCGCGTCGCCGACGTTGGTCGCGACCAATCGCGTGGCGATGTTCAAGCCTTCATTACGCAACTGCGCGATCCAGCGCGGGAAGAAGCCCAGCGCCAGCGAGTGCGCGGCAGCCACTTGCATCACTTCACCCTGCCCGCCTTCCAGATGATGCAGATGGCGCAGCACTTCGCCGAGCTGTTCGACCACGGTGCGCGCGGTCACCAGAAACAGCTGCCCCGCCGCCGTCAGTTCGACTGGCGTACGCGAGCGGTTGACCAATGTCAGCCCCAGCGCGGCTTCCAGGCTGCGGATCCGCCGACTGAACGCCGGCTGGGTCACGAAGCGTCGTTCGGCGGCCTGCGAGAAGCTGCGGGTGGCGGCCAGAGCACTGAAGTCCTCAAGCCATTTGCTTTCCAGATTCATCACGTCCTCCCGGACACGCACCAAAACAGGTCACACGTCTGCCGCGCACGCGGCGTCACACGGGCATTATGCCGAATGTGCATAGGTCAGTGCTGAACAGCATTGGCCCAAAATTTCCTACAAGCCTAGCATTCGCAGCGTTCCGGCATCGACCGGGTCCATATCGAGATGATTTCTATCATGTCCTCCGCTGCATCTTTCCGCACAGAAAACGACCTGCTTGGCGCCCTCGAAGTACCGGCTCAAGCGTATTACGGCATCCAGACCCTGCGAGCGGTGAACAACTTCCGCCTCTCGGGCGTTCCGATTTCGCATTACCCGAAACTGGTTGTGGGTCTGGCGATGGTCAAACAGGCCGCCGCTGACGCCAACCGTGAGTTGGGTCACCTGAGCGAAGCCAAGCACGCAGCCATCAGCGAAGCCTGTGCCCGATTGATCCGCGGTGATTTCCACGAAGAGTTCGTGGTCGACATGATTCAAGGTGGCGCCGGTACTTCCACCAACATGAACGCCAACGAAGTGATCGCCAACATTGCTCTGGAAGCAATGGGTCACCAGAAAGGCGAGTACCAGTACCTGCACCCGAACGACGACGTGAACATGGCGCAGTCGACCAACGACGCCTACCCGACGGCCATCCGCCTGGGTCTGCTGTTGGGTCACGACACCCTGCTCGCCAGCCTCGACAGCCTGATTCAGGCATTCGCAGCCAAGGGCAAGGAATTCGATCACGTCCTGAAAATGGGCCGTACCCAGCTGCAAGACGCTGTGCCGATGACCCTCGGCCAGGAATTCCGTGCTTTCGCCACCACCATGGGCGAAGACCTGGCCCGTCTGAAGACGCTGGCCCCGGAACTGCTGACTGAAGTGAACCTGGGTGGCACCGCGATCGGTACCGGCATCAACGCCGACCCGCGCTATCAGGCCTTGGCTGTGCAGCGTCTGGCGCTGATCAGCGGTCAACCGGTGGTACCGGCGGCCGACCTGATCGAAGCCACCTCCGACATGGGCGCCTTCGTCCTGTTCTCCGGCATGCTCAAGCGCACCGCGGTCAAGCTGTCGAAGATCTGCAACGACTTGCGCCTGCTGTCCAGCGGTCCACGCACTGGCATCAACGAAATCAACCTGCCGGCGCGTCAGCCGGGCAGCTCGATCATGCCCGGCAAGGTCAACCCGGTAATCCCGGAAGCCGTTAACCAGGTGGCGTTCCAGGTCATCGGTAACGACTTGGCGCTGACCATGGCGGCCGAAGGCGGCCAGTTGCAACTGAACGTGATGGAGCCGCTGATCGCGTTCAAGATCTTCGACTCGATCCGCCTGCTGCAACGCGCCATGGACATGCTGCGCGAGCACTGCATCGTCGGCATCACCGCCAACGAAGCCCGCTGCCGTGAACTGGTCGAACATTCGATCGGTCTGGTCACCGCGCTGAACCCGTACATCGGCTACAAAAACGCCACCCGCATCGCCCGTATCGCCCTTGAAAGCGGCCGCGGCGTGCTGGAACTGGTGCGCGAAGAAGGTCTGCTCGACGAAGCCAGTCTCGCCGACATCCTGCGCCCGGAAAACATGATTGCTCCGCGTCTGGTTCCGCTCAAAGGCTGAACCGACGTGTCGTTTGTAGCACCGCTCACCAGGTCGAGGGACTAGACACCTCTCACCTTTTGAGGGCCTGGGGATCAGTCCCCAGGCCCTTTTTTTTAACTTTTTCGCGGGCAGGACGTTAGATGTTTTGTGCTTTTGACACCGCCAAGATCGCAGCCTTCGGCAGCTCCTACATTGATTGACGTGCACCTGTAGGAGCTGCCGAAGGCTGCGATCTTTTGATTCTGCAGCACCTCGTTTCGTCGCTTGCACCACTACCGTGCAGACGGGCGCGCCACTGATCGGTATAGTGCCGCCCCTCTTCGCGTGAGCGGTCGTCGGTAACGAGGCCATAACCCATGCGAAACCCGAACTAATAACAAACCCGCGAAATGGATCCGGGACGAAACCTTCGCCTCACCTGTTGTGCCGAGCGCAAACCGGTGTAACGCGATGTTTCAGAACATCCAGCATTTGCTTACACAAAAAACAGCGAGGAAAAATCCATGCTCGAAGTCATCAACGACTTCCTCTCAGGGAAAGTACTGATCGTGCTCATTGTCGGGCTCGGTAGCTACTTCACGATTCGCTCGCGTTTCGTTCAATTGCGTCACTTTTTCCACATGTTCGCGGTGTTCCGCGACAGCCTGAAAAGCAGCGCCGGGCAACTCAGCTCGTTCCAGGCCCTGATGCTCAGCCTCGCCGGCCGCGTTGGTGCAGGCAACATCGCCGGTGTCGGCATCGCCGTGACCCTCGGTGGTCCGGGTGCGGTGTTCTGGATGTGGGTGACCGCACTGGTCGGCATGTCCAGCAGCTTCTTCGAGTGCTCGCTCGGTCAGCTGTACAAACGCACTGACTCGGACGGCACGTTCCGTGGCGGCCCGTCCTACTACATCCAGCACGGCTTGCAGAAGCGCTGGTTGGGTATGGTCATGGCGTTCCTGTTGCTGGTGACCTTCGGTTTCGCCTTCAACGGCCTGCAAGCTCACGCCGTGACTCACTCGCTGAACAACGCTTTCGGCCTCGACACCACTTACACCGGTCTCGGTCTGGCAGTGCTGTTGGGTCTGGTGTTCATCGGCGGGATCAAGCGCATCGCCAAGGTCGCTGACCTGCTGGTGCCGGTGAAAACCCTGGTCTACATCGGCGTGACCCTGTACGTGATCGTGCTGCAATTCGATCACGTTCCGGCGATGCTGATGACCATCGTCAAGAGCGCCTTCGGTCTCGACCAGGCCTTCGGCGGTCTGATCGGCAGCGCCATCGTCATGGGCGTGAAGCGTGGCGTATTCGCCAACGAAGCCGGTCTGGGCAGTGCGCCGAACGTGGCGGCAGTGGCTTCGGTCGAGCACCCGGTGGCACAGGGTGTGGTTCAAGCGTTCAGCGTGTTCCTCGATACCTTCGTGATCTGCACCTGCACCGCGCTGCTGATCCTGCTCTCGGGTTTCTACACCCCGGGTTTCGAAGGCGACGGCATTGCCCTGACCCAGAACTCGCTGGCCGCCGTGGTTGGTGAATGGGGCCGGATGTTTATCTCGGTTGCCTTGGCGTTGTTCGTGTTCACCTCGATCCTCTACAACTACTATCTGGGCGAGAGCAACCTGCGTTTCCTGATCGGTGAAAACCGCAAGGCGCTGATCGGCTACCGCGCACTGGTACTGGTGTTGATCTTCTGGGGTGCCATCGAAAACCTCGGCACCGTATTCGCCTTCGCCGACATCACCATGACCATGCTGGCCTTCGTCAACCTGATCGCGCTGTTCCTGCTGTTCAAGGTCGGCATGCGCATCCTGCGTGACTACGATGACCAGCGTGCGGCTGGCATCAAGACGCCGGTGTTCGATTCGAGCAAATTCCCGGATCTGGACCTGGACCGCAAAGCCTGGCCGGCCAACCCGCCTGCCGCTGCCGGCAAGACTGAAGCCGAGCCGCAAGGCGTACCCGCAGCGCAACGCTGATGGGTAAATGACGGGCGCATCCTCTGCGCCCGTCAGTTATTGTGATGCAATACCTGTAGGAGCGAGCCTGCTCGCGATAGCTATCTTTCAGCCAACATCAATGTTGAATGATGAACCGCTATCGCGAGCAGGCTCGCTCCTACAATGTCATCTCTCGTGGAGACCTAAGATGATTGCCAATTCCTATCCTGCCGCCCAAAACGTCATGGTGCTCTATACCGGTGGCACCATCGGCATGCAGGCCAGCGCCAATGGCCTGGCCCCGGCGTCCGGTTTTGAAACGCGGATGCGCGAGTACCTGCACAGCCAGCCTGATCTGGTAGTGCCGCAGTGGCGCTTTCGCGAGATGTCGCCGCTGATCGACAGCGCCAACATGACGCCATCCTATTGGCAGCAATTGCGTGAAGCAGTAGTCGACGCCGTCGATGTGCAAGGCTGCGACAGCGTGCTGATCCTGCACGGCACCGACACCCTGGCTTACAGCGCCGCGGCCATGAGCTTCCAACTGCTCGGCCTGCACGCCCGTGTGTGCTTCACCGGTTCCATGCTACCGGCTGGCGTCACTGACAGCGACGCCTGGGAAAACCTCGGCGGCGCACTGGTTGCTCTCGGCCAAGGCCTGGCGCCGGGTGTGCACCTGTACTTTCACGGCGAACTGCTGGCGCCAACCCGTTGCGCGAAAGTGCGCAGCTTCGGACGTCACCCGTTCAAACGTCTGGAGCGTCAGGGCGGCGGTGTGAAAGCCACATCGATCCCGGCGGCGTTGCATTACAACCAGCCAAAACAATTGGCGAAAGTTGCCGTGCTGCCGCTGTTTCCCGGCATCGGCGCCGAGATCATCGACGGCCTGCTCGACAGCGGCGTTCAGGGTCTGGTGCTGGAGTGCTACGGCAGCGGCACCGGGCCGAGCGACAATCCTGAATTCCTCGTCAGCCTCGGCCGTGCGCGGGATAACGGTGTGGTGGTGGTTGCGGTCACGCAGTGCCACGAAGGCGGTGTCGAGCTGGATGTGTATGAGGCGGGTAGCCGTTTGCGTGGCGTTGGTGTGTTGTCCGGCGGCGGCATGACCCGTGAGGCAGCGTTTGGCAAGTTGCACGGCCTGCTCGGTGCTGACCTTGAAACTCAGGAAGTGCGCCGACTGATCGAACTCGATCTGTGTGGTGAGCTGGTCTGACACCCAACATCTCCTGTAGGAGCTGCCGAAGGCTGCGATCTTTTGATTTGGTTTTTCAGGATCAAAAGATCGCAGCCTTCGGCAGCTCCTACAGGAGGGCGATAGGCACACAACTTGCTCCCATTTCCAGCATCCCCAGGCTGGAAGACGCTGATGCTCCACTCCCACCTCACCACCCTCAACGCCGTCTCGCTGATTCTCAACACCTTCAACGCCGAAGGCTTGTCGAGCGAGGCGCTGCTGGCTGGCAGCGGCATCAATGCGGCGGATCTGGCCCGTGCCGACACGCGCATCACCACCAATCAAGAGATGCAGGTCTGCGCCAATGCTGTCGCGCTCAAGCACGACATCGGCCTGGAGCTGGGGCGGCGCATGCACGTTTCCTGCTACGGCATGCTCGGTTACGCGCTGCTCACCTGTGCCACCTTCGGTGACGCTTTGCGTCTGGCGATCCGTTATCCGGCGCTGTTGGGAACACTTTTCGAGCTGAGCCTGGAAGACGATGGCGAGCGCGTCTGGTTCGTCGCCGCCGACTATCGCGAGAGCCCGGCGATGGCGGTGTTCAATGCCGAATTTTGCCTCGTTTCGCTCAAAGTCATTTGCGATGACTTGCTCGGTCATCCGCTGCCGTTGCTGGCCACACGCTTCGAACACGCCGCGCCGGACTACCGCGACCGCTACGCCGAGCACTTCGCCAGCCCGCTGCACTTCGCCGCCAAGGACAACGCGTTCGCCTTCGACCGACACTGGCTCGATCAACCGCTGCCGCTGGCAGATGCCATCACTCATCAAGCCATGGCCGAACGTTGCCGCAAGCAGAACCTCGAGTTCACCGGGCGTCAGGCCTGGCTCGGGCGCATCCGTCAGTTGCTCAGCGCCCAGTTGAACGCGGCGCCGGGGCTGGAAGGATTGGCGCAGCAGATGAAATGCTCGCCACGCACGCTGCGCCGCCACCTCAAGGACATGGGCAGCAGTTATCAGGAACTGCTCGACGAACTGCGCTTCGAGCGGGCCAAGCAGATGTTGTGTGAGGATCAACTACCGATCTATCGCATCGCTGAAACCCTGGGCTTCAGCGAGACTGCGAGTTTCCGCCATGCATTCGTGCGCTGGAGCGGCGTGGCGCCGAGTCAGTTCCGGCCGCATTGATTGTTAGCCTTGCCTCAATCTGTGCAACACAAAACCCTGTGGGAGCTGGCTTGCCAGCGATAACGACGGCACAGCCAACATTGAAGTTGCCTGACACTCAACTATCGCTGGCAAGCCAGTTCCCACAAGGTGGGTTTTCATGTCGACTCCTGATCCAGGCTTGAGGGGCCAATTGCGGTCAGCATTTTTGGCCAGATCAATCCCCTTTTGGCCTTTCCTGCCGTTCTCCGAATCGCCTCGCGCCGCAACACTTGGGGCAACCGATTCAGCCCTGCGGAGAACAACAAATGCTGACGATCTACTCGGACGATCACCACCTGCACCATGGCCGCTGCGAATTGATCGATGGCCAGCTAAAGCCTTGCTTCGAGATGCCATCGCGTGCCGATCATGTGCTGCAACGGGTGCAGCACCAAGACCTGGGCCCGGTCGAGGCGCCGAAGGATTTCGGCCTCGAGCCGATCGCCCGTATCCACAGCCGCGATTATCTGGATTTCTTCAAAGGTGCGTGGGCGCGCTGGACTGAATTCAACACCGACGGCGACTTGCTGCCCTACACTTGGCCGGCGCGCACATTGCGTGCGATCAAGCCGACCAGCCTGCACGGTCAGCTCGGTTACTACAGCTTCGACGGCGGCGCGCCGATCACCGCCGGCACCTGGCAAGCAGCGTACAGCGCAGCGCAGGTGGCCCTGACGGCGCAAGCGGCGATTCAGGGTGGTGCGCGCAGTGCCTTCGCCCTCTGCCGTCCACCGGGGCACCACGCCGCCAGCGACTTGATGGGTGGTTATTGCTACCTCAACAATGCTGCCATTGCCGCGCAGGCGTTCCTCGATCAGGGCCATAAAAAAGTCGCGATCCTCGACGTCGACTATCACCACGGCAACGGCACGCAGTCGATTTTCTATGAGCGCAGCGATGTGTTGTTCACCTCGATTCATGGCCACCCGGAAGCGGAATTCCCGTTCTTCCTCGGCTATGACGATGAGCACGGCGAAGGCGACGGAGAGGGTTTCAACTTCAACTATCCGCTGCCGGCCGGCTCTGGCTGGGATGCATGGTGCGCAGCGCTGGATCAGGCCTGCAACGAGATCGACAGCTACGGCGCCGACATCATCGTCGTATCGCTGGGTGTCGACACCTTCAAGGATGATCCGATCTCGCAATTCAAACTCGACAGCCCGGATTATCTGGCGATGGGCAAGCGCATTGCCGCCCTTGGCAAACCGACCCTGTTCGTCATGGAGGGCGGCTACGCCGTGGAAGAAATCGGCATCAACGCGGTGAACGTCCTCGAAGGATTTGAAAACCCGTAGAGAGCAACGCAAGCGCAAAAGACCCGCACTCGCGGGTCTTTTTTTGCCCGCAACATTTATGTACCGCACACCGCCACAACGTGACCTCTACTTTGCCCTGATATGACGCCCTCGTGGCGCGCCTCTTTCGTCAGATCAGGAATTGCCCATGCCCGAATCTTCCATGCCCAGCCCCGTTGATGTAGTGACACAACTGGTGACCGGCCCTTCATTGCGCGAAGTCGCCTCGAAAACGCTGCAACCGGCGCTCAAGACACTGTACCCGACCCTGCACATTGATCCGCAACAGGCCATGGTGGTGACACCAACGTGGGTCATCAAAGGCGAGCAAGTCGCGCCCGGCCGCGAGCAGATCGAATCTCTGACCGATGTTCTGGTGCGACTCGCGCTGAGCGGC
The DNA here is from genome assembly GCF_030687715.1 of Pseudomonas sp. FP2196. Lineage (GTDB taxonomy): Bacteria > Pseudomonadota > Gammaproteobacteria > Pseudomonadales > Pseudomonadaceae > Aquipseudomonas. Next base: position 6,137,428 of record NZ_CP117445.1, read on the forward strand.
ACCACGGTGACGTACCTCGACGGCGAGCACTTTCTGACCTTGCATCCCGGCCGGTCGGCAATCCAGCTGCCAGTGAAGATCGACGCGGTCGGCCGCCTGCTCAATGAATTTGCCCCTTTGATGTTCGTCGCCTTCAAAGAACAACATATCGCTTACTGGGGCACCTTCATCGCCCCGGATCGGGCGCGCTGGCAGCAAATGTCGGACGCCCTGCGCAACCTGTGGAACGTCGACGCCCGCCCGGGCTGGGATGCCGATCAGCAGGCCATGGCCCATGCCGTTTTCAACGCCCCGGACAAGCAACAGCGCTTGCCCGATGACAAATACAAGACCCGCGCCTGCCTGATTGACCTCGATCAGGGCGAAGCAGACGCAGAAGAAGGCAAGCACCTGACCCTGCTGGACTGCGCAGTGCTGATCGGTACCGTCGGACAGCGCACCATGATCCTGACCTATTCAGTGATCCATGGTTTCCAGACGTTCGACTCGCTGGATGAACTCGGCGAAGCACTGCCGCGCAAATTCTGGCAAAAAAAATCTGGTAGCAGGCTCAAATGGCGGCTAGTGGAGCCGCAAGGCAACTTTTTCGACCACCAGGCCTGCACACTGATCGCACTGGAAGGTGACGCACTTGGGGAAATCAATTTCTTCGAGGGCTCGACGTTCGATCAGCTCTACCCTCACACCGGCAAACCCCGGCAACCACCGCCGAACCTCAAGCCCCATATCGATCGTATGCGTGCGATGCTGCCTTCCTGGCTGGATGAAGCCGCGCCCGCTGACCAGGCCGCCTATAGTCGTTATCTGTTGGACCTGACGGTTTTGCAGCATTCGAACAAGGGCAAGTCGTTTCAGGAGCAGATTGCCAGCCTTCAGACATTTACTCGCGATGCCCTGAGCCGCCAAATGCTCAAGGATCACCCGACTGCAACCGGTCTGAAAATCGACAATATCGAAATCAGCATTGCCAGCCTGGAGGTGTGGGGCACGTTCGTCCTGCCGGGCAATATTCAAATCAAAAGCCTGTCGCTGATTGAGCTCGCCCTGCAAAACCTCGCGGGTCTGCCACTGGGCAATAAAACCGTGCGCTACAAGGACGACAGTGCCCTGCCGGACTGGATGACCGTGACTTACCTCGAACAACTGGTGAGCACTGTCGATATCGGCAAAACCTACCCGGCGCACCTGAAAAAGCTGCTGGTCGACGACGCCGTGCAAGCGGCTGCCCTGCAGCAGCTTTATACCCGCCAGTTGGCCATCGAACTGCCGCTGTTGGCGCTGCAACACAAGGTGCGTGGCGAAGCAGGCATTGACGAACTCGGTTACCGCTATGTCGTTGCCGCTCTGGACAGCCATGCCGAGGCGCGTCAGGTCAATGGGCAGGAGATCGTTATCCGGCCGCTTGCGTTCGCGGCCCATCGTGCGAGTTCAGGAGCCGATACCGTGACCAACATGTTCGTCATCGGCCCGCGCGACGCGGACAAAGGCCCCTGCGTGCTTTACCGACCGCTGTTCCAAATGGCACTGATTCAATACCCCAGCCACGCCAACCTGCTGTATGCGATACAGCATTCCCGGCAACTGCGTGAATCGGTTCTGGCCTGGTTGCCGGACGATGTGCGATTCAACTACAGCCAGTTCGTGTTTACCGCCAAACTGCCGTCGGTGTGGACGGTTCCGCAACTGTTGGTCAACCCGCTCACCGCCCTCGACATGTCCGGCCCTGTCACACTCGGCGCTGCAGTGATCGAAAGCGATATCCTGGCGACACTGCACACCACCAACGTTCAGGCAGTCATCACCCAGGCCGATCGCCAGTCCGTCTCCAATGCTGAAGCACGCTGGGCCAGCCTCAAGCGCGGCGGCTGGATGCTATTCAATGCAGCATTACCGTTTCTGGGCCGCAGTGTTGGCACGGCGGCATGGATATGGCAGATCATGGACGACTTGCAGGAGATCGGCGACGTCGCCAATCAAGAGTCCGGCAAGGTTGCCTGGAAGGCGGTGGCCGATATTTTTCTTGCACTGGGTATGGTGCTCGCGCATCGCGCGGCAGTTGGCGACAGGCCTCCCCCCGAATCGACCTATGTGTTTCCAGAAGAAGAACCCCAGGCCACAACGCCACACCCCACACTGATCAAACCGCAGCACTTGCCCGATGTCACCGGCGCCGAATTACCCACCGCCCATGAGTCCTCCGTCAACGCCCTCGCCGCGCTCCTGCGTTCGCCCCTCGCGCTGACCACCCTGCTCGACAGCTTTAATATTGCCAAGCCCGCAGGACTCGGTGATGCGGCCAGTACAGGCCAGCATCAACACCTCTATGCACACCAGAACAAATGGTATGCCCCGGTCGGCAAACGCTGGTTTGAAGTGCAGATCAATGACAACGCAGACGTGCAGATCGTCGACTCGCGCCATCAATCGTCGTTGGCAGGCCCGTTGCTGACACACACCGCCGGAGGTCAATGGGTGGTCGACCTTCGCTTGCGCCTGCGCGGAGGCGGGCTACGCAATCGCCGTCAAGAAGCCAAAAGCAAAAGCGAAAAGCTGGCTAAAAAAATCGCCACCGACCTCGAAGCTTTCGACCTGACGATGGACGATAAACAGTCCCAACTCGACCAGGCCCATAGTGCAATGGCCAGTGCCCAGCCACAAACCAGCGCAACGGCACGCCAAGAGTATCTGGATACCCTTGATTCACAGGGCAAGGCATACGAGGCCAACATCAAGCAAATCAAGGCATTGAACCTCGTCCAGAACATTCCCAACTACCGCACCACCATGATTCAGCGGCTGGAGATGCAATTGTTTCTTGGCCAGGAGTGGCTCAGCCAGCATTCCACCGACTACCAGGCCAATGTGCGGGCGGCGATGGAAATGATCGCTGACGACGCCAATGTCGAACGGCAAACGTTTATCCAGACCTGCGAGCGAATGACTGATCAGACCCAGGCCATCATCGAGAAGGTAGAGTCGGCTCATAGCCGGTTCCAGGAACTCGAACTGCTTGGCAAGGACGCCGTACAGACCCTTGTCTTGTATCGAAAGGCATTACCGACCTACGATCTGAATGACCTCAAGCTGCTGCAAATCAGTCTTGGCCAGGAAATCTGTCTCAAGCCCGGTAAAACAACGACCCACGCCGAGGCGCAACAGACACTGGAAACCCTTATTGAAGATGCTGCGCTGAATATTCAGAGTTCGCTGCACCTGACCGCCGACGAGGGCCTGAGCAACCTGCGCGAACGGATCGAAGCCCTGAGCAACGTTTCCGAGCAGTTCACCGCGGTGGATCAACGTTTCGCAGACTTTGCCGCCGAGTTTACCGATCAGCTTCAGACCGATCGGCTGGGGCTCGTACGCTCTCGGGTGATTGAGTTCAAGGCACTGACAGACGTGCGGCTGGCCGACCTGTTGCGCAACCGACATTTACTGGAACCGCAGCCCGGCCCGTCGCGACCGACGTCCGGCTCGACATCAACGCGCAAAATCATCAAGACCAGATTCAAAGGCACTCTCGTCGGCGAACGGAAAAAAAGCATTGATGGTCAGGACACCGATCTGGTTGAGGTACGCAGCGAACTGACGGGAGTCATCGCGACGTTTCACGAAAAATCACCGGGGGAATGGGTCGAACACGTCCCAACGAAACAGCCGCCCACCAAGGCCAGACCCACACTTAAAAAAAGCATCGAGCACGGGCAGGCCTTGATCGATGGGCTGGCGGAATTTCATCGACGTATCGAAGCCCGGATCAAGCGCGGCCAGAGACTTGCGGTGGAGATTGAGGAGCAATATCACAATCATGCCGCCCTTCTACGCAAGGCAAGCAGCGCGATCGATGAGGCGTTGACTGCCAATAATCTCACCGCCGACTCGTCACCCGGCACCGAAGTCCTCGGTCACGCCCTCAACAACGCCGCCACTCACCTGTATGAAAAAGGCACCAGCACCCGCATCAGGATGATCAAGCATCAGCCACCGGCGGCAGCAGGGGTCGCCTGGCTCAAAGAAAAAAATGAAGTAAAGATCGCCAAAACCGTTACTCGCCGCATGCTCAAGCGCCACACCAACGATTTTCTCGACGAATACGAAGTGCGCGATGCCAGAACCGGCAAGGTGTTGTGCTATGCACACTTTCACTACATCAGCGCCAATGTCCCGGACGTTTCGTTCGAAGCCGGACACATGAAAACCGTCGCCCAGCGTCGCCTCGGTGGTGCATATGATTTGCGCGGCCTCACCAATCAGCAGGTGATCGAGATTCATCGCAGCGAGATTCTTTCAAGTCAGCTCGCAGAAACCGTGTTCTTCACACCCGCCAGGCCTGTTGTAACCGAATCAGCGCCGCTGTGATTGCCGGCTCCGGCACAGCGGCAAAGCCCAGCACCAGGCCGGCGCGCTGATTGGCAGGCGTCGAGGAGTCCGGCAACCAATAGCTGCTCAAGCCATTGATCTCCACGTCCACGCGGGCAGCTTGCTCGATCAATTGCTGCTCGCGTTCGACGCTGTCCACGGCCACGGCCAGGTGCAGTCCGGCAGACACGGCGGGCAGATGGCCGACACCGGCAATGCCTGTCGGCCAGCCGTCGAGCAATGCATTGCGACGGTTGAGAGCGGCCCGGCGCATCCGGCGGATATGCCGCTGGAAATGCCCGGCCGCCATAAATTCGGCCATCACCGCTTGTGTGCTCACCTCGGAATGCCGGACGTCCACCGCCCGGCGTTGCGAAAACGCTTCCACCAGCCCCGGTGGCAGCACCAGATAACCGAGGCGTAGCGCCGGGAACGCGACCTTGCCGAAGGTACCGACATACAACACGCGCCCCTGACGGTCGAGCGCCGCCAACGGTGCCAATGGCGCACCGGTGTAGCGATACTCGCCGTCGTAGTCATCTTCGATGATCCAGCCCTGGGTGCGTTCGGCCCACGCCAGCAGTTCAAGACGTCGCGCAAGACTCATCACCACCCCCGTCGGGTATTGATGGGACGGCGTGACGTAAGCCACGCGGCAATCCGTGGCCGCCGACAATGCCGAGCAATCCATACCCTCTTCATCCACAGCAATCCCGCGCAACCGGCCACCTGCCACGGCGAACGCATGGCCGGCCGCGCGGTATCCCGGATTTTCGATGCCGACACCGTCACCCGGCTCTACCAGCAGCTGTGCACAAAGGCTTATGCCCTGCTGTGCGCCGCTGGTGATCACAATTTGCTCAGCCGAGCACTGCATGCCGCGCGAACTGCGCAAATAAGCCGCGATCAGCCCACGCAGGCGCGCATCGCCTGCCGGGTCGCCGTAGCACAGTTGCTGAAGATCCGGTTTGCGCCAGAAAGCCGCATTGAGCTTGGCCCATACGTCAAACGGGAACAGATCAAAGGCAGGAACTCCCACCCGAAATGCTCGTGGCGGGCCACTGGGTGGACGCGGCAAATGGTTGTTTTTTACCCTGATCAGCGGGTCACTGTGGATAATTTTACTGGATGGATCAACAGGCAAATCCAGCCAATTTGTGGATAAGGCTGTGGGTAAGCCTGTTGAAAACCCTGTGGATACTTTTGTGGATAGTTTTTTTCCGGTCAATGATTCGCCGAGTAACTGCGCCACATAAGTCCCGTCGCCGACACGCCCCTCGATAAAGCCTTCGGCATACAACTGATCGTAGGCGCGCACCACACTGTTACGGGAAATACCCAGCGCCGCCGCCAGATCGCGACTGGCCGGCAAACGCGTGCCACTGGCGAGCCGCCCGTCCAGTACGCGCAACCGCAACGCTTGATAGAGCTGGCGGCTCAAACCCTGGCGGCGATCAAGCTCGATTCCGGCCGGGTTGAAAGGCATGGCCAGCGGGGGCGAATCAATCATGACAATGGACCTATGAAATTGGTCATCAATGGCTCTTACAACAGACCAATAGCCTGCCTACGATGCAGGCATTCGCCAAGGAAAATCTCTCCATGTACACGCCACGCGCTTTTGCCATCGACGAGCTATCGCAACTTCATGAACTGATCCTCGCCACCCGCCTCGCCATTCTCGTGACCCACGGCGAAGCCGGTCTGCAAGCCAGCCATGTGCCGGTGCTGCTGCATTGCGAGCAAGGCGAAAACGGCACGCTCTACGGGCACTTGGCCAAGGCCAATCCACAGTGGAAAGACCTGCGCGACGGCGCCGAAGCGATGCTGATCTTTGCCGGCCCGGACGCCTACGTCAGTCCGGGCTTTTACCCAAGCAAAGCCGAACACGGCAAAGTCGTGCCGACCTGGAACTACGTCGCCGTCCACGCCTATGGTCACGCTGAAACCTTCAGTGATGGCGGACGCCTGCTCGACATCGTCAGCACCCTCACCGACCGCCATGAAGCCGGCCGCGCGCAACCGTGGAAAGTTGACGACGCCCCCGCCGATTACATCGACGGCATGCTCAAGGCCATCGTCGGTTTCGCCATTCCCATCGATCGTCTCGAAGGCAAGCGCAAGCTCAGCCAGAACCGCAGCCCCGAGGATATTGCCGGTGTGCGCGATGGGCTCGCGGCCAGCCCCGAGGTCAACGACCAAACCCTCGCCCAATTGATGCGTTAAGGAAAACACCATGAGTCAGATCGATATCCGCCCGGTTACCGCTGGCGACCACGCCGCCTGGCTGCCGCTGTGGCAGGCTTACCTGAGCTTCTACAAAGGCGAACTGCCGGACGCCGTCACGCACAGCACCTGGCAGCGCTTCCTCGACCCAGGCGAGCCGACTCACGCCGCGCTCGCCTGGACGGATGGCAAAGCGGTGGGCATGGTGCATTACATCTACCATCGCTCGAACTGGAGCATCGAAAACTCATGCTACCTGCAAGACCTGCTGGTCGAGGAACACACTCGCGGCACAGGCGTCGGTCGCTTGCTGATCGAACACGTCTACGCCACGGCCAAGGCCGACGGTTGCTGCAAAGTCCATTGGCTGACCCACGAAACCAACGCCACCGCGATCCAGCTCTACGAGCGCATCGCCGAGCGCCCGGGGTTCATCCAGTTTCGCAAAGCCCTTTAAGGAGAGACGCTAATGACTGCTTCACTTGCCGACTGGAAAGGCGTCCCCGCCCCGACCACCCAACTGCTCGAAGGTCGCTTCATCCGCCTGGAAAGGCTCGACCCGGCGCGCCACGCCGACGAGCTGTTCAACGCCCTGCAAGGCCCCGGCGCCGACCCGAAACTCTGGGATTACTTGCCCTACGGCCCGTTCCCGGAACGCAGTGTGTTCAATGACTGGCTGAACAACCACGCGGCGAGCAGCGACCCGTATTTCTTCAGCGTCATCGACCGCGCCAGCGGCCAGGTGCAGGGCATCCTCAGCCTGATGTCGATTGTGCCGGCGCAGGGCCGCATCGAAATCGGCCACGTCACCTTCGGCGCACCGATGCAGCGTTCGCCGAAAAGCACCGAGGCAGTTTATCTGCTGGCGAAGTATTCATTTGAGCTCGGCTACCGCCGCCTCGAATGGAAGTGCAACAACGGCAACGCCCGCTCAAAATACGCGGCCGAACGGTTGGGCTTCAGTTTTGAAGGCGTGTTCCGCCAGCACATGGTGGTCAAGGGCCAGAACCGCGACACCGCGTGGTACTCGATTCTGGATGGTGAGTGGCCAGCGATTGCGGCGGGGTTTGAGCGCTGGTTGAGTGATGAAAACCAGACTCCGACCGGACAGGTGAAAGGCTTGGTTGAGTGCCGTAGCTAACCCCTTAAAAGCAAAAGATCGCAGCCTGCGGCAGCTCCTACATTCGCTTTGTGTAGGAGCTGCCGAAGGCTGCGATCTTTTGATCCTTAACTGATATCCCGCCGAATCCGCACAACGCCCATCTTCATCCCAAACGGACGAAACACGGCGTTCAGCGATTTCAGCGTTTGATTACCCTCACCGTGTTCGATATGCACCAACGTGCGAACCGAAATTTTGCACATTTTCGCAAACTGGGTTTGGTGCAAACCCGTCACTTCCATACGCAAGCGGCGAACGGCTTCGCCGATCTCAAGCGTTCCCTGCGCCAGCGCTTCCCGTATGTTTTCAATAAGCACAGTGCGTTCGGCAACGGTCAGGCTCATTTCAGATCCCACCCTTTCAATCGCTGTTCCAGATTTTTCAATGCAATGCCTGGGTGATTCATGGTTCGGTCCGGCAAGCCGCTCTCAGTCAAAATATCGGGAAGCGCCGCGAGGCGATGTGCGTCCTGACGCAGACGCTCGAACAAATCCGGCGCGCCAGCCAAAGCAGCCAAGGGGTCATCCGGATCAGCAATATCAGACAATGCGCGACAAACACCTCGCCAATCGACATCACCCGCCCTTTCCAACGCTTTCGGCCACTTTGTCGTCCGGGTAATGCCTTCATCGTCCATGACCATCGGCGCCAAATCATAAATTGGAGCAAGCCGAAACGAACTTACCCCACGAATAATCGCGGTATTGCGGCCATGGTTATCCGAGTTACCGAGAATTTTGTTGATCAGATCCCGACGCAAGTAGTCCGCCACCAGATCGGGAATCTGATTCGCTTGCCCTGCCTCACGCCAAAGACCGGCAAGCATGCGAATCACGTCCAAATGGTCCATCGCGCTGCCTGGTGTTGTCACGTTAGCCAGCGAATAAATCGATTCGACTGCGTAACGCTCAACACCTTGAGCGGTTACCCGACGGTCAAAACGCTGCATCCACAAGCTGGGTTTGGTCGCCTCTTCCAGTGCCAGCCCCTGTGATGCGACCGTTTCGATGCCTAACGTCTGAAGGGCTCTGTAATAGTGGAACTCACTTCGCAAAATGTCCTGATCGGTCCGGTTACCTTTGTTGCGGGCAAATTTCACAAACCAGTGCTGACTGACGTCTGAATCCTCAAGGACTGCGTCGGGGAACAGGAGACCGGCCTTGTCCTCTGCCAACAGAAGCTTCGGTGCTTCCCCCCCCGCCCCCGTCGCACCGCCAATGGCGGCACCCAGTTCATAGGCGTACTCGAGAAACCGGTTGTCACGCAGGATCACGTCCTGACGCTGAAACCCAATGGGCTCTCGCTCATCCAAAGATTCGGCAGACTCCTTTATCCGCATGTTGCCGATCGGTGCCGCTGTACTTCGACCCAACAGATAAAGATCGGCGCTGATGCCTGCGGGTTTTTCTTGCCCCACGCGAGCAAGAAGAAAACGTTTCGCCGCACCGGCAGGAGCGATGTCATGGATGAAGGCTGGTACAGCGGATCGCCGGCTATCCCATTCCAATGGGAACCGTACACTCACAGCTTTTGAGAACGGCGACCCTATCTCGTCGAAGTTATCGAAGAGATAGGTGGTTTGATAACCGAAATCGCAGCGACTTTCGAAACCCTTTTCGGGGTCAGCGAAACTCAGAATCATCGCGTCATGCCATTGCCCTGCCGTGAATATCTGTAATGTCAGGTCGTACATGCGCTTTGCACCCGCATTTAAATGCACTTTAGCGAAGAGTTTTTCGTAATAACTGCAATATAGTGCATATTTAATTGAGAGCCACGAATACATCTGCAACAAAATGCAGAAAAGCACCCACAACGTCTTTCCCAATCCATGTGCTGGCGGAACATGCGCATGCACCGCCAGCGCGTTGATCACTCCGTTGGCACTAACCTGTCCAGCACCCGATTAACCGCCAGCTCTGCCAGCATCACCACCTGAGCGATGCCTTGCAGGGTTTTGCGGTGGGTACCTTCAACCTGCGCGATATGGTTGTTGATGATGACGGTGGCCGAGCCGAGGGTTGCACTGGCATCTGCCAGCAGCGACTCGTTGTCGGCCTCGGGACTTGCCATGTACAGCGTGTTGGGTTTGTAAGGCGCGGCCATGATGTCGGCCGGTGATGGGCCGAGATAGTGATCGAGGGCGCGCTCGGCGGCTTCGTGGAATTTCTTTGAATCGGGCGATTCGTAGGGGGATGCCGGATCAGGGATCGGCGGGTTTGGCGTTACTTTGAACATGGGGATATACCTCTGTGAGGCCGCACCATCCCGCTGCTAAACGATAGGGTGGCGGCTGTGCGCAAGTTAGCAGACCGGTCAATCCCCAACCCGGCGCACCCGAAGGTGCCATGCGCACAGCCACCATCAAGCGCAGGCAAATGCCTGACTGAATGAGACTTGTGCAACCAGATTGAAATGAAGCCGGGCTGCTAAACCCGATCACTGGAAATCAGTGACCCGATCAAGTTACGCAGCCCGCCCAGGGCGCACAAGCCGGCGGATTCTGGTGCATGCGTAGGCAGCGGCGCAAGGTTTTGTAGGTCGCAAGACGTAAAGCCAACAGGCTTTAAACAAGAGCGACGACAGAGGTTTACCGCACAAGAATAATTGGCGATTTATCTGTCTTGTTTCACCTACATGCCGATCAGGCACAGGCTCAAGGAGTCGCAATGCGTCCGTCATGCGGGATGGCTCCTACACCCTGTAGGAGCTGCCGCAGGCTGCGATCTTTTGATTTTGTCTTAAGCGAGTTTCTGCGCCAGCACCGCAATGTGCTCCGGGCCGATCCCGCAGCAACCGCCCAGGTGACTGGCACCACGCTGCTGCCAATCAAGCGCCCAATGCAGATAACCCGGCGGATCGAGATCTTCGCGCAGCGGATCGAGTCCGTCGTTGGCCGTGGCTTCTTTAGGCTGCGGTGGGAATGCATTGGCGTACGCGCCGATGTGAATCTTCACCCCCAGACGTTCGAAGGTGTCGCGCGCCGCATCAATCGCCGCGCCGATCACTTCCGGCTGACTGCAATTGAACAACAGCGTCTCGACGCCCAACTCGGCGGCCACTGCAGCCGCATCGGCCACCGGCTCGCCGGAACGCAAACGCGGCACTTCGTCGGTGTCTTCGTCCTTCAAGGTAAACGACAACCAGAACGGCTTGCCGTCCTGCGGCAGCCCGGCGTGGATGGCGCGCGCCTCGACAATCGAGCTCTGGGTTTCCGCCAGCCACAGGTCAACGTGCGATGCCAGGCCCTTGACCAATGGGCTGAGCAATTCCGTCACCCGGGACGCCTCGAACAGGTCCGGACGATAGGAGCCGAACAACGGCGGCAACGAACCCGCCACCCGCACGGCTTTGCCCGAAGCCTCTACCGCACGCCTCGCCAGTTCACCGGCCAACGCCGCCAGCGCCTGCCCTTCAGCGGCGAAACGTTCTTCGCCGATGTGGAACGGCACCACCGCGTAACTGTTGCTGGTGATCACATTGGCACCGCTGTCGATGTAGGCGGCGTGTACCGCTTCCACCGCTTGCGGCGCTTCGCTCAGCGCCAGCGCCGACCACTCTGGCTGTCGGAATGGCGCACCGGCGCGTTGCAACTCACGGCCCATGCCGCCATCGAGAATAATCGTGTTTGCTGCGCCCATATGCCTTTCACTCATAAGCTTATGAAAATAACTCACTATCAGAGTCGTTCTTATAACTATTTAATACGCACCATTCCGTTAATAACAACCTCTTTTTTAACCAGGGATCGACTGTGAAATTTCAACCGCTACTGGCCCTGGGCCTGACGATTCTGGCCGCCTCCACGCAAGCCTTTGGCGGCGCCACGCTGGATCGCGTCGAGCAGAAAAAAGAACTGGTTGGCGTGCTGATGGAAAGCTATCCGCCGTTCTCGTTCCTCAACGAGCAAAACCAGCTCGACGGCTTCGACGTTGATGTTGCCAAAGCCGTGGCGGACAAACTCGGGGTCAAGCTGCGCCTCGAAACGCCGTCCTGGGACGTCATCGCCGCCGGCCGCTGGAGCGGGCGTTACGACATCTGCATCTGCTCGATGACCCCGAGCAAGGCCCGCGCCGAGGTCTTCGATTTCCCGGTCGAGTACTACGCCTCGCCAGCCGTGATCGTGGTCAACGCCAAGGATGATCGCATCCACAGCGCCAAGGACCTGAGCGGCAAGAAAGTCGGCCTCACCAGCGCCTCCAGCTACGAAAGTTATCTGAACAAGAATCTGGTCATCGAAGGCGCGGAAGACACGCAGTTGCAGTACCCGTTCGAGGATGTGCAGATCGCCCCGTATGACACCGACAACGTCGCCTTCCAGGACTTGGGCCTGGGTGCCGGCGTGCGTCTGGATGCGATCCTCACCAACCTCGTCACTGCCCAGCCGCGCCTGAATGAAGACAAACGCTTCAAGCTTGCTGGCGAAGCGCTGTACTCGGAGCCGAACTCGGTGGCCATCGAAAAGGGTGACGCCCAGTGGGATGCGAAAGTGCGCGAGGTGTTTGCCCAACTCAAGCAGGACGGCACCCTGAGCAAGCTCTCGCAGAAATGGATCGGCGCCGACATCAGTCAATGACTTCTTTCCCGACTCCACCCCAGCCACCGCAACCGGTGGCTGAATCACGTCTGCGCCGGCTCTTCGGATTTCGTACGCGGCTGTACCTGACCTGGGCGGTGATGTTCTGCCTGTTCGCCGGGTTCTTCCTGAGCTTCGACCTGAAGTTCTCGATCATCCTCGACAAGCTGCCCAACCTGGTCGGCCTCAAGCTGGCACCCAACGGCTTCTTGCAAGGTGCGGCGCTGACGTTGTTTCTGTGCGTATGCTCGATCGTCACGTCGTCATTGCTGGGCTTCGTGACGGCTTTGGCGCGACTGTCGAAAAGCGCTGTGGCCTTCGGTATCGCCAGTTTCTACGCCTCGTTCTTTCGCGGCACGCCACTGCTGATCCAGATCCTGCTGATCTACCTCGGCTTGCCGCAATTGGGCATCGTGCCCGGCGCTATCGTTGCCGGGATCATCGCCTTGTCGTTGAACTACGGCGCCTATCTCAGCGAGATTTTCCGCGCCGGCATCCTCGGCGTTCCTTACGGCCAACGCGAAGCGTCGCTGGCGCTGGGCATGCGCGAGAGCGTGATTTTCTGGCGCATCACCCTGCCCCAGGCGATGCGCACGATCATCCCGCCGACCACCAACCAATTCATTTCGATGCTCAAAGACTCGTCGCTGATCTCGGTGATGGGCGTTTGGGAAGTGATGTTTCTGGCGCAGTCGTATGGCCGCTCAAGCTATCGCTACATTGAAATGCTCACGACCGCGGCGATCATTTACTGGGTGATGTCGATCGGGCTGGAGCTGATTCAGGCGCGCATGGAGCGGCATTACGGCAAGGCATACGAGCGCCGGACTTAAGGTGTTCTGCAACACCGCAGACATCATTCTGTAAAAACCCACCGCTATACAGGACGGCCCGCACATAACAAAAGGCCGTCCGTCCATGCCCTTCCCGCCTCAGCGCCTGTCCCTCGCCATCGCCCTGTTGATCGCCACCACGGCCGCCCACGGCAAAACCGTGCAGATCGACACCGCCACCACCGCTTCGCAAACGCTGGGCGGCAGCGATACGCTGACGATTTCGGCGCCGGGCAGCATCACCAACAGTGGCAAGGCCGTCAGCCTGAAGGACGGCACCAGCGGCGCCGGTGTGGTGATCGATAACGCCGGCAAGATCATTTCCAGCGGTGGCCGAGCCATCGACAGCAGTGGCGACCTGACCCAGGCGCGCAACTACGCCCTCTACAACCGCAGCGGTGGGCAGATTCTCGGCGCCAACGATGCCTTGCGCATCGACAGCAACTTCGTCAGTGGCAGTCTGTTGATCGACAACAGCGGCATCATCCGTTCGACCACCGGCCAAGGGCTGGATCTGGATGCACTGCGCAGCGACGGGGTGAAAACCACGATCATCAACCGCACAGGCGCACTGATTCGCGGCAACGCCAGCGACGGCATGAAGACCGGCGCCAACGCGACGATTACCAACTACGGCGAGATTTCCACGGGAGACTCGCATAACGCCGACCAGAAGTACGACGGTATCGACATCGATACGGCGACGGGCGTTTCGATCACCAACTACGGCGTCATTTCCGGCGGTCGTCACGGCATCACCACCGACCTCGGCGCGACGCTGGTCAACTACGGGCAAATCACCGGGCGCAACGGCTCGGGCTTCGGTTCCGATGGCGATGGCACGGTGATCAACCACGGCACCATCACCGGCGCCTACTCAGGGTTGCAAGCCAACGGCGATGGCGACGGCGTGGACATCGACAAGATCGCCCACATCGAAAACTACGGCACCCTTCAAGGCGTCGGCGCGGGCGGCGTGGACAAGGGTGGTTTCGCCAACGGCAGCGAAGGCATCGCCCTTGGCGGCGGCTACATTCTCAACGCCAACGGCGCGATGATCAGCGGCGCCACCAGCGCGATTCTGGTCGATGACGGCAGCGGCGGTTCGGGGCTGGCGGCGACCACGCTGGAGAACTTCGGCACCATCCAGGGGCTCGACGGTTTTGGCGTGAAGTTCGTCGGCGAGTTCGCTGACAACGTCGTCAACGGCGGCACCCTCAGCGGCAGCAATGGCCTGGCGCTGGACATGGGCGCTGGCAACGACAGCCTGACCCTGCGCAACGGCAGCCGCTTCGTCGGTGCCGTCGATGGCGGCAGCGGTTATGACCGGGTGGTGATGGACGACGCGGCGGGTGGCAGCTTCGGCGAGAGCCGCCACTTCGAGTGGCTGGAGGTCAAGCAAGGCGCATGGACGCTGACCGGCACTGGCGATTTCAGTGATGGCGGCGCAGTGCGCAACGGCGCGACGCTGATCAACCAGGGTGGTCTCGCCGGCGACCTCACCGTGGATGCCGGTGGTGTGTATGCCGGGGGCGGTTCGGTGGGCAGCCTCAATGTCAACGGCACCTTGCGCACTGACACCAGCCTCGGCCGCGCGACGATTGTTCATGACCTGAACCTGAGCAGCGCCGCCACCCTTGCCTACGGCGTCAATGCCGATGGCAGCAGCGCGCCAGTGCAAGTCGGCGGCACCGCGAATCTGAACGGCGCGACCCTGGCGGTGAGTCCCGGTAGCGGCACCTATCCATGGCAGAGCCATTACACCGTGCTGCAAGCCGCGCAGGTCAACGGCACCTTCGGCAAGGTCACCAGCGACTACGCATTCCTCACGCCGACGCTGGCCTACACGCCGACGCAAATCGACCTGACGTACACCCGCAACGACGTGGCTTTCAATGATTTCGCCGCCACGGGCAACGGCAGCAACGCCGCCACCAGCCTGGTCTCAATGGGCAAGAACAACGCGCTGTACAACGCCTTGCTCAACACCACCCAAAGCACGGCCGGCGCGGCGATCGAGCAACTGGCCGGCGCCAGCAACGCCAACCTGACCAGCGCCACCCTCAGTGCCAGCAGCCAGGTCGGTAGCAGCATGCTCTCGGCGATGCAGCAAATCGGTGGCAGCCCGGGACTGATGGTCGGCCTCGATCAGCGCGACACACCGGTGTTGGCGGCGAACGGCGTGCCATCCGCAGCGTGCAACCTGAATGATCCAAACGCTCGCGGCCGCCTCTGGCTGCAAGGTATCGGCGGCTACGGCAAGCTCGACGGCGAACACGGCAGCAGCGGTCTGGAACAACGCACCAAAGGCAGCGTACTCGGTGCCGACTGGTCGCTGAACCCGCAGTGGCGACTGGGCGTGCTTGGCGGATATTCGAAAACCGATCTGGACGCCACTGGCGTCGATGGCAATGTCGAGAGCTGGCATGCCGGCGTCTATGCCCTGCATCAAAACGGCCCGATCTCTCTGCGCCTTGGCGCGGCGTACAGCGGCCATCAAGGTGAAAGCAAACGCACTATCGCTTTCAACGGTTTCAGTGATCGCCCCAAAGGCGACTACGACGCTGACAGCCAGCAAGCTTTCGCCGAACTCGGTTACGCCATGGGCAGCGGCCGCCTCAGCGCCGAACCGTTCGCCAGCCTCGGCTACCAGCGCTACCACCGCGACAGCTACCGGGAAAAGGGTGGCGCCGCGGCGCTGCAAGTCGACAGCCAGACGCAGGACAACTTCAGCAGCACCTTCGGCCTGCGCCTGGCGCACCTGAGCAGCCTGGACAACGGCATGAGCGTGACACCGCGCATGGCCGCCGGCTGGAAGCACACCTATGGGGATGTCAGCAGCTCGACACGGCAGGCCTTCGTGGTCGGCGGTACGGCGTTCAATGTGGACGGCAGTTCGCTGGATCGTGACAGCCTGGTGTTGGAGGCCGGGCTGGACGTGGGGATTTCGGCGCGACACACGCTGGGTGTTGGATACAGCGGTGAGATCGGCAGCAACAGTCGCAATCATGGGTTGATTGGGCAGTGGCAGATGAGTTTTTGAGGTTGAACAGCCGGCGGGGGCCTTGATTGCGCGTAGGAAAAAGAGTCGGTGCCGCGGGTTAAAAACACCGATTCCGGATCTGCTGGAAGATTTCGACACCACGATGCGATGTCGCCTGCAAGGCTGCGGGAAGCAGCCGACATCGGAACTTTCAGCGCCTGCATAGAGTTGGGTCTCCAGTTCAACGAGGCTCGACTCAATGACCGATCACTACACATTCCGCCCCCACCACCTGGCATTAGCGATTGCGCTGGCAATGGGATGGACGGAGGCTTCATTCGCACAAGAGCCGGACATCCAGGCCATCGAAAATGCTGCTGAAGAAAAACCCAAAAAACCAAGGAAACGAACGCCCAAGGCGCCAGTTGATTCCCGCAGCCTGTCCACCCTTGATGACGGAATTAATCAGAGACCTGGGCGGCAATCCACTCAACCGCCGGATCAGGTGCCACCCACGGAGTTGCTGAGTGATACCTCTCCCGACACCAGTGGTGGGCTGGCGCCCGGCAGGGACGCGACGGTCGAGCCTTTGGCATCCAGCCCCAATGCTCGGGCGCTCGAACTCAGCCTTGAAGAAACGCCCTCTCCACTCGACACACCCCAACAACCTGAATCATCCGACCAGCCGGCGAACGCTATTAGCCCTGCCGCACCGTCGAATAGCGCTGTCTCGGCCCTGCTCGACACCGACGAACAAAAGGCCGGTATGGCCCTCGAACAACTCGCCGCCGGCAGCAACGCCAACCTCGCCAAAGCCACATTGAGCGCCGTCACGCCCGTGAGCTCAAGCATGCTTTCCGCCATGCGCCAACTCAATGACCGCTCCGGCAACGGCGTCGGCAACGCCCCTCGGCAGGCTGCCGGCAGCGCAGACTCTGGTCGAGTGTGGATTCAGGCCCTCGGCCATGGCGGCAAGGTCGATCACGAATTCAACAGCAACTTGAAACACGCCACCCAAGGTCTGGTCATGGGCGCTGACTGGCGGCTCGATGAGCAATGGCATGTCGGTCTGCTGGGTGGCAAATCCCAGACCAAACTCGACGCCCGCCAGTACGATGGCAACCTCGACAGTTGGCACCTCGGCGCCTATGCCGTGCGCCAGGACGGCCCGTTGGCCCTGCGCCTCGGGGCGACCTACGCCAGCCATGACGGCAGCAGCAAACGTCGAGTGGCGTTCAAGGGATTCAGCGACCGGCTCAAAGGGGACTACGACGCCAACACCCAGCAAGCTTTTGCCGAACTGGGCTTCAATCTGGGCCGTAACAACGTCACGCTCGAACCGTTCGCCAGTCTCGGCTATCAGCGTTATCAACGTGACAGCTACAGCGAAAAAGGCGGCGATGCGGCGCTGAAGGTGTTCGGGCAAACCCGCGACAACCTCAGCAGCACCTTCGGCCTGCGTGCAGCAAAAATCAGCCGACTGGACAACGGCATGAGCCTGACGCCGCGATTCGCCGCCGGCTGGAAACACACATTCGGCGAGCTCGACAGCGATACTCGCCAGCAACTGGTCAAGGGTGGCAAGCGCTTCGAAGTGGCCGGTGCCGCGCTGGATCGCAACAGTCTGGGCATCGACGCCGGCCTCGACCTTGGTCTGTCGGCCAATCACACACTGGGGGTGGGCGTCACCACAGAGTACGGCAAAGAAAGCCGCAACCATGGTGTGATGGGCCAGTGGCGAATGGCGTTCTGATGAACTGAACGCCTTCATCGTAGGACTGAGCCTGCTCGCGATGACTGAGTGTCAGTCGCTATAAGTGTTGGCTGATCCGCCGCTATCGCGAGCAGGCTCGCTCCCACAGGGGATCTGTGTGAGTCAGACAAATCCCGGAAGAAAAAAAAGGGGAGCACATGCCCCCCCGAGGTTTAAAGCGTTGTATCGCGGCGGTTATCTCAGCCTTCGATCTCGATCAGGATTTCGCCCGGATTCACCCGGTCGCCCTTGGCGACATGAATGGCGGTGACCTTGCCGGCGATGGCCGCCTGCACTTCAGTTTCCATCTTCATGGCTTCAGTGATCAGCACAGCCTGGCCAGCCTTGACGGTGTCGCCTTCCTTGACCAGCACATCGACGATGTTGCCCGGCATGGTGGTGCTGACGTGGCCCGGTGCAGAGGCCTGCTTGCGCTTGCTGCTGCCACCGCTGACGAATTCGTTGAGCGGTTCGAACACCACTTCTTCCGGCATGCCGTCGATGGACAGGTAGAAGTGACGCTTGCCTTCAGCCTTCACGCCCACACCGGTGATATCGACACGATAGGTTTCGCCGTGGACGTCGATGACGAACTCGGTTGGCACACCCTCGCCGCCCGCCGACGCGATGCTACCCGCCTCTGGAATCGGCAGCAGCACTTCCGGAGTCAGGGTGCCGGCGGCACGCTCTTCGAGGAACTTGCGGCCGATGTCCGGGAACATGGCGAAGGTCAGCACGTCTTCTTCGGACTTGGCCAGAGCACCAATGTCGGCACGCAACTTGGTCATTTCCGGCTTGAGCAGATCGGCCGGGCGCACGTCGATGACTTCTTCGCTGCCGATGGCCTGACGACGCAGCTTCTCGTCGACCACGCCCGGCGCCTTGCCGTAACCACCTTGCAGGTAGAGCTTCACTTCGTTGGTGATGGTCTTGTAGCGCTCGCCGGCCAGCACGTTGAAGAACGCCTGGGTGCCAACGATCTGCGAGGTCGGCGTCACGAGCGGCGGGAAACCGAGGTCTTCCCGTACACGCGGGATTTCCGCCAGCACTTCGGCCATGCGGTTCAATGCACCCTGCTCTTTCAACTGGTTGGCGAGGTTGGAGATCATCCCGCCCGGCACTTGGTTGACTTGCACACGGGTATCGACGGCGGTGAATTCGCTTTCAAACTGGTGGTACTTCTTGCGCACGGCGTAGAAGTACAGGCCGATTTCTTGCAGCAGCTCCAGGTTCAGACCGGTGTCGTATTCGGTGCCTTTAAGGGCAGCGACCATCGACTCGGTGCCCGGGTGGCTGGTGCCCGAGGCGAAGCTGGAGATCGCGGTGTCGATGTGATCGGCGCCGTTTTCGATGGCCTTGAGCTGACACATGGTCGCCAGACCGGCGGTGTCGTGGGAGTGGATGAACACCGGCAGCGATTGCTCGGCTTTCAGCGCGCGGACCAGTTCGCCAGTGGCGTACGGGGTCAGCAGACCGGCCATGTCCTTGATCGCCACCGAATCACAACCCATGGCTTCCATTTGTTTGGCCTGGGTCACGAAGGCGTCGATGGTGTGCACCGGGCTGGTGGTGTACGCGATGGTGCCCTGGGCGTGTTTGCCTGCCGCTTTAACCGCTTCGATGGCCACGCGCAGGTTACGCACGTCGTTCATCGCGTCGAAAATGCGGAACACGTCGATGCCGTTGACCGCTGCCTTGGCGACGAAGGCTTTGACCACGTCGTCGCTGTAGTGGCGGTAGCCCAGCAGGTTCTGGCCACGCAGGAGCATTTGCAGACGCGTGTTAGGCAGCGCGGCGCGCAGTTGGCGCAGACGTTCCCACGGGTCTTCCTTGAGAAAACGTACACAGGCGTCGAAGGTCGCGCCGCCCCAGCATTCCAGCGACCAGTAGCCGACTTTGTCGAGCTTGTCGCAGATCGGCAGCATGTCTTCGGTGCGCATGCGGGTGGCGAGCAGCGATTGGTGGGCGTCGCGCAGGATGGTGTCGGTTACGAAGATCTTTTTGCTCATTGTTCTATTCCTCACAGGCCTGCGTGGGCGGCGATGGCGGCAGCGATGGCCAGGGCCAGCTCTTCGGGTTTGCGCTTGATCGAGTAGTTGGTCAGTTCAGGGTGGCTTTCAACGAAGCTGGTATTGAACTGGCCGCTACGGAATTCCGGGTTGCGCAGGATTTCCTGGTAGTAAGCGGCGGTGGTCTTCACGCCTTGCAGACGCATGTCGTCGAGGGCGCGCAGGCCACGATCCATGGCCTCTTCCCAGGTCAGCGCCCAGACCACCAGTTTCAGGCACATCGAGTCGTAGAACGGCGGGATGGTGTAACCGGTGTAGATCGCCGTGTCAGTTCGCACGCCCGGGCCACCGGGGGCGTAGTAACGGGTAATCTTGCCGAAGCTCGGCAAGAAGTTGTTTTTCGGGTCTTCGGCGTTGATGCGAAACTGCAACGCGAAACCACGGTGCTGGATGTCTTCCTGTTTCACCGACAGCGGCAGGCCGGAGGCGATGCGGATCTGTTCGCGGACGATGTCGATCCCGGTGATTTCTTCGGTGATGGTGTGTTCCACCTGCACCCGGGTGTTCATCTCCATGAAGTACACCTCGCCCTCGGCGAGCAGGAACTCCACGGTGCCGGCGTTCTCGTAACCCACAGCCTTGGCCGCACGCACCGACAGATCGCCGATGTAGGCGCGCTGTTCCGGGGTCAGTTGCGGGCTGGGCGCGATTTCGATCAGTTTCTGGTTGCGCCGCTGGATCGAGCAGTCACGCTCGAACAGGTGCACGACGTTGCCGAAACTGTCGCCGAGGATCTGCGCTTCGATGTGCTTGGGATTGACGATGCATTTTTCCAGGAACACTTCCGCCGAACCGAAGGCCTTGGTGGCCTCAGAGATGACGCGAGGGAAATTCTGTTCGAGTTCTTCGCGGCTGTTGCAGCGACGGATACCGCGACCGCCACCACCGGAAGTGGCCTTGAGCATCACCGGGTAACCAATGCGGTCACCTTCAGCCAACGCCTCTTCGATATCCGCGACGTTGCCTTCAGTGCCCGGCGTGACCGGCACGCCGGCCTTGATCATGCTGCGGCGTGCTTCGGTCTTGTCGCCCATGCGGCGAATGACTTCTGCCGACGGGCCAATGAATTTGATTCCGCGTTCGGCGCAGATGTCGGCCAGTTCGGCGTTTTCCGAGAGAAAACCGTAACCGGGGTGCAGTGCATCACAGCCCGTTTCCACGGCCAGGTTCACCAGCTTGCGCGGGTTGAGGTAACCGGCCAGTGGCTCGGCACCGATGCTGTGGGCCTCGTCCGCACGCTTCACATGCAACGCATGGCGGTCGGCGTCGGAAAAAATCGCAACCGAGCGAATGCCCATCTCGGCGCAGGCTCGCACGATTCGTACGGCAATCTCACCACGGTTGGCGATCAGGATCTTTGTTATCACTTGGAGGTTCCCCTTGAGCCGGTGGCACCACGACCTGCTAGACCCAGGTCGACGCGTGACCAAATGTTTCAATTTAGTCGCGACCCCACACTAGCGCCCACAAGGGATTAACAAAAATGAATAAAAATTGGGTTAGCCATAAGTAAAGACTTATAGTCAGCGCATCATCTAGCGTTCAGAGCTTGTAAAAAATGCGTAAGTCCTTGATGCGTATGACATTGCGTCAGTTGCAGATTTTCAACGAAGTCTGCGACTTACGTTCTTACAGCCGCGCAGCCGATGAAATGTCTCTCACACAACCGGCCGTCAGCCTACAGATTCGTCAGTTGGAAGAGCTGATCGGGCAGCCATTGTTCGACTATGTCGGCAAAAAACTCTACATGACCGAAGCTGCCGAGGCACTTCAACGGGCCAGTCGAGACATTTTCGGGCGCTTGGAAAACCTCGATATGCAGCTGTCGGACATGCAGGGTTCTTTGCAGGGTCAGCTGAAACTGGCGGTGGAATCGAGCGCCAAGTACTTCGTGCCGCACCTGTTCGCCGCGTTCAAGCGCCAACATCCGGAAGTGAATCTGCAATTGACCGTGGTCAACCGCGGCCAGGTAATCCGGCGTCTCTCGGACAACCGCGACGATCTGGTGATCATGTCGATGGTGCCGCAGGACATGGGTCTGGAATTTCTGCCGTTCTTGAACAACCCTATCGTGGCCACGGCGCGCCCGGATCATCCGCTGGCACACATGGGGCCGCTGCGCTTGCAGGATCTTGAACCGTACACGTTGCTGATCCGCGAACCCGGTTCAGGCACGCGACTGGCCTGCGAGGAATACTTCAAAGAGAAACGCGTGCACTTCACCCAGACCCAGGAAGTGGCCTCGGCCGAAGCTCAGCGTGAATGCGTGGTGGCGGGTCTGGGCCTGGCGCTGTTGACGCGCCACGCCCTGAACCTGGAGCTGGCGACCGGCGGCCTGGTCGAGTTGCCGGTCGAGGAGTTGCCGCTGTTCCGTAGCTGGTGCCTGGTGCAAGCCAAGGCCAAACGGCTGTCACCGGTGGCGCACGCCTTCCTGGCGTTTATCCGTAGCGAACGGGTACAGATCAGCGCGCTGGTTGAGCGCTTCGACGGGAAGCTGCCGGTGCTGCCTGCCAGTGATTGATCTCGGGAAAGTCGCCGATTTCGGCCTGAAGCTGACGGAGTTCGAAGCGATCTTCGATCGCGCGGCGAAATTCCATGCGGCGCTGGTCTTCCTGCTGACGACGGGTTTTCGCGGCGCTGTTGCGTTCTTCGTAAGGCTGAGCCATTTCGAGTCTCCCAAGGCGTTTACGGGAGTTTCACGATAGGCGGGAGGGATGACGGTTTGGCGGCGGCTGGATGACAGTGCGATGAAAATTTCCATCGAAAAGCAAAAGATCGCAGCCTTCGGCAGCTCCTACACCGATCTCTGTAGGAGCTGCCGAAGGCAGCGATCTTTTGATCTTAATCGTCGAGAGCCTTCACGGCTTTCGGGGACAGTCGAAGGCTACGCAGACTGCGCTTCACGCTCTTGAGGTGGTTGACCAGGCTCGGACCCCGCGCCATGGCCACGCCCATCGCCAGCACGTCGATCACCACCAGGTGAGCAATGCGCGACGTCAGCGGCGTATAGATTTCAGTGTCTTCGTGAACATCGATTGCGAGGTTGACCGTCGACAATTCCGCCAACGGCGTCTGGCTCGGGCACAAGGTGATCAGCGACGCACCGCTCTCACGCACCAGATTGGCAGTGATCAGCAGATCTTTCGAACGCCCGGACTGGGAAATGCAGATCGCCACGTCGGTCGGTTTCAGCGTCACTGCCGACATCGCCTGCATGTGCGGATCGGAATACGCCGCTGCGGTCAGCAGCAAACGGAAGAACTTGTGCTGCGCATCGGCTGCCACCGCGCCCGACGCGCCAAAGCCGTAGAACTCGACACGCTGCGCCTGGGACATCAGGGTCACCGCGCGCTGCAACTCCACCGGATCGAGCTTCTCGCGAACCTCCATCAAGGTGTGCAGGGTTGTGTCGAAAATTTTCAGGCTGTAATCGGCGACCGAGTCGTCTTCGTGGATCGCGAACTGGCCAAAACTGGCACCGGCGGCCAGGCTCTGCGCCAGTTTCAGTTTCAGATCCTGAAAACCCGAACAACCGATGGCGCGACAGAAGCGCACGATGGTTGGCTCACTGATGCCAACGCTGTGCGCCAGGTCAGCCATGGAACTGTGCATCACTGCCGCAGGGTCAAGCAGCACGTGGTCGGCGACCTTGAGCTCCGACTTGCGTAACAGGTGACGTGACTGGGCGATGTGTTGCAGCAGATTCAAGGGGCTGGACTCTTCTTATGGTCGGGGATGTAGCAAGCTTGTAGTTATACTACATGAATTGGCTTTTTGCCTGCTCAATGCGTAACTCCATGTCCCCATATCAGGCGCGATGGGGTGCATGTAGCCCTTAAAGCGGATGTCCCTGTTCGCGCAAAAGCCCGGCCAGACCGGCGGCCTCCACCGGCCGACTGATCAGATAACCCTGCACTTCATCGCAACGCTCCGCACGCAAAAACTCTAGCTGCTCTTGCCGTTCGACGCCTTCGGCCACCACTTTCAGCGACAGTCCATGGGCCATGGCAATGATCGCACGGGTGATCGCCGCATCTTCACTGCCCTCGCCCAAACCGCGAATAAACGCCTGATCGATCTTCACGTAATCCACCGGAATCCGCTTGAGATAACTCAATGACGAATAGCCGGTGCCAAAATCGTCGATGGCCAGCTTCACGCCCAGATCGCGCAGTTGCTGGAAGGTCGCGATGATGTGCTCAACGCTGTCGAGCAATTGGCTTTCGGTCAGTTCAAGCTCAAGGTAGTGCGGCGCCAGACCGGTTTCCTCCAGCACCTGCCGGACCAGACTGACCAGTTTGCCTTGGCGCAACTGATGCACCGACAGGTTCACCGACACACGGATCGGCGCCAGCCCCTGACGTTGCCATTCGCATGCCTGCCAGCAGGCCTGACGCAGTACGAATTCACCGATCGGGCCGATCAGACCGGTTTCCTCGGCCAACCCGATGAAGTCCCCCGGCGGCACCCGACCCATGGTCGGATGATCCCAGCGCACCAGCGCCTCCGCCGCATTCAGGCGCCCGGTTTCCAGGCACAGCTTCGGCTGATAAAACACCTTCAACTGCTTGTCATCGATGGCTTTGCGCAACTGGTTTTCCAGCTGCAAACGCTCCAGCGTGCTGGCTTGCAAGCTCTCGGTGTAGAACTGGAAGTTATTGCCGCCCAAGTGTTTGGCATGTTGCATGGCCATGTTCGATTGACTGACCAGTGCGGAAATCTCCCGGGCGTTATCCGGCAACAGGCTGATGCCCATTGAAGCGCTGACCACCAGCTCATGCCCTTCTACCGTCAGCGGCAGCCGCAGCTTGGACGACAGCCGCGTGGCGACGCGGGCCAGACTCGACAGGTTGCCGTAAGCATCGAACAACACCGCAAATTCGTCACCGGACAGCCGGGCAATGGTGTCGGCTTCCGGTAAGGCGTTGACCAGTCGCCGGGCCATTTTCTGCAACAACTGGTCAGCGATTTCATGGCCGAGGCTGTCGTTAAGCAGTTTGAAGCGATCGAGATTGATGTGCAGCAACGCCAGGCTGCGCCTACCGCCCTGCCGCACCCGTTGATGCGCCTCGTGCAGGCGTTCGCGGAACAGTGAACGGTTGGCCAGCCCGGTAAGTTCGTCGTAATGGGTCAGGTAGCGCATGCGCTCTTCGGATTCGCGTCGCGCCGACAGATCGGCGAAGAAGCCGACGATATGACTGACATTTCCCCGACTATCACGCACCACATTCAGTTGCAGCCACTGCGGATACAACTCGCCGTTCTTGCGGGTTTCCACCAGTTCGCCCTGCCAACTGCCGTGCTGCTCCAGCGCATGACGGATCGCGACGTAATGGCGGCGGGCATCGCGACTGCACGGCAGCTCGACGACGTTGCGCCCGAGCATGTCGTCGATGTCGTAACCCGTCACTCGGCTGAAGGCTTGGTTGATCGCAATCAACGAATAGTTCGGGTCGAGGATCACGATGCCTTCGCTGGCGGCTTCAAATACCGTTGCCGCCAGTCGTTGCTGCTCTTCAAGGTGTTTACTGGCGCTGATGTCGCGGCGCGTGCCGAGCATGCGGATCACCCGCCCGCTCTCGCTGCGCTCCACGGCGCGACCACGGTCTTCAATCCATACCCAGTGGCCATCGCCATGACGTACGCGGTATTCGATCTGATAGTCCTCGGTGCGGCCCTTCAGGTGCTCGACAAGCGCGTGCTTGAGTGTCGGCAGGTCTTCGGGGTGCAGGCGTGGCCTGAGGTCGCGCAGGATCGCCGTGACGTATTCCGGTGCGAGGCCGAACAGTTCATGAATCTGCGTGTGATGGACTTCGTCGGTTTGCAGGTTCCAGTCCCACAAGCCCAACTCACTGGCCTTCAACGCCAGCGCCAGACGCGCTTCGCTTTTGCTCAAGGCCTGATTGGCGGCATCCAGTTCGCGGCTGCGCAGGGCAACGCGGTCTTCCAGCTCAACCTGCGCTTCGCGCAATTTGCCCTCGGCACAGCGGCGGTGCTCGATTTCTTTGGCCAGCTCCTGATTAAGCTGCTCGCTGCGTGCTTGCGCCTGTTGCAGGTGTTCGATCAAGTGCTGATTCTGAAAACGCCGTAACAAGCCACGATCAATCAGCCGATTGACCTGCCAAGCCACCACGCTCAGAGAGCCCAGCAGGATCAACCCGAGCCAGCCCCAACCCCGCGCCATGTCATCACCGCCCCAGAACAGAAAACCAATCGCCGGCAGCAGACAGGGCAAAGTGAAGGACAGAAACGCCGGCAGGCTCACCGCATAGGCGACGCTGGCTGACAGGGTCGCCGCGCCGATCAGGCCGAACACCCAGGCCTGCTGCATGAAGTTGTCGGCGGGCACGAGGGCGATGCCGGCTCCGGCCAGAGTCAACCCGGTCATGGTCGAACCGATCAGAAACATGCGAAACCAGATCGGCTGGGCCTGACGATCAGGGATCGCCGAGTCGAACGCCGCGACCTGAATCACCCGCAGCGCCACCAGCGACAACAGCCACACCAGCCAGACGCTGACCACGAAGTAGCGCTGCGGGCTCCAAAGCAAACCGGCGCAGACCAGACCATTGATCAACATGAAAAGGGTAGGCAACAGGGAGCCCTGATACAGCAGGCGCGTGCGCTCGACCGCCATTTCGACGGCATAGTGCTTGCGGATAACCCGGGGTTCCACAGAGGGGCCCGACAGTTCGGCGCTGAGGGTCATGGGCAACGTTCTTGTTCTTATAGGAGGGCGTGCGCCCGAAACGTGGACGGAGCATACACAAGCCAACCCCTTTGCCAAACTGCCCCGAATCATAATTTCAGCGAAACTTTTCGCCCCCGTGAAGCCGACAAAACCCGCAGAGCGAGGCGGGCTGACGCCTGCAGCCGGTGACCGACCGGTCGTCACTGGCAGCAGTTTCATCGGCTAATGCAAAGCTCGGTTTGCCCGGGCCTGCGGCGCACCCTAGAATGCCCCGATGCGCGATGATCTCTCCCTTCTGCTGAACTCCCTCAACGATGCCCAACGCCAGGCCGTAGCTGCCCCCGTTGGCCGTCAGTTGGTCCTGGCCGGTGCTGGCTCCGGTAAAACCCGAGTGCTGGTGCACCGTATCGCCTGGTTGATCCAGGTCGAAAACGCCTCGCCCCACTCCATTTTGTCGGTGACCTTCACCAACAAGGCGGCTGCCGAGATGCGTCACCGCATCGAGCAGTTGCTGGGCCTTAACCCGGCCGGCATGTGGGTCGGCACCTTCCACGGCCTGGCGCACCGCTTGTTGCGGGCGCACTGGCAGGAAGCGGGCTTGAGCCAGACTTTCCAGATTCTCGACAGCGATGACCAGCAACGGCTGGTCAAGCGGGTGATCCGCGAGCTGGGTCTGGACGAACAGCGCTGGCCGGCCCGTCAGGCCCAGTGGTTCATCAACGGGCAGAAAGACGAAGGTCTGCGTCCGCAACACATTCAGGCCAGCGGCGACTTGTACCTGGCCACCATGCGCGGCATTTATGAGGCTTACGAGGCTGCTTGCCTGCGCGCCGGCGTCATCGACTTCTCCGAACTGCTGCTGCGCGCCCTCGATTTGTGGCGTGATCACCCGGGCCTGCTGGCGCACTATCAGAAACGCTTCCGGCACATTCTGGTGGACGAGTTCCAGGACACCAACGCCGTGCAGTACGCCTGGTTGCGTCTGCTCGGCAAGGGCGGCGACAGCCTGATGGTGGTCGGTGACGATGACCAGTCGATCTACGGCTGGCGTGGCGCGAAAATCGAGAACATTCATCAGTATTCGTCCGACTTCCCGGACGCCGAGACCATCCGTCTGGAGCAGAACTACCGCTCCACCGCCGGCATCCTCAAAGCGGCCAACGCCCTCATCGCCAACAACACCGGCCGTCTCGGCAAGGAGCTGTGGACCGACGGCGGCGACGGCGAAGCGATCAACCTGTACGCCGCGTTCAACGAACACGACGAAGCACGCTACGTTGTCGAAACCATCGAAAGCGCGCTGAAAACCGGCTTGGCACGCAGCGATATCGCGATTCTGTACCGCTCCAACGCCCAATCCCGCGTTTTGGAAGAAGCTTTACTGCGCGAGCGCATTCCGTACCGCATCTATGGCGGCCAGCGCTTCTTTGAGCGGGCGGAAATCAAGAACGCCATGGCGTACCTGCGATTGCTCGAAGGTCGCGGCAACGATGCGGCGCTGGAGCGGGTGATCAACGTCCCGGCGCGCGGCATCGGTGAGAAAACCGTCGAAGCCATTCGCGAGCATGCACGCCACAGCGATGTGTCGATGTGGGAAGCGATGCGCCAACTGGTCGCCAATAAAGGCCTGACCGGTCGCGCGGCCGGTGCACTCGGCGCGTTTATCGAGCTGATCGAAAACCTCGCTGCCAAGTGCATGGAGATGCCGCTGCATTTGATGACGCAAACCGTCATCGAGCAGTCCGGCCTGATCGCCTACCACGAAGCGGAAAAAGGCGAGAAGGGCCAGGCCAGGGTGGAAAACCTTGAGGAACTGGTCAGCGCCGCGCGCAACTTCGAGAACACCGAAGAAGACGAAGAACTGACGCCACTGGCGGCGTTCCTCGGCCACGCTTCGCTGGAGGCCGGCGACACTCAGGCCGACGAACACGAAGACAGCATCCAGTTGATGACCCTGCACAGCGCCAAAGGTCTGGAATTCCCCTACGTGTTCCTGGTGGGCATGGAAGAAGGCCTGTTCCCGCACAAGATGAGCCTGGAAGAACCCGGACGTCTTGAAGAAGAACGGCGCCTGGCCTACGTCGGCATCACCCGGGCGATGCAGAATCTGGTGATGACCTATGCCGAAACCCGGCGGCTGTACGGCAGTGAAACCTACAACAAGGTCTCGCGTTTCGTCCGCGAAGTGCCGAAAGGACTGATTCAGGAAGTGCGCCTGTCGAACAGCGTCAGCCGACCATTCGGCGGCAACCAGTCGATGAGCGGCAGCAACCTGTTCAGCGGCAGCGAGATTCCGGAAACCGGCTTCAGCCTGGGTCAGGCTGTGCGTCACTCAATCTTTGGCGAGGGCGTGATCCTCAACTTCGAAGGCGCCGGGGCCCAGGCTCGGGTGCAGGTGAACTTCAGCGAAGGCAGCAAGTGGCTGATGCTGGGTTACGCGAAGCTGGAAGCGATCTGAAGCTTTGCTCGATTGCTTTGTGTAGGAGCGAGCCTGCTCGCGAAGAGGTCGTGTCAGCCAACAATTTAGCTGAATGACACACCGATTTCGCGAGCAGGCTCGCTCCCACAGGGATTGCTTTCTTTCTGAACCTATCGACTTTTCCTACAGCCAAAAGTAAATGGTCTTATTGCCGCGACCGAGCTGAACGTAACCTGTCAGGCAAAAGCCCGAAACACTCTCTCGCTAGCCAGCAACAGTTCAGCTGTGCAACATGGCGCGCGTGTCTCCACAAACGGGAATTCCCTTTATGAAACGTTTTCTTAGCATCGCCATGGCGTTGTGCATCGGCCTGACGATGAGCCTCGACGCCAACGCCAAGCGCTTTGGTGGTGGCAAAAGCGCCGGCGCTGCGCCGACGCACCAGACCAGCCAGATGGCTCCTTCTTCTCCAGGCGTGGGCGGCGCTGCAGCGACCGCTGGTGCTGCCGGTGCCGCTGGCGCTGCTGCCAAGGCTGGCGGCGCTTCGAAATGGCTCGGCCCTCTGGCCGGCATCGCCGCCGGTGGTCTGCTCGCTTCCATGTTCATGGGCGGCGGCTTCCAGGGTATGCAGATCTTCGACATCCTGATCATGGCCGTGATCGCGTTCGTGATCTTCCGCTTCATCGCCGCTCGTCGTCGCAAGCAGCAGGAGCACCTGGCTCCGGCCGGCGCGCCAATGCAGCGTGAAGTGTTCGAACAAAAGCCTGCCGGCATGGGTTCGATCTTCGGTGGTTCGGCTGCACCTGCCGCCGCCCGTCCGGTAATCAACGCACCGGCCTGGTTCAACGAACAGAACTTCCTTGAAGCAGCCCGTAGCCACTTCCAGTCGCTGCAGCAGCACTGGGACGCCAACGAAATGGACAAGATCGCCGAGTTCGTGACCCCGCAAATGCTTGAATTCCTCAAGCGTGAGCGTGCGGATCTGGGCGACGCTTTCCAATCGACCTATATCGACAATCTCCAGGTGCAACTGGATGGCGTGGATGACCGTGCGGACAAGACCATCGCCACCCTGACCTTCAGCGGTGTATCGAAGACCTCGCGTTTCGATCAGGGCGAAGTGTTCAGCGAAAGCTGGAACATGGAGCGTCCGCAGGGCGACAACCAGCCTTGGCTGGTGGCTGGTATCCGCCAGAACGGCTGATACCCTCTGTCTTGAGCATGCGGTAACGAAAACCCCGGACTTGTCCGGGGTTTTTCTATTTCGCGGTTGCATCTATAGCGAGCTACTGTATAAACCGGCCCATATAAACCGCGCCATTCAAGCAAGAGGATCCCGGACGTGGAAGAAATCATCGAACAACTGCGCGAAGCCAACGAACCCGTACCGGTTCCACTGGAGTTGCCTGACGAAGACTTGCTGGTCGAAATCGAAGAACAACTGTTCATCGACATTCCGTTTGTCTTCAAAGAGTTTTTGCTGACCGTCAGCGATGTGGTTTACGGCAGTCTCGAACCGGTAACGGTTACCGATCCACAATCCCACACCTACTTGCCGGATGTTGCCGCCAACGCTTGGGATGTCGGTGTAGATCGCGGTCTGATCCCGATCTGTCAGGACGGCGATGATTACTACTGCGTCGAAGAAGACGGCACTGTGGTGTTGTGGCAGGCCGAAGAAGAGCTGATTGCCGAAGAAACCTGGGAATCGGTCTGGCACTGGGCGCGGGACGTCTGGCTGGAAAGCTGATTGGCCAAACGCCCCGGGTGGTCAGTGCCCCGACGACTCCTTGTGGTTGTCGAGGGTTTCCAGCAAGGCCACCTGCATCCGCGTATGCACGCGGATGAACCATCGCCAGAGCAGCGCCGCCACGGCGGCCGCGACCACGGCGATCAGCACCAGCAACTTGTTGGTCGGCAAGATACTGGCCGACAAGGCTGCCAGCAGCAGGAAAATCACCAGCAGCGAGAGAATCGGGATCACTTCTGAGATCACCCGACGCACTCGCTGCGTGTGCCGCCCGGCCATCTCCGGCTTCACGCCCATTTCCGCCAGCAGCATCGACAGCGCCTTGAGCTTGCGATAGGCGGCGATCAAGAACGGCAGCGACACCAGCAATGCCCCGCCCCAGATCAACGCCTTCTGCCAGCTCGGATCACTGATCCAGTCTTGCAGCGACAGCGAGATGCGCTCGGCGAAATACGCGCCGGCAAAGAAGATCGCAATCACCAGCGCCAGATTGACCCCGACCTGCAACAGAATCCGCCGGATCATCGACGCCAGCATGGCGCTCTCGCCTTGCGGCTGGATGCTGCGCAGCCATTCGCCGTACATTCCGAATACCCGTGCGAGAGGCTTGGGCATGGCGGCAGACAGCTTGATCGACAGCGGATCCGCCGCGCGAATCAGGTACGGCGTCAGCAGTGTGGTGATTACCGAGACTGCCACGGCCACCGGATAGAGGAAGTTGCTGGTGACCTGCAAGGTCATGCCCAGCGCGGCGATGATGAAGGAAAATTCGCCAATCTGTGAAAGCCCCATCCCTACCCGCAGTGAGGTTCGTCCGTCATTGCCGGCGATAAAGGCACCAAGTCCGCAGGACAGCATCTTGCCGAGCACCACGGCGACGGTGATCACCGCAATCGGCCACGCGTATTGCAGGAGAATCATCGGGTCGAGCATCAGGCCGATGGCGACGAAGAAAATTGCGCTGAACAGGTCACGAACCGGCTCGATCAGCCGTTCGATCTTCAGCAGTTGTCGCGACTCGGCCATGATCGCGCCGATCAGGAACGCCCCCAGCACCATGCTGTATTCGAGCTTGACCACCAATAGGCAGAAACCGAAACACAGGCCCAACACGGTGATGAGCAGCATCTCGTTGCTTTCGAATTTGGCGACGTAGGCCAACAGGCGCGGCACCAGCAGAATGCCAATCACCAGCGCGACAATCATGAACAGCGACAGCTTGCCGACCGTGGAAAACACTTCGCCGGAGCTGACAGTGCCGCTGACCGCGATACTCGACAGCAAGGCGATGATGCCGATGCCGAGGATGTCCTCGACGATCAATACGCCGAAGATCAACTGCGCGAAGCGCTCGTTCTTCATCTTCAGATCGTTGAGGGCCTTGACGATGATGGTGGTCGACGAAATGGCCAGAATCGCACCGAGGAACAGCGAATCCATGGTGTTCCAGTCGAACCAGCGGCCGATTTCGTAGCCGATCCAGATCATCAGCACGATTTCTAGGAACGCCGCGATAAATGCCGTGGCGCCGACCTTGAACAGCTTGCGCAGGCTGAACTCCAGGCCGAGGCAGAACATCAGGAAAATCACCCCCAGTTCGGCGAGGGTCTTGATGGTTTCTTCGTCGTGGATGAGGCCGAACGGCGGGGTGTGCGGGCCGATGATAAACCCGGCGACGATGTAGCCCAGCACCACTGGCTGTTTGAAACGGTGGAACAACACGGTTACCACACCTGCGACCAGCATGATCACTGCCAGGTCCTGAATAAAACTGATGGCATGCATGGCGTGGTCTCCTTGAATGACGAGGCTCGCAGTCAGACAGCAGAAAAGTCTGAGCGAGCTGGGTAAAAATCCGCTTTTCGTGTGGGAATTGCCCTTGAGGCGGGCTTTTGCAGGGTAACACCGCGACTTCCGGCAGGAAGGCGGTGCAATATAAGGAAACAGATCGATCCCGGCGTGACGGCGGTTCGTCGCGCGGCGTCCCGATAACGGTACTTTTGAAAAGCGACCAGGCACCCGCAGAGGTGCTTCCAGCAAACCCGCCTTGATCCGTGAGAACGTTATGGAACCCGGAAACGCCCAGCTGTCGATGACGGTACTGATGACCCCCGACATGGCCAACTTCTCTGGCAATGTCCACGGCGGTACCCTGCTCAAATACCTCGACGAAGTGGCCTATGCCTGCGCGAGCCGTTATGCCGGCCGCTACGTGGTGACACTGTCGGTGGATCAGGTGATTTTCCGTGAGCCGATCCATGTCGGCGAACTGGTGACCTTTCTGGCGTCGGTCAACTACACCGGCAACACGTCGATGGAAGTCGGTATCAAAGTGGTGACCGAAAACATCCGCGAGCGCTCGGTACGCCACACCAATAGCTGCTTCTTCACCATGGTCGCGGTTGACGATCAGCGAAAACCGGCTCCAGTGCCGCCGCTGCAGCCCCAGAACAGCGAAGACAAGCGCCGCTATATGCAGGCCCAGCAACGTCGGCAGATTCGTCAGGAGCTGGAAAAGCGTTACCAGGAGATCAAGGGCGACGCCTGAAATCCAAAGTAAAAGATCGCAGCCTGCGGCAGCACCTACAGAGGATTAACGTCCACCCTGTAGGAGCTGCCGCAGGCTGCGATCTTTTCGCTTTTAAACGATTAAAGACTGATCGGTGTAGCCTCGAACTTCACCCGTGGATGCGCAATCCGATCCTGCGCCCGTACCAGTTGCAGCTCATAACTGGCGCACGCTTGAGTCTCCAGCAACACCTCATGCACCGCCGCCGCCGTGAACTCGAACGCGGCCACCAGGCTGTCACCCAGCAGCACACGCGCCAGAAACAGGCCAGACGTCAGATCGCCCACACCCACTGGCTGACGCGGAAACGCCAGCAGCGGACGGCGCAGATGCCAACTGCCCTCGGCAGTCACCAACAACATCTCGAAAGCCTCCGCCGGTTTGCCCGGGTAATCCAGATGCTTGACCAGCACCGCTTTCGGCCCGCGCGCCAGCAGCGCTCGCGCCATCGCCAGGCAATCGAACAACGACTGCGGCTTGCGCCCGGAGAAGCTGTCCAGCTCCAGTTGGTTCGGGCACATGAAGTCAGCTACGGCCGCCGCTTCTTCCAGCAGGAAATCACTGACCTCGGCCGGTACGCTGCAACCCTTTTCCGGGTGGCCCATCACCGGGTCGCACAGATAGAGAGCCTTCGGGTTGACCGACTTGATGCGTGCAACACCGCTGAGAATCGCCCGGCCCTGCGCTGCGCTGCCCAGGTAACCGGACAGCACCGCGTCACAGTTGCCCAGCTCACCAATGGCCGCGATACCTTCGACCAGCTCGGGAATCTGCTGCGGCGCCAGCACTTCGCCGGTCCATTGGCCGTACTGGGTGTGGTTGGAAAACTGCACGGTGTTGAGCGGCCAGACATTCACCCCGACCCGCTGCATCGGAAATACAGCGGCGCTGTTACCGGCGTGGCCGAACACCACATGGGACTGAATGGCGAGCAGATGAGGCGTACGTTTCATTCGGGTTTTCCGTAAAACGATTGAAATTCAAGCCGCGCAGTATGCGACGAAACGCAGCCTGTACGACAGACCGGCGACGCAGTTAAGCTGGCACTATCTTTTGGAGTTTCCTGTTGATGCTGACCCTCGAAAACATCTTTGTGCTGATGCTGTTCGCCGCCGCCGGTGCGTGGCTTTGGCACAACCACGGCTTGCGCGAGCGTGCGCTGGAGCGGGTCAAACAGCATTGCATCAACGTCGGCGTGGAGCTGCTGGACGGGAACGTCGCGTTGAAGAAAATTGGTTTGATCAAGGATGCCAATGGTCGGCGACGCCTGGCGCGGATCTATAACTTCGAGTTCACCGTGACCGGCGAAACCCGGCACAACGGCACCATCACTCAATTTGGCGCCCACAGTGCGCAGATTGAATTGGCGCCCTACCCGGCACCGTTCGACGACACGCCGCCAGTGGTTGAGGTGCATAAGCCTCGGGCTGAAGTGATCGAGCTGAGTCAGTGGCGGCAGGAACATACCAAGTGGAAGCCGTGAGTCAGCCCGCCTGTATTCGGCAGTGCGCCAGTCCAGCCTGTAATTGATCGATATTTTGCGGATCGGCGAAGATCAGCTCGATCCGCGAGTCCTTGCGCCATTCGCTGGCTGTCCAGTTCAACGTTGAGTTATCCAGCGCATTCGCCGAAACCCAACCGTCCGCACTGCGGATAACCAGTTTGGCCCTTGCCCACAAAAAACTTTCAAGCCAAACGGCCAGTCGCTGCGTGTCGAACTGCTGGCTCGAATGCCAGCGCCATCCGATACTCCAACCGCCCTCCTGCGCCTGACTCAGGCAAATGGGTTGGGTCGGATCGCTCCAGACTGTCGGCATCTGCGCCAGTCCTTTGGGCACGACCCAGTTATCAACACCTGCTACCGCTTGAATGGCCAGACCTGGCAGTTCGCTCAAGGACAGTTGCGCCTGTTGCGTCCAGATCAGCCTGACCGGTGGTAACTGACTGGATATTTTCTGTCGGACGGCCTCATCCAGGCTTTCAGCCTTGTTCAGCAACAACAAACCGGCGCTGGCCATCGCTTGCTGTTGCGCAGCCGGCAGCGCTCTCCCCGCGCTTAGCGATTGAGCATCCAGAACCAACACACACGGCTGAACTGCGAGAACCCCCTGCCATGGCGCTTCGCTCAGTTGCTTGAGTAATTGCGCCGGATGGCCCAACCCGGATGGTTCGATAAACAGCCGATCCGGCTTCGCCTTGCGCAGCAACCGCCCGAGGCCGATCTGGAACGGCGCACCATTGACGCAACACAAGCAGCCCCCGGCCACTTCGCCCAGTGCGATACCATCGCCGTCGCGGGTCAGCAGTGCGGCGTCGAGGCCGATCTGGCCGAACTCATTAATCAGCACCGCCCAGCGCTCGCCGGCCGGCCGTTGCGCCATGAGTTGGCGAATCAGACTGGTCTTGCCAGCGCCCAACGGGCCTGCGATGACATGAGTAGGAATGTTCTGCAACATGGTGGGCATTTTTCTGAGGAAGTCGAAGATGCGTTGGATGGGATGGTCGTTGCTGTTGATGGTGCTGTCGAGCGAAGTGTTGGCCCAAGCCTGTGTTGTGCACAGTCAGGGCGAGAGGGTCGACGTGAAAGTCTGCCAGCAGAACCGCAACATCCCGGTAAAACTGTTCAACGACGGCTTCTGCCAGCCAACGCTGGCCGGGCAAAAAGTCGACGTACAGTACGTCGATCAATGCCCGACCGGTGCTTTCGGCGTGTGCAGCAACGCGCAAGTCGCCAATATGCCCTATCGCCAGGACATCCACTATTACGGCGTCGCCTCCGATGCCGCGTATCTGAAACCTTACTGCGAAAGCCAGAGCCAGGGCACATGGCTCAAGCCTTGAGCCGTTAGCCAAGCCAGTCCAGGGTCAGCATCAGCCGGCGCTCGCCGGGAACCGGTTGCGGCGAGCGATGGATCAGGCCGTAGCCTTCATTCCCGTGCCATTTTTCGCCTTTCAATAACGCCACATCAGCGCTTGCGAGTTGCTGGATCTGCCCTGCTTCCTGAGGCTCGGCGTTGGCCTGGCCCAGTTGTTGACGATCCATTGCGCCTTCCCTGAGCCACTGGCTGCCGACTCCCGCGTAGGTGGTGATCAGCCGCACCGGCACATGATCGACGTGGAAGCGTGGGCACATGGCTTTATCCAATACCCGCAGGCGCAGGCCGATCCGCCGGGCGCCGAGCAGACACGCGAAGGCACTCACGAGCCATTTCAGATCAGCGATAAAGCCGTCATAGCCTTGCAGATCGCGAAATCCCAAGGCGAGCCCGGTAAGATCCGGCTCTGCCTCCTCGTCGGATAACTCCAGGCACAGCGACTCGGCCAGAGGCTCGTTGAGTGACAACAGCAGGTGAGCGAAATCGGCGATGTGCAGCGGCAAATGTCGCTGCCAGACAGCGAGGTTGGTGTCGTCCTCAAGGATGCTTGTCAGCACTTCGGGCGTCGGCCCTTGATGCTGATGGCGTGTGCGGTTTTGCTGGAGTTTCAATGCGAGCATCAGGCGGCCTCTTCGTGCCAAGGGCCGAACGGATCCGGCAGCAATCGCCAGCCTTCTACGCCGATCGCCATTTCATCATCGGTCAGCAGACACCCATCCAGTTCGGCAGAGAGCTGTAGGAAATTCATGTTCTGGCCGATGAAAACCAGTTCCTGGCGACAATCTCCGACACTCGGGGTCCAGTTTTCCATGATGGCGGCGGTGCTTTCCTCATCCTGCGGCCACTGGTTTTTCTCCACAAACCGCCACCAGCGCCCGGCAAAACCATGGCGCATTAACCCCCCCGCCTGCGACCAACTGCCTGCGTCTGTGGGCTTGCTCGCGAGCCAGAAGAAACCTTTGGAGCGCAACAGTTTCCCGTTCAGCCATGGGCGGTCGATGAAGCTGAAGAAGCGCTGCGGGTGAAAGGGTCGGCGCGCGCGGTAGGCGGTGGAAGCAATGCCGTACTCCTCGGTTTCCGCGACGTGCTCACCGCGCAACTCCTGTAGCCAACCGGGCGATTGCGCGGCTTTCTCGAAGTCGAAACGGCCGGTGTTGAGGATCTTCTCCAGCGGCACTTCGCCCATCACCATAGGAATGATTTCGGCGTGGGCGTTGAGGCGTTTGAGGATGGCGATCAGCTCTTCACGCTCATGTTGGCTGATCAGATCAATCTTGCTGATGAGCAGTACATCGGCAAACTCGATCTGCTCGATCAGCAAATCGGTGATGGAGCGTTCGTCCTCTTCACCCAGGGTTTCACCGCGAGAGGCGAGGCTTTCGGCAGCCTGGTAGTCGAGCAGGAAATTCACGCCGTCGACTACAGTGACCATAGTGTCCAGGCGCGCGATGTCGGCGAGGCTTTGTCCCTGTTCATCGCGAAAGGTGAAGGTCTCTGCCACCGGCAGCGGCTCGGAAATGCCGGTGGACTCGATCAGCAAGTAATCGAAGCGACCCTCGCGAGCGAGCTTGCTGACTTCTTCGAGCAGGTCTTCGCGTAACGTACAGCAAATACAGCCGTTGCTCATTTCCACGAGTTTTTCTTCTGCGCGGTTCAGGCTGACATCACGCTGGACTTCGCTGCCATCGATGTTGATCTCACTCATATCATTGACGATAACGGCTACGCGCAAACCATTGCGATTACGTAGTACGTAATTCAAAAGTGTACTTTTTCCAGCGCCGAGAAATCCGGAAAGAACGGTGACGGGCAGTGCGGCTGACATTGGGTAATCCTCTTCAGGTAGCAACCGATCTGCACTTTTGCGTAGCGCGTGACGTTCTGGGCTTCATACGATGGTTCGTAGAAGGTAAACGCTTGAAATCGGCTGAATCAGGCTTGGTTCAAATTAATGTTATAGTATAACAACATGAATTGGCCAGCCTTGCTCTTGCCCCTTATAGATAAAGAGTCGGAAGCTGCCATCAGTCCGCCGCTTGGGAAATGTGATGAAAATTGCGCTGAAATGCTCGTTTTTGAGCCTTGTAATGGTGGCCGCCACTAGCGCTTGGGCACAGATGCCCGCGCTCGCTACCTGCACACGCAGCGCCAATCTGCTGGCCTGCGTGGATGCCGAAGGCAATGCATACAGCGTCAACACGATCGGCAATACGCTTTACCTGCGCGGTTTCGAAAAGTCTGGTCAGCGCTACTGGGCGCAAACCAATAGTCGATTCGGACAAATGACATTCTTTACCGGTATCGCCTCCGACGGCGAAGCGTGGGTGGGCTACACGCGCCGGGTGGGCTGGACGACCATCAACCGCTTTTCCACCTCGGGAGGCAGCAGCTCGAAATTTACCTGTAGTCGAATCACCGGCTGTTAGACCTGCGTTTTTTGTTGCTCCTGTTGCCAGGCGAGGTAACTGTCGATCGGTGGATTCTTCTGAAAATAGCGCTGCAATCCTTCGAATAAGCCGTCAGCAACGGCTTGCTGGTGCCTCGCCGTGACCAATCGCTGGCTGTCACGCACATTGGAAATAAAGCCGGTTTCTACCAGGATCGATGGTACGTCTGGCGACTTCAGTACAGCAAAACCGGCTTGCTCCACGCGTTTCTGATGCAGCGTAGTGATACCGGCCAGGCTACCGAGAATCGTGCTGCCAAGTTGCAAACTGGCGGCAATAGTGGCGCTCATCGACATATCGAGGATGACGCCAGCGAGCATCGGATCCTTGTCTTTGAGATTGAGCAAACTTGTCGCGCCCAGCAGGTCCGCGCCGTTTTCACGTTGAGCCATGAACCGCGCTGTCGCCGATGTGGCACCGCCCTCAGAAAGGCAGTACACCGATGCACCCGAAGCGGTCAGTCTCGGCGCTGCATCGGCGTGAACCGAGATAAATATGTCAGCCTTGTGCTGGCGCGCGATCTCCACACGTTTGCGTAGCGGTACGAAGAAATCGTCATTACGCACCAGTTTGACGTCGAACCCCTTCTCCTTTTTCAGGCGTTTTGCGAGCAGTTGAGCGATGGAAAGCACCACATCCTTTTCCCGCTCGCCTCTCGCGCCGACCGCTCCCGGATCCTTTCCTCCGTGCCCGGGATCAACCACAACGATGATATTGCGCTTGGGATGAGCTTTACCCGGGGGTGTTTCACGTGGAACCTTTACTGAAATTGGCGACTGATTTGCGCTCACCAAATCCAATACCAGGCGATGCCCTTGGCCATCCTGCGGCGCCAATAGAAAGCTGTTCAACAGCACGGGACGATTCAGATCAAGCACTATCCGCGTATAAGCCTGGCCGAAACGCCCGGAACGGATCGATCGAATGACCGTGTTGCTAAGCGCCAGTTGACTGAAATCAGCTGTTAGATTCGCGCTACTCACATCAATAATCAGCCGTTCCGGAGCACTTAACGTGAAGGTTTTGTAGCGAACCGGACCGCTTAAGTCGAGCACCATTCGCAGCTTTTCATCCGAACGCCAAAGTCTCGCGTTGCGGATTTCTGATGCTGATGCACCAAAAGGAAAGGCGAAGGCCACGCTGGCCAGAATGAGATTGAGCAAGTGGCGTCTGTGCATATGAAAGCCTGTTCATGAAAAAGGCATCGTGATTTGAATTGTTATAATGTAACATTCAATTCAATCAACACGATGGTCCCGAACATGAATTCGCTGACACTTCCGGATATCGCT
The DNA here is from genome assembly GCF_030687715.1 of Pseudomonas sp. FP2196. Classification (GTDB taxonomy): domain Bacteria; phylum Pseudomonadota; class Gammaproteobacteria; order Pseudomonadales; family Pseudomonadaceae; genus Aquipseudomonas. Next base: position 6,177,433 of record NZ_CP117445.1, read on the forward strand.
GCGCAGGCTACGCGCCAGGCGCTAACACTCGAATGGGTGGGCATGCGCGGCATCGCGTTGCCAGTCTTGTTAGAGAGCCAACGCTTGAATGCCAAAGTCGATGCAGGTGTAAGCCTTGATGACGGCGAGGCACGTGGCATTCATATGTCACGACTGTATCTGGCATTGGAAACCCTTGAGCAGGACAACCTTAGCCCTGCCTTGCTGCGTTACGTACTTCAACGCTTCGTTGATAGCCATGAAGGTTTATCCAAGAACGCATACCTGAATATCCACACAGAAATACTGTTGAAGAGACCCGCCTTGGTCAGTCCTTTGGCCGGTTGGAAATCGTATCAAGCGACAATTTCAGCCAGCCTGAAAAACGAAATGTTCCACGTGGAACTTAAAATCGATGTGCCCTACTCTTCGACGTGCCCTTGTTCTGCAGCCCTCGCAAGACAATTGATCCAGCAACAATTCATCGACGACTTCGCAAACAAGCCGCTACAACACGCCGATGTTTTAACTTGGCTCGGCTCGACCCAGGGCATCATCGCCACGCCCCACAGTCAACGCAGCACCGCACAACTCCATGTTCATCTCGATGAATTCATCGATGAATTGCCGCTGAGTGCACTCATCAACGACGCCGAAGCAGCCCTCGGAACAGCCGTCCAAACCGCCGTAAAGCGCGCTGACGAACAAGCCTTCGCACTCGCCAATGGGCAGAATCTGATGTTCTGCGAGGACGCCGCGCGTCGACTGAATCTCGCACTGCGTCGCTCTCCCGGCGTCAGTGCTTTTCATCTGCGAGTGATTCACGCCGAAAGCCTGCACGCACACGATGCCGTTGCTGAAAGCCATTGGCATCGGGAGCACGCATGATTCGCTGCCAATCATTGAGTTGGGGCGCACCCGGTCAACCGCTGACATCCCCCCTTAGTCTCGAACTCGACAGCGGAAGTCTCACGGCAATCATCGGTGCGAACGGCTGTGGCAAAAGCAGCCTGCTGAAAGTCATCGCCGGGCTGCAAAAGCCATTGGCAGGCAACGTCACCCTGAGTGTTCCACGCCAAAGCGGATTGTCCTTCCTCCCCCAGCAACAGCATCTGGATCGCCAGTTCCCCATCAGCCTCCAAGACTTGGTAGCCGCTGGTTTCTGGGGACGTCGACTGTCCACGCAATTGCGCGCTCAACGCCTCGCTACGGCAATGGAAAACTGGCACCTGAGTGGACTCGAAGATCGTCCGCTGATGGCCCTGTCCGGCGGAGAATTGCAACGTGCCCTGCTCGCTCGATTGAGTCTGACCGACTCACCTGTGCTGCTGCTCGACGAGCCCCATGCTGCACTTGATGAGCTAGGCCAACGGCTGCTATGGCAACACATCCACGCCTGGCATGGCGAAGGTCGAACATTGGTCGTGGTTTGCCATGACCTCGCCGCCGTCCGTCAACACATCCCAAAAACGCTGTTAATGAAAAACCGCAACTGCGTATTTGGCGCCAGCGCAGAACTCATCCAGCAGTCACCTCACACTCAGGTGGCCTGATGCTCACCTTCGCTCACTTCTGGCAACCGTTTACCGAGTTCGTCTTCATGCGCCGCGCGCTCCTCGGCGGCCTGGTATTGGCCTGCAGCACCGCACCACTCGGTGTGTTTCTGATCCTGCGACGCATGAGTCTGATAGGTGATGCCGTGGCCCACGGCATCCTCCCCGGCGCTGCATTGGGATTCTGGTTCGCCGGGCTGAGTCTGCCCGCGTTGACCTTTGGCGGTCTCGGCGCGGGTCTGAGCATGGCCGGTCTCGCCGCCTGGATTACCCGCCGTACAGGCCTGCGCGAAGACGCCAGCCTCGCGGCGATCTATCCCATATCGCTGGCCAGTGGCGTGTTGATTCTCGGCATCGCCGGCAAACGCCTCGACCTCTTGCATCTACTGTTCGGCTCGGCATTGGCTGTCGACGGACCAACCCTCAATGGCATGCTGTGGGTCTCGGCATTCAGCCTGATCGCGATGATGCTGATCTACAAACCCCTATTGCTCGACACCCTCGACCCATTGTTTTTAAGAACAGTGAGCCGCCTCGGTCCGCTCGCCCACGGCGTATTCCTGACCCTGGTTGTGCTGAATCTGGTAATTGGTTTCCAGGCGATCGGCGCGTTGATGGTGGTCGGATTGATGATGCTGCCCGCTGCCGCTTCTCGATTCTGGAGTCGCCGATTGCCGACCCTGATTGCCATCGCGGCGATCATCGGTTGCGTCTCGGTAGGGTTCGGCTTGCTCGTCTCTTTCTATTACTCGCTTCCTAGCGGCCCGGCCATCGTGCTGGTCGCTGGCACGGGTTATCTGCTGTCCGTGGTGTTCGGGCCGGTACACGGTTTGGTCCGCCGCCCGCCTTTGCTCACATCCCAATGAGGTGTTTCCCGATGCGCGCTCTACTTGTGCTGTTCAGTTTGATGCTGTCGATGTCCTTGTCGGCGGCGGAGAAAATGCCGGTGGTCACCAGTTTCAGCATCCTCGGCGACATGGTGCATCAGGTCGGCGGCGAGCATATTCAGATCATCAACATGGTCGGGCCTGACGCTGACGCTCACACCTATGAGCCGACTCCGGACGACGCCAAAGCGCTGCTCAAAGCCAAACTGATCATCAAGAACGGCTTGGGTTTCGAGCCGTGGCTGGATCGACTCGTGAACAGCACCGACACCCAAGCCACAGTCATCAGTGCCAGCCATGGCGTGATTCCACGTTCACTCGATGAGGACGGTGAAACCATTACCGACCCGCACGCCTGGCACAATCTGGCCAACGCCGAGTTGTACATCGCCAACATCACCAAGGCACTGATCGTCGCTGATCCGGCGAACAAGGCCGACTACGAGCGCAACAGCAAAACCTACCTGAAGCAGATCTACGCCCTGCTCGCCGAAGCCAAGACCAAGCTCGGTTCGCTACCACCGGGCAACCGCAAGATCGTCACCAGCCACGATGCGTTCGGTTATCTCGGCCAAGCTTACGGCATCGATTTCATGGCCCCGCAGGGACTTTCCACAGAACGCGACCCTTCCGCTGCAGAAGTTGCCGCACTGATTACCCAAATCCGCCAAGCCAAAGTCAAAGCGGTGTTCATGGAAAACATCAAGGACGCACGCCTGCTCAAGCAAATCGCCGACGAAAGCGGCGCGCACATCGGCGGGACGTTGTACTCCGACGCCCTCGCCGCCAGCGGCCCGGCCAGTACCTTCACCGGGCTGTTCGAATACAACCTCAACACTCTTTACAACGCGCTGAGCCAACCATGATCCGCAAGAATCCTTCAGGCGATCTCCCACAAATCGCCGAGTCGGCCTACGTCGATAAAACCGCGATCATCTGCGGCAAAGTGGTGATTGGCGAAAACGTCTTCGTCGGTCCCTACGCAGTCATCCGCGCTGACGAAGTGGACGCTTCGGGCGAGATGAAGGCGATCACCATCGGAGCCAATTCAAATATCCAGGACGGCGTGGTGATCCACTCCAAATCCGGTGCGGCGGTGACCATCGGCGAATTCAGCTCCATCGCCCACCGCTCGATCGTCCATGGTCCCTGCGTGGTTGGCGACCGCGTCTTCATCGGCTTCAACAGCGTGCTGTTCAATTGCGTGGTCGGCGACGGCTGTGTGGTGCGGCACAACTCGGTGGTCGATGGCCGTGATTTGCCGGACGCGTTCTACGTGCCCTCCACTACCCGGATCGGGCCGAGCACCGATCTTTCGTTATTCCCGCCGGTGAGTGTCAGCGCCTCAGAGTTTTCCGAGGATGTGGCGCGCACCAACGTCGATCTGGTGCGCGGCTATAAAGCCTTGCAGAACGAGTTTTGAATCATGAGCAGCGTGCTGATTCGCAACGCCAGACTGGTCAACGAGGGGCGTGAGTTTGACGCAGATTTACTCGTCAGCAACGGACGCATCGTCAAGATTGCCCGCAGCATCGAAGGTGAAACAGCGCGCGTGGAAATCGACGCCAACGGCCAATGGCTACTGCCGGGAATGATTGATGACCAAGTGCATTTCCGCGAACCCGGCGGGCCGGCCAAGGGCAGCATTCACAGCGAATCCCGCGCGGCGGTCGCGGGAGGCATCACCAGCTTCATGGACATGCCCAACACCAAGCCGGCCACCCTCACCCTCGAGGCACTGGCTGACAAGAAGCGCCGGGCGGCAATCAGTTCGGTGGCCAATTACGGTTTTCACTTTGGTGTGAGCCAGGACAATCTAGGGACCGTTGCCGCGCTCAATCCTAGTGAAGTGGCCGGGGTAAAAGTGTTCATGGGCGCGTCCACCGGCAACATGCTGGTGGATGACCCAAAGATTCTTGAACGACTGTTCGCCGAAGTACCGACGATTCTGTTAGCCCATTGCGAACACACGCCGAGTATCGACGCCAACGCGGCCCACCTGCGTGAACGGTTTGGTAATCATCTGCCTCCTGCGGCTCATGCACTGATTCGCAATGCCGAAGCGTGTTATCGCTCCTCCTCACTGGCCGTGGCCCTGGCGAGACGCTACGGCACGCGCCTGCATGTTTTACATCTGACTACCGCCCGTGAACTGGAACTGTTCGAGGACAAACCTCTGGCGCAAAAACGCATCACTGCCGAGGTCTGCCTGCACCATTTGTTGTTCGATGATCGCGACTACTCAAGCCTCGGCAACCTGATCAAATGCAATCCGGCGATCAAGACTCAGGCCGACCGCGATGCGTTGCGTGAAGCGTTAAACAGCAATCGACTGGATGTCATCGGCAGTGATCATGCCCCCCATACGTGGGACGAAAAGCAGCGTCCCTACGCAGAAGCGCCTTCGGGGTTGCCATTGGTGCAGCACGCTCTGCCGGCGTTGCTGGAACTCGTGGCGGATCGTTTGCTGCCGATCACCACGCTAGTGGCGAAGACCAGCCATCGAGTGGCGGATCTGTTTGCGATTCCGGATCGTGGTTATCTGCGTGAGGGGTATTGGGCGGATCTGGTATTGGTTAAACCAGAGATGCTGGATGTGTCGCGGCAACCGGTTCTGTCGCAGTGTGGATGGACGCCGTTTGCCGGTCGAAGCTTTCGGCATCGGGTGGGGACGACGTTGGTGTCAGGGCAGATGGCCTGGCACGAGGGCCAGCTGAATGAGGGATGTCGAGGGTTGCCGCTGCGGTTTATGCGTTGAGTGATTCGGCGCCTGACAAGGTGCCTTCGCGGGCAAGCCCGATCCCACAGCGTTCTCTGGTGTACATGGATTTTGTGTACACCAGAGAACGCTGTGGGAGCGGGATTGCCCGCGAAGCTTTTAAGCTCTTGGTTTCACCGCGCCGCAGTCCTGGCCCAGCCACACTGCGCGGGTTTCCAGGCTACCTTTCTGATTGATCCCGATCGCGTTGAACGTGCCGTTGGCAACCGTCGTGAATTCCCGGTCACTCTGGAATGTAGCCACCCCGGTGCCCTGCGCTTTCGGGCAACTGAAACGGAATTTCCACTGGTTGCCGCTGCGCTCGGTGATCTGCTGCTTGCAGCCCGATTGCGGATCGGCCAGCGGAATATCGTTGGTCGCCACTTGCTCAGGCGTCAGGCAGGCGCGGATGCCTTTGCCACCGATATTGATGCCGTTTTTCTCCAGCAACGCTCGCTGTTGCGGCGTCATCTGGCCCTGGAGCTGACCCAGGATCGATTGCACATCCATTGGCTGGTCATCGACTTTCACATTACTCGAAGTCATTTCCCACAACCCCGGCTGCAGCATTTGCGCCTGCGCAATCACCGGCAATGCCAAACCCAGGCCCAGCGCCAAACCCAGCAGACGAACGTTCATCGAGAAACTCCTGATCAGTAGTGGCCGTTAGACGTCGGCCGATTGCTTCGGTTCATGCGCCAATTAAATAGCGACATTCGCCACAGAACATGGTCTGTTAAGGCATTGAATCTTGCGGAGCAAGGCTGCCCCATGGATTATTTTGGACCGCACATTTTCGGTTATTTGATCGCCCTGATACACACCCTCGGTATGATCGCCGCCATTCACGCGGTGCTGACGGTGCGCACGGCTCAAGGGTCGATCGCCTGGGCATTGTCGCTGATCTTCATTCCTTACCTGACGCTTATTCCGTACCTGGTGTTCGGTCGCAGCACCTTCGATGGTTACATCAAGGCGCGCCGCCAGGCCAACGAACAGATGCGCCAGGCCATCTCCGAACTCAATTGGCGCCCCTGGGTAGAAGAAGCCCTCACCGCGCGCGCCTCGAGTGCCTACGCTTCCTTGCGCGCGATGCCGAAACTGGGGCGTATGCCGTGTCTGGCGAACAACGAAGTCCAGTTGCTGGTGAACGGCAACGAAACGTTCAACGCGATTTTCCAGGCCATCGATCAGGCGAAGGAAGCAGTGCTGATCCAGTTCTTCATCATCCATGACGATCGCCTTGGCCAACGCCTGCGTGACTTGTTGCTGAAGAAAGCTGCCGAAGGCGTGTCCATTCACCTGCTCTACGACGGAATCGGCAGCCACGCCCTGCCCCACAGTTATGTGCAGGCGCTGCGTGATGGCGGCGTCGAGGTCAAAGCGTTCGCCACGCGCAGCGGCTGGCTCAATCGCTTCCAGGTCAACTTCCGCAATCACCGAAAAATCGTCGTGGTCGATGGCGTGGTCGGATTTGTCGGCGGGCACAACGTCGGCGATGAATACATGGGCGAGAAACCGCCGCTGGCACCGTGGCGCGACACTCACGTAAAAGTGCGCGGCCCGGTAGTAGCGTGCATGCAGGAATCCTTTGCCGAAGACTGGTTCTGGGCCGCGCGCACGCTGCCGCCGCTGATCCTGCCGGACGAATACCCGGACGACGGTGTGCTCTGCCAATTGCTCGCCACTGGCCCTGCAGACGCCTACGAAAGCTGTTCGCTGTTCTTTGTCGAAGCCATTCACGCAGCGACAGAGCGGGTGTGGATCACCAGCCCTTACTTCATTCCGGATGAAGCCGTGTTTGCGGCGTTGCGGCTGGCGGTGTTGCGCGGTGTCGATGTTCGCCTGTTGCTACCGTCGCGTCCCGACCACCGCATCGTCTACGCCGCGTCCAGCCTGTATGCCTTTGAGGCTGTGCGTGCAGGCGTGCGGGTGTTCCGTTACGAGCCCGGTTTCCTGCATCAGAAAGTGGTGTTGATCGACAGCGAGATCAGTGCAATCGGCAGCGCCAATCTGGACAATCGTTCGTTCCGGCTGAATTTCGAAGTGATGCTGTTGACGGTCGACAGTGCTTTCGCGGGCGAAGTCGAACAGATGCTCAACGCCGACTTCGAACAGGCCTACGAAGTGGCCAAAGAAGAAAGCCGGGAAGTCCACCGCCTGCAACAGGTCGGCATGCGGATCGCCCGGCTGATCTCGCCGATTCTCTGAAAAACCATCAAGGATGGTAGATATCGTCGCGTGTCCATGGCAGTTCATGGCTGCCATCGGCGTGTGCTTTCACCGCGAGGATCTGGTGCAGATTGATCCAGCCGTGCGCGAACGCGTAAGCACAACCGGCCAGGTACAGGCGCCAGATTCGTAGCGCTTGATCAGGCACCAGTTTGCCAGCCGCTTCGAGGTTGTCCTCCAGCCGCTCGCTCCAGTGATCCAGCGTACGGGCGTAATGCAGACGCAGACTTTCGACGTCGACAACTTCCAGCCCGGCTTCGCTGATCTCGGCCGAAATCATCGACAGATGTGGCAACTCACCGTTGGGGAAAACGTATTTCTCGATGAATTCCCCGGCACCTCGTCCGACCGGGCGGCCATCGATGTGCTTGGCGGTGATGCCGTGATTCATCACCAGTCCGCCCTCCTTCACCGCGCCGAACAGGGTTTTGCAGTATTCGGCGAGGTTGGCGTGGCCGACGTGTTCGAACATGCCGACGCTGACCACCTTATCGAATCGGCCGTCCTGCGGCAGATCGCGGTAGTCGAGCAATTGCAGTTCGATCTGATCTTCCAGGCCCTCGTCCTTGACGCGCTCGCGCGCCAGTTCCAGTTGTTCCTTGCTCAGGGTGATGCCGAACACCTTGGCACCGAACTCCCGCGCGGCGTAGCGCGCCAGGCCACCCCAGCCGCAACCGACATCCAGCAGATAATCGCCCGGCTGCAAACGCAACTTGCGGCACAGATGCCGGAATTTGGCTTGCTGCGCCTGTTCGAGCGACTCGCTGCCGGTCTCGAAATACGCACAGGAATACGCCATGTCGCTGTCGAGCCAGAGTTGGTAGAACGCGTTGGACAGGTCGTAGTGGTAGGAAATGGCTTTGGCGTCGGTTTCCTTGTCGTGCAAGGTCCGCACAGGCTGATTGTCTTCGTCTTCATCGAGCAAAGCGTTGCTCAGTTCGTCGCAGACACGGATGACCTCGCTGATCGATCCCTCCAGTTCAAGCTTGCCTTCAACGAACGCCGCCCCCAGCGCGTTCAGGCTTGGATGGGTGAACTGGCTGACCATCTGCGGGTCCTTGACCACGATGGTGACACTGGGCGCCGGGCCCAGATTGTACTCGTGGCCGTCCCAGAGCCGCAGGCGAAGCGGAAGCTGCAGATTCTGTAAGGCCGGTGGAAGTTGCACGAGCATGGAAAATCCCCCTTGTTTCAGACGTCAAATCTGAGGGTAGACCATCCTGGAAAATTAGCAGGCTATCGATTTAATAGCCGACGACTATGAACCGCCAAGGCTGCTCGATCCTTTTGCAGCGCGCCTGTACGGAGGACAAACCGCCAAGCACGCAGTTCAAAAAATGATCAATCCTGCGCTTTCAGCTTTAGCAGGGGTTCCTGAAAACGCAACAAGCGCCCGGCGTTACCCAACACCAAGAGCGTGCTGAGGTTATGCAGCAGCGCGGCGAGCATCGCCCCGGCAGCGCCCAACCATCCGAATGCGGCGAACACGACGATGGCCAGCGTCCAGCCCAGACCGATGATCACGTTAACCTGCAAGGTTCGCCGACACTGGCGACTCAGCCGCACGCAGGTGCCGAGGCGACGCAAGTCGCTGCCTATCAGTACGATGTCCGCCGACGCCAAGGCGATGTCTGCCCCGCCCGCCCCCATCGCCACACCGACTACGCCCGCCTTCAGTGCCAGCGAATCGTTGATGCCGTCACCGACCACCATTGGCCGGAAGCCGTTGTCGATTTCCTTGAGTACGCGATTGAGTTTGTCCTCGGGCAAAGCCTGGGCTTGTACCTCGTGCAAGCCGACATCTCGGGCCAGTGTCTGGGCAACACTTTGTCGGTCGCCAGTCAGCAACAATTGCCGCCCGAGGCCCAAGTCGCGCAATTCATTGAGAGCAAACCGGGCCTCCGGTTTGACGCTGTCGGCCAACAACAGCCAGGCGAGGAATTCACCATTCAAGGCGAGGCCGGCAATGGGGCCGTCATGCTCGGGAATACTCGTCGTGGCGATCTTCAGTTGAGCGAACAACTCTGGCCGACCAAGCGCTGCTTCGCCCTGCGCGGTCATTGCGACGATACCGAGTCCCTGCCGCTCGTGGATTTCGCTTAGCGGCAGATAGCCTTCCTGACTGATCAAGCCTGCCAGTGCCCGACTGACCGGGTGACCGCTCGCCGCGCCGAGGCTGGCGGCGAGCGCCATGACCGTCGACTGATCCACGCGCGGACTGTTGATCGACTGCAAGCGCAAGGTGCCGTAAGTCAGGGTGCCGGTCTTGTCGACGACCAGCGACGTGAGGTCGGCCAGTTCTTCGAGAAATGCCGAACTGCGGATCAAAATCCCGTGCCGTGCTGCCACCGCCACGCCGGCAATCGCCGTGGCCGGTGCCGACAACACCAAGGCGCATGGGCACGCCGCCACCAACACCGCGAGCATCGCTTGCGCATCGTGGGTGATGAACCAGGTGACCGCCGCCAGTAGCAATACCAGCACCATGTAACTGCCAGCATAGCGTTCAAGCAATCGAGTGATTGGCGGTTTGGAGCGTTCGGCGTTTTGCATCAGAGCGATCACTTTGCCGAGCGTCGATTCGTCTCCAGTGCGGGTCACTTCGATTCGCAGCAGGCCGTCTAGATTGATCGCGCCGCCGAACACGGTCATGCCCACTGCAACTTCTACCGGAACCGACTCTCCGGTGATCGAAGCGGTGTCGAGGCTGGCCTGGCCAGAGAGAACTCGACCATCCGCCGGCACCCGATCGCCGGCACGCACCTCAACGGTATCGCCCGGTTTCAATGTGCCGTTGTCCACTTCAATGATCGAGCCGTCAGCCTGAATCTTTCGTGCATGGCTGCGGGTCAATTGACCGAGGGCATGAATCGCTTCTTGCGAACCAATGACACTGCGCTCCTCCAGCACATGGCCGAAGATCATGATGATCGGCAGCAACGCTGCAGTCAGCAGATCGCCCGTCGCCCAAGCGCCGAGCATCGCCAGGGCAATCAGTTGATCAGTGATGCCGTGCAAGCTTGGATAACGCAGGCTGTACCACGCCGAACGCATCACCGGCACTGCGACTAATAAAGAAGCAAAACCGAGCAGCAACTGACTGACTCCGGTTTGCTCCGGCGCCAGCCAGCGCCAAATCAAGCCTAGGCCAAGCAACCCCAGGGCGAGCATCGCCAAGGTCAATTGCCTCGCCGCACTACGTTGTTCGGCAGAGGACAGCAGGCTCGGTGTAGCTGAAGTCGCAGTCATTTACTGGCTCCCTGAATGATCAGGCGGGAATCGTCTTTCGGATCGACTGTAGTCACCGATCCAGCCTGGCCGAGGATCTTCGGCATGCGCTCGCGGTACAGACGCAGAAGCATTTTTGGATCGATGCCTTGTTGTTGCGCCTTGGCCAGACTCAACACCGTGGCGGTGTCGGTAGAGGCTTTGGCCAAGCGTTCGCCCGCTTGGGCGTGGGCGACTTGCAACGTGCGGTCGGCCTGTTCGTTGGCGGTCTGAGTGAGTTTCTCCGCGTCGGTGCGGGCGTTGGCCACGGCTTTGTCAGCTTGCTGGCTAGCGGTCAAAACGGCGTTGAAGGCACTGACCGCAGGATCGGGCAGACTCGATTGCACATCGACCCGGGTCACTTCGATACCGATGCCCTGCCCGCTCGCCTTCAGTTCAGCCAGGCGTTTGTTGATACCTTGCACCAGATCACCACGCAGTCGTTCACGGCGTTCAGCGGCCTGACTGTCGGCGCCAATCAGTTCCGGTCGGGCAACAAGAATGGTGTCCAGGTCTCGCGCTGCCGTCAGTGCCACGGCGCTGCGCGTGACCAGACGATCAAGCGCCGGCAACACATGTTCGCCCTGAAGCACGAAGTCATAGGGGTCAGCAACTTTGTAAAACACCCGCACATCCAGTTGCACAACGCCTGCGTCACCGGTCAGTAAATAACCAGAGCCGGCCAACGCATCGCTGATCGGTGTGGCGAATGAGGCGACCCGATCAGCCTTCAGCGCTTCGTCGCTGCGCAGCAGATTCTCCACTCGACGCTCGATCACCCGATCCGCCGCCGGCAGCAAAACCACCTGCTCGAACGGCTGTGGCCATGCCAATAAAAGGCCGGCGTTCTGGATGCGATCCAGCGCACCAAAGTGCAAAACGACGGCGCGATTCTGTGGATCAATCTGACGCACATTGGAAAACGCCCAAGCCAATGCCGCCAACACCGTCACCGCGTACAGGGCAAAAAATGCCAAGCGTCCGGCCTGAATCCACGGACTGTTCAGCGAATGTGTTCCACGTGGAACTTCTTCATTCATGGCTGCGACCCGGATTTGCTGTCGAGATTTGGCGGTCCATCGATCAGCACGCGGAACGGCGCGGCATCGGTACGCAGGATCAGTTTGGTATCTGGCGTGACAATGGTGCCAAGGGTGTCCAGTGAGCGCAGCAGGTTGTAGAGCTGCGGCGAACCGGCGTAGGCGCGACCGTAGATTTGCGCTGCCTCGACGCGAGATTGCGCTTCGATATCAGCGGCTTTCACCGTGGCATCTGCCTGAACCATCCGCGCATCGCGCTCGGCGGCGGAGCGAATTTGCGCCGCCTCACGCTTGCCGATTGCGGTGCGTTCGGTGGCGATTGTTTCACGCTCGGCACGCATACGATCGACCGTGGCAGTGAGTGTCACTGACGGCAGCGTCAGCCGTTCGATACCGACCTGCACCACCCGCACGCCATAAGTGGCGAGCAATTGCTGATCGATCTGTTGACGTAATTGTGCTTCGAAATCGGCAATCCGCACCTGACTCGAATCGGTGTTCACCAGATTCGCCAAGTCAAAACTGCTGGCGGTGGTTTCCAGTGCCGAGCCGACAAAGGTACGAATCTGCCGCGCCGCTTCGTCGGGTTGGTTCTGCACCGCACGCATGAAGCGCTGCACATTGTCCGGGTCACCCTGCACCTGCCAGGCAACGTAAGCCTGGACGATGATGCGCAAACCGTCGCGGGTGCCAACATCCTGCAAACCGCTGGAGGTGGTACGCAGGCGCAAGTCCACCGGAATCGCCGCTTCGAACGGCGCCGGCCAGCGCCAGCTCAACCCCGGCTCGAGCAGAACTCGCGATGGGTTACCGAAACGGGTAATGACAGTCGCTTCACCGGAGCGCACTTGCACCAGACTCGCTGCGGCGATGGCGAACGCCACCAGCAACGCCGCCCAACCCATGCGCCGCCAAGGGAATGGCCCCGCCTCCTCCGGCGTACCGTGGTGGTGACCGTGATGATGGTGATGCCCGCCGTGGCCGTGGCCGTGATCGTGGCCGCCGTGGTCATGATGATCGTGTGTATGCGACTGGCTCAATGGGCAACTCCTGGTTGAGCGGTGGTACGCGCGGGCGTCGGGTCAGCCGGCAGCGTGAACGTGCGCAGGTCGATGGTCGGCGCGTTGCTGCTGCCGCCCAGGCGATGGTCGAGGATCAGCAATTTGGCTTTACTCAGGCCTTGGCTGAGCTGACTGAAGTATTGCTCCAGCACGAATGCCTGGCCGGCGCTGGCGTACGCTTTTTGTTCGGCACTGAATTTCAAGTCGGCGGCCTGTGCAGCTGCACCGATTTCGCGAGCGTTGGCGCTGGCCTGATCGCGAGCAAGGCTGGCTTGCAACTGCGCCTGATTGCTCGCTTCGGCAGCAGCACCGCGCTCGCGGGAGATCAACGCCTGCGCACCGATCTGCGCCGCTTGCACGCTGTGATAGGCGTTCGCGGCGCCGGCCGGCGGGTGAATCGCCTCAACCACGGTGGCGAGAATCTCCACGCCACTGTCGAGTGTTTGCAGATCATTTTGCACCGCACGGCCGATCTCTTCCGCCAGCCCTACCCGGTCCGCACCAAGCAAACCGTCGAGGGTGCGTGAGGCGAAATCATGGACGAGAATCCGGCTGGCAGTGCTGCGGATGAGCGTTGGCACATCGGCACTGTTGTAGGTTGCAGCCAGTGCTGCCTGATCGCTCAGACCGATGCGATAGACGAAGCGCACGTCCATGTTGACGATCTGAAAGCTCTGCTGCTCGCCCCGGCTGCTGGCGATCACCTGGGATTTATCGTTCACATGGCTGGCGTCCCACAAACGATTGGCCGTGATCGGTGCCGGGCCTTCGGCGGGATCGAGTTGCAGCGGCGCCGGGTTTTCGCCGACGCTGGTCGCCAGTTCATGGACCACGCCGTTTTCGACGCTCAACACTCGACCCAGTGGCCATGGCAAACCGGCGTGCAAACCGGGACCGAACACCTGCACCGGTTTGCCGAAACGTTCGTAGATGCCCCGGCCTTGCAGGGGAATTTCGTGGATACCGGTCAGCAACCAGCCGACCGCCGCGACCAGCGCCAACACCGGAAGAAACGCTCGGCGCATGTAACTGAAAGCCCAGATCTGGCGCAGATCGATGCCGAAGCGGTTGTGCAATTCGTGCTGCAAAGCGAGCAGTGGTTGAGGCGGCCACCGCAGCAGGTCGGCGACAAAACTGCGCGCCAGTAGCGTCGGTTCAAGTTGATCACGGCGCGGGCTGAATATCGAAAGAACCGCACGCAATAGCAGCTCAATCGCGACCAATCCTGGCAAGATGCCGATCAGCACTGCAAGGCGAACCGGCCATAAGACGGTCTCGCTGGCGAACAACAAACACAGCGCCCCCAGCACCAGGCTGATGATCGCGACGCGCGACAGTTGTGCCAGCGAACCCGCTTCAGGCCATTGCGCCGGGGTTTGCTGAGCCCATTGCCGCTCCAGCACCAGCAAACCGAACGCCAGCAGCAACGCCAGAACTGCGCCGACCGTGGCAGACACACCGACAGCGGCGGGCAGCAAGGTCAGGTTCCACGCCTGCTCAATGCCAAGCACCACCAGCAAGGCCCAGCCGCCCAGCCACAACGTCGCCGCGCCGATCAGGCCAACCAGATGCAAGCCACGCCGACTCAAGCGATCCAGCAGCCGCTCATACCAGCCTTCCGGCGCCGGTTGTTCTTCGACTGCAAGCGGTGTCGATGCCAGCGGATTCATCACCCGCGCGCGCCATTGAGCCACCCACCAAGCCGATTGCAGACCTGCCACCAGAATAAGCAACGCCGCGCTCTGATTGATCAGCAGCGGCAGCCACAACGATTGCGGCGCGAAGAGCCCGACAAAAAACGCCAGCACCCACCCTGCCCCGGCCAACCCTCCAAGGCCGATTGCCCATCGACGTAAACGTCGGCCCTGTGTGGCCGCCTGCTGAAAGCGCGGCAGTCCGGTCACTTGCGTGCCCTCAACCTCCAGATCGACCTGCATATCACCCCAAAGCCTTCGGCTCTTTGCTCGTATCGTTACGATATAACGAAAATCGTGAAATATTCGTCCACAAATTGCGCTTATCTAAGAACGCCCAAGCTGTCGCTTGCCTGAAGCCTTGACCGAAATGCCCGGGAGCGCACATATTACGTTCGTAATTTTACTCAACAACTACCTTTAGCGATCCGCACCCCCAATCTGGAGTAAGCGCATGAGCACCTATGACGTAGTGATTCTGGGCGGCGGCCCCGGTGGCTATAACGCGGCCATCCGCGCCGGCCAATTGGGCCTCAAGGCTGCCTGTGTCGAAGGTCGCGCGACCCTCGGCGGCACCTGCCTGAACGTCGGTTGCATGCCATCCAAAGCCTTGCTCCACGCCTCCGAGCTTTACGACGCGGCCATGGGTGCGGAATTCGCCAACCTCGGCATCGAGGTCCAACCGACGCTCAATCTCGCGCAGATGATGAAACAGAAAGACGAAAGCGTGACCGGCCTGACCAAAGGCATCGAGTTTCTGTTTCGCAAGAACAAGGTCGATTGGATCAAAGGCTGGGGCCACATCGACGGCCCGGGCAAGGTCACCGTGACAGGCGATCAGGGCAGCAAAATCGAGCTGACCGCCAAGGACATCATCATTGCTACCGGTTCCGAGCCCACTCCCCTGCCCGGGGTCGACATCGACAACCAGCGCATTCTCGATTCGACCGGCGCGTTGTCTCTGAGCGAAGTGCCCAAGCATCTGGTGGTGATCGGCGCCGGCGTGATCGGCCTCGAATTGGGTTCAGTGTGGCGACGTCTCGGCGCGCAGGTCACTGTGGTCGAATACCTCGACCGCATCTGCCCCGGCGTTGATGGCGAGGCCGGCAAAACCCTGCAGCGCTCGCTGAGCAAGCAAGGCATCGTCTTCAAATTGAGTTCGAAAGTCACCAGCGCCACCACTTCGGCCAACAGCGTACAACTCAGCGTCGAACCGGCCGCCGGCGGCACGGCTGAGTTACTGGAGGCCGATTACGTGCTGGTGGCCATCGGTCGCCGTCCTTACACCCAAGGCCTGGGTCTTGAGAACGTCGGCCTGAGCACCGACAAGCGCGGCATGCTCGCCAACCAACAACATCGCACAGAAGCCCCTGGGGTGTGGGTGGTCGGCGACGTAACTTCCGGCCCAATGCTCGCGCACAAGGCTGAAGACGAAGCCATGGCCTGTGTCGAGCAGATCCACGGCAAGGCTGGCGAGGTCAATTACGACCTGATCCCAAACGTGATCTACACCAAACCGGAGCTGGCCAGCGTTGGCAAAACCGAAGAACAGCTCAAGTCTGAAGGCCGCGCCTACAAGGTCGGCAAGTTTCCGTTCACCGCCAACAGCCGGGCGAAGATCAACCACGAGACAGAAGGTTTCGCCAAAGTCCTCGCTGATGAGCGCACGGATGAAGTGCTCGGCGTGCACCTGGTCGGCCCGAGCGTAAGCGAAATGATTGGCGAGTTTTGTGTGGCGATGGAATTCAGCGCTTCGGCCGAGGACATCGCCCTGACCTGTCACCCGCACCCGACTCGCTCCGAGGCGTTGCGCCAAGCGGCGATGAATGTGGAGGGGATGGCGACGCAGATGTAGAAGATCAAAAGATCGCAGCCTCCGGCAGCTCCTACCTGAAATGCGTACCCTGTAGGAGCTGCCGAAGGCTGCGATCTTTTCGGTTTTCAGGACGGAAGATGCCCCAACGGCAACGCCCCCGGCGTCTTCACCGTGTGAATCGCAAAGTTGCTGCGGATATCACTCACCCCCGGCAACTTCAGCAGGCAACCGCTAAGAAAGCGGTCATACGCGCGCAGATCCGGTACCACCACTTGCAGCAGAAAGTCCGATTCCCCCGATACCAGAAACGCTGAAATCACCTCCGGCAGCGCAGTGACCGCTGCGTAAAACGCTTCGGCCTGTTCATCGTTGTGGCGCTCGACCTTGACCCCGACAAACACCGTCAGCCCCAACCCCACTTCATCGCGATCCAGATTGGCCTGATAACCGCGAATCACCCCGGCCTCCTCCAGCATCCGCACCCGCCGCAAACACGGCGACGCCGACAGGCCGATCTCGTCCGCCAGCTCGACGTTGCTCAAGCGACCGTCCCGTTGCAGGGCGGCGAGAATCTTGCGGTCGAAGGCGTCGAGTTTCATAGTTGGCAGATCCTGATAGCAAAAGCGCAAAAAGAAAGCAGGTTATGCCAATACCAAGGCATTTTGAAGCGGACTACGCAAGCACCTGCCCCACCCTTCGACCCTAGACTGGCGTCACCGAATCGACAACGAAAGGGGTATGACGTGGCAAGTCTCTGGCTGTTTTTCCTGGCATTGACCGTGGTGTTTCTGTTGCCCGGCCCGGACATGATCCTGCTGCTGCAAACCGGCGCCCGACAAGGTCGCGGAGCGGCGCTGGCCACTGTAATAGGCCTGGCGATTGCCCGCGCGTGTCATGTGGTGTTGGCGGCGTTGGGGCTGGCGGCGCTGTTCAAGGCGGCACCGTGGACGTTCGAAGTGGTGCGCCTCGCCGGGGCGGCGTATCTGCTGTGGATCGGCATTCAATGCCTGCGCAGCACCCTGGTGCCGAACCTGAATGCTGGCGACGTGGCCGAGACTCACGGGCGATGGCGCGAAGCGATCCGCCGTGGCTTGCTGACCAATCTGCTCAACCCCAAGGCGTTGTTGTTCTGCTCGGTGCTACTGCCGCAATTTATCGTCGCCAACGGCGCACCGGTGCTGAGCCAGTTCGCCCTGCTCGGCACATTGCTGGTCGGTGTCGGCCTGCTGTTCGACAGCGCTTACGCCCTGACCGGCGCCGCGCTGGGCCGTTGGCTGCAACACAGTCCAACGGCCCAGCGGATTCAACAATGGCTGTTCGGCAGCCTGTTGATCGGCTTCGCGGTGCGCCTGACTTTTGTCCAGCAGGCTTAACCCTTGCGAGCCTTGCGCTGGCGACGAGTGATCAGCAACAACGCCGCGCCGACCACCAGCACTATTGCGCCGATCTGCACCGGCCGCTTGTACGGTCGCAGGCTCGCGCGGACAGCGTCGGTGACTTGGGTGACGTAGCGTTTGTCGGCGTTTTCGAAGTCCGGGTACGGGCACTGGTTGCCGAAATCCACTGCCCACGGCACGTAAGCGCCTTCCTTCACGTACCGCTGATACAACGCGCTCTGATCTTCCAGGCTGCTGTTCCAACCAGCGGCCGAACACAGCACGGCGGCAAACGCCTGACTAGAGTGCGGCAAGTTGTCGGCGGCGCGATTGGCCAGGGCAGTGGCGACAAAACGGTAGTGATAACGCTGGTCGGGCTGCGCTTGACTGGCTTTCTGTCGTTGTACTTCGGCTTCGGATACCAGCGGGCCGATTTTCAGCTCGGTGGTTTCCAGGCTGTAATGACCGCCGAACGTCGCGTAATCCGGGGCCATCTCGTAACCGAGGATGTCCATGCCCCACTCGCGTGCCGTCCACGCCGCGTTGTACAACGCACTGGCGCGTTTGGTCGGCCACCACGCGGCATCGGCTTTCAGTCTTTGCTCGCCGTAGAGTCGGGCCTTGTTCTGCAGATCCGCATTGTCGAAATAGCCGACGGCCTCTTCGTAATGCCCCTCACGCAGCAAACGCCGCCCGAGCAGATTGCGCAGGCTGGCGGCAACGGGCAGCGGCACGTAATTGTCACGCTGCTCTTGAGTCAGCGCCGGCGGTGCCGGCACGTTGGCGTCCACATACTGCTTTAGTTCGTTGACGGTCAGCACGCGCTCGGCGACGGTTGCGGCATCGAACCAATAGAGGCTGTTGCTGCGATACAACTGCACGAACGCTTGCAGGTACTCACCGCGTTGCAATGCCAGAATCGCGCTCTCACCTTCGACCCGGCATTTGGGCTGAACCGTTTCCAATGCCCAGTCCGGCGTGCGCCGATAACCCCAGTCTTCGTTCTGCGGGAAAGCCTGTGCGGCTTTGGCGTAGGCGGCTGCCGCCGCATTCTTGTCACCGTCGCGTACTGCCAGTTTCGCTCGTAGCCACCAGGCGAGACCACCGTCGCCAGCGTGTTCGAGGAATGCTGTGGCGCTTGAGTAATCGCCCTGTTGATAACTCACCGCGGCCAGACGATCAGCATTGTCGAAGGTGCCACGGGTGCTGCTTTGCAGAAGCTTGACCAGTTTTTTCTCATTCGGTGGTTCGTCGCCGAACGACCAGCCGAGGCGGCTGATCAACGAGGCGGTAATCAGTTTCTGCACACCTTCGTGTTGCATCAGCTCGGCCAGCTCCGGCTCGGGCATTTCAGCCAACTCGTTCGCCAGTTGTTTCAACGAGGTGTAGCCAACCGGTGAGCCGTGCGCGCTCTGCGCCGCATAAAGATCGATCGCATCGTCCCAGCCACCGGCCATACGTGACGCTCGCGCCTCTTCCCCGAGACTGGCGACACCCAGCCCCAGCGGATCGCTGAAACCGTCAATGCTCAGTTGCCGGGCCTGACGGAACGCCGAGATCGCTTGCTCCAGCGGATCGAGCATGTCATCGGCCTCGGCGCTCATGGCGAACAGCGCACGCCCCTCGGAATAAGCCGCCCACGTGCTGCGCAACGGACGCTGATCCGCCGGCAGCGCCAGCAATTGGCGGAAATAATCGACCGCCATTTGATGCTCGCCGACATGGAACGCCACCGCACCCGCCACATACAGACGGATTTCCGCCGGCAGACTGCTGCCCTGCGCGTAGGCTTCACGGGCATCGGTAAGCGTGCGCAGACGCGTGACCAGTGCTTGCTGTTCCTCGGTCAGGCCGGCGGCCTCAACCTTGTTGCGCTCATCGGCAGGCTCGGTCGGCTCGGCGTAGAGACTGTTCGGGTTGTCGGCGGCAGGTGTAAGGTTTTTCAGACCGGCGATCGCTTTGCCCAAACGGCTGACTTCGAAGTTGAAGTTGCCCTCGGGCAAATCAGCCAGCGTCTGCGCGCGATCATCAAGCAAACGGTTCGGGAAGTCCGGGCCGCACGCCAAGGCCGAGCCCAGCGGCAGACAGAGGCTCAGGCAGAGCAGATGGCGGGGCCAGTTACGGGTCAACATGCGAACCTCCTTGATCAATAAATGCACAGCGCGCCCAACCGATGGCGCGCTGCCCGTCCGCCGGCAACCGGCCGTCGCGAAGGCGGGTGAAGGTAAGCAGATCCGGGCTTTGTTGCAACGAATAACCGGCGAGCGCATCGGAGCCTTCACAACCCCGGGCCTGCAAAGTGATCCGTGCGGGCCAAGCGCTGTCGAGGTTGCCACGGTTGTTCAGGGTGATGTCGTAGAGGCCGCTCTGCTCACGCAACGTAAGACCGAGCTGGCTGCTTAACGCATCGCCCCGGGCAACGGCGCGCAGCGTGGTCAGGCTCCAGGCGCGGCGGTCGTTGACCAGCGGCAGGCGAAACCAGATCAGCCCGGCCAGATGCTTTGGCGGATTTTCACGCAGTGCTTTGCCGAGTCGGCTCAGTTGCAGTGGAACGGCGAGCAGTTCACGGCGCTGCCCGCCACGCTCAAGCGGCACTTCACTTTCCACCACCGGCGCGCCGTCGACATCCGGCAACAGCGCCACACCGTAAGCGGGCAACGCCAGATAAAACGGTTTATCGGTGATTTCCCCCCAGGCCTCGGCCCAACGCCGCGCCTGCTCAGCGTCGAACAAACCGCGGCGCGGGTCACTGACGGCATGCACTTGCAGCACGCTGCTGTCGACTGTCGCCAGCAAGTTCGGCAATTGCGCACTGTCGAGCCAGGCCGGCAGCGCGGTGATGCTCAGAGGCAACGATTGCGGGAGTGCCGAGCGTAGATGAGTGAGGAATTCTGCATAGGCCGGCAGCCGCGCATTGCCGGCATCGTGGTCGATCTCCACGCCACTCAGGGTCAGGCCCTGCGCCTGCCAGTCACTGATGACCTGAAGGATCTGCGCCGTGACCTGCTGCTGATCCAGCGCCTTGAGTTGGCCGTCGAGACGAATCACCGCAATCAGTGGGCGGCCATCGCTTTTCAGCAACGGCGGGGCGATACGCGCGCGGCTCCATCCGGCATTCGGGAATGCCTGCAACGCCAGCACCCGCAAGGTGGAAAAATCACGTTGGCTATCGCGCAATGCCGCCTCATGGGCCGACGTCCACTGGCGTTGCCAGACGTAGAGTTGCTGATCGAGTGGCGCTGCGCTCTGCTGTTCACAGGCAGACAGCATGAGCAAAGCCAACAGACCGACGATAAAGCGCATACCTTGCAAACCCCTGACAGCACAGGGCTGCAAGGTTACACAAAACTCAGTTGCAAAAGCTTCAAGGCTTGCGGGCGATGATCACCTGACTTTTCGCCACGACCGCATCCAGCGCCTGCTTGATCTGCGCCCCGCGTGGCGAGTCCAGCACCGCTTGCCAGGTGTCGGCCCAATGATTGAGCAGTGGATGATCAGGGTTACTGAAATCGACCTTGGCTTCCCAGAACAACAACATCCACATCGACCAGTAAAAGCCGTACTGGCTGTGGCTGATGATCTCAAGGCCGGCCTCACTGACCATGGACTTGAACTGCTCTTCGCTGATGATCCGGATGTGGTTGGGTTTCTGAAAATACTCCGGCGCCGCGATGTCTTTTTGCAGGTCTTCGGAGCTGGGGTGCGGCACGCTCAACAGGTACAACGCGCCTGGCTTGCCGACGCGCACCAGCTCGGCGAGAAACTGCGCCGGGTCGTCGACGTGTTCAATGACTTCGGTGGACACCACGCGGGTCGCTGTCGCGTCGGCAATCGGCAACGGATTGCAATCGGTGACATGGCATTCGATATCGCGCGCCGGGGTGTCGCTCAGTCGCTGACGCGTCGCCTCGACCTTGGCGCCGTCGATGTCGGCAATGATGATCTTCGCCCCACGCATACCGCAGAAATGCACGTTGCCACCATCACCGCAGCCGACATCCAGGAGCGTGTCGTCAGCACTCACGGGAAAGCCTGTGAACAGCTCGCCGGTTGCCTGGTTGAACCAGCCGCTGAGCATCGCGTCGTGCAGGCCGAGCATGTACGGATCAGTCTTCTCGGCGACCGCAACGGAAGGCTGTGCAGACGTCGCCGCCGTGAGTTTCTTCAAAAGGCTCAGCATGAGGTGGCTCCAGAGGATGGGACGGCGGTGGGTGACGTACCGAGGCGTTTGACCAGTGCTGCGCCGCGGTTGCGCATAGGCATTTCGATGAAACGGTAATTGAGTTCGCTGAGCAGCGCGATCAGGCCGAAAGCGATTACCAGCGTCAGAATCGGATGGCCGGCAGGGCTTGGCAGACCGGCGCTCTGTAACCGGAAAATCAGTTCACGCACCAGTTGATAGGCCGGAATGTGGACCAGATAGATGCCGTAGGAGCGGCTGCCGATCCACGCCATCACCCGTTGCGCATGGCCGGCGGGCAACAGATAGTTGCGATTGTAAGAAGCAATCCAGACCAGCACCGCGCTGAGCAGCGCGATCGAACCGAGGCGGTAATTGGCGAAGGTGAACCGGTCGGTAGCCATGAAACTCATCAGCAAACCGGTAGCGATCAAGGCCAAAATCCCGACCCAGGGCCTGCGCAGACACGTCGGCTGCCAGCGCTGATAACCCGGCTGCGCACTCCACATTGCCAACAGCACGCCGAGAGCCAGGGCGTCGGTGCGCACGGCCATCAGCAATGGCGTGCGCATCGTGAAAATCTGCACGGCGACCAGCGCCAGCAATGCCCAGACCAGATGCTTGCGACAGAGCAGAATCAACAGCGGAAACAGCAGGTAGAACTGCTCCTCCAGTGACAGGCTCCAGTAGACGAAGCTGCTGCCGTACTCATAGTGAAAGAAGCTGTCTGCGAAACGGAAGTTGGCGTACTGCAACACACCCGCCAGCGTTGCTTGCAGGTTGGCGTACAGCGAACCGAACGCACCCGAACGATTGAGAAACACACACGCCAGCAGCATCAGAGCCAACCATAACCAGGCCGATGGCAACAGCCGAAAAGCCCGGCGCAGCCAGAAGTTGCGCGTCTGTTGCCAGTATTCCTGGCGGGTTGTGCACCCTTGCAGCGCCGGGATCAGGCCACGGGCGATGACAAAACCGGAGATGGCGAAAAACAGATCGACGCCCCACCACGGCTGGGCCCAGGCGTGAATTTTTTCCAGCAGCGGCACCGGGTCGGCAAACAGGCTGCCCTGCAAGTGATGGAACAGCACCCCCAGCACCGCGATCGCACGCAGGACCTCAATGTCCATGATCCGTTTGCTGTTCATGCTCCGGGGATTTCCACGGTCACACCACGGCGCTCGAACAACTGCGCAAAGAAAACCCGTAATCGCTGTTCAGCGACTGCCTGGCTGCAGAACGCTTGCAGGCTGCTGACCGCTTGCGCCGACATCCGGGCATAACGCGCCGGGTCGTTTTTTGCCACGGCATAACTCTCCCGATAGGCCGCGCACAACGACGCCCAGTTGGTCATGTAGCGCAGCGTACGAAAGGCCTTGCGCGGATCGTGCGGCCAGGCTGTGAGCTCATCGGTCGACTCGATCAGGAACGCATTTTCGGCGCTCAGGTAATCAATCATCGCGGTGGTGCGCGGGGCCACCGCCGGTTTGCCGCACGACATGAATTCCATCAGCGGCAAGCATTGGCCCTCGCCGTATGACGTATTCACTACATAACGAGTGGCCTGGACCAGCCGCTCGTAGTCGGGATCGGCAAGGTAGCCGTAGATCAGCACGATACGGCAGCGATAAGACTGATTTTTGTACAGGTGATGCAGGATGTCGCTCAGCGCTTCTTCGGCATCGTGGTGCGTGAGCTTGAGCACCAGCGTGGCGTCTTCGATGTCGCGAAAACTCACGCAGAACGCGCTGAGCATGTCTTCCCAATTCTTGCGCCCATCACCGGGATTGAACACTGAGGTGTACACCACACCGTCAAGCAGCAGCTCCTGCTCGGTAAGGGGTGCCTCAAAGTCGATGCCTTTGCCACTGCGCAAATGCATCGGGCCGAAGGCATTCAGATCCAGTTTTCGACTGTCGGCCACCAGGCCTTTGATCTTCAACCGCACCGTAGCCACCAGCGACTGCCCTTGCAACTGCGCGCCGCGGGCTGCGAAGCGATCCCATACCGGCGCTGGTACCGCGACAATCGGGTAATCAGCCTCCATTGCTTCGCGCACGGCGTTGACCGTGTAGCTGGAATGGGTAATGGCAGCACCACAAGCGTGCAGCACGGTGCGCCAGTCATTACGCGGTTCACCGGCAAACGGTTCGTTGGGGATCGTGCTGAATTCCCATGCAAACACCGGGAGCGTCGGACACGCCAGGTTCACCGGCGTGCGATGCGGTGGGGAAAAGGACAAGAACACACAGGGCTCGCCCCGAGCCAGACACTCCAGATAGAGCGCATCGACTTCGACCTGCGGGTCTGCCACTTCCACCACGCGTCCGAGGCGCTCGAGTACCGGGCGATACTCCTTGAGCACGAAGTAGTAGCTGTATTCCGAACGGCCCAGGTTCTGAGCGATGGTGTGCTGGTTGGTTTCCGAATGAATGATGATCAGCATGAAGCGTTATCCGTCACTGGCGCAGCATCCAGAGTGCGCGGCACAAGTCCGAAAAAATCAGCCATGCGCTTTTGCACTGGCGCGAACGCGCAGTAATCGTGCATGCGTGCAATCGCAGCAGCGGACATGCGCTGGTAATCCTCAGGCTGCGTTTTGGCCATTCGATAGCTGCTTTCATAAGCGCTTTTCAGCGAGCCCCAATCGGGCCGATGACGCAGTGTGCGATAGATGATGCGACTGTCTTGCGGCCAGATGGTGAGTTCTTCACTGGACTTGACCACGAGCGCCACCGACTCATCGATGTAGTCTTCCATGGCCGTGTGATCCGGTGCGATCACCGGTTTGCCGCTGGACAGAAACTCCATCAACGGCAGACACAGCCCTTCGCAACGCGAAGCGTTGACGTAGAAACTGGCGGCTGCATAAAGCCTGGTGTACTGCGCGTCGTCCAGATAACCGTGCATCACCACCACCCGGCAAGCAAAGGGTGAAAGCTGCGCGAGCAAGGTCATCATTTCGCTGTAGTACGACGCCAGATCGTTCTGGGTGATCTTCAGCACCAGTGTCGCATCGGCTCTTTCGCGCAAGGCCCAGCAGAACGCGGTGATCAGTTGATGCCAGTTCTTGCGGCCATCCTTGGGGTTGAACACGCTGACGTAGATCACGCCGTCGACCGCTATGTCGACCACCGACGAGGTGTCCGGCAGGTTCAGCGGCTCGGGTTCGATAACCGGTACCGGTTGCGGGCCGCAAATGGCCGGCAGGCGTTTCTCGAGCCAGCCGTGCAATACGTCCGGGACACGATCGCGAACTCCTTCCCAATACCAGTTGTGCAAAAACTTCGACCGCGGCAACGGTGGTGCGTAGTCGCGTCCTGCATTCAGCAACCACAGACGCAGGTAATGCCGGGCAATGATCAGGCGGCGTTTGAAGGTCAGCGGTGGCGGTCGGGCTGCCTCGAGCTCGGCGGCCAGAATTGCTTCCTGCTCGGCGGTCAGTGGTGTCGGGAGCAATGCATCGGCCGACAACCCGAGCGTTCGGGTATCGAAGATGCAGCCCTTGATGGAAAGCACCGCGCCGGGATTGATCGGCCTACAGACGTGTTGCTCGCGAATCGCCGCAAAGTTCTCCCACAGCGGCGTCGGCAACACCAACACTGGAAAGTCTTCGCCCATGGCCCGGCGAATGGCTCGGGCAGTGTGGCTCGACAAGGTGATGACCCGGCCCTGGCGCGCAAACATCTGCGTCCAGTCATGGCGCGGATCGTTGTCCCACTGCTCATCCGGGATCGAGTCAAACTCCCATGCCACGACGCAAATCGTCGGACACTCAAGTTCCGTGGGGGTTTTATGCGCAGGGGTGAACGACAGAAACACGCTGTCCTGGCCAGCCGCGCGCAGTTGCCGAAAAAGCGGATCGACTTCGGCGCTGGACGACACAATGTGCACCTGACCGAGACTCTCGAGTATCGGGCGATAGGCCTTGAGCACAAAGTAATAGCTGTATTCGGGACGTCCCAGGCTCTGGCTGATGGAGCGGTCGTTGACGTCCGAGTGAAGAATGAAATTCATGGCATCCCACGATGAAGCAGCCTTCCCGGCAGCCTCATGCTATGACGGCCCGGCGTCGGATCAAGTCGGCATCACTGGCGCTCGTCCTCCATCTTCAGGCACGTCTTTGTTCTTGTTTTAGTGGTCAGTTTCACCCCGTCGCACAATGCCCACGGTGAACCGACGGGAATGGCGACGAGGGGCATTCTAAACACATCCGTCGGGGATCCGTGAACCGCCCGGCGAGAATAAATCGGTCTACGCTTACGAGAACTGACCAGTCACGGTCTGGCCAGTTGAAATTGCTGTGCAATTGGCACAGATTGAAGACAAACAACTACAACAACTGACTTCGCCTGTCTTTTAGCCAGTTTTTCTTTTGGTCTGACAGATCTTTCCTCAAAGCCTGTGGGAAAGTGGCGCAAGTTCAAGACCAAGGGGTCGCTGTTTGAAAAAGCGTCTGTTCATCACGGGTCTCAGTGGCTTCGTGGGACAACATATACAGTCACGTCTGGCCTTGCCCGATTCGTCGTGGGAGCTGTTGCCTGCCGCATCGCCCTTCGACCTCACGGATGCCGGCAGCCTCAGCGACCTTTGGCCGCAGATGCCCGACGCGGTGGTTCATCTGGCCGGGCAAACCTTCGTCCCCGAAGCCTTCCGTGATCCGGCCCGCACCCTCGATATCAATGTTTTCGGCACCCTCAACCTGTTGCAGGCTCTCAAGGCGCGCGGCTTTGCCGGCACGTTCCTGTATGTCAGCTCCGGCGACGTTTATGGCCAGGTGGCCGAAAGCGATCTGCCGATCACCGAGCAACAACCGCCCTGCCCGCGCAACCCTTACGCGGTGAGCAAACTCTCGGCGGAATTCCTCAGCCTGCAATGGGGCCTGAGCGAACACTGGCCGGTGCTGGTCGCACGCCCGTTCAACCATATCGGCACCGGGCAGAAAGACAGCTTTGTCATCGCCAGCGCTGCGCGCCAGATCAGTCGCATCAAACAAGGCCTGCAAGCCCCGCAACTGGAAGTCGGCGACATCGACGTGACGCGTGATTTCCTCGATGTCGGCGACGTCGTATCGGCCTACTTCGCGCTGCTGGAAAAAGGCATTCCGGGGCAGGTCTACAACATCTGCTCGGGGCGCGAGCAAAGCATCCGCAGCCTGATCGAACAACTGGCCGATCTTGCCGAAGTCCAGATGCAACTGGTTCAGGATCCGGCGCGCATGCGTCGCGCCGATCAGCGCCGCGTTTGCGGCAGCCACGCAAAACTGGCCAAAACCACAGGATGGGCGCCAGACATCACCACACAACAATCCCTGCGGGCGATCCTGTCCGACTGGGAGACGCGAGTACGACAAGAATGACAAAAAGTGCACTGATCACAGGGATCACCGGCCAGGACGGCGCGTATCTAGCCAAATTGTTGCTCGACAAGGGCTACAAGGTTTATGGCTTCGTGGCACGGCGCAGCAGCGATTCACGCTGGCGCCTGCGCGAAATGGGCGTCGAAGCCGATATTGTCTATCTGGACGGTGACATGGCCGATGCCTGCTCGGTACAACGTGCGGTCATTCAATCGGCTCCGGACGAAATCTATAACCTCGCCGCGCAGAGTTTCGTCGCCGCCTCGTGGAATCAACCGGTGACCACCGGCATCGTCGATGGGCTGGGCGTTACTCATATCCTCGAAGCGATCCGCCAGTTCAGCCCGCACACCCGCTTCTATCAGGCCTCGACCAGTGAAATGTTTGGTCTGATCCAGGCTGAGCAACAGGACGAGAACACCCCGTTCTACCCACGCAGCCCATACGGCGTGGCCAAACTGTATGGCCACTGGATCACCGTCAACTACCGCGAAAGTTTCAACCTGCACGCCAGCAGCGGCATCCTGTTCAACCACGAATCGCCGCTGCGTGGCATCGAGTTCGTCACCCGCAAGGTCACCGATGCCGCAGCCCGCATCAAACAGGGCAAACAGCAGGAGCTGGCCCTGGGCAACATCGACGCCAAGCGCGACTGGGGGTTTGCCGGCGACTACGTCGAAGCCATGTGGCTGATGCTGCAACAAGACAAGCCAGACGATTTTGTGGTCGCCACCGGAGTCACTACCACGGTGCGGGAAATGTGCCGTATTGCCTTCGATCACGTCGGCCTCAACTACCGCGACTACGTGAAGATCGACCCGGCGTTCTTCCGTCCGGCTGAAGTCGAAGTGCTGCTCGGCAACCCGGCCAAGGCTCAGCGCGTGCTGGGCTGGAAGCCAAAAACCGACCTGGATACCTTGATCCGCATGATGATGGATGCGGACATGAAACGCGTCGCCAAGGAGTAGGCCATGCTGATCCCCGTGATTCTGTCCGGCGGTGCCGGCACCCGTTTGTGGCCGGTGTCCCGCGAGGGCCATCCCAAGCCGTTCATGACCCTGCCCGACGGCCAGTCGCTGCTGGGCAAGACTTACCAGCGTGCAGCAGCATTGCTGGACGGCTGGGGCGACATCGTCACGGTGACCAATCGCGAGTACTACTTCCAGAGCAAGGATCACTACTGCGCCGCCCACGTGTCGCGCCATCGCGGGCACTTCCTGCTGGAGCCGACCGGGCGCAACACTGCCCCGGCCATTGCCGCCGCTGCCCTTTCGCTGCAAGCGCTGCATGGCGACGACGCAATCATGGTGGTGATGCCCGCCGACCATTTGATCGTCAATCAGGACGCGCTGAAAAGTGCGGTCGAACACGCGGTCAATCTGGCCAGGGACGGTTACCTGGTAACTTTCGGTGTGCTGCCGACGGCCCCGGAAACCGGCTTCGGCTACATCGAAACCGGTGCGCCGCTGGACGCCAAAGGCGCGGCCAAGGTGCAGCGCTTCGTGGAAAAACCCGACCTGCAAACCGCCACGCATTACCTGGAGAGCGGCAACTTCCTGTGGAACTCGGGCATGTTCTGCTTCACTACCGCGACCGTGCTTGCCGAGCTGCAACTGCACGCGCCAGAACTGCTGGAGCAGACCCGCGCCTGCATGGCCGCCAGCGCCCCGTTGGAAACCGTCGGCTGCCTGCAACAGGAACTGTCGCCGGTGCTGTTCGCTGAAATCACCGACATTTCCATCGACTATGCGTTGATGGAACGCTCGGAAAAAGTCGTGGTGGTGCCCGCCGGTTTCGACTGGAGCGATATCGGTTCGTGGGGCGCGGTGGCCGCACTGGTGCCGGCCGATGCCGACAACAACCGCGCCAGCGGCGAAGCGATTTTCATCGACAGCCACAACAACTTCGTCCAGAGCGAAGGCCGGCTGGTAGCCGCCGTCGGTGTGGATAACCTGATCATCGTCGACACCGCCGATGCCGTGCTCGTGGCCCATGCCGACCGTGCGCAGGACGTGCGCCGCGTCGCCAAGCAGCTCAAGGACAAATCCCACGAAGCCTATCGCCTGCACCGCACCGTCAGCCGGCCCTGGGGCACCTACACCGTTCTCGAGGAAGGCCCGCGCTTCAAGATCAAACGCATCGTGGTCAAACCTGGCGGCAAGTTGTCCCTGCAAATGCACCATCACCGCAACGAACACTGGGTGGTGGTCGAAGGCATGGCCAAGGTGACCAACAATGGCTCCGGCACGACGCTGGTGGCCAAGAACGAATCGACCTTTATCGCCGCCGGCCACAAGCATCGCCTGGAAAACCCCGGGGTGATCGATCTGGTGATCATTGAAGTGCAAAGCGGCGAATACCTGGGAGAGGACGACATCGTCCGCTTCGAAGACCAATACGGCAGGACGGTTTGAATGCTGCTTTCCCTGTATCGCTCGCTGCACAGCTACCGTGGATTCATCCTCGGTAGCGTGCAACGAGAGTTTCAAGCACGTTACCGCAACTCGCTGTTCGGTGCTTTGTGGCCGATCTTCAATCCACTGTCGATGATCATTGTTTACACCGTGATTTTTTCCCACATCATGCGCGCCCGTCTGCCCGGCGTGGATGACAGCATGGCCTACAGCGTCTACCTCTGCGCCGGCCTGCTGGCGTGGGGGCTGTTTTCGGAGATCACCCTGCGCAGTCAGACCATGTTTCTGGACAACGCAAATCTGCTGAAGAAAATCAGCTTCCCGCGGATCTGCCTGCCGGTGATTGTGTTGATCAATGCCGGGATCAACTTCGCCATTATCATCGGGCTGTTTCTGGGCTTTTTGCTGTTGACCGGACGCTGGCCAGGCATGGCATTGCTGGCGTTGTTACCGTTGATAGCGCTGCAAATGATGTTCTGCGCAGGGCTGGGGATGGTCCTCGGCGTACTCAATGTGTTTTTCCGTGATGTCGGACAGCTCTTTGCCATCTGCTTGCAGTTCTGGTTCTGGCTGACGCCGATCGTGTATCCGATCAGCATCCTGCCGGAATGGGTGCAGCGTCTGCTGCAACTGAACCCGTTGACCAACCTGTTCAGCAGCTATCAGAACCTGTTTCTCTACGGTCAGTGGCCGGTCTGGAGTTCGCTGCTGCCGATCGCCATCACCGGGGCGGTCTTCTGCCTGATCGGGCTGCGGCTGTTTCGCCAGCGCGTCGGCGAAATGGTGGATGAACTCTGATGGGGCATATTCGCGTGACCGGCCTGAGCAAGGCCTACAAACAGTACCCCAACCGCTGGAGCCGACTGGCAGAGTGGCTGATCCCCTTCTCACCCATCCGTCATCGCCAGCACTGGGTGCTGCAAGACGTCGAATTCGAAATCGCCCCCGGAGAAGCCGTGGGCATCGTCGGCGCCAACGGGGCTGGCAAAAGCACCTTGCTGAAGATGATCACCGGCACCACGCAGCCCACTGCCGGCAAGATCGAACTGCAAGGTCGCGTGGCGGCACTACTGGAACTGGGCATGGGCTTTCACCCTGACTTTACCGGCCGGCAGAACGCAATCATGGCCGGCCAGTTGCTGGGAATGCAGCTCGAAGAAATCGAAGCACTGATGCCCGATATCGAGCACTTCGCCGAGATCGGCGACGCCATCGACCACCCGGTGCGCACCTACTCCAGCGGCATGCAGATGCGACTGGCGTTCAGCGTTGCCACCGCGCGGCGCCCGGACATTCTGATCGTTGATGAAGCGCTGTCAGTGGGCGACGCTTATTTCCAGCACAAAAGCTTCGAGCGCATCCGCAGCTTCCGCAAGGCCGGGACAACCCTGCTGATCGTGTCCCATGACCGCTCGGCCATTCAGTCGATCTGCGACTCGGCGATCCTGCTCAAGGACGGTCGCATGGCCATGTACGGTAAACCCGAAGCCGTGCTCGATTACTACAACGCGCTGATGGCTGAACGCGAAGGTCAGGTGGTGCGCCAGGAAATGCTCGCCGGTGGTGAAGTGCAGACCGTTTCCGGCACCGGCGAA
The DNA here is from genome assembly GCF_030687715.1 of Pseudomonas sp. FP2196. GTDB lineage: Bacteria > Pseudomonadota > Gammaproteobacteria > Pseudomonadales > Pseudomonadaceae > Aquipseudomonas. Next base: position 6,208,644 of record NZ_CP117445.1, read on the forward strand.
GCGGCGATTCTCGGCGTGCGCCTGCTCGATGAACACGATCACAGCATCGACGCCGCCGAGGTCGGGCAACCGGTGGTGCTGGAGGTACAGGTTGAAGTACGCAAGGACATCGAGCGGCTGGTACTGGGTTTCATCCTCAAGGATCGGCTGGGGCAAATGATGTACGGCATCAACACCCACCGTCTGAACAAGGCGCTGACCGACCTGCATGCCGGTGAACGTTTTACTTACCGTTTCGCCTTCATCATGGGCCTTGGCAAGGGTAATTATTCGGTGTCGCTGAGCCTGTCGCGGCTGGACTCACATTTGGACCGCAACTTTGAATGGCGTGACTACGGCTTGGTGTTCCATGTGATCAACAATCGCAAGGAAGACTTCGTCGGTTGTTCATGGCTGGACGCGCAAACCACGATCACTCGTGATACGCCGGCCAGGATCACCGAGCGCGCGCCATGAGCCGATTATTGGTGGAATGCACCCACGTATTCAAACACCCAAGGATCAACTCCGGAATACAGCGGGTGGTGCGCAATGTCATCAATCAACTGCCGCCGAGTGTCGACGGCGTTGAATGTTTGCCGGTCATTTTGCTCAACGGCCAACTCTATCGAGTGACACGTCTGGCGCCGTTGGACACCCCGGGGTTCAACGCACTGGCGACCTTTGGCGAAAGGCTGCAACGCCTTGCCCATCGGTTCTGGCAATGGCATCAGCGGGTCGACGCCGACCGCACCTCGAAACTGGCGCGACGGCTCCTGTATGTCGGCTATCGCCTGACGGCGTTCGCTGCGTTCGGCCTGCCACTGCGCCTGATCAATCAGATCAATCGCACGCAGCTACTCAAACGTTGTTCACCTCTACAACACCTGCCGGGCGATCAACTGGTGCTGCTGGATTCGTCATGGCACTCGGATTTTTTCGCCCACATCGAGCAGCTCAAACGCGACGGTGTCGGCATGATTGCCGTGATCTACGATTTGATCCCGCTGACTCACCCACAGTTTTACGACACACGTCTGGTCGAGGTTTTCAGCGAGTGGTTTGACTGGATCACCCGCACGGCCGATGGCTACATGGCGATTTCCGCCACGGTGCGAGATCAGGTGTGTGAAGAACTGCAGCGGCGGATCGGCGTCGAGCAGACCGACAAGCGTTGGTTCGATTTCTTTCACCTGGGCAGTGAACTCGATCTGCACAGCATCGAAACGACAGTCGACCCGCGCCTCAAGTCTTTGTTCGCCACACCTGAGTCGGTATTCCTGATGGTCAGCACCATCGAGCCGCGCAAGAACCACGCGTACCTGCTCGACGCCTTCGAGCGCGCCTGGGCGGCCGGTTCAACCGCACGGCTGTGCATCGCCGGACGGGTCGGCTGGAAATGCGAAGCCCTGCTTGCCCGGGTGCGTAATCATCCAGAACTGAACCGGCGTCTGTTCATGTTCAACGAACTCAACGACACCAGCCTGGAACACGCCTATTCCCACGCCAGTGCGTTGGTCTTCCCATCGTTTGTCGAAGGTTTTGGCCTGCCGCTGGTGGAAGCCATGCAGCGCGGCTTGCCGGCAATGGGCAGCGACATCGCGGTGTTCCGCGAAATCGGCGGCGAGTTCATGGCGTACTTCGATCTGCAGGACCCACAGAGCCTTGCCAGTCTGATCAACACCTTCGAGCGCACCGGCCAGTTCCCCGCTGCCCGCGATGTCGCCGATTGGCAGTGGATCGGCTGGCGGGAAGCCAGTCTGCAACTGGCCGAACGCAGTGTGCGCAATGTCCTTCAAGCGCCAGCGGCGCCAGCGAGGCAACATGCGCATTGCCCTTAATGCTCGGATTCTCCAGGCGCCGCGCACCGGCATCGGGCACTACGTCGCCGAACTGGTCAACGCCTTGCGCAGCGAACCTGATATTGAAGTGACGTTATTTCACGGCTGGGGCTGGAGTTCAGCGTTGCCGGAAGCCGCCATGCCCGGTTATTCGCGGTTGACGCCCCTGCTGCGGCAGATTCCCGGGGCTTATCAGGCACGCCGCTGGCTGGAGCAGAAGCGCTTCGATCAGGGCCACGCGCAGGGCATTGATCTGTACCACGAGCCGAGTCTGTGGCCGCTGGCCTTCGACGGGCCGACCGTGATCACCCTGCACGACCTGACCCACCTGCATTTCCCCGAGACTCAGCCGTCAGCGCGACTGAAGGAAATCGAGCGGCGACTGTCCGTCGGCGTACAGCAGGCGCGGCTGATTCTGACGGACTCCCAGGCGATTGCCGACGAAGCCCGGGACTATTTCGGGCTGCCCGCCGAGCGTTTTGTGGTAGCGCCACTGGGCGTCGCCGAGCGATTCCATCCGCGTGCGGCGAACGCCATCGACGCGGTGCTCAAAGCACATGCCGTCAAGGCGCGGGAGTATTTTCTGTGTGTCGGTACGCTGGAGCCGCGCAAAAACCTGAGTCTGGCCTTGCGCGCCCATGCCCTGTTGCCGGAGGCGGTGCGCGAGCGCTTTCCGCTGCTGATCGTCGGCATGGCCGGTTGGCAGCGTGAACAGTTCAGCGACGAGCTGCGTCAGGCACTGGCCAGCGGGCATGTGTGCCTGCTCGGTTATCTGCCCGATGAACAAGTCGCGCAGTTGTTGGCTGGCGCCCGAGCACTGATTTTTCCTTCGCTTTACGAAGGTTTTGGCCTGCCGGTGCTGGAAGCGATGGCCAGCGGCACACCGGTGGTGATCACCCGCTCTTCGGCCATGCCGGAAGTGGCGGGCGCTGCCGGCAACTATATTGAAGCTGACGATGCAGACGGATTGCGTGATGTGATGAGCCGACTGATCGACGATCAAGCACATTGGCAGGCATGCCGAGAAGCCGGATTGCAGCAGGCACGGCTTTTTTCCTGGGAGCGTTGTGCACACGCCACGGCCGGTGCCTACCGCCAGGCCATGGGAGGTTGAATGCGAGTTCTTCATTTTTTCAAGACGTACCTGCCTGACTCCGTCGGCGGCATCGAACAAGTGATCTTCCAACTGTGCGAAAGCGGCGCCCAACACGGCATCGATGGCCAGGTCCTGACCCTCAGCGCCGACCCGAATCCGCCGGTGGTGCAACTCGGTCAACACGAAGTCCACCGGGCCAGACTCGACATCCAGTTCGCCTCCACCGGATTTTCCTGGAGCGTGTTCAAGCAGTTTCGCGAGATGGCCGCCGAGGCCGACGTGGTCAATTACCACTTTCCGTGGCCGTTCATGGACCTGGTGCATTTCGCCAGTACCATGAAGAAACCGAGCGTGGTCACCTATCACTCGGACATCATCCGCCAGAAGCACCTGCTCAAACTCTACCGACCATTGATGAACCGCTTCCTCGCCAGCGCCGACCGCATTGTCGCGGCCTCACCGAATTACCTGCACACCAGCGATGTATTGCAGCAGTTCCAAAACAAGACCCGAGTGATTCCATACGGCTTGAACAAGGCCGGTTATCCACAGGCCGACAGTGAGCGCATGAATCGTTGGCGCCAGCAGCTTGGGGATAAGTTTTTCCTGTTTGTCGGTGTCATGCGCTATTACAAAGGCCTGCACATCCTGCTCGACGCCATGAAAGACGTGGACTATCCGGTAGTGATCGTCGGCGCCGGCCCGCTGGAGCAGGAACTGCACGCCCAAGCGGCAGCGCTGGGCCTGCGCAACATTCATTTCCTCGGACGGCTTGGGGATGAGGACAAAGTTGCGCTGCTGCAATTGAGCTACGCGATTGTCTTCCCGTCGCACCTGCGCTCCGAAGCGTTCGGCATCTCGCTGCTGGAAGGCGCGATGTACGGCAAACCGATGATCTCCAGCGAGATCGGCACTGGCACCAGCTACATCAATATCCACAACGAGACGGGACTGGTCGTGCCGCCAAGTAATCCACAGGCATTTCGCGAGGCAATGCGCACCCTGTGGGAAAACCCGCTGCGCGCAGCAGAGATGGGGGTGAAGGCGGAGGCCCGTTACCGGCAGTTATTCACAGCCGATGAAATGGGCCGCAAGTGGACGGAGCTGTATCAGGAGTTGCTGGAAGAAAAATCGCTGTCCTATGCCTGAATGTGGTTTGAACAGAGATCCATAGCAGGAGTGAGCCTGCTCGCGATTGCGGTGTGTCAGTCACCGCTTGGTTAACGGATGGATCGCTATCGCGAGCAGGCTCACTCCTACAGGATTCGATTACAGGTCGAGGATCAGCGGTTGCTGACTTTGTGCCGGCACCGCACAGCAAATCAGCACATGTCCCGCCTCAGGTATTTCGGCCGGTACCTGTGGATAATTCACCGCGCCACTGACCAGCCGCGTCTTGCAGGTGCCGCACGATCCACCGCGGCAACTGAACTCCGGACGCAATCCGCGACTTTCCGCCAGCTCCAGCAAACTACCGCCGTCCGGCTGCCAGCGGGCTTCCTTGGCTGAACGCTCGAATACCACCGGCACCGATTGGGTGGCAGCCGGAGGTTGCTCAATGACGATCGCGTCCGCATCGGCACGTCGCTTGAGCGTCGAGGGGCCGAAGGTTTCGGCGTGAATCTGCGCGTCGCGCACATCCAACTCGCGCAAACTGTCGTACAGGCCTTGGGTGAAAGCGCCGGGGCCACACAGAACAAAGTCGATCTGATCGTAATCCTCGACCTCCAGCAGATTTCTCAGCACCGCGTCATCAATTCGCCCATGCAGGTCGAAATCCTCGCCCTCGTGCGCATCCGCTTCCGGCTGACTGAGCAAACGCAGAACCCGCACCGCATCGCCAGCACTTTCCAGCAGACGATCCAGTTCCTTGCGAAACGGCTGATCGGCCAGGCTGCGCGAACTCTGCAGCAACCACGTCGGACGAATCCGCCGTGTGCGCAGGCCCTGATAAACCACCTCACGCAGCATCGACAGGATCGGTGTGATACCGACCCCGGCCGCCAACAACACCAGCGGCCGGCGTTCCAGCGGCGCGACGGTGAAATGCCCTTGCGGCGCCCGCGCCTCCAGCACATCACCCACCTGAATCTGCTCATGCAGATGGTTCGACACCCGTCCGTCGCGCTTCACACTGATCCGGTAAAAACCATCCGATGGCGCACTCGACAGGCTGTAGGTGCGGATATGTACTTCGCCGTCGAGGGTAAACCGCAGTGGCAGATGCTGGCCCGCGAGAAACACCGGCAAACCGGCGCCATCGTCCGGCTCGAGATAAATCGAGCGGATGTGGCGGCTTTCCATTTCAATCTTCGCCACCCGTAATGGCCGCCACTGGTTGCCCAAAGCCTGCGCCTGCAAACGCGCGTCGGCCTCGGCCCAGTTGCCGGTCAACAGACTGGTGGGCGACATGCCGTCGAAGCGCCAGCGCAAGGCCAGCGCCGCCGGACGCCGCACCAGTTTCTCCACCTCAAATGTCCACAGCCGCTCCGCACCTTGAAACGCCTCGATCTGCGGCCCTTCCAGGATGATTTCGGTGCGCCCGCTGAGTTGCAGCACGTCACCTGTGGAAAAGTCGATGAACAGCAAGCCAGCCTTGGGGTTGAGCAGCAGATTGCCGAGGGTGTTGAAGTGCAGGTTGCCGGCAAAATCAGGGATGGTCAGACGATTGCCTTCCACCCGCACAAAACCGGCCTGGCCGCCGCGGTGGGAAACGTCCACCGCACGCTGGCCGTCGGCGTCCACATAACTGGCGACAAAGAACGTGTCGGCACCTTCGATCAGGGTAATGGCCGCGTCATCAAGCGCATCCAAATGCTGAGCAGGCCGCGTCTGCGGATCGCTCAGCGGAACGCGCTGGAATTGACGCAGCTGGATGTATTGCGGGCAGTTGCCGAAGGCTTGATCGACACTCACCTCGAAACCGTCGGTGCCGAAATGATCGACATGGCCATTAAGGCGATTGCGCCGACGGGTGTGCAGTTCGATGCCGAGCAATCCGATAGGCTCGCCGTTACGCAACTGCGCCGGATCATCGGCAGCAGGCAGACTTGCGAAGTGCAGATGCTCAGGATCGGGCGAATGGGCAAACCCCGGCGCTCCTTCAAGCACACTGGCCCACGGACGGCCGTCGCCGTCCACCGCGCCGTACAACATGAAAGGAAGTTGCTGATAGAACTCTCGGTGCTGGTCTGGCATCCAGGTGCGAATTACCTTACGCCCGAATGCCTCCATGCGTTCGGCCACACCTACATGCGCCTGCAACTGTTGCTCGCCAGCGTGCCACGGTGAACGTTCCATCACGACCTCTCCTCCGTGCCGTCGGCACAGTGTGGATTGCGAGCATCAGACTGAAGTTTGCAGACCGGCGACGGTGCGCGGCATGCCGACAAAACCGGGCAGTGCTTCGACCCGAGCCAGCCAGGCGCGCACGTTGCCATAGTCATCCAGCGACACGTTGCCTTCCGGCGCGTGGGCGATATAACTGTAGGCCGAAACGTCAGCAATGCTCGGCTCGCTGCCCGCCAGATACGGCGTGTTGCCCAGTTCGACTTCCATCACCTTGAGCAGGTTGTGCGCACGGGCAATCACTTCTTCAGCATTGAGTTTCGCCCCGAACACCGTGATCAACCGCGCCGCCGCCGGGCCGAAGGCGATTGGCCCGGCCGCTGCCGACAACCAGCGCTGTACTCGGGCGGCACCCACCGGATCGCTTGGCAACCAACGCCCCTCGCCGTACTTCTGCGCCAGATACACCAGAATCGCGTTGGAATCTGCCAGCACCACGCCATTGTCATCAATGGCCGGCACCTGACCGAAACTGTTGATGGCGAGATAGGCAGGTTGCTTGTGTTCGCCTTTGGCCAGATCAACCAGGATCAGCTCGGTCGGCAGTTGCAACAGCGACAGCATCAGCTCAACCCGGTGGGCATGGCCGGAACGAGGAAAGTTGTAGAGTTTGATCGGTTGCATGGTCGACTCCGCTGGATGATCGCGCCGCCCAAGGGTGGCAGCGCTGATGGAGGCCATCTTCTACCTATCCTTGAAGCAACAGAATCACCAGCATTTGCAATCGATTATTTCTTCTCGTGCAATAACGCTGCATTTTTCAGCGCTGGATGCTCACGCAGAGCGTTCACCGTGAAATCAACAAAACTGCGCACCCGCGCCGGCGCCTTGCGCCCGCCCTGATACACCACATGAATCGGCAGCGGCGGCAGTTCGAAGTCAGCGAGGACGATTTCCAGTTCGCCCGCCGCAACCTTGTTCGCCACTTGATAGGAAAGCACCCGAGTCAGCCCCAGGCCCAGACATGCGGCCGTGATTGCGGCCTGATTGGCGGTGACCACCAGGCGCGGCTCAGGGCGCACGATCAGTGGTTCGCCCTGTTCCAGAAACGGCCAGTTGCGCATCTGGCCGGTGGCGGCAGTCGCCACTACGGACAAACCGGCCAACGCCTGAGGATGGCTGGGCCGGCCGTGCTCGGCCAAGTATTGCGGCGAACCACAGACCACTCTGCGGACCTCACCCACGCGAATCGCATGCTGATTGCTGTCCGCCAGTTCGCCGATGCGCACTGCGACATCAATCCCCTCCTCGACCATGCTGACAATTCGATCCAACAGCACAGCATTGATAGAAACGTCCGGATATTGCGCAAGATAACCCGCCATCACAGGGGTAACGAACAACTCGCCGAACAACACCGGCGCCGTCACCGTCAATTGCCCACGGGGCTGGGCGTGACTGCCGGCAGCAGAATCCTCGGCTTCCTGCACCTCGGCGAGAATCCTGCGACAGTCCTCCAGGTAACGCTGCCCCGCTTCGCTCAAATGCACGCTTCGAGTGGTGCGAATCAACAATTGCGTACCGATCCGCTGCTCCAACGCTGCCACGGCGCGGGTGACGCTGGCGGCGGACAGGCCCAGACGCCTGGCGGCTGCGGAGAAACCTTGGTCTTGGGCGACGGCGGCGAATACCTGCATTTCCTGGAAACGATCCATGGATACCCTCGAATCAGATACAAAAATCGCAGCCGAAGCTGCGATTTTTTTTGGGGCGAACTCAGCTGTGGATAACTTATTCCACCGTCACCGACTTCGCCAGGTTACGCGGCTGATCAACGTCCGTACCCTTGAGCACAGCAACGTAGTACGACAGCAGTTGCAGCGGAATGGTGTAGAGGATCGGCGAGAGGATGTCGTGGATATGCGGCATCTGCACGACGTGGGTGCCTTCGCCGTTGGTCATCCCTGCTTTCTCGTCAGCGAACACGACCAGTTCGCCGCCGCGGGCGCGGACTTCCTGCAGGTTGGACTTGAGCTTCTCCAGCAGTTCGTTGTTCGGCGCCACGGTGACCACCGGCATGTCGTTATCCACAAGGGCCAGCGGGCCGTGTTTCAACTCGCCGGCCGGATAGGCTTCGGCGTGGATATAGGAGATTTCCTTGAGCTTCAAGGCTCCTTCCATGGCCACCGGGAATTGCGCGCCGCGGCCGAGGAACAGGGTGTGATTTTTCTCGGCGAACAGCTCGGCGATTTTTTCCACAGTGCTGTCCATCGCCAGCGCTTCACCCAGACGGGTCGGCAGGCGACGCAGCTCTTCGACCAGCGTGGCTTCAACGCCTTTTGCCAGACTGCCACGTACTTGGCCCAACGACAGGGTCAGCAACAACAGACCAACCAGTTGCGTGGTGAAAGCTTTGGTTGAAGCCACGCCGATTTCGCGACCGGCCTGGGTCAGCAGGGTCAGATCAGATTCGCGCACCAGCGAACTGATGCCGACGTTACAAATCGCCAGGCTGGCGAGGAAGCCCAGCTCTTTAGCGTTGCGCAGCGCGGCCAGGGTGTCGGCGGTTTCGCCGGACTGCGAGATGGTGACGAACAGGGTGTCCGGCTGCACCACCACTTTGCGGTAGCGGAATTCGCTGGCGACTTCGACCTGGCAAGGGATCCCGGCCAGTTCTTCAAGCCAATAACGCGCAACCATGCCGGCGTGGTAACTGGTGCCACAGGCAACGATCTGCACGTTGCGCACCTTGGCGAATAGCTCGGCGGCTTGCGGGCCGAATGCTTGCACCAAGACTTGATCGTTGCTCAGACGACCTTCAAGGGTGCGCTGCACCACCGCCGGTTGTTCGTGGATTTCCTTGAGCATGTAGTGGCGGAATTCGCCTTTGTCAGCGGCTTCAGCACCGTCGCTGTATTGCACAGTCTGGCGCTCGACAGCAGCGCCGTTCACGTCCCAGATCTGCACGTTATCGCGGCGAATTTCAGCGATATCGCCTTCTTCCAGATACATAAAGCGGTCAGTCACCTGACGCAGGGCCAGTTGATCGGAAGCGAGGAAGTTCTCACCCAGACCCAGACCGATCACCAGCGGACTGCCGCTGCGGGCGGCAACAAGACGATCAGGTTGCTTGGCATTGATCACCGCCAGACCGTATGCACCGTGGAGTTCTTTGACGGTGGCTTTGAGGGCTGCAGTGAGGTCTGGCTGTACCTTGAGCTTTTCGCTGAGCAGGTGGGCGATGACTTCGGTATCCGTGTCCGAAGTGAATACGTAGCCCAGTGCTTTCAGTTGCTCACGCAGGGCTTCATGGTTTTCGATGATGCCGTTGTGCACCACCGCGATGTCGCCGGAGAAATGCGGGTGAGCGTTACGCTCGCAAGGTGCGCCGTGGGTTGCCCAACGAGTGTGGGCAATACCCAGACGGCCAACCAGCGGGTGTTCGGCCAGTGCGACTTCCAGCTCGCTGACTTTGCCCGGGCGGCGCATACGCTCAAGGGTTTCGTCGTTGGTGTACACCGCAACGCCAGCGCTGTCATAGCCGCGGTATTCAAGGCGCTTGAGGCCTTCGACCAGAATGGCGGTGATATTACGTTCAGCAACTGCGCCGACAATTCCACACATGCTTATTTCTCCTGACTGACAGCCGCGCAAATCAAGGTGATACCGCGGGCCTGAATCTGATCGCGGGCATCTAAGGGCAGGCGATCATCGGTAATGAGGGTATGGACGCTGCTCCATGGCAGCTCCAGGTTGGGAATCTTGCGGCCGATCTTGTCGGCTTCGACCATCACGATCACTTCCCGCGCCACTTCAGCCATCACCCGGCTCAGGCCAAGCAATTCGTTGAACGTGGTGGTACCGCGCACCAGATCGATGCCATCGGCGCCGATAAACAATTGGTCGAAGTCGTAAGAGCGTAGTACCTGCTCTGCAACCTGGCCCTGGAAGGATTCCGAATGCGGGTCCCAAGTGCCGCCGGTCATCAGCAGCACGGGTTCATGCTCGAGTTCGCTCAAGGCGTTGGCCACATGCAGGGAGTTGGTCATCACCACCAGACCCGGCTGCTGGCCGAGTTCGGGGATCATCGCGGCGGTGGTGCTGCCGCTGTCGATAATGATGCGTGCGTGTTCGCGGATGCGTTTCACCGCTGCGCGGGCGATGGCCTGTTTGTACTTGGATACGGTTTGGGCGGTCTCCGCAACCAGTTCCTGAGGCATGGTGATCGCTCCACCGTAGCGGCGCAGCAACAGACCGTGGCTTTCCAGCGCGGCCAGATCCTTGCGAATCGTAACTTCGGAGGTTTCGAAGCGCTTGGCCAGCTCGTCCACACTGACTTCGCCCAGCTCGTTGAGCAAGGCGAGAATGTTGTGGCGGCGTTGCGGTGTATTGCGTTTCGACATGGTCGTGGCTTAAGTTTCGATTCGAAAGATAACGGAATCAATCAAAACCTATCGGCCATGAATCGTCAACCCGGAGGCCAAAAAAAATCGCAGCCACCGGTCAGCTCCGTTCAAGAGCTGCCGAAGGCTGCGATCTGTTGACCTCCAAACCGCTGTGGATAACTCAGCCCTTCTTGATCTTCTCAGGCCGCTTCCAGCCATCGATATTCTTCTGCCGCGCACGACCTACCGCCAACTGTGCGTTATCCACATTTTGGGTAATCGTCGAACCGGCCGCGGTAGTTGCAGCGCTGGAGATATCCACAGGGGCGACCAACGAGTTGTTGGAACCAATGAACACATCTTCGCCTATCACGGTTTTCCACTTGTTGGCGCCATCGTAGTTGCAGGTGATGGTTCCCGCGCCGATGTTGGTGCGCGCACCGATTTCGGCGTCGCCCAAGTAAGTCAGGTGCCCAGCCTTGGCGCCTTCGCCCATGTGGGCGTTCTTCAGTTCAACAAAGTTACCCACATGGGCACGCGCTTCAAGCACAGTACCCGGGCGCAGGCGAGCAAACGGACCGGCATCACTGCCCTCACCCAGAATCGCGCCTTCAATGTGAGAATTCGCCTTGATCACCACGCCTTTGCGCAGGGTGCTGTCTTTGATCACACAGTTCGGGCCAATGATCACGTCGTCTTCAATGACCACGTTGCCTTCGAGAATCACGTTGATGTCGATCAGCACGTCGCGACCGACGGTGACTTCGCCACGCACATCGAAACGCGCCGGGTCACGCAGAGTGACGCCTTGTGCCATCAGGCGACGACCGGCGCGCAATTGGTAATGACGCTCCAGTTCAGCTAACTGTTTGCGGTCGTTGGCACCCTGCACTTCCATCGGATCGTGTGGTTGCTCGGTAGCTACCACCAGACCGTCACTGACCGCCATTTCGATCACGTCAGTCAGGTAGTATTCGCCCTGTGCATTGTTGTTCGACAGACGGCTCATCCAGTCGGCCAGGCGATTGGCCGGTACCGCAAGAATGCCAGTGTTGCCTTCAGTAATTGCACGCTGGGCTTCGCTGGCATCTTTATGCTCAACGATTGCGGCGACCTTGCCCTCAGCGTCGCGGACGATGCGGCCGTAGCCAGTCGGGTCGTCCAGTTCGACAGTCAGCAAACCCATCTGTCCTTGAACAACGTGCTTGAGCAGGCGTTGCAGGGTTTCGACTTCGATCAGCGGCACGTCACCGTAAAGAATCAGCACGGTGTCGGCAGTAATGAACGGTACGGCCTGAGCAGTGGCGTGACCCGTGCCCAATTGTTTGTCCTGCAGCACGAAATTCAAATCGTCGGCCGCCAGACGCTCACGCACCACATCGGCGCCGTGGCCGATGACCACGTGAATGCGCAGTGGATCGAGCTGGCGGGCGCTGTGGATAACATGCCCCAGCATGGAATCGCCGGCAATCGGATGTAGCACTTTCGGCAGTGCCGAGCGCATACGAGTGCCTTGACCGGCCGCGAGGATAACGATTTCGAGAGACATGACTGGCTACCAATCCTGGGTGGTCAGCAACTGCGACCGGGGTTGTTAAAATCGGAAAAGAAAAAAGGGTAGCCGAGGCTACCCTTTTTTATCAATCACACAACAAGTGGCTGACGGATTAACCGCCAAACTTCTTGCGGATCTGCTGGACGGTGCGCAGCTGAGCTGCAGCCTCGGCCAGACGTGTGGCAGCGGCGCCGTAATCGAAGTCCGCGCCTTTTTCGTTCAGGGCATTCTCGGCAGCCTTGAGAGCTGCTTGAGCCTGAGCTTCATCCAGGTCGGCAGCACGTTGCACGGTATCGGCAAGTACCTTGACCATGTTCGGCTGAACCTCGAGGAAACCACCGGAGATGTAGAACACCTCGGCTTCCCCGCCTTGCTTGATCAGGCGGATAGGACCCGGCTTGAGATTAGTGATCAGCGGCGCGTGACCCAGAGCGATACCAAGATCACCCAGTGCACCGTGCGCAATCACCATCTCGACCAGGCCGGAAAAGATTTCCCCTTCCGCGCTGACGATATCGCAATGGACTGTCATAGCCATCTGATTGCCTCAACCTAAATTAGCGCCCGTTGCCGGGCGCCGGGATTACAGTTTCTTGGCTTTCTCGATCGCTTCTTCGATGCCGCCAACCATGTAGAACGCTTGTTCTGGCAGGTGGTCGTAGTCACCGTTGAGGATGCCTTTGAAGCCAGCAATGGTGTCTTTCAGGGAAACGTATTTACCCGAAGCGCCGGTGAAGACTTCAGCCACGAAGAACGGCTGCGACAAGAAGCGCTGGATCTTACGAGCACGGTTAACCAACTGTTTGTCGGCTTCCGAGAGCTCGTCCATACCCAGGATCGCGATGATGTCTTTCAGCTCTTTGTAACGTTGCAGAACGTACTGGACGCCGCGAGCGGTGTCGTAGTGGTCCTGGCCGATTACGTTCGGATCCAGTTGGCGCGAAGTCGAATCCAGTGGGTCCACTGCTGGGTAGATACCCAGGGAAGCGATGTCACGGGACAGAACGACAGTGGCGTCCAAGTGGGCGAAGGTGGTCGCTGGCGACGGGTCGGTCAAGTCGTCCGCAGGTACGTATACCGCTTGGATCGAGGTGATCGAACCTTCCTTGGTCGAAGTGATACGTTCTTGCAGAACGCCCATCTCTTCAGCCAGGGTCGGCTGGTAACCTACTGCCGAAGGCATACGGCCCAGCAGTGCGGATACTTCAGTACCGGCCAGGGTGTAACGATAGATGTTGTCGACGAACAGCAGAACGTCGTTACCTTCGTCACGGAACTTCTCGGCCATGGTCAGGCCGGTCAGTGCTACGCGCAGACGGTTACCCGGCGGCTCGTTCATCTGACCGTAAACCAGTGCCACTTTGTCCAGAACGTTGGAGTCCTTCATCTCGTGGTAGAAGTCGTTACCCTCACGAGTACGCTCACCCACACCGGCGAACACGGAATAACCACTGTGCTCGATGGCGATGTTACGGATCAGTTCCATCATGTTTACGGTTTTGCCTACACCGGCACCACCGAACAGACCGACTTTACCGCCTTTGGCAAACGGGCAAACCAGGTCGATAACCTTGATGCCGGTTTCCAGCAGGTCGTTGCCGCCTGCCTGTTCAGCGAACGAAGGCGCTGGACGGTGAATGCCCCAACGCTCTTCGGTGTCGATTGGACCCGCTTCGTCGATCGGGTTACCGAGGACGTCCATGATCCGGCCCAGGGTCGCTTTACCGACCGGTACGGAGATGGCTGCGCCAGAATCGGTAACTTCCAGACCGCGCTTCAAGCCCTCGGTGGAACCCATCGCAATGGTGCGAACCACGCCGTCGCCCAGCTGTTGCTGAACTTCCAGAGTGGTTTCAGCCGCGCTCACTACTTTCAGCGCGTTGTAGATGCTCGGTACGCTGTCGCGTGGAAATTCCACGTCGATAACGGCGCCGATGATTTGAACGATACGTCCGCTACTCATAGCTGGATCCTCTGAATATTTGAACCGTTAAACCGCGGCAGCGCCGCCGACGATTTCCGAGATCTCTTGGGTGATCGCAGCCTGACGCGCCTTGTTGTAGATCAGCTGCAAATCGCTGATCAAATCACCGGCGTTGTCGGTAGCGTTCTTCATCGCGATCATCCGCGCAGCTTGTTCAGCCGCGTTGTTCTCGACCACCGCCTGGTAGACCTGCGACTCGACGTAACGGACCATCAAGCCGTCAAGCAGCTCTTTGGCATCCGGTTCGTAGAGATAGTCCCAGTGGTGCTTGAGATCCTGATCCGGGGTTGCCACCAGTGGAATCAACTGCTCCACGGTAGGCTGTTGCGTCATGGTGTTGATGAACTTGTTGGACACCACGGACAGGCGATCAATACGGCCGTCCAGGTAGGCATCCAGCATCACCTTGACGCTGCCGATCAGATCATTGATCGATGGCTCTTCACCCAGGTGGCTGATAGCTGCAACGACGTTACCGCCGAAGTTACGGAAAAAGGCCGCACCCTTGCTACCAACGACACACAGATCAATCTCGACGCCGTTTTCGCGGTTTACCGCCATGTCCTTGACCAGGGCCTTGAACAGGTTGGTGTTCAAGCCGCCGCACAAACCACGGTCACTGCTCACGACGACATAACCAACACGCTTGATTTCGCGGTCGATCATGAACGGGTGGCGGTATTCCGGGTTGGCGTTGGCCAGATGCCCAATTACCTGGCGGATACGCTCCGCATAAGGACGGCTAGCAGCCATGCGCATTTGTGCCTTGCGCATTTTGCTGACCGCCACTTTTTCCATGGCGCTGGTAATCTTTTGCGTGCTTTTGATGCTCGCAATCTTACTGCGAATCTCTTTTGCGCCTGCCATGTAACACCTATCAGGTTAGCAAGCGGGAGCCTCGCGGCTCCCGCTGCGGCTTACCAGGTTTGGGTGGCCTTGAACTTCTCGATACCGGCTTTCATGCCAGCGTCGATTTCGTCATTGAAGTCACCTTTAACGTTGATCTTGGCCATCAAATCGGCGTGATCGCGGTTGAAGAAAGCGATCAGCGCTTGTTCGAAGCTGCCGATCTTGGCGATTTCAATGTCAGTCAGGAACCCACGCTCAGCGGCATACAGCGACAGCGCCATGTCAGCAATCGACATTGGTGCGTATTGCTTCTGCTTCATCAGCTCGGTAACGCGCTGACCATGCTCAAGTTGCTTACGGGTCGCTTCGTCCAGGTCAGAAGCGAACTGGGCGAATGCCGCCAGTTCACGGTACTGAGCCAGAGCGGTACGGATACCACCGGACAGCTTCTTGATGATCTTGGTCTGAGCGGCACCACCCACACGGGATACCGAAACACCGGCGTTCACTGCAGGGCGGATGCCCGAGTTGAACATGGCCGATTCCAGGAAGATCTGACCGTCGGTGATGGAAATCACGTTGGTCGGAACGAACGCGGAAACGTCGCCAGCCTGGGTTTCGATGATCGGCAGTGCGGTCAGGGAACCGGTTTTGCCGGTCACTGCGCCGTTGGTGAACTTCTCTACGTACTCTTCCGAAACGCGGGATGCGCGCTCCAGCAGACGGGAGTGGAGATAGAACACGTCGCCTGGGTAAGCTTCACGGCCTGGTGGACGGCGCAGCAGCAGGGAAATCTGGCGGTAAGCCACTGCTTGCTTGGACAGATCGTCATAAACGATCAGCGCGTCTTCACCGCGGTCGCGGAAGAATTCACCCATGGTGCAACCGGAGTACGGTGCCAGGAATTGCAGCGCAGGAGATTCCGAAGCACTGGCAGCCACGATGATCGTGTTGGCCAGAGCGCCGTTTTCTTCCAGCTTGCGAACCACGTTGGCGATGGTCGATTGCTTCTGACCGATCGCTACGTAGACGCAGAAAATGCCGCTGTCTTTCTGGTTGATGATCGCGTCGATCGCCAGAGCGGTTTTACCGATCTGACGGTCACCGATGATCAGCTCACGCTGGCCACGGCCGACAGGAATCATGGCATCGACAGCCTTGTAGCCAGTCTGTACAGGCTGGTCTACCGACTTACGCCAGATCACGCCTGGAGCAACTTTCTCGACCGCGTCGGTCTCGGTGTTGCCCAGTGGACCTTTGCCGTCAACAGGGTTACCCAGTGCGTCGACTACGCGACCCAGCAGTTCCTTACCAACCGGAACTTCGAGGATGCGACCAGTGCACTTGGCGCTCATGCCTTCAGCCAGAGACTGGTAGGAGCCCAGTACAACGGCACCTACGGAGTCTTGCTCCAGGTTGAGGGCCATACCGTAGACGCCGCCCGGAAACTCGATCATCTCGCCGTACATTACGTCGGCCAGACCGTGAATCCGCACGATGCCGTCAGATACGCTGACGACAGTGCCTTCGTTACGGGCTTGGGAGGTCACATCGAGCTTGTCGATGCGGCCCTTGATAATTTCACTTATTTCGGAAGGATTGAGTTGCTGCATTGCTCTGCTGCCCCTTCAAACTCAAGATTTCAATGCTTCGGCAAGTTTCGCGATTTTGCCGCGAATCGAGCCATCGATAACCAGGTCGCCGGCGCGGATAACGACACCACCTATAAGGGCAGCATCCTCCGCAACTTGCAGGCGCACTTCCCGGTTGAGTCGTGCACTGAGAACCTTGGCGAGTTTGTCTTGCTGTTCTTGGTTCAATGCAAAAGCACTGGTTACTTCCACGTCTACCGATTTCTCTTGTTCGGCCTTGTACAGGTCGAAAAGAGCGGCAATCTCCGGCAGAAGCAGGAGACGGTCGTTTTCGGCAACGACGTTGATGAAGTTCTGTGCCTTTGCATCAAACTTGTCGCCGCACACGTCAATAAACGTGGCGGCCTTTTCTGCGCTCGTCAGTCGCGGGGCCTTGAGCACGCGCTGCATGGTGTCGTCTTGCGACACCGCTGCAGCCAGGCCGAGCATGGCTGACCAATTGGCCAGTTGCTGGTGGGCCTGAGCGTGCTCGAAGGCCGCCTTAGCGTAAGGTCGGGCCAACGTGGTCAGTTCTGCCATGATCGCCCTCGCTTAGATTTCAGCAGCCAGTTGGTTAACCAGCTCTGCGTGCGCGTTTTGATCGATTGTGGCACCCAGGATCTTCTCGGCGCCGCCGACAGCCAGCATACCCACTTGGGCGCGCAGCTTGTCTTTGACACTGTTCAGTTCCTGTTCGATCTCGGCTTGAGCCTGAACCTTCACACGGTCAGCGTCGACACGGGCCTTTTCAACGGCCTCTTCAACAATCTGGTTACCGCGTTTCTTGGCTTGCTCGATGATTTCAGCTGCCTGAGCTTTCGCTTCGCGCAGTTGCTGACCCGCTTTTTCTTGGGCCAACTCCAGGTCGCGAGCTGCACGGCTGGCAGCGTCCAGACCATCAGCGATCTTCTTTTGACGTTCGTGCAGAGCAGCGATGACCGGAGGCCATACATACTTCATGCAGAACAGTACAAAAATCAGGAACGCAACGGACTGGCCAATCAGGGTCGCATTAATGTTCACGCCAACACCTCGCAGTTACGTTGTCCATCACATCAAATTACTCGGAAGAATCCGGGTAATTAGCCAGCGATCTGACCAACGAACGGGTTCGCAAAGGTGAAGAACAGAGCGATACCAACACCGATCATGGTTACGGCGTCGAGCAGACCGGCAACGATGAACATTTTAACTTGCAGCATTGGAACCATTTCTGGCTGACGCGCTGCGCCTTCCAGGAACTTGCCGCCCAGCAGGCCGAAACCAATTGCGGTACCCAGTGCGCCCAGGCCGATCAACAGTGCAACAGCGATAGCGGTTAGACCAACTACAGTTTCCATCTTTCCTCCCGACTTTTACGTCGTATGGTTTAGGTTTTTTAGATTAAAGCGGTAAAACAAATCGTTTCAGGTGCCCTGTGAAGAGCCCCTTCCCGTTTGACCGGGAAGGACATCAGACTAGTCGAAACTGGTCTTAATGGTTTTCTTCGTGCGCCATCGACAGGTAAACGATGGTCAGCATCATGAAGATGAACGCCTGCAGTGTGATGATCAGGATGTGGAACACAGCCCACGCCCACTGCAGAACAACGCCCAGGCCGCTCAGCCAGAGCAGGCCGCTGCCGAACATCACAGCAATCAGAATGAACACCAGCTCGCCGGCATACATGTTGCCGAACAGACGCAGAGCCAGGGAGATCGGCTTGGCGATCAGGGTCACGAATTCCAGCAGGAAGTTCACCGGGATCAGCAGGGCCTGAACGAAGATGTTCTTGCTGCCGAACGGGTGCAGGGTCAGTTCGCCGATGAAGCCGCCGATGCCCTTGACCTTGATGCTATAGAAAATGATCAGTGCGAAAACCGAGAGCGCCATGCCCAGGGTCGCGTTCGGGTCAGTAGTCGACACGGCGCGGAACGGGATGTGCTGGTCGCCGGAGATCAGGATGGCCAGTTGAGGAATCCAGTCGACCGGAATCAGGTCGACGGCGTTCATCAGGAACACCCAGACGAAGATGGTCAGTGCCAGCGGTGCAATCACCGGGCTACGGCCATGGAAGCTGTCTTTCACGCTGCCATCGACGAATTCGACCAATACTTCAACGAAGTTCTGCAAAGCACCCGGCTGACCCGACGTTGCCTTTTTTGCCGCCATGCGGAAAAGAAGGACGAAGATCAGACCCAACGCAACCGACCAGCCGAGGGTATCGACGTGGAAAGCCCAGAAGCCCATTTCTTTGGCTTCTGCTGCGGTATGGGCAAAGCCCCAGCCGCCGTTAGGTAGCTGACCGAAGGTCAGGTTCTGCAAGTGGTGCTGGATATAGCCCGAAGCGGTTGTTTCTGCCATGGTTGCCTCAAACGCCCTAAGGTCTCGAAAGTCTTGTTCTCATCAGCAGGGGAGCGAACCAGCTGACCGACTGAGTCAGCACGAACGCGCCGAATACAGCTATCGGCGCCAGTGGCTTCACACCTGCAAACACCAGTGCAAAGAGCACTGCCGTCAAAATCAGTTTGCCTGCCTCGCCGGCGTAAAAAGACCGGACGATGGACTGGGCTGCTCGGGCGCCGGAAAACCGAAATGCCTTGTGAGCGAAATAAACATTGGGCAGCAAGGCTATCAGGCCTCCGCAAAGTCCCGAGTATCCGGCAACGACTCCATGCCATTGCCAGAGCGCCAAAGCGGCAATGAGCAAAATGACAAATTGAGCCATTAACACCGGAAAAACCGCCAGGCGATGGAACGGCAGGCGGTTTGGCTTGCGGGTTTCCATCACGTTTGCTCTCCAATGGCCGGCTGCCAGAATTCAATAACTTGGCATAATTTGTGCCGACAAAATGCGCGCAGAGTATAGGGGCGGTTCTGCCCCTATTCAACTGTCAGGTAGTGATTTCCGACTGCTCGCTACATGTGGAAATGTTTCAGCGGATGTGTGCGAGCACACCTTGGAGCTCATCGAGGGAGTTGTAACCGATCACCAACTGCCCCTTTCCCTTCTTCCCGTGGCGAATCTGCACCGCAGAGCCTAGGCGCTCGGCCAGACGCTGTTCGAGACGGGCAATATCCGGGTCGGGTTTGGTGGCTTCCACAGGCTCCGGTTTACCACTCAACCACTGGCGAACCAGTGCTTCAGTTTGGCGCACGGTGAGGCCGCGTGCGACAACATGTCGCGCCCCTTCCACCTGCTGATTGTCCGGCAGACCAAGCAATGCACGCGCATGACCCATTTCCAGGTCACCGTGGGACAGCATGGTCTTGATGACTTCCGGCAATGCAATAAGTCGCAACAGGTTAGCCACAGTGACGCGGGACTTACCCACAGCCTCGGCGACCTGTTGCTGAGTCAGTTGGAATTCCTGCTGCAAACGCTGCAAGGCCACCGCTTCTTCGATCGGATTGAGATCTTCGCGCTGGATGTTCTCGATCAGCGCAATGGCGATCGCGGTTTCATCCGGCACATCGCGCACCATCGCCGGGATGGTTTCCTGCCCGGCCTGCTGACTCGCACGCCAGCGGCGTTCACCGGCAATGATCTCAAAGCGGCCGCCGCCAATCGGGCGAACCACGATTGGCTGCATCACGCCTTGTGCCTTGATCGACGCCGCCAGTTCTTCCAGCGCCTGCGGATCCATATCCCGACGCGGCTGGTATTTGCCGCGCTGGAGCAGGTCCAGCGGCAGGTGTTGCAGCTCGCGGGTGTCAGCCTGCGCGGCTTGTTCTTCCAGCGCGCTGACGGTCGGACCACTCAGCAGTGCATCCAGTCCACGTCCGAGACCTCGTTTCTTGACGGCCATGGGGATTCCTTAAGTTGCCTGAGCGGCGGCGATGCGTGAATTTTTGCGCTGACGACGAACCATCTCGCCCGCCAAGGCCAGATAAGCCAGCGCACCGCGCGATTGCTTGTCGTAGGCCAGGGCCGGCATGCCGTAGCTCGGCGCTTCGGCCAGGCGGATGTTGCGCGGGATCACGGTGTCATACAGCTGATCGCCGAAGTGTTCCTTGAGCTGGGCCGAAACGTCGTTCATCAGGCTCAGTCGCGGGTCATACATCGTCCGCAGCAAACCTTCGACTTTCAGGTTCGGGTTCAACAGTTCGGCGATGCGCTTGATGTTATCCACAAGGTCGCTCAAACCTTCCAGCGCAAAGTACTCGCACTGCATGGGGATAATCACCCCATCGGCAGCCACCAATGCGTTCAGCGTGAGCATCGACAGCGAAGGCGGGCAGTCGATCAGAATGTAATCGTAATTTTCCCGGATCGGCGCCAGAGCGCTGCGCAGACGGCTTTCCTTCATCTGCATTTCCAGCAGAACCACTTCGGCGGCCGTCAAGTCGCGGTTGGCCGGCAGCAATTGATAACCGCCATGCTCGGAATAATGCATGGCCTGAGCCAGATCACATTCGCCGATCAGCAGGTCGTAGACCGAGTTTTCCAGGCCATGTTTATCCACACCGCTACCCATGGTGGCGTTGCCCTGTGGATCGAGATCGATCAACAGCACCCGGCGCTTGGTCGCGACCAGGGATGCTGCGAGGTTGATGCAGGTGGTGGTCTTGCCCACACCACCCTTCTGGTTCGCTATCGCGAATACCTTAGCCATTCTTGCTTGTGTTCCCAATCATGCCGTGCGGCGCAGTATCAGCAGATGGCGTTGGCCTTGGCAACCGGGTACGGCCAGGGCGTGTTCGCTATCAAGTTTGAAGTCTGCCGGCAATGCTACCAGCTCATCGGCCGGATGAACGCCCTTCATTGCCAGCCAGCGCGTATCGGCATCGCCCAGATGGCGAGTCCAGTTGGTGAAGTTCTCCATGCTGCTGAACGCCCGGGAAATGATCCCGTTGAATGGCTGGGCAGGCTGAAACGCTTCGACGCGACTGTGGATAACTTGCAGGTTATCCAGTTTGAGTTCGAGTTTGACCTGGGTCAGGAAGCGGGTTTTCTTGCCATTGCTGTCCAGACAGGTCACTTGCGAGTCCGGATACAGGATCGCCAACGGGATCCCCGGCATGCCGCCGCCGCTGCCCACATCGAGCCAGCGACCGTTTTGGATGAACGACATCACACTCAGACTATCGAGCAGATGACGCGAGACCATCTCGTCAGGATCACGAACCGCTGTCAGGTTGTAGGCCTGGTTCCATTTGATCAACAGGGCCAGATAACCCAGCAGCAATTCATGCTGGGTTTCAGTGAGATTGACACCGAGCTCGCGGGCTCCTGTGGATAACTCTTCGGCGTGTTGCGAAGTGACCTTAGAACTCAAGCGCTTTGCTCCAACTGACGGCCCGCGCCGCGTTTTTTCAAATGAATCATCAACAGCGAAATCGCTGCCGGGGTCACACCCGGGATCCGCGAAGCCTGGCCCAGCGTCTCTGGACGCGTTGCGCCGAGCTTGCTCTGGATCTCCTTGGAAAGACCGGAAATGTTGGTGTAATCGATATCCACAGGCAGTTTCGTGTCTTCACTGGCGCGCAGACGGGCGATTTCGTCCTGTTGACGGTCGATGTAGCCGGCGTATTTGGTCTTGATCTCAACCTGTTCGGCGACCTGTGGATCTTCGGCGCCGTTGCCGGTCACTTCGACCAGACCAGCGTAGTCGATTTCCGGACGACTCAAGAGGTTGAGCAAGTTGTATTCGTGGGTCAGCGGAGTGCCGAATTTTTCCGCAATCGCATCGCCCTGTTGCGTGCCCGGGCGAACCCAGGTGCTTTTCAGGCGTTGCTCTTCAAGTTCGATGCTTTCGCGTTTCTTGCAGAAGGCCGCCCAACGCGCGTCATCGACCAGACCCAGTTCACGACCTTTTTCAGTCAGACGCAGGTCGGCGTTGTCCTCGCGCAGGATCAGGCGGTACTCGGCACGGGAAGTGAACATTCGGTACGGCTCTTGGGTACCGAGGGTGATCAGGTCGTCGACCAATACACCGATGTACGCTTCATCACGACGCGGACACCAGGCTTCTTTGCCCTTCGCGCGCAATGCGGCGTTGGCTCCGGCGAGCAACCCCTGGGCACCGGCTTCTTCGTAACCGGTGGTGCCATTGATTTGCCCGGCGAAGAACAGACCGCCAATGACTTTGGTTTCCAGGCTGTACTTCAGGTCGCGCGGATCGAAGTAGTCGTACTCGATCGCATAACCCGGACGCACGATGTGCGCGTTTTCCATGCCGCGGATCGATTGCACGATCTGCAATTGCACGTCGAACGGCAAGCTTGTGGATATCCCGTTCGGATACAGCTCATGGGTGGTCAAACCTTCCGGTTCGATAAACACCTGATGGCTTTCCTTGTCGGCAAAGCGGTGAATCTTGTCTTCGATCGACGGGCAATAACGCGGGCCAATGCCTTCGATCTCGCCGGCAGCGGAATACATCGGCGAACGATCGAGGTTAGCCGCGATGATTTCGTGAGTACGGGCGTTGGTGTGGGTAATCCAGCAACTGACCTGGCGTGGATGCTGTTCTTTGTTGCCCATGAACGACATCACCGGGATCGGCGTATCCCCTGGCTGCTCGGTCATCACCGAGAAATCCACAGACTTGCCGTCGATACGCGGTGGCGTACCGGTTTTCAAACGACCGACACGCAGTGGCATTTCACGCAAACGGTGAGCCAGGGCAATCGACGGTGGATCACCGGCGCGGCCACCGGAAAAATTCTGCAAACCGATGTGGATAAGTCCGCCGAGGAACGTACCAGTGGTCAACACCACGGAATCGGCGAAGAAACGCAGACCCATTTGCGTAACGACACCGCGCACTTGTTCCTGCTCGACGATCAGGTCGTCAGCAGCCTGTTGAAATATCCACAGGTTCGGCTGGTTTTCCAGAATTTCGCGGACAGCGGCTTTGTAAAGAATGCGGTCGGCTTGTGCACGGGTTGCACGCACGGCCGGGCCTTTGCGGCTGTTCAACACGCGAAACTGGATGCCGCCCTTATCGGTAGCCATGGCCATCGCGCCGCCGAGGGCATCGATTTCCTTGACCAGATGGCTTTTACCAATGCCACCGATGGCCGGGTTGCAACTCATGGCACCGAGGGTTTCCACGTTATGCGTCAGCAACAGGGTTTTTGCCCCCATACGTGCTGAGGCCAGTGCTGCCTCGGTACCGGCATGACCGCCGCCGATGACGATCACTTCAAAACGGGAAGGGAAATCCACCACGCACCTCGTGCCTGCTTAAGTAGGTAATTCAGGAATAGTTTGAGATCAGGTTTCTGAACCTGGTCGCCAAGTATAGGGACTTCGCCCTTCCTAAAGAACCCTTTGCACAAAATTTAACCAGCTGTGGAGAACTCGCGGTTAAAAAAATAAAAAAGAAAGAAATTTATAGAATCTTTGTTTTTATGCTTATTCTTACTGCCCGGCATTTCTGTGGATAGATCTCTACAGACCTTTATATTCAATATGTACAGAGATTCAAAACCCTGTGTTCATGTGCCAATGAGGCCCTTGGATAACCGCTGTAAGCCTGTGGATGAAAGGGGTGGTTATCCACAGAGGGGTTTATATCCAGTTTTCAGGCCCTGTTATCAACTGACCTCAGTGGCAGTTATTCACAGGGCTTAATCCACAGAAAATCGATGATCGGATGAATTCCGGGCACGGAAAAACCGCTCGACCTGGAGAATCAGTCGGGCACTTGAGGCTGATATTCAGAAAGCAGAAACAAAAACGGGCCACGAACGGGCCCGTTTGAATGCGCCGGCGGATTATTTACCGATGCAGAAGCTGGAAAAGATCCTTCCCAGTAGATCATCGGAGCTGAAAGCACCGGTGATTTCACCCAGAGAGTGCTGCGCCTGGCGCAGATCTTCGGCCAGAAGCTCACCAGCCCCCGCCAGAGTCAGCTGCGCGCGACCGTGTTCCAGAGCCGCACTGGCGTGGCGCAAGGCTTCCAGATGCCGGCGACGAGCACTGAAACTGCTTTCAGAGGTTTGCTCGTAACCCATGCAGGCCTTGAGGTGATCACGCAGCAGTTCCAGTCCTTCACCTGCCGATTTGGCGCTGAGGCTGATGGTCACGTGGCCGTCATCGCTGACTTCCAGGGCAATGGCCTCGCCCGTAAGATCAGCTTTGTTACGAATCAAGGTGACTTTCGCCGGATCCGGGCGCACTTCAAGAAACTCCGGCCACAAGGCGAACGGGTCAAACGCTTCTGGCGCGGACGCATCGACGACCAGCAACACTCGATCCGCTTCACCGATGGCTTTCAGTGCCCGCTCGACGCCGATCTTTTCGACCTGATCATCGGTGTCGCGCAGACCGGCGGTATCGACAACGTGCAGTGGCATGCCGTCGATGTGGATATGTTCGCGCAGGATGTCGCGAGTGGTGCCGGCGATCTCGGTGACAATCGCCGCTTCGCGCCCGGCCAGCGCATTCAACAGGCTGGACTTGCCAGCATTCGGTCGACCGGCAATGACCACCGTCATGCCATCGCGCAGCAAAGCCCCCTGCCCGGCCTCGCGCAGCACTGTGGATAATTCATCGCGCACCTTGTCGAGCATGCTCAACACATGGCCATCGGCGAGGAAGTCGATTTCTTCCTCCGGGAAGTCGATGGCCGCTTCGACGTAGATGCGCAGGGCGATCAATTGTTCGGTGAGGTTATGCACACGCTGGGAAAACGCCCCCTGCAAAGAACGCAGGGCGTTTCGCGCGGCCTGTGCAGAACTTGCTTCGATCAAGTCGGCAATTGCCTCGGCCTGCGCCAGGTCGAGTTTGTCATTGAGGAAGGCGCGCTCGCTGAACTCGCCCGGTCGTGCCAAACGGCAGCCCAGTTCCAGACAACGCTTGAGCAACATGTCCAGAACGATCGGACCACCGTGGCCCTGCAATTCCAGCACGTCTTCACCGGTGAATGAGTTCGGGCCCGGGAAGTACAGCGCCAGACCTTCGTCGAGCACCTGCTGGTCGTCACTGAAAAAAGGCCCGTAATGGGCATAGCGTGGTTTCAGTTCACGGCCGGCGATGGCTTTGGCCGCAACACTGGCCAACGGTCCCGAGATGCGGACGATGCCCACACCGCCGCGACCTTGGGCGGTGGCGACAGCTGCGATGGTTTCACGAGGTGCGCTCATAAACCGGAATCCAGACAAAAGTGGCAGATAGCAAAACGCCCCACTAGGGGGCGTTTTGAGTGGTGTTATCCACAGTGCAAGTTACGCCTCGGCTTTTTTCGTCGCCGCTTCGATCTTACGCGTGATGTACCACTGTTGTGCAATCGACAGGCAGTTGTTCACAACCCAGTACAGCACCAGACCAGCAGGGAACCACAGGAAGAAGAAGGTGAAGATGATTGGCATCATTTTCATGACCTTCGCCTGCATCGGATCCGGAGGAGTCGGGTTCAACTGCTGCTGGATGAACATGGTTGCACCCATGATGATCGGCAGAATGAAGAACGGATCCTTGATCGACAAGTCTGTGATCCACAGCATGAATGGCGCCTGGCGCATTTCCACGCTTTCCAGCAGCACCCAGTACAGCGAAAGGAAAACCGGCATCTGCACGAGGATCGGCAAGCAGCCGCCCAGCGGATTGATCTTCTCTTTCTTGTACAGCTCCATCATGGCTTGCGACATTTTCTGCCGGTCATCACCATGTTGCTCTTTCAGTGCAGCCAGTTTCGGTGCAACGGCACGCATGCGCGCCATCGATTTGTAGCTGGCAGCCGACAGAGGGAAGAAAATACCCTTGATCAGCATGGTCAGGAAGATGATCGACCAGCCCCAGTTACCGACAATGGCGTGGATATGTTGCAGCAGCCAGAAGATTGGCTGGGCAATGAACCACAGAATGCCGTAGTCGACGGTCAGTTCCAGACCTGGGGACAACTCTTTCAGCACAGCCTGGCTTTTCGGACCGGCGTAGAGGACAGCGCTGGTTTCAACTTTGGCACCCGGTGCAGCGGTCATGGTAGGACCGGTGTAACCGATGATGTAGTTGCCTTTGCTGTCTTTACGGGTCTGGACGATGTTGTTTTCGCCCTTGGCCGGAATCCATGCAGTCACGAAGTAGTGTTGCAGCCAGGCTACCCAACCACCGGTGACGGTTTCTTTGAGTTGGGCCTTGTCCATGTCCTTCATGGACACTTTCTTGTACGGCTCAGAACTTGTCCACAGGGCAGCGCCCAGATAAGTCGCGGTGCCGGTAGCAGTTGTGGACGAAGGATCGCCGCTGTCGTCGCGCTTCAACTGGGCAAACATTGCGCCATTCCAGGGCTGAGCGCTCTGGTTATCCACAATGTAGGAAACGGTCACGTCATACAGGCCGCGTTTCACTGTGAAACGCTTGATGTAATTGACGCCGTCCTTGCTGAACTTCAGGTCGACGACCAGTTGGTCCTGACCGTCAGCCAGTTGATAAGTCTTCTTCTCCGCGGAGTAAACCGGGCGACCTGCCGGATTTGCGTCCGGGCCGTTGGTGCCGATCAGACCGCTTTGCGCCAGATAAACACGCTCGCCGCCGTTATCGAACAGCTGGAACGGAACGTCCGGACGATCCTGACGACGTGGATACAGAGGCAAGGTCAGTTGAGCAACGTCACCACCTTGTGGATCGATCGCGAGATCGAGCACGTCGGTTTTGATCTGGATCAGATCCTTGCTGGCAGCTACCGGTGTTTCGGCAGGTGCACTGGTATCGCTAGCGGCGCGCGGAATATCGTCACTGGCGGCAGCAGTATTGCCAGTGGCGGTGTCCGGCAAACCGGATGTAGTCGTACTGGAAGCAACATTCTGAGTCGGCAGGGCAGCCTGGCCATAGTCCTGGTTCCATTTAAGAACCATAACGTAGGACACGATTGCCAGGGCGACGATCAGGATCGTGCGTTTGATATCCATGATTACTCGGCCATCGAAGAAGAACGGGAGGTAGGGATAGGTGGAACCGGGTCATAACCACCGGGATTCCACGGATGACAGCGACCTAAACGACGAAAGGTCAGCCAGCCACCGCGCAGAAGGCCATGATTTTCAATGGCTTCATACGCGTAGCAGGAACAACTGGGGTAGAAACGACAGTGACTGGCCATCAAAGGACTAATGGCGTAGCGATAAAACTGGATCGGAACGAGGGCCAGTTTACGCATCAGGACTGTCTACCCCTACAGTTTCGGTGTTGACTGCTGGAACTGGCTTGTTACGGGCCAGACGCTTCCAGAGCTTGCCGAAATGCTGAATCAATTCGGGGTTTTCTACATCACCCAAACCTTTGCGCGCGACGATAACGATGTCCCAGCCGACCAGTGAATCCTGGTGCAGACGGAACGATTCGCGCATCAGACGTTTGAGGCGATTGCGCTCAACGGAGAGCTTTACGCTCTTTTTCCCGATAACCAGCCCGAGACGGGGGTGATCAAGATCGTTGTTGCGTGCAAGGAGCAGGAGATTTTTCCCCGGAACCTTGCCGGTAGGGGAGTCAAAGACTGCCTTGAAATGCCGGGGGGTAAGCAGACGCTTTTCCCGACTGAAGTCCTGACTCACCTCCAGTACCGGATTATCAAACTGCCAGACGCGCACGACCTTTGGCGCGACGACGCGACAGGACTGCGCGGCCGTTCTTGGTAGCCATGCGAGCACGGAAACCGTGGGTACGAGCGCGTTTGATAGTGCTTGGTTGGAAAGTACGTTTCATGTCGTGTTACCTGGTTCGTCCACAACGGGCCGGAATGGCCCCCGTTTTAAGAGACCGGGGATTCTAGAGAAAGCAAGCCTTCAGGTCAATTTCCAACCAACGTTTCCTTATAAATAGATCTCGGTGGCCTCTTTGGCTGAAAGCCTGTTCGCCATACATAAAAATAAAGAAGGGAATTATTTAAAGCTTTTCTGTAAAGCTTATAAAAGCTAGGGCGGCATTCGTCTGTGGATAAGTGCCACAAGGCCATATTCCACATGGTGTACAGAGAATGACAACTACAGTGGAAAACCGTGATCAGCCTGTGCTGCGCTGTCGGATAACCTGTGTGTGGAAAGGATGGTTATCCACAGGCAGGTTATCCACCGAGTTTCGCCCTCACTTGTCCAGTGCCCTTAACTGCGGTTATCCACAGAGCTTATGCACACACCGTTGGTCGCCTTTTTCCCGGTTAACGCATTGATAAATCATGGTCACCGCGCAACCTGCATGTGGATAAGTGGACGGCTCGCCGCTACAATGGCCGCTTGTTTTTGCCTCACCGGCTTTCAACTTAGGGGATATCCGTGTCAGTGGAACTTTGGCAGCAGTGC